>CANQGP010000025.1 GCA_947623285.1 uncultured Clostridia bacterium | reverse complement strand
AACATCCAGAAAACTACAAAAAATTTAGTTCTGTGAAAGAACTTATGGAGGATTTGGATAAATGATTAAATATGACATTCAATATACTAACAAATTCAAAAAGCAATATAAAAAGTTATTAAAGAATTCAAATTTTAAAAAGACAGAATTAGAAAAAGTTCTTGAATATCTAGCTAATAATGAACAAATGCCTGAAAAATATCATAATCATCTGTTAGAACCAAAAAGCGAACGGAGTTTGGGAATGTCACATACAGCCAGATGTATTATTAGAATATCAAAAAATAAAGAATAATTTAATAATAATATTATTAACATTAGGTAGTCACTCTGATTTATTTTAAAAAAATAATAGGACAGACCGAACAAGATAAAACTTACAAAATAGCCAAACAGAGCAAACCGAACAAGATAACCGAACAAGAAAAATTTAATAAGAAAGAAGAAAAAATAAAACTAATTTTAGAATTTTGTAAAATACCTAGAAACGTAAAAGAAATAATGGAATATATTGGATTAAAACATAGACCAACATTTATATATGAATATTTAAATCCATTATTAGATGAGAAAAAAATTCAAATGACAATACCAGATAAGCCAAAAAGTAAAAATCAAAAATATATAAGTATTTAAAAGAATGGCGAAAAACTGGATTTGTTTGATAAATAAAGAAGATGTTGAAATTAAATTCATGAACTCAACTGAAGCGGAGGCGGTTAAGTTGTTTGCTAATACATATTTGGCGTTAAGAGTTTCATATTTCAACGAATTAGACACTTACGCTGAGATGAAGGGGTTGAACGCAAAAGATATAATTGATGGAATTTGTTTAGATCCTAGAATTGGAACTCATTACAACAATCCATCTTTTGGCTATGGTGGATATTGCCTTCCAAAAGACACAAAACAATTATTAGCAAACTTCAATGATGTGCCACAAAATTTAATAAGAGCTATAGTTAGGTCAAACATCACTAGAAAAAAGCACATAGCAAACGAGGTTTTGCAGAAAAATCCAGAAGTTGTAGGAGTTTATAGATTGACTATGAAAGCTGAATCAGACAACTTTAGATTTAGTGCGATTCAAGGGGTAATTGACAGATTAAAGGAAGAAGATGTAGAAATCATAATTTATGAGCCAACGATGAAAGAAAAAGAATTTAATGGATGCGAGGTTGTAAATGATTTTAAAGAATTTTCTGAAAAATCAGACGTGATTTTAGCTAATAGATACGAGGACAAACTTTTCGAGGTTAGAGAAAAGGTTTATACAAGAGATTTATTTAAAAGAGATTAAAATATTGGAAATGGAAGATAATGAAAGTTATTTTCCATTTTTTTGGTTGGAGAATGGCGAGAGGAGGGATTGCTTAAAATGGAAAATATGAGTTGATTTATTGGATAAAATGGTATATAATAATTATAAAAAATGGAGGAGAATAAAAATGGTAACGAAAATTTATTCAATAGATGAAATAAAAGAAATTTTATTTGAAATATTAAATAAAACAGATGTTGAAAAAGCTATTTTGTTTGGGTCATATGCAAAGAAGAAACCAACAAAAGACAGTGATATAGATATTTTACTAGATAGTAAAGGAAAAGTTAAAGGTTTGAAATTTTACTCAATTATGGGGCAGATAAAAGAAAAACTAAACAAAGAGGTTGATATAATAGAGAAATCTGAAATAAATAAAAATTCAAAAATTGAGAAAGAAATAGAAGAAACGGGAGTTGTTGTTTATGAAAAGTAAAGATGTTATGATATTGACAAAAATAATAACATATATTAATGAATTGAAAGATTTTATTAATGGATATGATCAAAATATGTTTGAAAAAGACAAGAAGACTATAAATGCTTGTGTATTCGATTTAAGTCAAATTGGAGAACTTACTAGTAAATTAAGTAAAGAAATTATAGAAGAAAATCCTAATATTGAATGGAATGGTTTAAAATCATTAAGAAATAGGATTGTACACGATTATGATGGAATAAATTTAACAATGATATGGGGCTTTTTAACAGAAGAAGTTGATGAATTAAATAAGCAAATTTCAGAAATTTTAAATAAGAAATAAAATATTGGGGATGGAAGATAACGAAAGTTATTTTCCATTTTTTAGTTGAAGAAGGGCGGAAGGAGGGATTGCTTTAAAATAAAAAAGAAAAAATGTTCGTAAAAAGTATTGACAATTTTTTAAAACGTGATATAATACATTTGTTCGAAAAATAAAAAAGAAAATTCTGAAAAGTATTGACTTTTGTTAATAAAATAAGTTATAATGAATATAATAATATAAATATTGTCCAAATCAAATGTTAGCCGCAACCCTATTTGCGGGGTATAAATGCATAGGTGAACAAATGTTACTCGGAGCCCTACCTCCGACAAATAAATGCGTAGGTGGACAAATGTTAACAAAAATCTACCTTTTCGGAGGTAGATTTTTTGTTGGAAAAGAGGTAGAAATGAAAGTAGAAAATGGAAAATTTTATTTTATAAAAGATAATTTTTTTAATATATTTAAAGATTATAAATTAATGGAAAACAAAGAAAATGGTAACAAAAGACCTTGTTATTTTTGTTTCAATGATTTAGAAAATGAAAAAATAATATGGTTTGTACCAATTTCTAGCAAAGTTGATAAATATAAGACTATATATGAAAACAAAAAGAGAACCAAAAAGAAGGTTTATAACTTTGTTTTTGGAAAGGTATTAGGAAAAGAAAAGGTATTTTTAATACAAAATATTTTTCCAACAACTGAAAAATACATAGAAAGTAAATATCAAAATAAAAAACAAGATGTAGTGATAACTGAAAGCTTAAAAAAAGAAATAATAGATACATCTATGAATGTTATAAAGTTAGCTAAAAAGGGTATACATATTCCTTTTTATGATATAATTGAAATGAAAAATAAATTGTTAAGTTAAATGATAGGAATGGAAGATAATGAAAGTTATTTTCCATTTTTTTGGTTGGAGATTGGCGAGAAGATGGATTGCTTTAAAAAAATACTTGACATATGTTAACAAAGGTGTTAAGATAGATATACAAAATTTTACTGAAAAACGG
>CANQGP010000024.1 GCA_947623285.1 uncultured Clostridia bacterium | reverse complement strand
GAAGTCAAGCTCAATAGTGCCGAAAATACTTGTAGGTTACCCTGCTGGGAAGATAGGTTGTTGCCAGTTTTATATATGTTAAAAGTTACCGAAAAAGGTAACTTTTTTCTTGTGAAAAAATTATTGCGAAAAATGAGCAAAAGTACTCAAAAACCATTGACATATGTGGAAAAACGTGGTAAAATATCCAAGTGTATGTTATTACGGACATACACTAATCACATCGTTTAAAAATAAATAAGAAAAAGGAGTGTATTCAAATGGCATCAAAAGGTCCAAGAGAAAACATAACATTAGAATGTACAGAATGTAAACATAGAAATTATACGACATCAAAAAATAAAAGAAATAATACTGAAAGATTAGAAATAATTAAGTATTGTAAATTCTGCAAAAAACGTACAACACACAAAGAAACAAAATAATAAAGCTATTTTAAGGAGGATGTAAAATGGCTAAAAAAGAAGTCAATAAAACAAATAAAAATGATAAAAAAGAAAAAAATAAAAAGACATTTTTCAAAAGTTTTAAAACAGAGTTAAAGAAAGTAGTTTGGCCAACGCCAAAACAATTATTGAATAATACTGTGACTGTTATATCTATAGTTATTATTTGTGCTGTAATTGTATTTGTCTTAGATGCAGTATTTGAAACAGTAAATAAACAAGGAATTGAACGTATAAGAGATGCAGTTGTAAAGACAGACACTACAACAAATAATACAACTGAAGATACAAACACAACAGTTGAAATGAGCAATGAAACGACTGAAACTGTAGAAAACAATGAAAATGAAGTAGAAGCTGCTCCTGAAGAGACTACAACCGTTAATGGTGAAAATACAGTTGCAGAATAATTTTAATAAAAGGAGGCTTATATAAAATGTCTCAAAAAGATTATGATATGGTGCCAAGATGGTATGTAGTTCATACTTATTCTGGTTATGAAAACAAGGTAAAAACAGACCTTGAAAAAACTATAAAAAATAGAGAATTAGAAGACTTTTTCTTCAATATTGTTGTTCCAATGGAAGAGCAAATTGAAATTAAAGATGGAAAAAGAAAAACTAATTTGAAAAAGGTTTTTCCAGGATATGTTTTGATTAAGATGATTGTAACTGAAGAATCATGGTACATAGTAAGAAATACTAGAGGAGTGACTGGATTTGTAGGATCAGGAACAGATCCAATTCCATTGACTGAAGAAGAGATACGCAATATGGGATTTGAAAATACACCAATTAATGTTGATTATGAAATCAATGAACAAGTTCAAATAATGAATGGGTCTTTCGAAGGATTTGTTGGAACAGTTCAAGAAATTAATAAAGAAAAACATAGAGTTAAAGTATTGGTTTCTATGTTTGGAAGAGAGACACCAGTGGAATTGGAATTTTCTCAAGTACAAAAATTAAAATAATTAGTAATGCAAAAAAGGAGGTGCCATTAGAATGGCAGATAGTGAAGTAACTATTATTAAATTACAAATAGAAGCAGGAAAAGCATCACCAGCTCCACCAGTTGGACCAGCATTAGGATCAAGCGGTGTTAATATTATGCAATTTGTTAAAGAGTTTAATGATAGAACAGCAAAAATGGGTGGATTAAAAATACCAGTAGTTATAACAGTAAATAATAAAGATAAATCATTTACTTTTATAACAAAGGAACCACCAATGGCAGTATTAATTAGAAAAGCTGCAAAAATTCAAAAAGGTTCAGGTGTTCCAAATAGAGATAAAGTAGCTCAATTAACTAAAGCTCAAGTTAAAGAAATCGCGGAACAAAAAATGCCAGATTTAAATGCAGCATCAATTGAAACAGCTATGAAAATGGTTGAAGGTACTGCAAGATCTATGGGTGTAACTATAGAAGAATAATATTAAATAAAAAATAATTGGGAGAGCATAGCTCGTTTGAACCAAAGGAGGTAAATATAAAATGAGTAAAACAGCGAAAAGATATGCAGAATGTGAAAAATTAGTTGAAAAGAAAAAAGAATATGATATAGCAGAAGCTTTAAAAATAGTAGAAAAAATGCCAAAACCAAAATTTGATGAAACAGTAGAATTACATGTTAAATTAGGTGTAGATTCAAAACATGCTGATCAACAAGTTAGAGGTACAGTAGTATTACCAAATGGAACAGGTAAAACTCAAAAGGTATTAGTATTTGCTAAAGGACCTAAAGCAGATGAAGCTGAAAAGGCAGGAGCAGATTTCGTTGGAGCAGAAGAATTAATACCAAAAATACAAAATGATAACTGGTTTGATTATGATGTAGTTGTTGCAACACCAGACATGATGGGAGTTGTTGGTAGATTAGGTAAAGTTTTAGGACCTAAAGGATTAATGCCAAACCCTAAATCAGGAACAGTTACAATGGATGTAACAAAAGCTATTGAAGAAATTAAATCTGGTAAAGTTGAATATAGATTGGATAAAACAAATATTATTCATCTAGGTTTTGGAAAAGTATCTTTTGGAGCTAAAAAATTACAAGAAAATTTTGAAACAATTATGGATGCTATAATAAAAGCTAGACCAGCAGCTGCAAAAGGACAATATATTAGAAGCGTATCAATATCTACAACAATGGGACCAGGAATATATATTAATCAAAAATAAAGATTTAACCTATTAAACGAAAAGGGTTAAGTAAATAATATAAATATTGTTATTTTTAATAATAATTAATATCCGAAGACAGTAGGCATAAAAAGAAGTCCTACCGAGGAAAAATAAAGAGAATTAAACACTCTTTGTATCCTTGGTGGGAACAAAAGAGTGTTTTTAATTTTAGTAAATAAATATCTATTGGGAGGTGAAAAAATGGCAAACGAGAAAATAATCAATAAAAAGAAAGAAGAAGTCACAAAATTAGCAGAAGAAATGAAATCAGCTAAATTAATTCTTTTAACAGAATATAGAGGAATTACAGTTGATGCTGATACAAAGCTAAGAAAAGAATTAAGAGGTACAAATACAAATTACAAAATAGTTAAAAATAATATAACTAAAAGAGCTTTAGAAGAAGCAGGAATAGAAGGATTAGAAGACAAATTAGTAGGCCCAGTAGCAGTAGCTCTTAATAATGAAGATTATTTAGATGCAACAAAAGTAATTTATAACTTTACAAAAAATAATGATTTTTACAAAATTAAAGGTGGTGTAATTGACGGTAAAGTAATGACAACTGAAGAGATTATTACTTTAGCAAAATTACCATCAAGAGAAACATTGTTATCTATGCTTGCAGGTGCATTGCTTGGAAATATTTCAAAACTTGCAGTTGGACTTGAACAAGTTAGATTACAAAAGGAAGCAGAAGCTGAAGCATAAACAAATTAAATCAGCTTAAGCTTTACTGGTTAGTAATATACTAATCTTAATTAGTTAAAAAAATAAAATAATAAAAAAGAAAAGGAGATTAATAAAATGAAAAAAGAAGAAATGATTGAAGAAATCAAAAAAATGACAGTAGTAGAATTAGCTGACTTAGTAAAAG
>CANQGP010000023.1 GCA_947623285.1 uncultured Clostridia bacterium | reverse complement strand
TATGGAAGAAAGAAATCTTCGTAAAGTAATGGTAGGAACTGTAGTATCAGACAAAATGGATAAAACAGTTGTAGTAGCAGTAAAAACAAGTGTAAGTCATCCAATGTATGGTAAAACAGTAAAAAGAACATATAAATTAAAAGCTCATGATGAAAACAACGAATGCCAAATGGGAGATAAAGTAAAAGTAATGGAAACAAGACCTTTATCAAAAGATAAAAGATGGAGAGTTGTAGAAATTATGGAGAAAGCAATTATAAAATAAGAAATAATCGAAAGGAGGAACCTTAAGATGATACAACAACAATCAAGACTTAAAGTAGCAGATAACACAGGAGCAAAAGAAATAATGTGCATCAGATGTTTAGGTGGTTCATTTAGAAAAACATCAAACATAGGAGATGTAATAGTAGCTACAGTCAAATCAGCAACACCAGGAGGAGTTGTAAAAAAAGGAGAAGTTGTAAAAGCTGTTATCGTAAGATCTAAAAAAGGATTGAGAAGAGCAGATGGTTCATATATAAAATTTGATGAAAACGCAGCTGTAATAATAAGAGAAGACGGAACACCAAGAGGAACACGTATTTTCGGACCAGTTGCAAGAGAGTTAAGAGAAAAGGATTATATGAAAATTCTTTCATTAGCTCCAGAAGTTCTTTAATTAAGTTATTTATAAACATTTAAATAAACAAGTTAAAGATGCAAAATTTGTAATCCTATAAATTAAAGAAGAAGGAGGAAAGTCCTAATGAAGATAAAAAAAGGCGATAATGTCCAAGTTTTATCAGGAAATGATAAAGGTAAAACTGGAGAAGTTTTAGAAGTAATTCCTAAAGAAAATAAAGTCATTGTTAAAGGGATCAATTTAAGAAAAAAACATGTAAAACCTAGAAAACAAGGCGAAGAAGGCGGAATTATAGCATCAGAAGTTGCAATAAATGCATCAAAAGTAAACGTTGTATGTCCTAAATGTGGAAAAGTAACAAAAGTAGCATACAAAGTAGAAAAAGATAGCAAAACTCGTATTTGTAAAAAATGCGGTACAAACTTAAAATAAAGTGAGGAAAGGAGGAATCATACATAATGGAGAAATTAAGAGAACAATATGAAAAAGAAGTAGTTCCAGCATTAATGAAAAAATTCCAATATAAATCTGTTATGGAAGTTCCAAAACTTGATAAAATAGTAATCAATATTGGATTAGGAGATTTAAAAGAAAATCCAAAAGCATTAGAAAATGCAATGAATGATTTAACACAAATAACAGGTCAAAGACCAATAGTAACAAAAGCAAAGAAATCAATTGCAGCATTTAAACTAAGAGAAGGTGTAAACATAGGATGTAAAGTAACATTAAGAGCTAAAAAAATGTACGACTTTGCATACAAATTTATAAATATAGCTCTTCCTAGAGTTAGAGATTTTAGGGGAGTATCAAGTAAATCATTTGATGGTAGAGGAAACTATTCAATAGGAGTTAAAGAACAATTAATATTCCCAGAAATTGAATATGATAAAGTAGACAAAGTAAGAGGAATGGATATCGTATTTGTAACAACAGCAAAAACAGACGAAGAAGGAAAAGAACTATTAAAATTAATGGGAATGCCATTTAAAAACTAATCACTTGGAAAGGAGAAAAGTAAGATATGGCTAAAAAAGCAATGAAAGTTAAACAACAAAGACCACAAAAATACAAAACAAGAGAATATAATAGATGTAAAATTTGTGGTAGACCACATGCTTATATAAGAAAATATGGAATTTGTAGAGTTTGCTTTAGAGAGTTAGCACATAAGGGAGAGATTCCGGGTGTGAAGAAAGCAAGCTGGTAGAAAATCGATTATAAGCAGCAATCTTTGAATTTTTATTTCATTAATTAGACATCGATGTGCAAAAGCACACCTTCAGCCTAATTAATTTCATAAAAATCCAAATCTTACTACTTTTAATCAATTTTAAATAAATAGAAATGAAAGAAAAGGAGGGCATAAAAAGAGATGAACATTACAGATCCAATAGCAGATATGTTAACAAGAATTAGAAATGCAAACAGTGCTAAACATAAAACTGTTGATATACCTTCATCAAAAATAAAATTAGGAATGGTAGAAATTCTATATAATGAAGGATATATAAAAGCATTTGAAGAAATAAAAGATGATACACAAGGTGTTATTAGAGTAACTTTAAAATATGATGAAACAGGAAGAAGAGTAATTGATGGATTGAAAAGAATTAGTAAACCAGGTTTAAGAGTTTATGCATCTAAAGAAGATTTACCAAAAGTATTAAACGGTTTAGGAATTGCAATAATTTCAACATCAAAAGGACTAAAAACAGATAAAGAAGCCAGAGAGTTAGGTGTAGGTGGAGAGGTTCTAGCCTACATATGGTAAAAATTGACGAGAAGGAGGAAAACAAAAAATGTCAAGAATAGGAAATAAACCTATAACTGTATTAGATGGTGTAGACGTAAAAATAGAAGGAAATAAAATTACAGTAAAAGGACCTAAAGGAACATTAGAAAGAGAAATAAATAAAAACATTTCTCTAAAAATGGAAGGCAATACAATTCAAGTAATAAGACCAAATGATGAAACATTTAATAAAAGTTTACACGGATTAACTAGAACATTAATCAACAACATGATTATAGGTGTAACACAAGAATACACAAAAGAATTACAAATAAATGGTGTTGGTTATAGAGTTCAAAAACAAGGAAATAACTTAAACCTAACATTAGGATATTCACATCCAGTAATATTTGAAGCTCCTCAAGGAATTACTTTTGATGTTCCAAATCCAAATACAATTATAGTAAAAGGAATTGATAAAGAATTAGTAGGTCAAACAGCAGCAGTAATAAGAACTAAGAGACCACCAGAAGTATATAGAGGTAAAGGAATCAAATATGCTGATGAACATATTAGACGTAAAGTAGGAAAGACAGGTAAATAGTTTAACAAAAAAAGAAAGGAGAAAAGTTAGATAATGGTAAAGAAAACAGATAGAAAAATGGAAAGAGCAAGAAGACATGCTCGTGTAAGAAGAAAAGTATCTGGTACTCCTGAAAGACCAAGATTATGTGTGTATAGAAGTAATACAAATTTATATGTACAAATCATAGATGATGTTGCAGGAAATACAATAGTAAGTGCTTCAACATTAGACAAGGAAATAAAAACAAAACGTGCTAATAAAGAAGCTGCAAAAGAAGTAGGAACTTTAATAGCAAAAAAAGCAACTGCAAAGAAAATAAAATCTGTAGTATTTGATAGAGGCGGATATGTTTATCATGGAGTTGTGAAAGAATTAGCAGAAGCTGCAAGAGAAGGCGGATTAGAATTTTAAGTAATTATTAGCATATATCACAAAATTAAATACAATCAGGCAAGGTAAAAATAAAAACCTTAAAAATAATGAAAGGAGAAACCTATGGAGGAAAAGAATGAATTAGAAGAAAAAGTTGTTGCGATAAATAGGGTAGCTAAAGTTGTTAAAGGTGGTAGAACTTTTAGATTTAGTGCTGTAGTTATTGTAGGTGACAAAAAGGGACGTGTTGGTGTAGGAAATGGTAAAGCATCAGAAGTTCCAGATGCTATCAAAAAAGCAATTGAAGAAGCTAAGAAAAACCTAATAAAAGTTCCAATCGTAGAAACAACAGTACCTCATGAATATGTTGGAAGATTCGGAAGCGCAAGAGTAATGCTAAAACCAGCAGCAGTTGGTACAGGAGTTATTGCTGGAGGAAGTGTTAGACCAGTATTAGAATTAGCAGGATATAAAGATATAAGAACAAAAGTTATAGGAACAAACAACCCTAGAAACGTTGTATATGCAACATTAGAAGGTTTAAAAGCAATGCAAACTGTAGAATCAGTAGCTAAAAAAAGAGGTAAAAAAGTAGAAGAAATCTTATAGAATAAACAATATAAAAAGGAGGTGCAAAGACAAAATGAAATTAGGTGAATTAAAACCAGCACAAGTAAAAACAAAAAGAAGTAGAGTAGGTCGTGGAATGGCATCAGGAAACGGAAAAACATCAGGAAGAGGACAAAAAGGTCAAAAATCAAGAAGTGGTGGAGGAGTAAGAAGAGGCTTTGAAGGTGGTCAAACACCATTATATAGAAGACTACCAAAAAGAGGATTCAAAAACTTCAATGCTAAAAATTATACAGAAGTAACATTTAAAATGTTAAACGGAGTAAAAAATACTGATGTAACAGCAGAAAGTTTAATAGAAGAAGGAATAATTGATAAAATAAATGACGGAATAGTAGTATTAGCTACAGGAAAATTAGATAAAAAAATAAACGTAAAAGCTAAAAAATTCACAGCAAAAGCTAAAGAACAAATAGAAGCTTTAGGTGGAAAGGCTGAGGTGATTTAATTGTTTAAAACTATAAAAAACGCAATAAAAACACCTGAGGTAAGAAAAAAGCTTTTATATACTCTATTATTAATAGTAGTATTTAGACTAGGATGTTATATTACTGTACCAGGTGTTAACACAGTAGCATTAAGTGAAGCAATGGGAGGAACAGAAGGAATTGCTGGATTAATAAATATTATATCTGGTGGAGCTTTCTCAAGATTCTCAATATTTGCAATGTCTATAAGCCCATATATCACAGCTTCAATTGTTATTCAATTATTAGGAATGATAATACCATCATTAGAAAGATTAACAAAAGAAGGTGGAGAAGAAGGAAGACAAAAAATAAATCGTTACACAAAAATGTTAACAATAGTACTAGCTCTAGTAGAAGGAGCAGGAATTTACTTATCATATAAATCAGCAGGAGTATTCGTAGATTCAACATTCTTAACAGGAGCATTAGTAGTAATTTCGTTAATGACAGGAACAGCAATATTAATGTGGCTTGGAGATCAAATTACAGGAAAAGGTATAGGTAATGGAATATCATTACTAATCTTCGTTGGTATCGTATCAAGATTACCAAGTGGAGTAGGAACAATTTATGGACTAATAATGCCAGAAACAGGATTTAGCACAACAGGATTATTAACAGCTGTTGGAATAATAATTGGTGCTATAATCTTAGTTGCAGGTGTTGTATATGTAAATCAAGCAGAAAGAAGAATACCTGTACAATATTCTAAAAAAGTAGTAGGAAGAAAAATGGTAGGAGCACAAAGCACACACATTCCATTGAAATTAGCAATGGCAGGTGTTATGCCAATAATCTTTGCTTCATCATTTATGACATTCCCAGCAATGTTAATACAAATATTTGTAAAAGATATTGCTAATCAAACAGGATTCTTGCATGGATTATACCAATTCTCAATTGCAACATCTTCATCTGCAGTTCCAATTGGATACTCAATAGCAAACGCATTAGTATATTTATTATTGATTGTTGGATTTACATTCTTCTATACTTATGCAACATTCAATCCAGCAGAAGTATCAAACAACATTAAAAGAAATGGTGGATTCATACCAGGAATTAGAGCAGGAAAACCAACAACAGAATACTTATCATCTGTTATATCTAAACTAACATGGTTTGGAGGATTATTCCTAGCTATAATAGCAATATTGCCTATGCTATTAAGATTTACGAACTTGAATATTGCATTTGGTGGAACATCTATATTAATCGTAGTAGGAGTTGCACTAGAAACAGTTCAACAATTAGAATCTCAATTAGCAATGAGACATTACAA
>CANQGP010000022.1 GCA_947623285.1 uncultured Clostridia bacterium | reverse complement strand
TTTACTTGCTTTTCAGCATCAAGAGAAATGCGAGTTTCTTTTTCAAAATCACGTTCAAGTCTATTTTCATCAGCAATGTCAAATTTTTTACAAATCCACTTTATGAATTTTTTAACTGTAGTTTTAAAAGTATTTACAACTTTAGTTAAATGAGAATTTTCTTTTTCTAATTTACGAATCTTATATTTATATCCATACTCTAAATCAAAAGATTTTTCTTTAAATTCTCTTTCAAGAGTTTCTTTCTTTTCGGCATATTCATTTTCTAAGTTTTCAACAGTATTATGAAGTTCTTTATTGTCAGCAAGTATTTTATCACGTTCCTTTTGATATTTTTCAGCCTCATCAACAATTTTAGACTGCTTAGATAATTCTTTATGCAATGATAAATTGTCTTGATAAAGTTCCTTAATTAAATTGTCTTTAGGCTTTATAATTTTTTCTAATATTTGTTCATCTCTTTTCTTTGAAATTCTATTTACTTTTATATCAGATATGTCAGGAACATCAGGTAATTCTAATTTTATTTCATTGAGAATTTTTTTAGTATTTTCATAATTTGTAATTTTTTTATATAATTCTGTATCTATATGTTTTCGTTTTGTATCTTCAACAAACAAACCTCTTTCAAGTTCAAAACCTTTTGACTTTACATGATTAAAATAAGCATCTTGTAATTTTCTATAACTACTTCTACCTTTCCAAAAATCTCTTGCACAAATCTTATCAATTTTCTTACCGTTTTTATCAGTGGTATGAACAACAGGAACAAACATTAAATGTAAATGTGGTGCTCCTTCATCAAGATGTACTACTGCTGATATTATATTTTTTTCTCCAAGATTTTTGTAATTGCAAATGAATTTATAACATTCATCAAAATATCTTTTTGTTTCTTTTTCTCCAATTCTATCAAAAAATGCTTGGTCAGAAGTGAATATCATTTGACACATTACAATACTATTTTTACGAAGATGACATTGTAATTTATTATTCTTCTTTAGATACTTATCAAATTCTTTTGTATATGTTAATTCATTTTTCTTAATGTAATAATTCAAATGTGTTCTTGTCGGATCAATATCTTTATTAGCGTGTTTTTTTGCTTTCCTATCATTGTGAGTTCCTTTTCCATTTATTTCAGCTCGTGTTAGTTTTTCGTTTCTTACGATAGCGTAACTCATATCTACTTGCACCTCCTTCTTTGCTAGGGATATTGTTTCAATGTCTAACACACTAGACAAACAAAGTTTGTCTGTGTGGCAGGGTAAAACCCCACACCCCAAAAACCCTAAAAAATGCTAATGCTTTTTTAGGGTTTCTCATAAAAAATACCAATGTATTTTTTATGTTATTTTTGATAAAAACGCATTCCGTTTTTACCAAAAAAATAAAGAGCAACAAAACTTTTTTCTCAAAGTTTTATTACTCTTTTTGAAACCTAACTCGGTTTCAATCTTCCACGTGTACTAACAAAAAATTTTATAAAAAATTTATAAATTTTTTGTTAGTTTTGTAGCAGATAGTATAAGAATTTTTATTGTAAAAAGCAATAGAATTTTATAACAAATTTTTATTTTAAAACACCAATATTTTTTAAATAAAAATAGTTTTCTCTTGCACCTAAAAAGAAAATTTCTTTTTCTTCAAGTATCTTTATATTAACATTTATATGCGTTAATTTTTGAAGAATTTTTACTTCTTCTGATGAAAATTCTACGTTATCAAGTTCATCATCAGTTAATATTAAAGATAAATTTTTATAACTTTCTAAAATATTTTTTTGCTTTTCTAACAGGCTTTTATATTCTTCATTAGTTTCCCTTAATATAGCTCTTGCTTTTAATAAATGTTCTTCCAATTCATCTTCACATTCTTCATAAAAAGTTTTTAACTCATCCATTTTTCATTCCTCCGTTTTAGTTATAAATTAATTCAGAACAAACAATTTCTTCGGCTTGATTCTTAAAATTATTCATCATTCCAACCCAATAAAGTTGATTATTATTTTTCATTTCTTCAGTTATATTATTCTTATCTTTTAACTTATTTATTATTAAATTTATTTCTCTTTCAGCTGTTTCTTGAAATTCCTTTAAGTGAGTATTTAATTTTCCATTTAATATCAATTTTGTGTAAAGACTTTTTTTGTGTTCTTTCAAAAAATTTAATCTCATTCTACCATATTTATTTAATGTGATTTTTTCTTGTTTTGGTAGTGATAAATTTGGTACATAATAATCTCCAACTCTTGTATAAGTGAGTTCATTTTTATACATAAAATCTCCTCCTTTTTCATAATTTAAAATTATCTTATCATAAATGACATTAAAAAGCAATGTCAAAATATAACTCTATCGAAAAAGGTCGTAAAATGGTTATAATAAATAAAGCGAAAGGAATGAGAAATATGAAGTTTGAGAAATTTAAACCCGAAAATTATAAGAATGCAGATGTTAGATTTACTTTAAGACTACCAGAAAATTTACATCAAGAAATATCAACTTATTCTAATAAACATAACATCTCTATGAATACGTTAATAATAAATTGTATTGAATATGCTTTTTCTAATAGAGAAGATAAGTAAATTTAATTTGCATATAAACTTCTAAGGAATTCTTCTGTGTAGTGTCTTTGTTCACTAAAAGGAGAAATCCTTTTTTTGTTTGCGTATATATTCCTACCTTTATTATTTTTATTTATATTATTATACTCCATCATTTGATGGATACCCTTACCATTATTTGAGGGAGAGGGGTATCCATTTTTTAATGGATAGGGGGTATCATTTATATAAATTCTCCTTTGAATTACTTGATTATTTTCGTTTTTTTCAATATCAACAATTATAAAGCCTTTGCTATTTAAGTCAGAAATCCAATTTGAAATTGTTTTAGGATTTACTTTTAACTTTTCAGCTAGATATTTATTAGAGGCAAAACAATAACCTTCTTTACAAGATAAAGAAGTTATTATTGCATATAATAATTTTTGATTTGGTTTTAAATTGTTGTTATATAAAATTGTTGAAGGTATTATAGAATAATACCCTATTGCATTTTCTTCGTTCATTTTTTCCTCCTTATATTGAACAAGCAACTTTTTATTCAATAAAAAAACTACCTACAAAAAATTGTAAGTAGCTTATAAAAATATTTTATTTGTTTGCCATCAAAATCGATTTTAAGGCAATAAAAATTTAATGTAGTATAATTTTAAGATTATCAATAAGTAAGTTGATTGTTATTCGTTTTGTCAAACAAATGTCAAACAAATTCGTTTGAAAATTCAATTTTTTGAAAGTATTGAAATAGAAGAATTTTAAAAATTTATAACGATAAAGTACTGAAAAATAGGCACTTTAAGGAATGATATTTAATAATAAAAAAAGTTAATTATTAAATAAAAGATAAGACTTTGACTCTGGCATGCGTGTGTTCGAATCCCACCAGCCCAGCCAATTAAGTTTCTGTTCGAACTTTTGAAAGTTTGAACAGATGATACAAAAATCAATCAGAAATGGATGATTTTTTTTGTTACAAAAAAATCATCCTAAAATATAAAGAAATACTAACTATTAAAAGTCAATAGTTATTTGAAAAAAATTTTAAAAAATGCAGATTTTTGTACTATTAAAAAATAGTTTCTAATTAATTTCCTAAAGACAGGAGTATTTTATATTGAAATATAATATACTTTATGATAAAATTTAGGCAAGAAAAAATAGACTAAACATACGAAAATCAATAATTTTTAACGAAAAACAAAAATGTATAACAAGTAGAGTATAAAAATAGAGGTGAAAAAATGTTAAATATTGAATATCAAGCAGAATTAGATGAAAAATATTACAAAATAATAAATGCAGAATTTAATAAATATGCTGATAAAAAAGGACTTACTTGTAATTATATACCATTTGCTTTTATTGCGAAAGAAGAAGATAAAGTTATTGGTATAATAACAGGAAATTCGTATTATAAAGAAATACATATAAGTGATCTTATTGTTTTAGAAGAATATCGAAATAAACAAATTGGAAGTAAATTGGTAAAAGCTGTCGAAGACTTTTATAGAGGTAAAGGATTTGAGAACATTAATTTAACTACTTATGATTTTCAAGCACCTGAATTTTACAAAAAATGTGGATTTAAAGTTGAGTTCGTTAGAGAAAACGAAGAAAATTCTAAACTTAATAAATATTTTTTTATTAAATATTTTTAATCCTTATTTGTGTTTAAACATTGATTCATTATTTATGGGTAAAAAGCATAAAAAAGCATAAAAAAAGAGCAATTGAGATTGACATAATTTTTAAAATATGGTATAATTTACAATGTAAGTAAAAAGAAAGTGAGGAAAGTAAATGAATAATATAACAATTATCAATTCTAATTTAAATTTAGAAAAAATAAGAGTACACGAAAATAGATCAAGATTTTTGTGCTTTTAGTGTAGATAATTGTTAATTTATAAATATATAAAAATAGATTATGATATTTCCACTAAAGGCTACTTTAGTGGATTTTTTATGCACTTCTATCTTGATTTATTATGAAAAATTTAATCAAGAAAGGGGTGTTTTTTATATGTAAAAAACTAAGCCTAAAAAATTTTAAAACAAAAATAAAATAGAGAGGTGAGGTTAATTATGGCATTAATAAATGTAAACAATCTAACATTTGAATATGAAGGAAGCTTAACAAAAGTATTTGAAAATATAACATTTAATATTGATACAAATTGGAAACTAGGGTTAATCGGTAGAAATGGAAAAGGAAAAACAACATTGTTAAATTTATTACAAGGGAAATATGAATATAAAGGAACAATATCAAAAAATGTAGAATTTGATTACTTCCCATTTGAAGTAAAGAACAAAAATAGAATGACAATAGAGATTTTAAATGAACTTGCACCTAATGCAGAAGATTGGGAAATAATAAAAGAATTAAATTTATTAAATACAAATCCAGAAATACTTTATAGAAGTTTTAATTCGTTAAGTGGAGGAGAACAAGTAAAAAGTCTTTTAGCTACATTGTTTGTAAAAGGAAATAATTTTTTATTAATAGATGAACCAACAAATCATCTTGATATAGAAACAAAAAATAATCTAGTAGAATATTTGAAAAAGAAGAAGAGCTTTATACTTGTATCACATGATAGAGAATTTTTAGATAAAGTTGTAGACCATATTATAGCAATAAACAACATGAATATAGAAATACAAAAAGGAAATTTTAGTTCTTGGCAAGAGAATAGAAAGAGACAGGATGATTTTGAAAAGATACAAAATCAGAAGTTAAAAAGTGATATACAAAGATTAGAAATAGCATCGAAAAAGACTTCGAACTGGTCTGATAAAGTAGAAAAAACGAAAAAGGGAACTCTAAATTCAGGTTCGAAAATAGATACAGGATATGTTGGACATAAATCAGCAAAAATGATGAAAAAATCTAAGGTTATGGAAAAGCGAATAAATAAAGCAATTGAAGAAAAATCAAAATTGCTAAACAATGTAGAACGAAATGATAGTTTAGAAATAAAGTCTTTAATATCAAAAAAGAAATTACTTATATTAGCAAATGACTTACAAATAAAATACAATGATAAACCTATATTTGACAAAATATCATTTGAAGTGAATGAGGGTGATAGAATTGCAATAATGGGAAAAAATGGTGTTGGCAAATCAAGCATTTTAAAACTTATTAATGGAAAGGAAATAAAGTATAATGGGAATTTGAAAATGGCAAATGAATTAAAAATATCTTATGTATCACAAAACACAGATAATTTAAAAGGAACATTAAAACAAATAGCTAGAAAGAGCAAAATAAATGAAGGTGTGTTTAAAGCAATGCTTGTGAAAATGGGGGTATCAAATACAGAATTTGAAAAAGACATAAGTAATTTTAGTGAAGGACAAAAGAAAAAAGTTTTATTAGCAAAAAGCATAACAGAACAAGCAAATATATACATATGGGATGAGCCACTTAATTATATAGATATATTAACAAGAGTTCAAATAGAGGAGGCAATATTGAAGTATAAGCCAACATTGATTTTTGTAGAGCATGACGAAACTTTTGTGAAAAACATAGCTACAAAAATCATAGACTTAGAAAATTGAAAATAATAAACTACCAATTTGAAAACTTTAGCAAAAAAGATAGAAAATTTGTTAACTAAAAGAAAAGGGATGTGATAAAATTGAAAGAAACAATTAGAAATTTAAAAAAAGTATACAGTTATGGAAAAAAATATAAAATTAATTTGATATGTGAAATAATAGGAGCAACAATAGCAACTACAATTGGAATAGTATTACCACTATTAGTAGCAAAACAAATAATATATTTAACAGATAATGTTTGGCAACAAGTAATATTTGTGAGTTTAATAATTTTGTTAGTAACAATATGTGAGAAAGCAAACTCAGTCTTTCTAAGGAAGAATACTCAAACTTTTAGAAGAGGAACTGTAAAAAATATACAAGTAAAATTGGGAAAAGAAATATTAAAAATAAATCAAACAGAATTAGATAATAATTCTTCAGGAGTGTTTATACAAAGAATTGTAAATGACACAAATCAAATGGCAAAAATGTTTACTGAAGGTTTAGGATATATAGCAGGTGTAGTTAGAAATATAGGTGCGTTTGTTGCAATACTAATCTTAAACTGGCAAATGTTCTTATATTATCTAGTAGCATCTATAATATTAACTTTACTGCAATTAAGAAAAACAAAAAAATATGGAGAAAAAGATTTAGAATATCGTAAACAAGTTGAAAAAGTATCTTCTTTAACTGGGGAATTGATAAGAGGAGCACGAGATATAAAAATGCTAGATTCTAAAGAAAGTTTTATGAAAATTCTTAAAGAAAATATTGAAGACCAAAATCAAAAAAACTTTAATATGAGAAATATAGAAACTAAATATCAATTTGTTGTAGGTTCTTGCACGGGGATTTTTGAATTTATATTACTATTGCTATTAGTTTATTTAATACAAACAAATATTATAACAATAGCTATAGCCCTTGCCCTATTCAATTACAAAAATGATGTAATGGTAAATTTGATGGAAAAGATTTCACAATTATTTGATGAAGCTAAAAATTTTAATGTTTCATGCACTAGAGTTTTTTCAATATTAGATGATACAATATTAAAAAAAGAATCTTTCGGGGAAAAACATTTGACTAAAGTTGAGGGGAATTTTGAATTTAAAAATGTAACATTTGGATATAACAAAAAAAATCCTGTTCTTAACAATTTGAGTTTTAAAGTAAGGTCAGGACAAACAGTAGGTTTTATAGGAAAAAGCGGAGTTGGAAAAACAACAATATTTAGTTTACTATGCAAACTTTACGAAACAAATTCAGGAGAAATACTAATAGAGAATACAAATATAAATAATCTAGACGAAGAATCTATTAGAGGAAATATAACAATTATTAGTCAAAATCCCTATATTTTTAATTTAAGTATTCGAGATAATCTAAAATTAGTAAAAGAAGACTTAACAGAAAATGAAATGATTGAAGCTTGTAAAATAGCATGCTTGAATGATTTTATTGAAACATTACCTCAAAAGTATGATACAATACTAGGAGAAGCAGGAATAATGTTATCAGGAGGTCAGAAACAAAGGCTAGCAATTGCAAGAGCATTCGTACAAAAAACGAAGATTATTTTATTTGATGAAGCAACAAGTGCCTTAGATAATGAAACACAAGCAAAAGTTCAAAAGGCTATTGATAACTTGAAAGATGAATATACTATATTAATTATTGCTCATAGATTATCAACTATTGTAAATTGTGATAATATTAAAATTATTAAAGATGGAAAAATAAGCATTGAAGGAACACATGAAGAATTATTAAGTAAAAGTGATACATATAAAAAATTGTGTAGAACAGAATTAATAAAGAATTAGGGAATTATCAATGAGTATAGAAAGAACATAAAGAAATAAAAGGAGAATATTATGAATGCACAGATAAAAAAGCTTATAAAAAAATGTAAGTTAGGAAGTTTACAAAAAGAACCATCTAGGGTATCAGGAGGATTATTAAACAGAATGTACAAAGTTCAAACAGATAAAGGAACTTTTGCAATTAAACTTCTGAATCCAGAAGTAATGAAACGAGAAAATGCAAAGAAAAATCATATATTTGCTGAAGCAGTTTCAAATATAGCAAAAAATAACTATGTTAGTTGTTTGCCTGCAAAAATAATAGATGGAAAAATCATACAACAAGTTGATGGATATTATTTTTTGATTTTTGATTGGTTAGAAGGAAAAACAATAATAGATGAGGAAGTAACTATTGAAAAGTGTAAAAAAGTTGCGAAAGAATTATTAAAAATCCATAAAATTGATTTTGGAGAATTGAAGGAAAAATGTAAAGCATATTATGACACAGATGTAGTTGATTGGAAGTTTTATATAGAAAAAGTAGAAAACAAAAAAATTAAGGAATTGTTATTAGATAACATAGGAAGATTTAGTGAACTAGATAGACAAGCAATACAAAGTCTAAAAATGACTGCTAAAAATATGGTGATTAGCCATAGAGATTTAGATTTACCAAATATATTATGGGATAGTAGTGAAAATCCTGTAGTAATAGATTGGGAATCAACTGGATTGATAAATCCTAGTATGGAAGTTGTAGATACAGCGTGGAATTGGAGTGGAGGTCAAAATTATTTTGATAAAGAAAAATTTGATGCCTTTGTAACTACATATAAAGAAAACGGTGGGAATCTAGATGAGTTCAATGAAGCATTAAAAGCAGATTATAAAGCAAAGTTCGGTTGGTTAGAATATAACTTAAAAAGAATTTGTGGAATAGAATGTCTTGATGAAGAAGAAAAGATATTAGGAGAAAAAGAAGTTATAAGAACTATAGATGAAATCAATAAGTTTTGTTTATATAGTGAGTATATGAAAATATAAAGAGGTGAGTGAATGGAAGAAAAAGACATACCAGACTTAAATATATTTATGATATGTGAAAAAGTAAATACATCAGCATTTTCTGATTTGGATAAAAATTATTATATCAGAAACTGTAGAGAAGACGAGTTAGATATCTGGAAAGAATTTCCTTTTGACAATAATGAAGATAAGAAAAAATATTATCAATATATGACTAACTATTTTAAAAATGTATATGAAAACAGAAAAGAAGAATTTTTTAGTAAGTGTTTGTTTCTTTGTGAAAAGTCAACAGATAAACCTGTTTCAACCTGCTTTATATGGAAAGCCTATGATAAAATAAATACTATACATTGGTTTAAAACACTAAAAAATTATGAAGGAAAAGGTTTAGGTAGAGCATTACT
>CANQGP010000021.1 GCA_947623285.1 uncultured Clostridia bacterium | reverse complement strand
AAAAAATCAGTTGAAATCTTATAAAAAACATGTTAAAGTATTAGTAGTTAGATTGATACTTGTATCAATCACCATGAGAGGCTAGGAGTTGTAGATATCCTCAACAACGGAGCCAAAATCGAATACCTTAGAAATGCTTAAATATAAGTGTTCTGAGGTGTTTTTGTTTTGCAAATTGATGCAGTAGGAAAATCAAGTTATATTTATTATATTAATTAAGAAAACCAAAAATTACTTGAATTAATAAAGTAAATAAACTAAATAAGGACTGGAATACCACCAGTCCTTTCTCTTCTCCTTATTGGTTTTTTTGGGAGTTTTTAAATATAATGATTTTATCATCATATCTATATTATACCATATGCATTTACATAACATAAGTACTTTTTCTGATTTTTGTAGAGCATGACAAAACTTTTATGAAAAACATAGTTACAAAAATTGTAGACTTAAAAAAATGAAAGTGGTAAAATGTAGGTGTAAAATAATAAAAAAATTCTAATGTAGAGGAAAATGAAAATATGAATGAAAGTAAAATGAAAAATTCAAAGGAATTTTATGAAAAAACAAAAAACAATGTTGTAAATAAGGAGTTAAGATACTTTATAAGTAGTGTAGAACATGAAACAGGAAAGGCAATAGAACTTGGATGTGGTGCAGGTGTGAATACAGCATATTTGATAAAAAACAAATGGAATGTTATTGCAAATGATATTGAAGATGTAGAAGGTTATATAAAAGAAGAATTAACTGAGGAAGAATTAAAAAGATTAAGATTTGTGAAAGGGAATTTTGAAGAGATTGAACTTGAAGAAAATGATTTAACTTTTGCATGTAATTCTTTACCGTTTTGCAAAGAAGAAAATTTTCAAAATTTATGGACAAGAATAGAACAAAATATTAAGATAAATGGATTTTTTGTAGGAAACTTTTTTGGTGTGAAAGATGCATGGTACAAAACACCAAGGAGAGAAGAAATGACATTTTTAACAAGAGAGCAAGTATTTGATTTATTTAAAGATTTTGAAATAATAGAATTTTGCGAAAGAAATAACATGTTACCAAGTGCTAGTGGAAAAATGAAACATTGGCATATATTTTGGATAATAGCAAAAAAATTAAAATAGGAAAGATATAAAATATAATAAGGAGGAAATTAAAAATGAAAGAAATAAGATTATGTGATGATGGAGAATTAAATTTGACAAGTGAATTATGTATAAAAAATAATTTTGGACTTGAAATACAAGGATTTTATGATCCATATATAAAAAATAAACAAGAATTGATGAAAGAGTATAAAAAAATATTGCCTAAAATAAAATATGGAAAATCATATCATGCACCATATTGGGATTTGAACTTAGGAACGAAAATAGTAGAACTGCAAGAAGCTATGTTAAAAATATATAATGAAGCATATAGAATAGCTAGTGGACTAGGTTGTACTGAAATGGTAATTCATAGCAATTATAAACCTGGAACAGATTGGTATAACGGTTGGATAACAAGAGCAAAAAGTTTACTAGAAAAATTTTTAAAAGATAAAGATGATTCAATAACAATCTGCATCGAAAATCAATTTGAATCTGATAGCGAATTGACAATTAATTTAATTGATGAAGTAAACGATAAAAGAGTAAAAGCATGTTTAGATATAGGACATGCACATGCTAATTCTAATATGCTTGTGGAAGACTGGATAAAAACTTTAGGAAATAGAATAGCTTATTACCATTTACATAACAATCATGGTAAACAAACTTTAAGAGGTTATAACTTTGATGATGAACATTTAGCAATAGATGATGGAACAATAGATATAGAAAAAACATTAAAGTTAGCTGAACAATATACACCAGATGCAATATGGAGTATAGAAAGTAAACCAAAGTATTTAGAAAGGTCGATAAAAAAACTAAAAGAATTGTCTTATTTAAAATAAAAGGAGAAAGACTATGAAAAATGAAGAAGAATTAATAGAATTTGTTAAACCATATTATGAAGATAAAGATATTATGCATAATATGTGGCATATGGAATTAGTAAAAAAAGCAATAGATAAAATTCTTAAAATTAGTAATTATAATGTTGATTATGATAGTCTTATTACAGCAATGTATTTTCATGGCTTTATATATTCTGATGAAGATAAAATAAGAGAATGGTTAAAAAAACAAAATTGTGAAGCAACAAAAATAGAAAAAATAATAGAAATTGCATGGGAGTCACAAAGAAGTGAAATACCAAAAACTACAGAAGGAAAGATTTTGCATGATGCTCATGTTTTAGAGGGTGGAAAAAATTATTTGATAGTAAAAACTCTTATTACAGGTTCTATAAGAGGACAAAGCTTACAAAAAACATTGAAATATATGAAGGATAATGTGTTAAATAAAAATAAATGTTATTTACCAGAAACAATACCTTTATGTAATGAAATGAATAAAGCTACTAATAAGTTTTATGATGATTTAATAGAAGGAATAAATTAAGAATAAAATTTTAGGAGAATAGTAATGGATATAAAAAAGATTATTGAAGAAAAATGCAATATAAAAATCAATAATATAAGGAGATAAAATAAATGATTTATATAGTTAGACATGGGCAAACAGATTGGAATGTAGAAGGAATATATCAAGGAAGAATAGATATTCCTCTTAATAAAACAGGCATTGAACAGGCAAAAAGGACAAGAGAAAAACTAAGAGGTATAAAATTTGATAAAGTGTTTTCAAGTCCGTTAAAACGTGCTTTTGAAACTGCACAAATTATTTGTGACAATCCTATTATTAAAGATGATAGAATTATAGAAAGATGCAATGGAGAATTAGAAGGAAAGCAAAAGTCAGAATACAAAGGAACAGTCGATTTTAATGATCCAAATGAAAGAAAATTTCGGAATAGAAACCATTACTCAATTTAGAAATAGAATAAAAGATTTTTTTGATGATATTACTGAAAAATATAAAGGAAAAAATATACTTGTGGTAACACATGCGGGAGTTAGTATTTATGCAAAATGCTATTTTGAAGGGGAACCGAAAGATGGTAATTATTTAGCATATAAATTAAAAAATTGTAAAGTGTTAAAATATGACGCATAGAGTTATAAAAACTTAAAGAAAGGGGATATAATGAGTTCATTTTTATAAACTTTTGAATCAGTAAATCTAATTGAATTATTGCCAAAATGATGGAAATAAAAAAGCGGATTTTGTATGCGATGATAAAATAAACAAAAAAGCAGCAGAAGAATTTTATTTTACTAAAAAAGTATTTAAAGCAATTGATAAATTTGCAAATAGAATGAAACTTAAACCATGTATATTATTTAACAATAAAAAATGGAAAATTGATTAACAAGAGAGGAAGATAATTATGGATAAAATTATAATTAGAGATATTAAAGAAAAAGATATTGAAAGTGTTGTTGATATCCAGATAGGTGGATGGAGAACAGCTTATAAAGGAATAGTTGATGATAATTTTTTAAATTCAATGGATAAGAATGAAAGAATAGAGAAAAGAAAAAATGACTATAAGGAAAACGGTTTTATAGTTGCAGAAATAGATGGAAAAGTAGTCGGCTTTTGTAGATACATAGACAACAATAATCGTTCACCTGAAATAAGAAACGCAGATTGTGAATTAGCTGCAATATATGTAAATCCAGAATTAAAATATAAAGGAATAGGAACAAAGTTAGTAAATTATGTAAAAGAAGAATTTAGAAAAAAGGGTAAAACAAAAATGATAATATGGTGCTTAAAAGATAATGAACCATCTAAGAAATTCTATACTAAAATGGGTGGAAAAATTATAAACGAAAAGAAAATAGAAATAGGGGAAAAAGAATATGATGAAGTATGTTTTGAGTATACTCTGTAAAAAGATATTAAATTTGCAAACAAAATAAAATATAAAGGAGAAATAAAGAATGGTAATTGATAATTATCCAAAAGCATATAAAGAAGTTTTAGTAATTTTGGAACATGTTCCTGAGGAGGATGTAAAAAAGATACCAGATAAAATGATAAATATGTTTAACATAAAACAGGATACAAATTATATTTATGAACTAGACGAAAATATGCCTTTTGAAGAACAAAAAATGCTAACAGAGACGAAAGCTATTTTAGCAAATTTATATAGAGATTATTGGGCTACACCAGAAGAAAGAGAACAAATTATAGCAAAAGAAAATTATGAAAGAGTAAAAGGGGAAGAAGAAAAGAGAGAAAAATATAATCCTGATGATTTATTTAAAAACAGAAGGATTGAAAGATCTGAAAGTGTTGAAAAGCATCAAAATAATCTTCCTATAGAACTAAAAAAAGAAAACTTTTTTTCAAGATTAATTAGTTTTATAAAAAAGTTATTTAAAAATTAATGCAAACTGATGTTGATATTTATGCAAAAGATGGATATAAAAAGGGAGAAAATAAAAATGCAAGAGCGAGAATCAAAATTTATTGAAAATATAGTTAACACCATATTAAGTAAAGATGAAAGCAAAAAGTATTTTATCCATAGAACAGCTATACCACCTGTTTTTTATGATGATTCAAATGGTAAACTATATACAAGTAAAGAATATGATGAAATGATGCATTCTAATTATAAAGATTCTGAATATGCAGATAATTATTTGTATGCGATTGATGGATTAGATGCAAAACAATTAAGAGAAAATCATATTTTAGATCATGGATTAGGTTGGACAATTTCAGAACAGGAATATAAACAAGTAGTAGAAAGAAATTTTAGAGAGCAAATAAGTGCTTTCTTTGAAAAAGGATTATATACTGTTGAAACAAGTTTAGAAAGGACAGCTACTTCTTTAGAAGGAGAAAACCTACATACCAATTTACCAATTGATGAACAAAGAAAAAAATTAATTGAAGATTTAAACAAAGTTGGTTTTGGAATGAATACTAGTAAAGACAATTCTCTATTAGGTGCTTTATCAAATCGAGAAGAATTAAATACATTGTTGGTATTAGAGATACCAACATCTTGTTTTGGAGATTTGGAACATATTACTAAATTATTTGAAAAAAGCAATGAAGTTTTTGAAGCAGCAACAGCATATAGAGGTGTAATAAAATTAGACACAGTAGTTCCAAAAGAATATATAAAAGGTGCTTTTTATACAGAAGAAGATTCCATACAATATACTAGTAATCAAAATTATAATAGAGACAAAAGTGTTGAAAATGGTGTTTATAACAATAAAACAATAAATACAATATTAAGAAATATGCAAAATTCTGAAGAAGTTCAAGGAAAACAAGTTGAAGAAATTTTAGAAGTTATAAAAAGTGATTTTAGCATTGACAATGATATAGGAAAAATAAACAATCGCGTTGAAACAGTAAGCGAATTATTACTTAAAGTTAAAGACAAAGAAACAATCGAAAGTTTGAATATGGCTATAGATGAGATTTATAGAAATATAAGAAATCCTTTAGAAAATGAATTTTACAAATTGCAAACATTAGACTTTACGCAACTAACTCCAGATGATGTTGCTAAGCAAATCCAAGAATTTGTTTTAACAGGAAGCAATACAATTAAAGAATTGAGAGAAAAAGAAGACTATAGTAATTTTGATAAAATGTTTGAAATGTATAAAAATGGACTAGAAAAATTATCAAAAGATGCCCTAGTACAACTTAGTAGTGATTATAGATTTAATAATGCAAATGCAATGGTAAAAGGTAAATTAGCTTATATTAATGAGGTTTCAAATTTATCAATAAAATTAAAGCCTTTAGATGAGGCCGAAATTTTTGGAGAATTGAAAGAAAGTGATAGAGAAACTTATAATACACTTTTAGAGCAATTAGATGAAGCAAAAGCAAAAGTTTGCGAAAATTCAATAGAGAATTTACAAAAAAGAGCTTTTTTAAAGGATGATATAGGAAAAGCAACTATAAATGTTCCAATAGCATTAAAAGATGGCTGCCAAGAACAAATAAAAAAAGATCAAAAAGAAATTGAAACAGCTAAAAATGAGTATTACAAATAAGTTTTTTTATACTGCTAAGTTTATCAGAAGAATCAAAAGAAAAACAAAATGCTGCAGAATAAAAATTTTTTCATTAAATCTATTGACAATAAGATAAACTAGCTTTACAATGCAATAAAGTTTATTTGAAAGGATGTTGAATATGGAAGATTTTTTAAGGTTAATTATTAATAGTTGTGAGAAAAAAGCTAAAGAAGAAAACATGACAAGTGAAGAGAAAAAAGAATATATAAATAGGAGACTATTTGAGCACTTTGAAAGAAATGGGATTGATGAAATTAGTGATGATTTAGTAAAGATATATAAAAAAGTTTATCCTGAGTTTTCAAGAGATGACTTTGCAAAATATGTGGTTTTACATACAAAGAATAAAGAAGTTATATTTAATGAAAAAATAAGACTAATGAAAAAAATAGAAAAGATTGATGATGAAATATATAAAAGTAATAGAGAATTAGGTTTGGGAATATATATACAAAAAGAAGATAGAAATAAATATCTTTTTGGAAAAATAGAACAAGTAAAAGGAAAATATGAGATAAATCCAAATAGTGATGAAAAATTAACCCAAGAACAAATACAAGAGAACATAGAAATAATTCAAGAAATGGTTGATGCATATGAAGAGCCTAAACAATTACATCAAGTAGCAAGACAACAAATGAACTTTTTTACTGGAATGAAAGATTATCAAGATATTCTAAAAGAAAAATCACCAGAATATGAAATGTATGTTGCTGAAGAATTAAAAAAAGAAATAACTCCTTTGAAGAATAGAGAAAAACAATTGAAAAATAGGATAAAAGAATTAAAAGAATTAAAAGATGGATTTAAAGATTGTATAACTAATATATATGATCCATTATTAGATAGAGATAAAAGAGGAATGCATATAGGAATAAAAAATAAAAATAAAGAGAATAAAAATGAAAAAATAATATATTAAAAGTTAATAAGTACTTGAAATTGACTGGAAATTGTAGTACAATAGTAAAGAAATATTTAAAACCAAGGAAAAAGCATAGTATATATACGTAAAGTTAGGAAAGAGAAAATGGCAATTTGCTGTGAGCCATTACTAACAGTATATAGAAATTTCACTTTTTAGGTCTTTTTTTGAAAGTATATATAAACAAACATAATATATACAAGTAGGAAAAAGCGGAGTAGTCCGTTAAAACTTTAATGAGGTTAGCTAAATAAGGATATAAATAAATTAAAATTACTAGCTAATGAAATTAGGTGGTACCACGAAATCTTTTCGCCCTATGTTGCGAAAAGATTATTTTTTTGGTAAAAAACAGTTTAACCTCAATATAAAAGAGAAAGGAACGAGCATGTTATGGAAGAAAATTTGAAAAAGATTAAAGAAAAGGTTGAATCGCAAATTATTAAAATTGAGAACTTAGATGGATTGGATAGAATAAGAAGTGAAGTTCTAGGTAAAAAAGGTGAACTTACACAAATTTTAAAAAATCTAAAAAATTATAGTGAAGAAGAAAGACCTATTGTTGGTAAAAGAGTTAATGAGTTAAGAAAATCAATAATTGAAAAAATGGAAAACAAAAAAGAAGAATTAAAAAAAGAAGAACTTATGATTAAAATGAAAAACCAAGAAAAGATTGATTTTTCATTTCCAGTTGATGAAAATCTAGGCTCATTACATCCAATAACAATTGTTCAAAGAGAGGTTGAAGATTTGTTTAGAACAATGGGATTTCATGTAGAAGATGGAAACGAAGTGGAAACAGAATATAATAATTTTGAAGCGGTAAATGTACCAAAATATCATCCAGCAAGAGATATGCAAGATACTTTCTGGTTAGAAAATGGTCAATTACTAAAAACTCAAACTTCTGCTGCTCAAAATAAGATAATGAGAAAATATGGAGCACCAGTAAAAGCAATTTTCCCAGGAAGATGTTTTAGAAATGAAGATTTGGATGCTTCACATGAGAATACGTTTTTTCAATTAGAAGGAATGATGATTGATGAAGATGTTTCAATTGCAAATTTAATATATTTTATGAAAACTACTCTATCAGAAATATTTAAAAAGGATTTAAAAGTAAGATTAAGACCTGGATTTTTCCCATTTGTAGAGCCAGGATTTGAATTAGATGTAAGCTGTATGTATTGTGGCGGAAAAGGTTGTAAAGTATGTAAACATGGAGGATGGATAGAATTATGTCCTTGCGGAATGATTCATCCTAGAGTGCTTGAAATGGGAGGTATAGACACAGAAAAATATTCTGGATTTGCTTTTGGGCTTGGATTATCAAGATTAGCAATGATGAAGTATGGAATAGATGATTTAAGAGTTTTGAATTCAGGAGATTTAAGAAATTTGAAGCAAATAGGAATCCAATAATAATTAAATGTTTAAAACAAAAATAAAAATCATATAGGAGGAAAATATAATGTATATTTCAATGAATTGGATAAAAGATTTTGTTGATTTAAAAGGAATTGATTTAGAAGAATTAATTAATAGATTTACATTATCTACTGCAGAGGTAGAAGGAATAATAAAATATGGAGATAAATTAGAAAATGTAATAACAGCAAAAATTTTAAGTATAGAAAATATTCCACAATCTAAAAAATTAAGAAGAGTTGAATTAGATTGTGGAGATAGAAAAGAAAACTGTTTGTGTGGAGCACCAAACATTCAAGTAGGAGACATTGTACCATTTGCGCCTCTTGGAAGCAAAGTAGAAGGAATGGAAATTAAAACTGTTAAAATGGCAGGAGAAACTAGTAGTGGAATGTGCCTATCTGAAAGAGAGTTAGGAATTTCAGATGATTATTCAGGAGTAATGACTTTAGACCCTGGAACAAAGTTAGGAGTAGATATAAAAGAAATATTTGATATTGATGATATAATATTTGAAGTAGATAATAAGTCACTTACAAATAGACCAGATTTATGGGGACATTACGGAATTGCAAGGGAAATGGCAGCATTAACAGGAAGAAAGCTTAAGAAGATGCCACTTGCTGATTTAGAAAAATATAATGATTTGAAAAAAGTAAAGATAAAAGTAGAAGACAAAGATAAATGTTACAGATTTTCATCAATTGAAGTTGAAAATGTAACAGAAAAGAAATTAGAAGTAAATAAAAGAATTAGACTATATTATTGTGGAATGAGAAGTATTAGTTTATTAGTAGATTTAACAAATTATATTATGTTAGAACTAGGTCAACCAATGCATTCATATGATAAGAAACTAGTTGATGATGTTAGAGTAAAAAGTTTAGACAAGGCAATTAATTTCAAAACATTGGATGACACAGAAAGAAAAATTGAAAAAGGAACATTAATGATATGTAATAAAGAAACACCTATAGCAATTGCAGGTGTTATGGGAGGAGCAAATTCAGAAATATCAGATGAAACAAACTCTTTATTACTTGAATCAGCTAACTTTGATGCTTATACGATTAGAAAACAAGCTTTAGATATTAAATTAAGAACAGATGCAAGTAGTCATTATGAAAAAAGTTTAGATCCTGAAATGACTAAAACAGCAATTGAAAGATATATAAAATTATTAGAAGAAAATGATAAAAATATAAAAATAGTTTCAAGACTTACTGATGAATACGTAAAAAAATATCCTGAAATAGTAATAGATGTAGATAAAGATTTTATAAATAAAAGAATTGGTGTAGAATTTACAGAAAAAAGAATAATAGAAATTTTGGAATCATTAGAGTTTAAGGTTGAAAAGAAAGATGGAAAATTGAAAGTTAGAGTTCCAAGTTTTAGAGCAACTAAGGATGTAAGTATGAAAGCAGATTTAGTTGAAGAAATTGCAAGAATTTATGGTTATGATAATATTGTGCCAGAAACAAAATCTCAACCAGTAGAACCTGTAGAGGTAGAAGATGAAAAAGTAATTGAAAATACTATTAAAGATATAATGGCACTAAAATATGGCTTTTCAGAGATTCATACTTATGTATGGTATGATAATAAGAAAAATAAAAAACTTAATATTGAAGTAAATGAAGATAATTTAAAAATTAGTAATGGAACAAATTCTAATTTTAATACATTGAGAGAATCTTTAATTCCTTCATTAATATACAATTTAGAGAAGAATATAAAATATTATGAAGATGTAAAATTATTTGAAATTGCTAGAACATGGGAATATCCTAGAAAAGGAAAAGATTGCATAGAATATAAAAAATTAGGTGCAATTATTTATAGTAAGAGTAAAACCAGTAAGCAATTGATAGATGAAGGACTAAAAGTAGTTCATTCAATAGTAAATTTAAATAAAAATGTTAAAATAGAAATGAAAGAGATAACTTCAAATTCATATAGTTGGATAAATCCAATAAATTCTGCAGCAATAGTATGTGACAATGTGGAAATAGGATATATATCAGATTTGAATCTTAATATAAAAGATGCAATTGCAAAAAAATCTAATATAGCAGTAATAGAGATTGATATAGAAAAATTAAATTCTATAAAGAAAGTAAATAGAATGTTTAAGGAAGTTTCTAAATATCAACCAGTAGATATTGATATAAGCGTTATAGTAAATAAAAATACAAAATATGCATTTTTGGAAGAATGTATAAAGAAAGCAAAAGCTAAGAATATAGATACTTATAGAGTGATTGATATATTTGAAGATAAACATAAACTTGAAGATAAAAAAAGTATAACAATAAGATTTACACTTTTATCAAATGACCATACTTTATCTGGAGAAGAAATAAATAATGATCTAACAAAATTAATCGAAACATTTGAAGAAAATAATTGTATTATAAAAAAATAAAAATATTTTATAAATATAAATAGCTAGTAATTACAACACTTTTATAAGCTTTTGATAAGAAGAAAAAGATTGACATAAGTTGGGAAATGTGATATAATAGTGATGGCTTTTGAGGTAGAAATGATAAATATTTCAAAAGAAAAAGGATGTTGATTAATATGCTAGAAAATAAAAAAACGGTAGAGTTATATTTGAATCCACAAATATATAGCGAACAACAAATGATAGAGAGCATTGAAAATGCAGCAAAGGAATTTTCAAAAAAAGATGTAAGAGTAAATGTTAGTATCAATGAATGGGGCGTATATGTAGTGAGATTAGAATATATGGACAGAGATACATATTTGAATAAACTAAAATATAGAAGATTTTTAAACAGAAAAGAGAGAATTTTAAAAAGACAATTTAAAGAGCAAATTATAGATAAGATTTATGAGCCATCAAATCAAATAATATCAATTCCAAAAAGCATGTAAGATATATAAATTGAAATTAATTAAAAATTTAGTTAATTAGGAGAGTGTTGTGTAGTATGAAAAAAGTAATAAAAGATATAAAAGTAAACGAAAATGGAGAGTTATATTGTTTTAATATGAATAGAAAATTAAAGCAAAGATTAGTGTTAGCTAGTCAAATAGAAAATACTCAACAAAACGGATATGCAACAGTACCTGTACTTGTAGAAGATAAAGGTGTAGGAGTGTTTAAGTTTAATCAAGAAGAAATGAACTTTTTGATGGATATGGTGAAAAAGCAAAGGAAAATAAATGCTCAAAAAAGAGAGACAGAAAACAGAACATCAGAATTTAGAAAAGGTTTGGCTATTGAAGAAAACAATAAACCTAATCAATATCAAATGTATACTGAAGGACAATATGAAAATAGAAATTATAATGATATGGAAAGATAGTATATAAAAATGAAATAGACCCAAATTGTTAGATAAAAAATTTAACAATTTGGGTCTGTTTTTATGTGTGATATTTACGGATTTTTTGTTGACAAAAATTATTGAAATTGATAATATATAGTGGAAGTGGAGGAAAGTATGATATATCCAGATTTGTATTTAAACAAAGTTGAAGATATAACACCAGATTTATTAAATGAAAGAAAAATAAAAGCATTAATTTTGGATGTTGATAATACATTAATAGATATAAACAAAAATTTATCGAAGTCAATAATTGAATGGTCTATTGAATTGAGAGGACATGGATTTAAATTATATATTTTGTCAAATACTAATCATAAGGAAAAAGTAGAAGCGGTTGCAAATAAATTAGAAATCCCTTATGAAAACTTTGCAAAAAAACCTTTTAAATCAGGGTTTTTAAGGGTACAAGAAAAATTGCAAGAAAAACCAGAAAAAATTGCAGTAGTAGGAGATCAAATATTTACTGATGTAATTGGTGGTAATAGATGTAATATGTTTACAATTTTAGTAGACCCTATTACAGAAAAAGATTATTGGTATACAGCATGGAAAAGACCAGTTGAAAATGCTATAAAAAAAAGATATATAAATAAAATAAAGGAGAATAAATAATGTATATACAAGATGTACACATATTGTATTATATTACTGCAGCAATATTAGGATTGTTTGTAGGAATATTTGCAAATTGGGCAATAAAAAGATTATCAAATGAGGAAACGGTATTATCAAAAGATATATTACAAGAATTAAAAACGAATTTTAAACCTAACTATATAATAATGATATTGTTAGCAGCAATTTACGTAAGTTTAGTATATGTATATGGAATAAAAGAAACGATAATTGCAAATATAGATTTAATAAAATATATGATACTTGCGCCAATATTAATAATAGCATTTATAATAGATTATAAAATACAAATAATACCGAACAGATTAACCTTAACTTTATTTGAAATAGGATTAGTTATAACTTTTCTATATGGATTATCAAATATAGCAATATCAATAAATATGTTGCTAGGAATGTTTGCAGGAGCAGGGATATTTGTATTGATTACACTGATAGGTGGATTAGTGTATGGAAAAGAGGCTATGGGCTTTGGGGATGTAAAGCTTATGGGAGCATTAGGATTATTCTTTGGACTTTCTAATATAATAGTTATTACATTGGTAGCATTTTTATTAGGAGCATTAATAAGTGTAACATTATTAATAACAAAAATAAAGAAAACAGACGAATACATACCATTTGGACCATTTATTGTAATAGCAACATTTATAAGTATGTATATACCATTTGAATTAATAAAAGAGGTACTAATGAAAATATTCACACTTGGAATGTATGGTTAAAAATATTTGAAATAAAATGGGGTGTAAAATATGAATCCAAAATTACAATGTTTAAGAAATAAAATGGCAAGTTTAGATTTACAAGGAATGATAATATCAAATCCAGTAAACATTAAATATTTAATAAAAGTTGAAGCCGAAGGATTATTGTTAATTACAAGAAAAGAGAATATATTTATAACTGATGGAAGATATATAGAAGAAGTACATTCAGTATTAACACTTTATGATGAGGTAACAGTATATGATGCAAAGGGTTTAACAGTGGACGATTATGAAAATTTCTTTATGTTTTGTGAAAATGTCGGATTTGAAGAAAATCATCTTACTTATGCTCAATATAAGGATTATATAAGAAAATACAAAATAAATAACTTTGTAGAAACAGAATATATGATAGAAAGAGAAAGATTAACAAAAGATACAGAAGAATTAGAAAGTATAAAAAAGGCATGTGAAATTACTGATGAATGTTTTAACTATATAACAAAACAAATAAAACCAGGAATGACAGAAATACAAATAGCAAAAATGATTCAAGAATATTATTGTGAACATGCTGAAGGAGAGTCATTTGATACAATAGTTGCATCAGGCGAAAATTCTTCTAAACCACATGCAGTTCCAACTAATAGACAAATACAAGAAAAAGACATTATTACGATAGATATGGGATGTAAAGTAAATGGATATTGTTCAGATATGACAAGAACAATTTTTGTTGGAGAAGTACCAGAGCAAGTAAAACCTATTTATGATTTAGTATTGAAGAATGAAGAACAAACATTGATAGAATATAAGGAAGGTGCTAATACACGTTTACTTACGAAAATGGTAGAAAATGATTTTAAATTATATGGATATAATCTCATACATGCATTAGGGCATGGAGTAGGATTGGAGATACATGAAGCTCCATATATAAGTTTTAGAAATGATACAAAATTAAGAGAAAATATGGTAGTTACGACAGAACCAGGAATTTATATAGCAGGACAATTTGGAGTTAGAATCGAAGACACAGTTCAAATAACTAAAGATGGATGTATAAGTTTAACAAAATCTGGGAAAGATTATATTGTGATACAGTAAAAATTAAAATAATAATACATAAAATACAGCGAATAATTGATTTTTAGTAATATTTATGGTATAATAAGCGATGTTATTGAGAATTATAAATTGAAAGGAGAAATAATAATTATGGCAGCAGTATATTCAGCAGGAGATTTTAGAAATGGAACAACATTTGAAATGGATGGAAATGTATATAGAGTAGTTGAATTTCAACATGTAAAACCAGG
>CANQGP010000020.1 GCA_947623285.1 uncultured Clostridia bacterium | reverse complement strand
ATGCAAATTTTTATTTAACAAATTATTAAAAAAATTTTTTTAGAAAAACTATTGACAATTAATAGTTAGTCTATCTTTATTTTATTTGGGATTATTTTGCTCATATCTGTTTCTCCTTTTATTTTAATCCTATTATTGCAGTAGATAATCCATATCCTTCACCTTCTGCTCTATAAGAATGTATAATATTAGAATTACACATACTGCATATTTCACTATCTATTATATTTTCTTTTTTCAATCCTTGTTGTCTTAATATTATTTTGTTGATTAAAACTGTGTCTATATTCCATTTTTCATTTGGCTTTGTTTCTGTTATTATTTCATTTATTTCTTCTAACTCTTTAAATTCTTCATAAAATAAATTTTTAACATCTTTACTTACTTCAAAATGACATTTTCTAATACTTGGACAAATACAACAAATTATATCTTGTGCATTACATTCATATTCTTCTTTCATTTTCTTTATAGTTTCTATTGATATTCTTTGCAAAGTTCCTTTCCAACCTGAATGAGTATTTGCAATAACATTTTTTACTGGATCATAAAACAATAATAATATGCAGTCCGCATTACTTGTTGCAAGTACGTTTTTTCTATTTGTTACTAAACCATCTGTTGCATCATATTCTTCAGTATTTGCTGTAAAGCTATTTATTTGTTCTTTTACAGATTTTACTTGACGTGTATGTTGTTGAGTTGGCTTTATTATATTGTTAAAATTCAAACCAATTTCTTGACATAGCCTATTATAGTTTTCTTTGGCTTTTTCATTTTGTATTTTATCTTCGTCAGAAGTTCTGTAATTTACATCTACTCCTAGACTATATGCATGTTGTATTTTATCTTTGTATTCTAGCAATTTTCGAAATTGCAAATATTCTATTCCATCTTTTTTTATATGTATAACACTTTTATTAGATAAATCCATATTACACCAACTTTCTAAATTATTTTCATAATATCAATTAGCTTTAGTTTCTTCCTTCATTTTTTCTATAACCATATCTTTTGGTAATTTTTCTATATATTTATATTTATTGTCTTTTAATCTAGTATCAAATCCACAAATAGATTTATATTCGCAATATTCACAAGGGGTATGTCCTTCTTTATTGTATGGTTTTAATTCTATTTTTCCACTTAGCATTTCATTTGCTATTTGCTTTATCACGATTGGAATATATTCTTGCAAAATTTTAAATTCTTTGCTATCAACTCCATTTGTATTCTTGTTGTTAATACTTCCACTTTTTGTGATTCCTGCAGGGATTATGCTTGATGTACCTCCTGATTTTAAATTGTTATCTTGCATTTGTATAACTTTTACATCTGCTAAAATTAATCCTTTCATTTTAAAGTCTTTTCTTATTCTATCTTCTACTTCTTCTCTACTTATTTTTTTATCTGATTTTATCATTTGTTCCAATAAACCAAAATATAAAATTCCTGCTGACATAAAATCTTCTTCTTTGCATACTGCATCCATATATGTCAACAATTGGATTTGTAACCCCGCATATACTTCATTTAAGTCTACATTTCTTGCAGATGATTTATAATCTATTATTCTTAAATAGTTTCCATTCTCTGTTGTTGCTGTATCTATTCTGTCTATTTTTCCAGTTATTTCAACTTTTTTTCCATCTTCTAAATTAATTATTATTGGCTTATAATTGCCTTTTTGTCCAAATTCTATTTCTGTATCTTTTATATTAAAATCACTGTTTAGTAATCCTTCTAATATATATTTTAGTGCTTTAGTAATAATCCTTTTTAATCTTTTTACAAGCATTTTATATTTAGCTGTTGCAGTAAATATATAATTTTTTGGTAATTTTAATTTTTCATTGACAATGTTATCTACATATTTTGAAATTTCTTCTTCTGTCATCAAATATAAATTTTCACGTTCAGCTATATCTATTTTATTTACATCATTTTTACTTACTTCTGTAATTCTTTTATCATTTTTAAATATTGCCTCTGTAAAGAAATCATCTATTACTTCATGCATAAATGAACCAGTATCAAATGAATGTACTTTTAATTCTTCTTTCTCTTTAAGCCCTAATCCATATCGTAAAAAATATGAGAAAGCACATTGCTTATATTTTTCTAGTCGAGATACACTTGTTTTTAAAATGTTTCCATATAACTTTTCTATTTTTTCTTTTTGAATCGGACTAGGTAAATTTGTATAATTAGAATTATTATTTTCTATTTGGTTTGATGTCACATCGCTTTTTTCTTTTAGTAATGGAAATATTTTTTTTATTTTATTTATATATATTGATGGTCTTAAGGTTTTTCCTTCTGCATCTGCTGAAGCATATGATAAATATAATTTTTCTTCAGCAGTTGAAAAAGCTTTATATATATTAAAGTTTTCTTCATATAAGTTTTCTATTGTCCCTTTTGCAAGTTCTATTCCATCTTGCTTTAATTTTTCTCTATCGTTATCATCAAAAAATCCTTCATCTTTGTTAAAACTAGGAAATATTCCATCATTTACTCCTATTATAAAAACTGCCTTAACTTTATGATTTCTTGAACGCTCTACGTCTCCAACAATAACTTGATCTTGTGTTCCTGGTATTTTTCCAAGTCCACTATTTTTTAATCCTATTTTTAATATTTGCAAATATTTGTCTATTGTAATTTTTTGCTCGTTAAATATCAAAACTATTTGATTTAGAACTTCTAAAATTATTTCATAACTTGTTTTATATTCTTGTACTAAATCTGTATATCCTAATTTTTCAAGCTCTTTTATTTTATTTATTATTCTTTCTTCAATTTTTTGTTCTTGTAAAAAATTATATAAATTTTCAGTTATTCTTTTTGCAGTCTTTTCTTTCATAATTTTTCTTTTCAATTCTACTAAAGGTGTAATTATTTCTTCTCTAATTGTATCTAATCTTTGTATTTCCGCTTCCTTATTATCTAATTCTTTTGTAAATTTTTCTTTCCATTTATTTCTGTTTATTCCCCATTTTATACAATAGTTTTCTAATTCGAAAATTTCTTGTGGTTCATAATCTGAAAATCCTAATTTTAAATAATTAAACATTGTTTCATTAGAATAATTCTTAGATAATATTTCTAAAATTGATAATACATATTGCACTATTATATTTTGATTTAATTCACGTTTTTCGTCTATAAATACAGGTATATTGTTATTTCCAAATATTGCTTTTATTAGTGAAGAATATGTAGAAATATTTTTCGTGATTACTGAAATTTCCTTATATCTATATCCTTTTTTTATTACTAGTTCATTTATTTGTTTTGCAATTTTTTCAATTTCGTCATATTGATTTTTTGCTAAAAATATTGATATGTTTTCCACTTTTTTTTCATATTTTGTTGATTTTATTTCAAATATGTTTTTTCCCAAATGTTTTAATTCCTGTGATTTAAATCTGTATATATTTTCTAACACCACTGGTTTCTCAAATTTTAAATTGTTTTGATTAGCCATTTCCCATAGTTTTTGTATGGTTATTTTATTAGAATAAAATATATCTGTATCTGGATTTGTATTTTGGTTTAAGTCATCTACACAAACTGTTATATTTACTTGTTTTGCTAGCTGTACAATTTTTGCTATCACTTCATATTCTTGACTAGTAAATCCTGCAAACTCATCTATATATATTATTGCATCTTTTACAATATCTGTATTTTCTATTTCATTTGCCAATATCGTCATTCTGTCTGTTTCATCAATATAATTATTTTTTATGTGTTTTTCAAATTCTCCAAAAACTTTTTCCATATCTGTAAGTTTTGTTTGTAAATATGCATCATCTATAACTTCTATTTCTTTTTGTAATTCTCCAATGGTAATGTTATGTTGTTTAAATTCTGTAATTGCCCTCATAATTAACTCTATGTTTTCATCTGTTTTTCCTAAATATTTCAAATCTTTTTGATGGGCATGTAAAATAGAGTAGATTAACATTGCCTTTCCGCATTTAGTTAGATTTGTTTTATTATATCCGCCTACTTCTTGCAATACACGATATGCCATTCTACTTAATGTTACTACTTCTGCATTTAATACTGATTTTTCATTAATACACTCCATTAACTTTTGCTCTTGTGTAAAAGAAAACTGTTCAGGAGTTATTATTATGATTTTTTCTTCTGTATCTATTTTTCTAGCTATTTCAGAAAAGCAAAATTCACTTTTTCCGCTTCCTGCTCTTCCATAAATTATTCTAAGACCCATTTTCTCTTCTCCAATAAAATAAATATTGTTGTGCCAATCCTTCTAATTCTCCAAATTTTTCTTTTGCTAAATTTTCTATTTGTTTTTTAGATACTTTGTTTTCGTCTTCATTATGAATATATAATTCATTCATAACTCTTCGTACCCATACATCTACTGGAAATACATCAAATCGTTTAAGTGTTGAAAATAATAAAATACAGTCTGCTACTTTAGGTCCTATTCCGGATAATTTTAACAATTCTTCTCTTGCTTTATTTGTTGGTAAATTTTTTATTTTTTCTAAATTCACTTCTTTTTTTAGTACCATTTGAGTTGTCTGATATAACCTTTTGTCTCTAAATCCCAAACCTAATTTTCTGTATTCTTCTATACTTACACTTTTTAATTGATGTGCTGTTGGGAATGTATAGTATTTATTTCCTTTATATTCTAATGTGTTTCCAAATTTTTTACATAATCTTTCTATTATTCCTTTTATTCTTGGTATATTATTGTTTGCAGATATTATAAATGAAATTATTGTTTCCCACAAATCTTGATTTAATATTCTTATTCCTTTTCCATATTCTATACTAGTTTTTAAGTGTTTATCTGTTTTTGCCAGTTTGTCTTGTATTAATTTATAATCTCTTTTTAAATCAAAATATTTTTCAACTGTTTCTTTTATTTCTTTTTCACATACTCCTTGAAAAAATATTGTTCTTTCTTTTTGTTTTACTTCTATAACATTTCTTCCAAAAACACCTATATAACTTCCGTCTTCTTGTCTATTCCATCGAAAACATTGTCCACATTCGAAAATATCTTTTAATTTAAATTCTCCTTGATTTTTTAGTATGTATTTTTGCTCTTTCATTTTTATTTCTCCTATTGTTGATATTTTATCACATAATAAAGCAAAAAAAAAGCTTCCTTTCGTTAAATATGTTATGAAAGAAAACTTCTTTAGTGTTTGAAAAGTATTATCATCTAAAATTAACCTTTTTCTACTTTTTTAAACCCTAATCCAAGTACTTCTCTTGAATTTGCTACTATCATAAAACTATTTGGATCTATTTCATGTACTATGGTTTTTACTTTTGAAATATCCCCTCTTTCTACTGCGCATAATAAAACTAGTTTATCTTCTTGTTTATACATTCCTTTTCCTACTAATCCTGTTGAACCTCTATTAACCTTTTCACCTATTTGTTTTGATATTTCTTCACCTTTTTCTGAAATAATGACTAATAGTTTTGTGAAGTCAACACCTTCAAAAATAATATCTACCATTTTTCCCATAAGGAAAATAGCTATTGCTGAGTATAACCCTACTTCTATTTCTTTAAAAACAATTGTGTTTAGCATAACTATTACTGCATCAACTATTACCATAACTTGTCCTATTTTTACATGTGGCTTATATGATTTAGCTAAAAATCCTATTGTATCTGAACCTCCTGTTGATGAATCCATTTTGAATATAATTGCTGTACCTATTCCTATTATTATTCCCCCATATATACATGCTAAAAATCTATCTGTCGTTAATGGTTGTATTTTGCTTAACATATCGATAAATAAAGATAGTGATACTGTACCTACTAAAGTTTTTACAAAAAAACTTTTTCCCATTTTGTAAATAGCTAATATGAATAGTGGAATATTTAATATAAGCATAAATGTTCCTGCTGGTATTTTAAATAAATAATATGCAATTGTTGCCAATCCTGAAAAGCCTCCTGTTGATAGTTTATTTGGTAATAAAAATAATGATATTGCTACAGCTATTATAAATGAACCAAATATTGAACCGATTATTTCTCTTATGAATTTTCTTATATTAAAATCTTTTTCTATTTTCATTTTTATAACCACCCCTTCTTTTTATATTAATCTATTATTGATTCCCGCAAAAATCCATCTATACTGTAATTGTTTACAGCGTAGATGGTTTTTCACTTTACTCTTCTAAGAAATCATTGTACGTTTTTACTATTTCTATTTTTGATTTTCCTTCTTTTATTTCTTCATCTGCTTTCACTATTAAGTCTACTTCATACATTTCTTTTAACTTTAATATGTTTTCATTTTTTATACCTATTACATTTTCTACATCCATAGGATTTACTGTTACTTCAACTTCTTTTACTTTTACATTTAATTGTTTTATTTTTTCTACAATCGCATCATACCACATTGCTATTTCTACTAATTGTCTAAATCCTGGATGATATGGTCCTGCTATTATCCCTTCTTCTTCTTTTATTTCTGCATCTTGAAATCCTATTCTAATTGTTTCGATATTTTTATCTGCAAACATTCTAACTAAATCTTTACAAATCTCTACTCCTTGCATTTCTGTAATTGGTTGGTAATTTCCTTTTTTATACTCTTTCTCTAATTCTGTCCCTTTTACTACATAAATTGGATTAATCCTAGCTACTTTTGGTTTTAATAAAACTATTGATTTCGCTGTATTAAGTTCATCTATTCTTGTGCTTTCTGGAAGACCTACCATCATTTGACACCCTAGTGTAAATCCTCTCCATCTAATCATTCTTGCTGCTTTTTTAACATCTTTAAATTTATATGAAACCTTATTACTTTTTAATATATAGTCACTACATGATAAAGCTTCTAATTCTATAGTTTCAACATTATATTTTTTTAGTTCTTTTAATTTTCTTTTGTTAATTTGGTCTGGTCTTGCTAAAATTCTTATAGTATTAATCTTTTCTTGTTTTATATATTCATTTACAATTTCTAATAATTCTATTTGACATTCTTCTTCAAGAGAAGTAAAACTTTTTCCTAAAAAAGCAACTTCAATTTCTTCTGCCTCTGTATTATGTTTCAAAAATTCTTCTATTATTTTCTTAGTTTCGTCCTTTGTTTTTTTAGTTTTTTTCCCTTCTTGATAAAACGTACAGTTGTATGGATAATTTTTATCTGGTATCAATATAGGGATAATGTCTCGCTTTTTCATTGTTTCACCTCTTTATTTTTATAATTGCTTTTTTTGCTGCTTGCATTTCTGCTTTTTGTTTGCTTTTACCTTTTCCTTCTGCTAATATTTTTCCTGCCGCCTTTACTTGTGCTACAAAACTTTTATCATGGTCTGGTCCGCTTTCTTTTATTATTTCGTATTCTATTTTTATATCTCCATTTTCTTGTAATATTTCTTGCAATACGGTTTTATAATCTTTAACTCCAACATTTTTTGTTGCTTCTTCTATTTTAGTTTTTAAACTTTGAATTATAAATTTTTTAGTTGGTTCAATTCCTCCATCTAAATAAATTGCTGCTATTATTGCCTCTACAGTATCTTCCAAAATAGCTATTCTATTTTTTCCTCCAGAATGAATTTCTGAATTTCCCAAATATAAATATTCTCCAATATCATATTTTTTTGCTACTTTAGATAAATTTTCTCCACATACAACACTTGCTCTAACTTTAGTCATCTCCCCTTCTGTTAGTTTAGGGTATGTGCGATATATATAGTCACTTGATATATATTCTAAAATACTATCACCTAAAAATTCTAATTTTTCATTACTCTCAACTTTGTTTTCATTTGCATAAGATGTATGGGTTAATGCTTGTGCTAATAATTTTTTATTATTAAATTGATACCCAATATTATTTTCTAAATTTTCTAACTTCATTTTTTCCACCTTTTAATGCTTTTTTATTAGTTTTATACAGATTTTTTAACAGTTTTAATTGTACCATTTTTAATGTAACATAATTATATACTATTTTGCAAATTTTGCAAGTACTTTTATCTTAAAAATACTGGACATTTTAGCTAATTTATTATATAATGTATATGTAAAATTTATAAAATTAGGTGAATAGTATGTCAAATCAAAATAATAATTTTAATTCTGACAGAAATTTAGTAGATGTTTTTAAAGAATTACAACAAAAAAGAGCTGACGATACTTATACATACCAACATAAAAATTCTAATGAAAGCTCTCGTAGTGGTATAACTACTTATTTTAGCAGTAACAAAAAAGTTACTAATCCTTATTCTTATGGTAAAAAAATCAAACCACAAAAATCAATTAATTCTATGAGGACATTTAATTATACTAAATTGTCTATTATTATCATATTAATTACATTAATGGTTTCTGTTGCTCTATTATTTTTCAGCTATTCGTTTACAACTTATGGATTAGAAGAAGAAGTTGCTTCTGCTCCTGCAGAAATGGAAGAGCTTGAACCAAATCAACACCCACTAGATATGTCACAAATAATTTCAGGTAATATAGACATGTCAACAATTAAAGAAACATTAAATGAAGAAAGAGAAATTAATTTTCCAATTAAATATAAAGCGGTGGACAACCTTCCAAAAGGCGAGGAAAAAGTTGAACAAGAAGGAACTAACGGTACAAATAAGATTATTGCTGTTAGAACTTATGAAAATAACGAATTAGTGGATGAGAATGTCATTGAAACAACCGTTATAAAGGAACCTGTAGAACAAATTGTAAATATAGGAACATCTGAGTTTCTTTATAAATATAAAGTTCATTTAGGTGATCTTATGTATGTAGTTGCAGACACTCAACTAAAAGAATCTGCTGATGATACATCTAGAACTCTTGCAGATATACCTGCTACTTTAGATGTAAAACTTTTAGAATTAGCTGGTGATTGGTGTAAAGTTACATATGATGAAAAAACAGGTTTTGTTAAAAAAGCTATTTTAACTTCTGCTTCAGAAGCTCCTGAAATGGTTGACAAAGCTAGAGTTCAAAGAATATTGAGAGATGTAAAATTAGACATGCCTCTTAATAAAAAGAGTGGCTTAGCAGTTTCTGATTTCGAAAAAATGTTAAAAGGAAATGCAAGCGATACAAATAAAATTTTTGAAAACAATTACAAAGCATTTTTTGATGTTGAACAAGAATATAATATCAATGGAGTATTTTTAGCAGCACTTGCTATACATGAAAGTGGTTGGGGTACTTCAAATATTGCTAAGGATAAAAAGAATTTATTCGGTTATGGAGCAAATGATAGTAATCCTTATGATGATGCATTTACTTTTGATGATTACAAAGAAGGTATCGAACTTGTTGCAAAAGTATTAGTTAAAAATTATATTAATCCTAAGGATACAGATATATATGGTGGCGAAAAAGCAGCTGCTACATATTATAACGGTTCTACACTAGAAGGTGTTAACACTAGATATTCAACTGATAAAGAATGGCATAAAAAAGTATTTAATTACATGGATATGTTATATAATAAATTGAAGTAATACAAAAGAAAGAAGGAGTAACATTATATGAAACGTAATTTAACAAGAAATCAAAAGACAATTTTATCTGTTGTTATCGTTCTCGCATTTTTGATATTATTGTTTTATTATGGATTCATGATTTATCATAAATTTGCTGAAGAAAATTTTGTAAATCAATCTATACAAATATCTGATGCCAATCAGAATCCAGTTTTTAAAATAGACAAAGTATTATTGTTTAGCAGTGCAAATGCAACAGATAATACAGAGGAAAAAAGTTTAAAAGATTTAGATATCAATCAATTTACAGATATAGCTATTTATATAAACAATACTTCATACATACAAGAACAAACTCAAGAAAATACAGTTAAAGCTCTAAGAATTGACAATATAGAAATATTAAGTGATCAACCAACAGGTATAAAAAGTCTAACTTATAAGAACCCTTTAAATGCAGGTAATTATGAAGTTTCAGATGCAGCTAATGTTTATTCTTCAACAGATAATAGAATTGAGTGTGCTCCAATAGATTTTGCTGTTACTTATAAGAACGAAGAAAATCCTGATTATTCAAAACCAACTTTTTATGCTGATTGTTCTAATTATATTTCATTAAGCTATTTGAATAGAAATATAATTTCACACTATGCAGTACGTGATAATCAAAACATTTCACTAAGCGGTTCTTTATTAAAACAAGCAAATGTGGATTTAGCTGCTTTAGCAACTGCAGTTAATTTTAGAATAACTATAACAAATAATTTAGACACAGATTTTGTTTATAATATAAAATTAAAATTATCTTTTGACGAAAATTCTGGAATCACTACTAATGGATATTCATTCCAAGGTAGAACATCTTCTGATGGAAGAGCTTATGATTTCTTTAAAGATATTAATAAAAAAAGTTATTAACATTATTTTTGTTAATAACTTTTTTATTGTCTTCTATATTAAGCTAATATTTCTTGTTTGTCTTCTACCATTTTGCAAATTAATTCTGCTGACTTGTCAACACCTAGGACATCACTATTTATACAAATATCGTAATTTGAATGGTCTCCCCAATTACTTTCTGTATAATATTTATAATGGTTAGCTCTTACTTTATCAATTCTTTTTATTTCTCTTTGTACTTTTGCTTTATCCATTCCATATATTTGTGTAGCTCTTTTTATTTTGTTTTCTAATGAACTATATACAAATACCTTAACTACATTTGGTTCATCTTTTAAAATAAAGTCTGCACATCTTCCTATTATTACGCATGATTCTTTTTGTGCTACTTCTTTTATTAATTCTGATTCTTTTAAAAATAATTCATCTGCATTGTTTAGTCCAGCATAGTATCCATTATTTAGAATATCTAATACGTTTCGTTTTTCTTCTTTCTTCTCTATATATTCCTCTGATAATCCTGTTTCTTCAGCTAACTTTTCTACAAAATCTTTATCATATAATTTTATTCCTAAAATATCTGCTATTAATCTTCCTATATATCTTCCACCTGAGCCATATTCTCTTGAAACAGTTATTATGATACGTTTACTTAGTTTGTTATCTGTACTTGTATCATCAATTAATGTTTCACTCTTTATGCTTCCCTTATTTAAATTTCGTACTTCATAAACTAAAAAGCTTACTGCTAAAATAAATGCTAGGCCATCTGCTACTGGTCCTGCATATAGAATTCCTGTAACTCCAAATAGGTTTCCAAATATAAACATTGCTGGAATTAAAAATAAAATTTGTCTTGATAATGACAATATTGCACTTCTTGAACTCTTTCCAATTGCTTGGAAAAATATACCTGAAGGAATTTGAACACCGTTGCATATGCACAATAATAAAAATGTTCTAAATGCAATGCAGGCAAATTCCATATACATTTCATCACCACTACCAAATATCGATATTAATTTATCTGGTATAGTTTGGAATAAAATAAATGCAGTCGTACTTATAACAATACTTATCCCTAAAACTGTTTTCAAAGTTTTCTTTACTCTATCAAATTGTCTTGCTCCATAATTATATCCAAATATTGGTTGCGTTCCAGATGAAATACCTACGATAATACTGTTTAATATTTGGTTTATTTTCATAACAATTCCTTGTACTGTTATTGGTATTTCTGGTCCAAATTTTGATTCAGCTCCATATTTTGCAAATAAATTATTTTGCACTGTGACAACACATACAAAGCTCATTTGTGTAATAAAACTACTTATCCCTAATGTTGATATTTTTCTTACAACTACTCCTTGAACTTTAAAGGCTTCTTTATCTAATTTTGTAGATTTAAATTTCCTTACATAAATTATATTTAATAAAAATGTTATAAATTGGCTAAATATTGTAGCTATTGCAGCACCTTCTACTCCCATTTTAAATACAAATATTAATATAGGGTCTAATATTGTATTTAAAATTGCTCCTGTTACCATTGATATCATAGAATATCTTGGACTTCCATCTGCTCTAATAATTGAATTTAGAGATGTTCCTATCATCATAAATGGTAATCCTATTGCAATAATTCTTCCATAACCTTCAGCATATGGTCTTAATGCATCTGTGCATCCAAACATTGTCAATAATTGTGGTAAAAAAACAAGTGTTATAATGCATAGTAATGTTGATACTATTGCAATTGATATAATTCCATTTCCTACACCTTTTGCAGCTTCTTTTTCTTTCTTTTCTCCAAGTCTTAAACTTAAATATGCTGATGAACCATCTCCTAGCATTAATGAAAATGCTAATGCTATCATTACTATTGGAAATACTATATTTGTTGCTCCATTTCCTAAATAACCTACTCCCCAACCTATAAATATTTGGTCCACTATATTATATAAAGAGTTGACAAGTAATGATATTATACATGGTACTCCAAATTTTAAAATTAATTTTCCAATTTTTTCTTTACCTAATATATTTTCTTCTTTTTCCATTTCCTTCTCCTTTCTTTAATATTTTTTATAGAACTCTATTCATAAACATCTGTTACTTTACTGAATTGTTATTTTCCATAAAACTCCTAACTGCTCTATTATACATCTTTTTTTAATTAAAGTCAACAAAAAAAGAGTAGCTATTCTACCCCTTTTTTTGTATTTTTATATTATTTTAAACCTTTGTATTTTTTTACTTTATAATAAGAAACTGCTCCTGTTGATATTAATACTAATAATGTTGCTACTGCAATTGCTGTTACACCTGTTTTTGGAAGTATTAATGGTGATGTTGTATCATCTTTTGATTGTGAAGTTCCTCCTCCACCAGTACCTCCTGCGTCAAAATCACTCCATGTAAAATCGTCTGAGCCATAGAAGAACATATAATATTGTCCATTAAATACGTCTGAAATTGCTAGAGTAACTGCTTCATTAGAAACATATTTTCCATTTTCATCATCAGTTTTTACATATAGATAATAATATTCTTCATTGTTTACGTTGTTTGCTCCTAATAAATCTTGTGTAACAGAATATGTTCCTGATTCGTTTGTAGTTACAGTATTATTAACCATAGCTGATGAATCAGATTTAGCATATTCCATCAATCTTCCCCAACCTGTAGAGTCTGAATTTTTTAATTGTTGTAAAATGCTTGTATCAGTTATTTTTCCAATTTTTATTTGTTCTTTTCTAGTAACAAATCCATTTGCAAAATTTAATACAATTTGTGTATCTTCGTAATTAACCATTGTAAGTCTAAACGCATCAAAATATTTTGGTTCTTCTACTCTTTTTAATTCATTGCCAAATGATATTACTTCTTTTTCTCCTTCAAAATTCTTTTCTATAAGACATATATACGAAACATTTTTTATATATAATGGTCCGAATTTTGAATCTGCACAATATAGTTTTTGTGCACTATCACTACTAGGAGTTAGTAAAGCCATATCATCATCACTTAATTGACTTACAGTTGGTTTTGAAGCATCTTTAGTTAAAGCAACATAATATGTATGTCCTTCAATTTGGTTAATTCCATTTATTGTAAATTCAACTGATGGTCCGTCTTTTGTTATCTCCCATGATGCATTACCTACATCTGTCCATCCGTCACCACTTGCTATTGTTTCTATTTGATTTGGAACTTTCATTATTTCTGTACTACTTTTTAGCATTCCCGTATCTATAACTTTTTCCTTATTTATTGTAGTGTTTGTTTCCGCATAACATAAATTGTAAAATGCTGATGCGAATAATGTGAACATAATTATTATCGACACAATTTTATTTTTCATTTCTAGCTTCCTCCTTCGTAAACCTCTATAAATAAATTTTATATTATACTAAGCATAAAGTCAATGTTTTTTATTTGTCTTATTGTTACATTTATATTGCAGTTTTGTTGCAAATTTATTACATTTGTTGTTAACTTTTCATTAGTTTTATTTTTCCTATTGATTTTTAATAATATACATAGTAAAATGATATTAAATACAAAGCTTTTATGCTAAAAGGAGTTTTAAAAATGATTAATTTTAAAAGTCAAAAAGGTTCAGCAACTTTGTTTGTGTTAGTTGCAGTTTTATTCTTTTCAGTTATCTTAATTGGTATATATAACAGTAATATGAATAAATTACAATCACAAGACAGAGATGTAGCCAGAATTAAACAATCTTATGAAAGAAATGCAAATGAAGTTTATGAAGAAACTGTAGAAAAACTAGCTGAGTAATTGCATTATAATTTTATTAATTGCATAAAATATATGTATAATAGATATTTTGTGTTATGCTTGACATTTAGCTAATTTTCTGTTATTATTAACCAAATTTAATTTTTATTTTCTAACAAAAATTAAATTTTAGATAATATGCAGGTATAGTTTAATGGTAAAATAAAACCTTGCCAAGGTTTAGTTACGAGTTCAATTCTCGTTACCTGCTCCAAAAAAAAACCAAAATATTGATATTTCAATATTTTGGTTTTTTTATCAGCTAAATATATACATATATACTTTTAGGATTGATTTTAAAAATTTAGTTTATTATAAAATTTATTTAAGAAAGACATATTTCAATAAAATTTTTTCCTAATTCTGTAAGTCGAACTAATCCTTTATCATAACTTAAAGTAGTATTAGAATCTAAGTTATAATTTTTATTTACTGCATTGAATAAAGTTTCGTATTTTTCAACTTCATTTGGATAAAATGTATCATAAGTGTTTTCAATTAATCTATGCATTAATAATGTATCTATAACTAGTTTATTAAGTTTTTTAGTTGAGTATGAAAGTATATTATTAGCATTCTTATGATAATTGTAAATTATATAACTATCTAAATCAAAATATCCTTGATGATTGTTGTCATTTATATGCAAAATAATAGATGGTACACTTAAATTATTTTTATACAAAAGCTTTAAGAATTCGGCATCATCTTTGCTTAATTGTTTTATTATTTCAATATAAGATGGTAATACTCTACTTTTTTTCTACTATCCATGTCAGAAATTAAAATGTTTTCAAACATTTCTTTTAAATGATCTTCCTCTAAAGCATAATTTAATTCATTTACTCCTTTTAAAGCTATATAAGAAGAAGGTTCTACTTGATATTCTTGTGGAATATTATCATATTTTGCTTGCATTTTTTCTAATTCTTTTTTCATTTTATAAGGTCTTTCTGCGATATATATATATCTGCTTTTCTTCCAATAGGAGAAGCCCAGAATAGTTGTGCTAACTTACTTACTCCTTTTGCAGTAGTTTTATCAATTTCTTTTCTTGTTTCTTTAGTTGTGTCATCAAGTATATCTAGTGATTTATTTATTGTTTCTGAATCTATAGGTAAATTTTTCACTTTTATTCCTCCATAATTATTTTTTTTTGCAAATTTATTTATATATCATTTTTTATTTAATTTTTTATTCGCTTCTTTTTTAGATAATACTAATCTTTGTTTTTTTTCTTTTTCTAGTTGTTTTGTACTTTTTTTGGGAGTAGGAGAATACTCTGGCATAGTACCACCAATCTTTTTAATAACTTGTCTAACTGCTTGACCAACTGCATGATGTGTTTGACAAGCATCACTTTCATTGTTGACATTTTTATTTTTTAAAACTTCATCTGTTTGCGTTATTCTAAACAAGTTAGCTGCTAATTCTGTGCTGTCCATATAATCTAATATTTCTTCCTTTTTGAAGTCAATTCCTTTTCGTATGGCAATATCTTTCGCGGTTTCTCCATTATATAATCCTTTATATCCATAATTAGTAAATTTTCCATAATTTTTCACACCAGATTCTTGAGCAGTTTTATAAAGATATTTATTTCTGTCACTTACATTTTTTCTGGTATATAACCTTTTTTCATCTTCACTAAGCAAATTATATTCTTCTCTAGTTAATTCTTGTTTTCTAGTTTGAACTGCAAAATATGTTTGAGCAAGTGCAATAGTTCTTTTTCTACTGTCTCCATTTTGAGCAATTAAATAACAAGCATATCTGGTCAATTTAAAATCATTGATTATTTTTTCTCCGCCATTAGGCATTTTTGATGTTTTGCCGACGTCGGCAAAATGTTCAAATACATTTATATTACTATTTTCACAAGATTGTTTTGCTTTATCAATAACTTTTATAAAATTTCCCCATTTAGCGTATTCCAACACCACCATTAATTCTCTAGCATACCAAAACTCAATTCCATTTTCATCAATATGTTTAATGTCTTCAAATGTTTTTTCTGTTTGTTTTATTAATTCATTATCACTCATAAAATATACATCTCTTTCTAATAATTATTATTTTTTATCATTATACCAAACATTAGTTTTGAAGTCAATGCTTGTTAAAAAATATTATAAAAAATCTTTAAAATTGCCTTTGATTTCTTTAATAAAAATCAAAAGAATATTGCAAATTATAAATGATTATGTTAAACTAAAAATATCAAATCGAGTTATATAGGAGCTTGAGAAATAAAAATATCTATTTTTTCGCATACCTGTTTCGATATCGCTCCAACTTTACGCATATTCGAACTATTTAAAAATTGAAAAATTTTCTAAAAAATATGGTATAAATATATTGAGTGGTACTTAGAAAACTTTTGAAGCTCTAAGTCATTCAAAAACAGTCTAAAATCACATAGGATTCTAGACTGTTTTATGCTTAATTTGAATCATCATGATTTATCGACGTTCTTATCAATAAAGTATTGTATAATAGCAAATAAACCTATATCTGAAAGTGCTTTTATATATTCAATATTAGGATATATTTTATATGGATGATGTATTACTAAATCCAATATGTTAAAATTATGATTTCTAAAATTTATTGATTAAATACAAAATTCGACAGCTTTTTTATTAAACTTATGTTATTATGTAAAAAAAAAGAAGAAAGAAGGTAAGTATTATAGACTTAGAAGTACAACAAAAAATAAACGATGCTTTACAAAATAACAAAGAAGATAGTAAAATGACAAAATTTTTAGAAGAACTAGGTTGTGCAATGAAATTTAAAGGTAAGGAAATTGAATTAGAAAAAGGTGATACAAATGGATTATTATATAATAAATTATATTCAGAGCTAGAACTAGCAAAAAAATATAAAAACAATTTAAAAAGTTTAATTAGAAAGAGTATGATTCAAGCATCATATATATACGATTTTTATTATGTGAATTACGACAAAAGGACAAATACATATTATTTAGAATACTTTAATCAAGGACATCGTGATAGAGAAAAAATATCCAAAAAAAGAGCTAAAGAATATGGAATAGGAGCGATTTATACTAGTTTTAATCATGATGAATATATACATAAAGATGACAGCACGTTAAATTATATTGCATATCGAGTAGAGAATAAATTGAAGGACATGGGAAGAGAAGACTTTATACAAGGAGAAAGTAATAAATGAATAAAAATTTAAAATAATTATTGCAAAATAAAAAAAGTTATGTTAAGGTTAAGATAATAAATCGAATTATATAAGGAGAAGATTGAGAAATAAAATATATAATTTTTTCGCATACCTGTTTCGAAATTGCTCCAGTTTCGAGTCTGTTCGAACTTTTGTGAATAGACAGTACAAATCAATCAGAAATGATTGATTTTTTTTATGTAAAAAGAGTCATCCTAAATCTATAATGAAAGAATAGAGTCTGAAATGAAAGCAAGAGTTACAATTTGAAAAAACTGGTTTTTTATGTTATAATAAAATGAATTATGCTAAATTTTTAGTATCTATTTATATACCACTTA
>CANQGP010000019.1 GCA_947623285.1 uncultured Clostridia bacterium | reverse complement strand
TCGTATTATATTAACTCATCAATAAACTGATTAAAGTATTCAGTTATTTTTTCTTCTTTAAATTGAACTTTACAATCATGGCAATAATAGTAGAAATACGCTTTTCCGTTTTTCTTTGTAGTTGCCTTGCCACCTAAAACACGATTACATTTCGGACATTTTAATTTCTGTAAATATAAATATGTCAATGTTCGTTGATAATGTCTTGAGTTTTTCTTTTTTTGCACTTGGCAATCTTCCCACATTTCTTTAGATACAATAGGCTCAACTACATTTTCATAATATGTAGGGTGTTTAGTGTTTTTTCCGTGTATAAAATCTCCCTTATATAATTCGTTTTCAAGAATACCAACTATTGTTGAATCTCTCCAATTAGTTTTTCCTAGCACTCCCTCATCATTGAATAGGTTACTTATTTTTTGATAAGAATATCCGTTGTAATACATATCAAATATTCTAACCACAATATCTTTAGTAGAATAATCTATTACTAACTTTTTGTTCTCGTGTTTATATCCCAATGGAGCTACACTCGGAATATGACCTTGTTTTATTGCACCAGCAAGACCTATTTTTGTTCTTTCACTTGTTCTTTCTATCTCGTTTTGACTTACACTCATTAAAAGTCTTGAAATCATTTTACCATTTGCACTAACGGTGTTAATTTCATCATTTACACAGTCTATATATGCTTCATTTTTTTCTAAAAATGTCATTAAATTTTCCCAGTCATAAATACTTCTTGTTATTCTATCTAGTTTTAGGGCAACTATTGTATTTATCTTTTTAGCCTTAATATCATTTTTTAGTCTTTCAAAATCTGGTCTATGATTACCTGTTTTTGCACTAATTCCAGCATCTTGATAATAATCTACAATCTCATAACCTTTAAATGTGCAAAAAGCCTTTAATCTTTCTTTTTGCTCAGGCAAACTAAAACCGTTCTCTTGCTTGGTCTTCTGTTGATACTCTCATATACAACCCACATTTTTTCTTTTCTTCTTCCATTCTTTGTAAACCTCCGATTTCAAAAAAAGAAGTGCCACACAGTATTACAAATTCAATACTATTGACACTTCTTAATTTGTTACTATTCTATTTGATACAAAATATAATTCTTCTAAAACCATATTTTTCAACTCCTAATATCTTAATAAACATAAACCGTTTACGTTAGATATTATATCACAATTTCAAGAAATGTCAAGTTTTTAGCTATTTACACGTTTTTTCAAGTACGTTTCTAACTCCGATAACTTTATCTTTTTTGATAAATTAGAAATATACACATCATTTGAATAATTGAATACTAATAAAGTAAGGCTATTAACAATTACCTTATGAGGTTCAATATATCTAAGATTAGTATTTTCTATTTTTCTAATACTACCATTGATAAATGTTGGAGGAGATTTAGAAAACTTGCATATAAATTCCAGTCGTTGTTTCAACCTTTCTTCAAATTGTAATTCTTGTTTGATTACGTTCATTTCAAACACCATCCTTTCTTTGATTGGATGATATTTTGCCAATAAAAAAATACCATCCTTTTTTAGAATGATATTTGTATCTTCTGTTCTTTATATTAAAAAGTTCGAACAGAAACGTCAATGGAGCAGGTAGCGGGAATCGAACCCGCGTCATCAGCTTGGAAGGCTGGGGTTCTACCATTGAACTACACCTGCATCTCCCTGACAAGTATAGATTATAATATTTTTTTCTATATTTGTCAAGCTATTTTTATACTTTTTTAAAAAAACTTTTGATTTTATTTAAAAGTTTTTTAAACCAATTTCCTTCATTTACAGTAGTTAATGCCATTTCTTCATTTTTTGGTTTCTGTTCTTTTTTTCTTGACCTGTCAAAAATACTTTCTCTATATTTTTGTCTTCTTCTTTCTCTACTTTCTAATATTTTTTTGTCACTTTCTTTGCAAATATTTAATAAACGGATTTTGTCCTCTTTATCACATATGAACATTATATATATTATTGAAAGAAAATCCTTTGTTTGTAAATATATATCTTGATTCATTAATTCTTTTGATTCATCATAATAAAATTCATATTCAGTATTTTTCTGTTCTTTTACTACTTTTTTCATTTTTGCCGGAATTTTTTTCAACATTTCTTCTGGCAAATATTTAAAAATTTCATCTAGTTCTGTAAATACCTTTGAATAGTCCTTTGTATTTTTTTTCATTTCTATTTTTTCTCCTTTATCTTTCGTTTTCTTCTTCTTTTGAATCTTCTTTAGGTTCTTCCTGCTCATGTTCATTGTTTTGATTTTCTTCTAAACTTTCTCCTTTAGGTTCTAATCCTTCTATTTTTATATCCTCTAATCTATGTGATCTTTCACTTTCCATATTTTCTTTTACACTTCCAAGTTTAGGTATAAACTCGCTTTTATAAACTTCATCTATTGTTTTTTCATCCATTTCATTTATTGATTTTTCATTATCTTCAGAATTATTTTTCTCTTCTTCTAATGTTCTTCTTCCTCTTTCTATACTCCATACTGCTATTGCAGCTTCCATTCCATTTTTAGTAATTGGTTTTTCCATGTATAGTACCTCCTATTTTCTTTAGTCATAGTCCTATTTTATTATAGCAATGGAAATTTCAAAAATCTACAATTATCTTAAAATGTCATATAAATGTAATATCTCATTAATATTTGTAACAATCTTTGCACCTTCTTTTATCATTTGATTTGTTCCTTTTGAATTTGGTGAATTGATATTTCCAGGAATAGCAAAAACTTCTTTTCCTTGTTCTAAGGCAAAATCCACCGTTATTGATGTTCCGCTTTTTTCTTTAGCTTCTACTACAAGTACTGCTTTACTTAATCCACTTATTATTCTGTTTCGTTCTGGAAAATGACTTTGATTAGGTCTGGTTCCCAATGGATATTCTGAAATAATTAATCCTTCTCTTCTTATTATTTCTCTTGCTAATTCTATATTTTCTTTTGGATATATTATATCTAATCCGCTTCCTATAACAGCAATTGTTTTTCCTTTTGCAGCTAGTGCTCCCATATGTGCAAAACCATCTATTCCTTTAGCTAGTCCGCTTACAACTGTTACTCCTGCTTTTGCTAAGTTGTATGAAAAATATTCTGTTGCTTTCATTCCGTAATTAGTATAATTTCTACATCCAATTATTGCAATATTATTTTCTTGTTCAAGTAATTTTATATTTCCAACCGCATAAATTGCTTTTGGTGGATCATATATATTTTTTAATATTCTTGGGTATTCGTTGTCAGTTATTTTTATTTTCTTTATTTTGCCTCTCCTCTTTTCATTTTTTGCATTAACTTTTTTTAATTTTTATTATCTAATATTTTCTCATTGTTATTGAGTATATTCTTCTGTATTTATTTTATACTCTACATCTTCCATAAATGGATAAATTTCTTTTACTCTTTTTAGTGTTAACATTGACATCTTCGGTTGTGGGTTTTTCTTGTTTTTTGATAATAATTTTTGTGTATAACAATTTGTAGTGGTTTTAAATAATAGATATCTATTTCCAACATAGGTATAATATATTTGATATCCATTATTTAAATCCTCCCACATTTTTTCAAATGTATAATCTTCCTCCATATAAAATTCCCTTTCTACTATGTTTAATTTAACTAATCACTTTTTAGAAGTATAATTTTCTTCCATATAAATTTTTTTCTTCTATATTTAATCTAACTAATCATTTTTTCAAATTCTTCTTCTGATATAACTGTCACTCCTAAATTTTGTGCCTTTACTAATTTACTTCCAGCATCTTCTCCTGCTAATACATAATCTGTTTTTTTAGATACTGAGCTAGACGTTTTTCCTCCTAATTTTTCTATTATATCTGATGCCTCTCTTCTTGTAAAATTCTCTAATCCTCCTGTTAATACAAATGTTTTTCCTTCAAATCTATTATCTGTTCCTTCTTCTTCTAAATAGTTCATATTAACACCGGCTTCTTTTAACTTTTCTATTAAATCCTTTGTTTGATTTTGCTCAAAAAATTCAACAATACTGCTTGCTACTACAGGTCCTATATCATTTATAGAGCTTATTTGTTCATATGTTGCATCCATTAAATTATCCATTGTTTTATATTTTTTTGCTAATGTTTTGGCAACTTTTGAACCTACAAATCTAATTCCTAATGCTGTTATTAATCTATATAAATCATTTTGCTTGCTTGCCTCAATACTATCTATTAAATTTTGTGCAAATTTTTTTCCATTCTTTTTTAATGACGCAATTTCGTCAAATGTTAGAGTGTATATATCATTTATATTGTGTATTAATCCTTTGTCTAAAAATTGTTGTATTATATTTTCTCCTAATCCATCAATATTCATTGCTTCTCTTGATACAAAGTGGACTAAATTTCTAAATAATTTTGCAGGACATTCTATTCCTGTGCATCTAACTGCTGCTTCACCTTCTATTCTAATTGCTGGTGCTCCACATACAGGACATGTTCTTGGAACTGATTTTTCTTCTTCACTTCCATCTCTTTTATTTTTCACTACTTCCACAATTTCTGGTATTACATCTCCTGCTTTTTGTATTACAACTGTATCTCCTACTTTTATGTCTTTTTCTTTCATAAAGTCTTCATTGTGCAAAGTTGTTTTCGATATTGTTGAACCTGCAACTTTTACTGGCTCTAGTATTGCCATTGGTGTGATTACTCCTGTTCTTCCCACTTGAAAACGGATGTCTTTTACTTTTGTTTCTTTTTTCTCTGGTGGATATTTATATGCTATTGCCCATCTTGGTGTTTTTGCTGTTGTTCCTAATATTTCTCTAAAATGCAAGTCGTCTACCTTAACTACTGCACCATCTATTCCAAAGGTTAAATTTTCTCTATCTTCACCTATTTTTTTTATTGCTTTTTTTACTTCTTCCATATTTGAACAATAAATGCGTACTGGATTAACATTAAATCCTTGTTCTGCTAAGTATTGCAATTCTTCATAATGTGAATTAAATTCTTTTCCCTCTATTTTTTGAACATTAAAAATGTATATATCTAAAGGTCTGCTAGCTGTTATTTTGCTATCTAACTGTCTTAATGAACCTGCTGCAGCATTTCTTGCATTTGCAAAAAGTTCTTCTTCATTTTCTTCACGCAATTGATTCATTTCTTCAAATTCTTTTTTTGCTATAAATACTTCCCCTCTTACAGTAATATCTATTTTATCTTTTATTTCCATTGGAATAGTTTTTACTGTTTTCAAATTTTCAGTAACATCCTCTCCAACAATTCCATTTCCTCTTGTTGCACCCCTTACAAACCTTCCTTGTTTGTATTCTAATGCTGCAGATAGCCCATCTATTTTAGTCTCTACTACATATTTTACTTCTTTTATTCCATTTTTCCTTGCTTGTTCATGTATTCTTACATCAAAATCTTCTACTTCTTCTATGCTAAATACATCTTGCAAGCTTTGTAATGGTACTTCATGTGTTACTTTTTGAAATCCCTCTTTAACATGTCCCCCAACTTTTTGTGTTAGTGAATCCTTTGATTTAAATTCAGGAAAATCCTTTTCTAAATTTCTTAATTCTACCATCAACATATCATATTCAAAATCTGATATTTCAGGTTTATCCTCATCATAATATTTTTGAGCATAATACTCTGTTTGCTTTCTTAATTCTTCTATTCTTTTTTTTGCTTGATTTTTATTCATCATATCTCTCATCCTTATTTATTTTATTAAGTATTTACAATTTTTGTGTTTTTTACACTTTTCTTTGTTATACTTGTCGATTTATATTATATACAATAAAATAAAAAAAATAAAGGTGATTTTTATGAAATCACCTTTTTAATATATTTAATTTTTTTATACATCTGCTCTAGCTTCGATAATTATTCTTTCTTTACTGTCATCAGTACATGTTGATAATGTTACTTCTGGTTTTCCATCTGTGTCTCTTTGATAGAAAGATGTATCTTCAGGTGTTGTTTGGAATTTGTTATATATTGTATATGCTACTTTTGTTCCTGAATTATCTGTTATGTATATTTTATCTCCATTTTCCAATTTCTTGTTATTTGAGAAAAATAATCCGTTTCTATAGTTATGTCCTATGATTACTGTATTTCCTGGTTGATTTAATCCTGTACCATATAAGATTGCTACTGCAACTTCTATTGATTTTTTAGTTACTTTTTCCAATACAGGATATTTTACATCTGTTTTTGGAATTTCAATTGTTCCCATTACTACATAACCTTTATATAGTTTTTTACCATTTGAATCTCCTTCAACATCGGCAACTCCCTGTAGGTCTCCGTCATTAATATTGTCATCATTATTATCGTCTCCTATTGAACCTATAAAGTCATCAACGAAATCTCCAGCATCTTTATTTTTTACATATTTATTATATAAATCAATTCCTAAAAATATAAGTAATCCAACTATCGCTATTATTACTATTGCTAATATTACTGTTAATACTTTTCCATACTTACTCTCAAACATAATACTTCACCTCCGTATTATTCCCTCTATTTATATTATACCACAAATTTTACCATTTGTGTAGTTTTTTTAGTCTTTTATTAAAACTGCTTTTATCCTTCTAATTCCTGATGAACTTGCTTGTTCTTTCTTTATTTTAAATCTTCCCATATTACCTGTATGTGTAACATGAGGTCCTCCACAGATTTCTTTGCTGAAGTCACCTATTGTATACACTTTTACTCTGTCTCCATATTTATCTGTAAATAATCCAATTGCTCCTGAGTTTTTAGCCTCTTCATAATCCATTTCTTCGCAAGTCACCTTTAAATCTTTTTGTATTTGTTCATTAACTAAATCTTCAACAGCCTTAATTTCTTCTGGTGTCATTTTTTGAGGGTGTGAAAAGTCAAAACGTAATCTTTCTTCTGTTATATTAGATCCACGTTGTTTTACATGTTCTCCTAAAATTTCTCTTAAAGCTTCATGTAGCAAATGTGTCGCTGTATGATATGCAATTGTTGTTTCTGTTTGTTCTGCTAATCCACCTTTAAATTTTTGTGCTGAACCTTGTCTTGATTTTTCTTGGTGCTCTTTAAATAATTTTTCAAACTCTTGCATATCAATTTCCATACCATTTTCTGTTGCTAATTCTTTGGTAACTTCTGGTGGAAATCCATATGTGTCATAAAGTCTAAATACTATATTCCCTGGAACTACCTTTGTTCCTTCTAATTTTTTTATTTGTTTCTCAAATTCTTTTTCTCCATGATTTAAAGTTTTTACAAATTTATCTTTTTCTGCTAGTATTACATCTTTTATATCTTTCCTATTTTTTTCTAATTCTGGATACATTTCTTTTAAGTTATCAACATTTATATCTATTAATGTTGATAATTCATTTAAATCTATTTGTAATTTATTCATATGTCTTATCATTCTTCTTATTAATCTTCTTAAAATATATCCTCTATCAACATTACTTGGTCTTCCTCCATCACAAGTAATCATCATGCTAGAACGTAGATGTTCTGCTATGATTCTTCTGCTTTCAATATTATCTATTTTTTGTAACTCGCTTAATTTGTCCATTATAGGTTTAAATAACTCTGTATCAAATGGTGTTTCTACACCTTGCATTAACATAGCCATTCTTTCTAGACCTAATCCTGTATCAACATTTTTATTTTTTAATTTTCTATATCCGTTTTTATCTTTAAAATATTCCATAAATACATTGTTCCAAATTTCAACATATTTACCACAATCACAACTAGGCTCACAATTTGGTCCACATGCTGGTTTGCCTGTATCATAAAACATTTCTGTATCAGGTCCACATGGTCCTTCTTCTCCTGCTATCCACCAGTTGTCATCTTTTCCATAGAAATATATTCTTTCTTCTGGTATTCCTACTTTTTTCCATGCTTCTGCTGAAACAGTATCTCTAGGACAATCTTCATCACCGGCAAAACAAGTTACTGATAATTTTTCAGCTGGAATGTTTAATTCTTTTGTTAAAAATTCATAACTCATTGCTATAGATTCATCTTTAAAATAATCTCCTAAAGACCAATTTCCTAGCATTTCAAAATATGTTAAATGTCTGTTATCTCCAACTTCTTCTATATCATTTGTTCTAACACATTTTTGATAATCACATAAGCGTGTTCCCGCTGGGTGTGTTTCTCCTAACAAATATGGTACCAATGGTTGCATACCTGCAGTATTGAATAATACTGATGGGTCATTTTCAGGTATTAATGGCGCTGATGGTATCACAGTATGATTATATTTTTTAAAAAATTCTAGATATTTATTTCTAATCTCAATTGCCTTCACGCTTACATTCCTCCTTATTTTTGCTGTAAGATAATATTTTTATTATCCTACTTCACTACTTGTGCATTATATCTTAAAACATTTAAAAAATCAACAGTTCAATCTTATCTTTCTTCATTAGAAATTTGTTTAATTATTTTTTTTGCACTCTCTTTTGGTATCTCAATTACCTGTTGTAATAATTCTTCAACTACATTTTCATCTTTTACATGAAAACTATTTTCTTTTATTGCTTCTCTAACTTGAATTTTTATTCTTTTTTTATGTTGTTCTTCATTTAATTTATTATTTTTAGCTTGCTCTATTTTTGCTTCTTCTTCAATAATGTTATTTGCTTCTTCAATTGATATTGCTCCCATTGCAATACTATTAGCAAGTGTTTTTATGTTTTCAGAAATATTATTTTTTAAATCATTTTGAAGATTTGCCTGTGTTAATTTTTCTATTTTTCTTTGTATTTTTCCATTAATATTTGTAACTTGAAAATTTCGATTACAATATCCTAACCCCGTCAATTGTTGTTTCAATTCTCTTAATTGATTTACATCCTCTATATCAGTTTGTTTTATATCTACTTGATCTGCAAGTACTCCTGCAATTTCATTAACTGTATCAACAAGTTTTTTTCTCACTTTAGGTTTCATAGGTGAGTTTACAAAAAACTTTCTTTGATATAACAGACTTAATCTTCTTGATTGTTCAAGTGAAAGAGGTAATTTTTTTATACTTTGTGTCTTTTTTATGATTTCTAAAGCAATTGCAGTTCTTTCCTCTGTTGTTTTTCCTTTTATACTTTCTATTGTACTCTCAATTTCATTAATTTTTGAATCTATTATTTTCACTTTCTTTGGATCTACGGGGTTTGGTCTCTTTTGGCTTACAGTTTTTTCTTTCTTTGGATCTACGGGGTTTGGTCTCTTTTGGCTTACACTTTCTTCTTTCTTAGAATTTATACTTTTTCTTTCTTTTCTTGAGTTTACTCTTTTTCTTTTCGCTCGAGATTGTACTTGTTTTTTTATCTCTTTTTTAGATTCTGGATTTTTTTCATTTTTATCTTGTATTTGATATTTTGAAATTACTGAGCTAATTCCTTCAAACATCTCTTTAATTTTGTTCTCTTCAATATTATATTCCATAGAAATTATTTTTAAATTTATTGGCTTTTTATTTTCAGCCGCATCAACCAAACCTTCTATTAATTCTTCTGAGATACCATATGTTCTAGCTATTATTCCAATATTTAACTTCTCTTTTAACATCCTTTTCTTCCCCCTAAATTTATATATTATTTTATTATAAACTAAAAAGGGATGCATCGCACCCCCACTAGTGTTAATTGTTATGATTAATTTCTTCAACAACTTCACGAATAACTATTATAAAGTCATTCAAATTAAAGTTGATTTCTTCTTCAGGTATTTCATTGAACTTTTGAAGTAATTTTACTTTTGCTTCAAAGTTTGTCATACCATATTCTGTTGAAACTTTTGTTATAATATCGTCTAAAATTTTATCTTGCTTTATTTTTTTAGGCCTAATAGCAAAAGTTAAGAATCTTCTAACAAACTCTCTTTCTTCACTATTTTCAAACTTCATTGTTCTTGATATCTTGTTTACACTTACATAAAGAGAATCATCTTTTTTTAATGTTTCATCTAGTCTTTCTTTTAAACATTTCTTTAAATTTTCTTGAACTTCAGAAGCTTCTGAAGTTGCAAATTCCTTTTGGATTTTAGGTTCTTCTGAAACTGCTAATTGCTTTTGAATTTTAGGTTTTTCTGAAACTGTTAATTTTATTTCACTTTTAGGTTCTTTTTGTTCATCCTTTTTATGTCCTAAATTTTGTTCTGTTTTTTGTGTATTTAAGAAATATTTTTTAACATTTTCATTAACACTTTTTAAAACTGTAAGAGCTGTAACTTTTTGTTCACAGTCTTCAAAAGCTTTTGCTATTGCAGTACAACAAGAGCTACGTATACCATCTTTATAGTCACTACCAAAATATTCTCTAATTGTACTCCAGCTTATTGTTTTATTATCATTTGCTATATTTACTGCAATATCAATTAGTTTCATGAAATTTCTACTACAGACAGGCTTTATTCTTTTGTCTATCCCTTTATTTGATATAAAGGTCTTCACATTTTTTATAAAGTTGTCTAAATTGTCAGAGTTTGCTGCAATGTCATCAATTTCTTTAACATTTTCAGCTGTTTCTCTAAGGTCTTTTTTTTGATTTCTTTTAGGTATTGACTTTTCTTCTTGTATTTCTATTCTTTTTGCACTACTAGCTGCTAGTTTAGCAATTATCCGAATGATCCTTTCATCCTTTTCTTGGTCATTCAAATTTATTTCTATTCTGTCTTCTTCATAACTGAATTTTATTCCTGATGCTATTAATTCAAAAATGCCTGTTTCTAATTCTTGTTTTTCTGGATTTAAAGTTATTAAGATTTTTTTCATTTTTCATCCTTTTTTATTTGAAATCAACCAAAACAATTACCATCAACATATTAGTAAGAGGTTTTTCTTACTAATTTACTATTCAATTGCAAATATTTTATCACAATTTTACATAATTTTCAAGTTTTGTTAACTAAATCCTTATAATTTTTACAAATATTATCTAATAAAATTTGTAAATGTAACTTTTTCCGGCTCTGGTGGTCTTATACCTTTTTCTTTTCCAGCCTCAATACATTTCAAATAATAAGCCATGTTCTTCCCAAGTATTCTCATTATTTGCATACCTTCTTCATCTTTTTTTACTTCTTCTGGATTAGATCCATGTACCATGTTCCAATATCTAGACGAAATTACTGGCATTTGCGTTATTGTATAGTATTTATTTAATTGTTCAAATGTAGCAGTTGTACCTGCTCTTCTTGCTGAGACTACTGTTGCTGCTGGCTTTAATCTAAATATGTTTAAATCTGAAGAAGTCGAATAAAAAAGCCTATCCATGAAAGAAGTCATTGCTCCTGATGCTGCTGCATAATGAACTGGTGTTCCAAAAATAAAGCCATCCGCTTTTTTAGCTTTTTTAGCAAATTCATTAACAACATCATCAAATACACATTTTCCGCTTTCAGAACATTTATGACATGCTATACATCCAGATATAGGTTTTATTCCTATCCAAAATATTTCAGTTTCGATTCCTTGATTATGTAATTCTTCTGCAACTTCATTTAATGCAGTGTAAGTACACCCCTCTTTATGAGGTCCACCATTTACTAATAAAACTTTCATTTTTATCCTCCTATCTTTATCACTTTCATTATATGCAAAGCAATATTTTTTTATTTTATTATAACTTATTAGTTTAATTTATCTTTATATAAAAAACATTCTTTTTCATGAGAATAAATAATTCCTATTGCTTGTAAATAAGAATATATAATTGTACTTCCTACAAATTTCATTCCTCTTTTTTGTAAATCTTTTGACAAATTGTCTGATAATTGATTTGTAGTTTTACCTATCTCATAAATAATTTTATTATTAGTAAATTTCATTAAGTAATTATAAAAAGAACCAAATTCATTCTGTATATTTTTAAAAATTTTACTATTATTTATAGTAGCATTTATTTTTAATTTGTTTCTTATAATTTCTTTATTTTCCATTAATTCTTTTACTTTTATATTATTATAACAACATATTTTATCTATATCAAAATTATCAAATGCTTTTCTAAAACTTTCTCGTTTATTAAGTACACATTCCCAAGAAAGCCCTGCTTGAAATGATTCTAATATTAACATTTCATATAGATATTTATCATCAAAATTTGGTTTACACCATTCACTATCATGATACTTGATATATTTAGGGTTTTTTAGATTAACCCAAGAACATCTAATCATAATTTTATTGTACCTTTCTTTTTTATCTATGTTCCTTTTGACTAAATAATATCATATTTTTATGAAATATAAAAGAGCAGACATTAATCTGCTCCGTTTCTAATAATATCTTTAATTACTTCTCCTGCAATGATTAATCCTACAACTGATGGAACAAAAGATATACTTCCAGGAACTTGATTTCTAACTGTGCATTTTCTTTTCGTTCCTGGTGGACATATGCATCCGTTTTTACAACTGTTTTCCAAATTTTTTTCTAGTTTTATTGGTTCTTCTTTTGAATAAACTACTTTTAATCTTTTTATTCCTCTTGCCCTTAGCTCTTTTCTCATCACTTTTGCTAGAGGGCATATACTTGTTTTATATATATCAGTTACTTCAAATCTAGTAGGATCTAATTTATTTCCAGTTCCCATACTTGATATAATTGGAATACCTAATCTATTTGCTCTTACGACTAATTCTATTTTAGCTGTAACAGTATCTACTGCATCTACAATATAGTCTACTGTATCATCTAATATTTCTTTACTATTTGGCATAAAAAACTCTTGATAAGTTTCTACCTTTGCATTTGGATTTATTTCTAATATTCTTTCTTTTGCAACTTCCACTTTATAATTTCCTACTGTTTTATGGGTTGCAATAATTTGTCTGTTTAAATTCGTTAAACAAACTTTATCATCATCTATTAATATAAACTTTTCTACTCCTGCTCTTACTAATCCCTCTAATACAAAAGATCCTACTCCACCAATTCCAAATATAGCAACTTTTGCTTTATTTAATTTTTCTATTCCTTCTTTTCCTATTAATAATTCTGTTCTTGAAAATTGATTTAACATTTTTATTCTCCTACTATATTTCTCTTTATTAATATTCCTTGAAGACTGTTTTCTCCAGATTTTAGATATCTCCTTAAGTTATAACTTTCTTTTCATTTGATTAAAGTATAACAAAAAAGCAAGTGATTGTAAAATATTGACTTGCATAGATAAATTTATAAATTAGAGCAATATTTCATTTGATATTTGTTAGAAATAGGATTTCTACAATATGCTGACTGGTTAGTTTATTGAAAAAACATAAAAATTGGTATATTTTTTAAGAAAGAAAGGAGGCTATATTTATGTTAGATAGTATTATTGAAAAAATAAAAACAAAAGAACAAATAAAAAATGTAATCATCTATTTAGTATCTGCTTTATTTTTGTCTGTTGCCGCACAAATATCAATACCATTTCCAGGTGGAGTACCTATGACTTTACAAACATTTTCAATAGCATTAATAGGGTTTACTCTAACAGAAAATAAAAGTATAAAAGCCATTTTTATATACTTATTTTTAGGTATAATTGGATTACCTGTATTTGCAAGTGGTAAATCTGGATTTATAGCAGTATTTGGGTTAACTGGTGGCTTTTTATTTGGATTTATTCCATTTGTTTTATTTTGTGCTAAAGTAAAAAATACAGAAAAAAGAATAAATAAAATACTATTATGTACAATAGCTTTAGCATCATTGCATATACTAGGAATTTTACAATATAGTATTTTATCTGGAATAGGATTAATTAATTCTTTTGCCTTAGTATCATTGCCATTTTTGTTAAAAGACAGTTTATCAATTTTATTAGCATTGCTAATATCAGAAAGATTAACTAATTTAAAACAAAAAAACAATTATAGGTAAAATTTTTTAAAAAGCAAATATTTGTAAATTACTTATCTGATTTTTTTATTCTATTGACTTTCATATACATTTCAATTGTAATATGTATATGGAAGTCAAATAGCTAAATCTTTCATATTATAATTTTGATTTAACCTAATTTATCTCCATTTTTTACTTGCTCATCAGGCTTTATCAAAACTACACCTTGCTCGCTATAAGTTCCTAATACTAATACTTCTGAAATAAAGTTTACAATTTGTTTTGGTGGAAAATTTACTACTGCTAATATTTGCTTCCCTATTAAATCTTCACACTTATATATCTCCGTTATTTGAGCTGAAGATTTTTTTATTCCAATTTCTTTCCCTAAATCAATTTTTAACTGATAAGCAGGTCTTCTAGCCTCTTTAAAAACTTTCGCTTCTATAATTGTTCCAACTCTTATATCTAATTTCATAAATTCATCAAATGTTGCCATTTAAAGCCTTCCTTTCTTTTCTTTATATTTTATTATAAAAGATTTGTCTTTCAATTAGTTTTTAACCAACCCATCAAAATTTCAAATTCTTCATAGTGATTTTTAAAAAATTTATCTTGTTTCATTAACTCTATAATTTCACTTTCTGAAAACCATTCAACCGTTTCTACTTCCTCTTCTTGTAATTTTAATTTTTTTATTTCTTTTATATCCATTTTTATATAATAATCATCCCAAAAAACTCTTTCCTTTTTAGATTTGCCCGAGTAATATAATTGTAACTTATCAGAATCTAACTTCAAGCCAATTTCTTCCTCAACTTCGGTTAATATTCCTTGAAGACTGCTTTCTCCAGATTTTGGATGTCCTCCTGTGGTTGCATATTTCCCATTTTTTATTTCACTTCTTTTTTGTATCAAGAATTTTCCTTCCGAATTTTGTATAAACACTAAAACTACTAGTATGTATCTTCCTTCAGGTGTCTTTTCTCCTTTTAAAATTGTTTCACCTGTAAGGTTTCGTTTTGAATCGTATAAATCCCTTTTTTCCATTATATCGTCTCCTTTGAATTTATATATACATTTATTGTCTTCCATAGCTACAAAAGCAAATGGAGTATAATTACAAATAACGTCATTTTAATTAGCAAATTTATTAAATTCTTCATCTATTATTTTTCAATATTATTTTTATCCCTATGACACCATACTTTTCCTCTTTATCTTGTGAATAATATTGATACATTGACTCTACTTTTCTTTTTATTTCTTTTTCATCATTATATAATTTTTTAAATAACTCTTCAAAGGTTTCTTCTCTATACAATTCAGAAACATCAACTAACAATTTTTCTTTTAAATCAGGTAATTTTGAGAATTCTATTTGATCTCCAACTTTTATTTGTTGTCTTTTTTCATCAAATAATCTAAATTCTACAGTTTTTGTTCTATTTTTTATTCTTTCAAATGGACTTTCATTTAATTTCATTTTGTGTAACATATATTTCCCCCTTATATTTATTCAAGTTTTCATTATTTTCTCCATTTCAACGTTAATTGTTTTTTCTGGCTTAAGTATTCTATCTTTCATCATTTTTGTTTTTCAAATATTCAGCAAGTTGATTATAAGCTGTATCATTCCAATAGTTAAATCTTTCATCATCTGGAAAGCATCCTAACGTTTTATTTTCTCCTTTTGGTATAAATATAAAGTCCCAAGACCAACCATATTGCCCTTGCTTCTCTTTAGCAATGGTTCCTTCTGTTTCAGATGTAAAAACTACCGGCTCTTTTCCATATTCACAATAAGATAATGCTTCGACAAATTTTGCTTTTCTATTGTCTATGCCTTTCATTAATTTTAATATACCATCTTCCCCAATAGTATCTTGAACATAGTGAGTATATGCTGCCGGAAATCCACTTAGTCCTTCTATCATAAGTCCTGTGTCGTTCTTAACCACATTGGTTTTCAACTTATTGCTTGCCCATTTGGCAGAATATTTTGCCACTTCCTGAATTGTATCTGCTTGAATTTCAATTGTGTCCATTTTTATATTATCAATTTCGAATCCTAATGGCTCTAATTTTAATTTAGCACTTTTTACTTTTGCCCAATTTCCTGTTACTAATGTTATTTTCATTTTCACATCACCCCTTCTCTTATTTCATAACTGAAAAAGGTTACTTGCAAATTATTTTCATATTTAAATCAGATTATTCTCTAAATTCTTTAACTCTTGTATTTACGCCATCTATTATTTTATATTCTCTTTTAGAATTTTTATAAACTTTTTTCTGTATTTCATCTTCTAAATTTATTCCTAATATTTCCGATAATCCTAACAAATATATAGCAACATCTGCTAACTCCTCTCCTAAATCTTCTTTCTTTTTTCTCCATGCTTCATATGCTTCGGCAGTCTCCCCATATATTAAGCAGAACTCTTTATTAACATCTGTCACATTAAATCCTTTATCTACTTTGTTTTGATATATTTCTTTTTGTAATTTTTCTAAATCTACCATATTAATTACCTCCTTATATTCTTATTTAAAAGACAAATTACTATTTGCTAAATTGATTATATATTATTTAACAAATAAAATAAAGAAGATATTAACAATTCAATTAATATCTTCTTACCCAATATCTTATTATTCCTACTTTACATCTACTTTGTTATATCTGATGGAATTGTTTCTGTAGATTCAATCAATTCTTGCTCATTTTCAATATTATATTCTTTTGATTTTTTTGCAAAAATATTTTTAAATATTGTTCTTGTAAGAGGTTGTATAAAGAATAATTGTGATAACAAAGCAAATGGAAAATTTAATACAACTTTTTGTAACCAAAATGGTATAAAATTTATCATAAAATATGAAAAACTTATTTGATGATATATACCAACTGCAATAATTCCATTATATAAAATTGTTGCTAAAAAGCTCATTAATGGACACATAATTCCTACTGTTGCACATATTATCGCTGTTTCTACCATCATAGGAGAATTTTTTTGAGGTGGCATTGCTTTTAATGCTAATTTTACAGATAAAGGACTTCCTATAAAAATTTCACATAGATATGCAAGTATAAATTCAATTGGAATAAATATAACAGAGTTTTTTATTATATCAATTGTAAATCCTCCTGCTTCATAAGAAGAACAATAAAAAACAAAACAAGGCACAGTTATAATTACTGTTATTAATGCAAATATTAATCTTTGAAATTTTGTTTCTGGCATTTTAATCTCCTTTCTAAAAGACAAAAAAACACATATAATTTTTGTACGTAAATTTCTAACATAAAAAGCTCTGTTATCAGATTTACGTGCAAAGCACTACATGTGTCATCTTTTTAATTATTTTTACATTTAATATTTTAGCAAAATATTTCTATTTTGTCAAAGCAACTATTACATATTTTGTATAATTACTTTTTTAATTTCATTAGACAAATTACTATTTATCTGACTGGATTTTATCATAAAGTGTACCGGGTTTCAATATAAAATTCCTTTTTAAATTTTATAGAAATATTTTTTAATTTTGGAAATTTTATGCATTTTCTTTATAACGTATATTTTTCTTTTTTTACAAATACTAGGTTTAGACATGATTTGAAAAATGAGGAAAAACATGAAGGCAACAGGTACTGTAAGAAGAATAGATGATTTAGGAAGAGTAGTTATTCCAAAAGAACTTTACGTATAAAAAAAGGCAAGCCGCTGTTAAAAACATTGGAACAACTAAGAATAGTTACCAAAAGCCTAGATTTACTGGCTTTGACAAATTAATTTTTTTGAAAAAGGTGTGAAAATGAGTACATAAAAAATTTACCTTTTATCAATAGTTTTTCTAAAAAATCTTTTCTGTAAAATTTGACTTTTTCCCATTTTTATAGTAAAATAAATGTAGCTTAATAATTGACTGTGTTCTGCAGAAGTCATATAGTTAGAAAGAGGTGCAATGGAAGAAGGCATCTCTTTTGTTATGTATAATAAAAAGGAGTAGCAAATGGAAGCTACTACCCCTTTCTGACTAGTTATGTACTTATCTTTAGTTTGACCGGTTTGTTCATTAGCTGTTTGTGCATTTTGTTTCTTTTCAGATTCAATTAGCATTTCAACTAACTTCAATATTAGTTCTGCGTTGGTCATATAATTTCACCCCCTTCAAAAAGATTTCCTTTATGAAAAGGATATGAATATTATATAAAATTTTCTAATATTTTACAATATATTTATATTTTTATTTCCATTTCAAAAACTTTATTTTTATATTCAAAAGGATTTTTCTTATTGGTTTTCTTGTTGGTTTCTTGTCGGTTTCTTTTTCATATTCAATTAAATGACTCTTAAATTCTTTTTTTGATTTTTAGTATTAAAAGAAATAAGAAAAACAATCCAAAAATCATGATTTTGAATTAGAATTATAGACAAGATAAAAGCAGGTAGTCTTATACAATAAGGCTATTTGCTTAACTTAAATAAATTGTAATTTATATGACTTTCTTTACTTTATATTCCAAATTCTTTTGCATATTGAACAGTACCCTTTATTTCTACTTCTGTATCTTTTAATTTTATAGCCATAAAATTTTCATTTGGAACTTCAAAAGGTGCTTTTATTCCATAATCTATTGCTGAAGTATAACCAAACTTTGGATAATACTTTTCACTTCCTAATACAATAGAATAATTATATCCTAATTTTTTTGCAATTTTATGTCCAGTTTCAATTAACTTTTTTCCTATTCCTTGTCTTTGATATTTTGGTAATACTGCAAGTGGAGCTAAAGCTAATTCCTCATATTTTCCTATTTTTATTTTAGTAAATAAAATATGCCCTACAATTTTATTATCTTTAACAGCTACTAAAGAAAGTTCAGGAATAAAGCTATCGCTTTTTCTTAAATTGTTAACTAAATCTTGTTCATTTCCATCGCTATGTTCAGCATTCTCAAAAGCTGTTTTTACAACATTATATACTTGTTCATAATCATTTTTATTTTCTTGTCTTATTTCTAACATTTTTTCTCCTAATATTCTACAAATTACTATTTGTTAAATTGATTATATATTATTTAACAAATAAAATTATGATAATTCTTGATATAGTTTTATACTAATTTTCGTTTTTGTACCATTTTGCAAATTCTCTCATGGCATCTACATCTTCATATTTTACTCTACTTCTTCTTTCTTCTTCAGACATTTGAGCTAATGTCTTGTCATAGCCAAATGGCTTAAAAACATACCATAAATCAGACCACTTTTTATCTGTATCATTTCCCAATATATTTTTTGACAAAGTTCCTTCATGTTTTCCCATGAATTGATGTAAATTATTTCCATCATAATAGGATAGACATTCTGTAAATCTACACTTTCTATTTTCTTTGTTTTCCATTAATTTTAACATACCATCAATTCCAATAGTATCTAATGCAAAATTAACAAAAGCTCTTGGAAATCCATCTAATTCGTCTATCCAAAATCCACAATCTAAAGATATACATGGTCTATTTACTAATTTATATGCTTCCATAACTTTGTATTTTGATATATATTTTATATCATCACTTCTTGGTTCTTCTAACTCATATTCAAATATTTTAAAATTAACTCCTTCTAGTTGTCTGTTAGCAGATGCTATTTTTCCCTTATTATGTGTTACAAAAATTATTTCATCCATGTAAAATTCCTCCTATAAAACTTCCTAATTGTCTGACTGGATTTTATCATAAAGTGTACTGGGTTTCAATATGAACTTCCTTTAGGAAATTTTATAGAAATATTTTTTAATTTTGGAAATTTTATGCATTTTCTTTATAACGTATATTTTTCTTTTTTTACAAATACTAGGTTTAAACATAATTTGAAAAAGGAGGAAAAACATGAAGGCAACAGGTGTTGTAAGAAGAATAGATGATTTAGGAAGAGTAGTTATTCCAAAAGAAATAAGAAGAACTTTACGTATTAAAGAAGGCGACCCGCTGTTAAAAACATTAGAACAACTAAGAATAGTTACCAAAAGCCTAGATTTACTGGCTTTGGCAAATTAAAAATTTTGAAAAAAGTGTGAAAATGAATACATAAGAAAATTGGGCATTAACGAAATCAAAGATTTCGATGCCCACATGTGTAAAATTGCTTCGCAATTATTGCACGAATCAAGGTAAATTAACCTTTTTGTATACGTAAAAATCTGACGATTTTTCCTATACAATAAAAAATGAACATTATCATTTCTGATAGTGTTTATTTTTTATCTAAAAATAACTTCATATTTATGCTGGAAAACTAACAAAAAATTTATAAATTGGATTTGTAAAAAATTTGATATTGCTGATGAAAATCGACTTGAACATGATTTTGAAAAAGAAACTCGCATTTCTCTTGATGCTGAAAAGCAAATAAAGAAAGAAGAAAAAGCAAAAAATCATGATTTTGAATTAGAATTATAATACTTTAAGATTTATTAAAAATTTTGTTATGTTCGCTTGATTTTTCACAATGCTGATAGTATAATTTCATTCATAGAGATGAGAGAAAGCAGAGTGTGG
>CANQGP010000018.1 GCA_947623285.1 uncultured Clostridia bacterium | reverse complement strand
AGCTTCTTCTACTGTTATGTCATCAGTAATTTCTTTATCGAAAAATGGTCCTCCTGAAGCTGTTAATAAAATTTTATTTATCTCGTTGTTTTCTTCACCTTTTAAGCATTGCATTATTGCACTATGCTCACTGTCAACTGTAAGTAGCTTTGCTCCAGATTCTTTTGCTGTTTTCATTATCAATTCTCCGCCAGCTACTAAAACTTCTTTGTTAGCTAATGCTACTGTCTTCCCGTTTTTTATCATATTATATGTTGGCTTAAGTCCTGCTACTCCAACTAAGGCTGAAACAGAAATATCGAAATCAGTCAAATTTGATATTTCTTCCATTCCTTCTTTTCCATAATATACATTTGCATTTTCAAACTTTTCTTTTAATTTATCTGCATTTTCTTTATCTATTATATATACATTTTTAGGTTTAAACTCTTTTATTTGTTGTATTAGTTTTTGTATATTTTTTCCTGCAACTAGTGTTTCCACTTTAAATATATCTAAATTTTCTCTTATTACATTTAATGTACTTTCTCCTACTGATCCTGTTGACCCAAAAATTGCTACTTTTTTCATTTACTTCACCTATTTCTATATTTTCTTTGAAATTATATCATGCTACGATGAATTTATCAATTTTAATTTGACATTTAAAGAAATTTGTGCTACATTACTAATATAATTATTTAAATCGTTGATTCAGAATAGTAAGTATTATGGAAGATTATAGAGAGTGATTGATGGTGGAATAATCACATTGGAAATTTTACTGAATGGCCTGATGAGAGCAACCCGAAATTCTATAAAGTAGGCGTTGACGGGATTTCAACCCGTTATAAATGAACGTGTATGATTGTACATGATATTAGGTGGCATAGCAAGATATATTACTCTTGTCCTTTTATTGGGACAAGAGTTTTTTGTTTTTATAACAATCATGCATTTTAATTTGAAAGGAGTGGTTTTTTAATGAAAAAACAAATTTTAAGTGGAATTCAACCTTCAGGAATTTTAACATTGGGAAATTATTTAGGTGCTTTAAGAAATTTTGTAAAAATTCAAGAAGATGATAATTATGAATGTAAGTTTTTCATTGCTGATTTACATTCAATAACTGTTCCCCAGGAACCTGAGCAGCTAAGAAAAAATATTAAAAGCATATTAATACAGTATTTAGCTTGTGGATTAGATCCAGAAAAAAATACTATTTTTATGCAATCACATGTGCATGAACATGCTGAGTTAGGTTGGATATTAAATAACTGTACTTATATGGGTGAATTAAGTAGGATGACTCAATATAAAGATAAATCTAAAAAACAAGATAATATTCGAGTTGGTCTTTTTGATTATCCTGTACTTATGGCTGCAGATATTTTACTTTATGATGCAGATTATGTACCAGTAGGAGAAGACCAACGCCAACATTTAGAAATTGCAAGAGATATTGCTAAAAGATTTAATTCTATTTATAAAGATGATGTGTTTAAGTTGCCTAAACCATTAATTACAGAAAATACTGCAAGAATCATGAGTTTACAAGAACCTACTAAAAAAATGTCTAAATCTGATGATAACAAAGATGCTTCTATTTTCTTATTAGATTCAAGGGATGAAATTATGAGAAAAGTAAAAAGAGCTGTTACTGATTCTGAAAATTGTGTAAAATACTCTGATGATAAACCAGGTATAAAGAATTTAATGAATATTTATTCAGCTGTTACTGATAAATCTTATACTGAAATTGAAGAAGAATTCAAAGATTCTGGATATGGTCAATTTAAAACAGCTGTTGCAACAGCTGTTGCAGATACTCTTGAACCTATTCAAGAAAAATATAATAAATTAAATTCACCAGAATATGAAGATTATTTAAAAAGTATTTGTGAAAAAGGTGCTAAACACGCACATGAAATTGCTAAAAATAAATTGAAAGAAGTATATGATACAGTTGGGTTTATAGCTTAATTGAAAAAGAGATTTAATTGCTAAAATTAAATCTCTTTTTTCTTATATTACATGTAATAATATACATAAAAATTGTAACACTGTTCCAATTACACATGCCACATGAAATATTGAATGCATCCATTTTTTCTTTTTCCCTACTGCATATAATATTGCTCCAACTGTATACGCTACACCGCCTAGCAATAATAAAGTAAATCCTGCTGTTCCTAATGCTTGAATTAAATATGGTATCTTAAATACTACACACCATCCCATAATCAAATAACATATCATTGAAAATTTTTTAAATTTCTTTAAGTCTATTGAATTTAGTGTTATTCCTAATATTGCTAGTCCCCATATAATTCCAAATATTGTCCATCCCATTGCATTATTTTCTTTTCTCAATGTACATAAACAAAATGGTGTATATGAGCCTGCTATAAGTAAAAATATCGAACAATGGTCAATTATTTGTAATATCTTTTTTCCTTCTTTTTTTGGGCTTAATCCATGATATATACTGGAAATTGTATATAATATAATCATTGTTATTCCATATATCACACTTGAAACTATTGCATAAGGGTCTTTATGTATTGATGCAAATACTATACATAGTATCATTGCTACCAATCCAACTACTGCACCAACAATATGTGAAGTCATATTAAATATTTCTTCTCCTTTAGAGTATTTCGGCAATACTCTATCTTTTAGCTTTGTTCTTATCATGTTAAATTATTCTCTCCTTCATTTTTTACTTTTAGACGCAAATATCCTAATTCTTCCCAAATATTATATGCAAGATTTAGTCTAAATAATAATTTTGGTTTTGCTCCTGCTCTGTTTTTATCGATGACACATGCATAATATCTTACATTTGGGTCTTTATATTCTTTCAAATCTATACATTCATTCCCTACTTCTTCTAAGGAATATTCATATTTTCCGAAATCTTCACGTTGAATTTGTTTCATTAAAGTTAGTGTGTCTAATACTTCTTTTACTGTTCTACTTACTGCTAAATCATTTATATCTAGATTTATAGGCAATGTAGCTGTTTCTGTTAATTGCAAGGTTGAACCTATAAATATATTAAAATCTTGTGCTAGATTTGAAAGTATCGTTGCTGTCTTTTTTAATTCTTCACCATTACCAATGTTTTCTGTGTCTGTTTTCATTGTATCATAAAACATATACTCTATTTTTTCTTTATAATAATAATTAACAATTACTTTTTTTAGTTCGTCATTTGTGTGGTCTGTGATATTTATAAAATAGATTGAGTTATCTATTTGTTTGTCTAGCCATTTTGTAGCAGCTAGTGTTTTTCTATATTCTGTTGAAATTTCTGCAAGTCTTTCAGAAAATCTATATTGTGATTCTTTTTCTTCTTTTAATACAAATCCATTTTCATCTGTTTTTACTGTACTAGGGTCATCTGGTCTAAATTTAAATTCTAGTAATTCTCCTTCTGATTTTATTATTTTTTGTCCATGTAGTTTTTGTATTTCTGGATTATTTAAAATTGTAGTAATTAAACATAACTTCATTTTTTCTTCTGACATTTCATTTGATATAACAAGAACTTTCTTTTTATGTACAAAAGCAAGGTATGCTGCTAAGTTTACGGTAAATCTACTTTTTCCGGCAATTTGATGGCATTGCAAATGACATAGTTTCTCCTTTTCTAATACCTTTAAATACACTTGATATAATTTTGAACGGAATTGATAATCCTGTTGTTAAATTATTTTCTCCTCTTGTTAAAAATCTACTAACTCCCTCACTTAGCACTGCACTTTTGAATTTCTGTGTTACTGTAACTTGTTCTACCGCTGCTTTTACTTCTTCTATAGACATTTTGTCATATAATTCATAGTCAACTATTTCTACTATTTTTTCTTGAGTTGTTGCTATTGGCATTCCTAAATAACTTTTTCTAATTACAAATAGCTTTCGTAATTCAACATATATTTTTTCTAAGTTGTAATTTTTATTTGCATATTTTTCTCTTAAATCTTCTCTATAATCTATCATCTCGTTTGTTTCTGTTGCGAAATTATATCCACGCTTTGCTATTTCAGGTGCATATGCTTGCCCTTCTGTAAATAATATTTCTTTATATATATTTAATAATTCTGCACTTTCAAAATAACAATCTTCATGTAAAATATAATACATTGACATTGCTTTTGGATTATTCAATAACATACCTATAAAAGTTTCTTCTAATTCTTCGTTTAATAATTTTTCTGGATATTTTGCCTCTTCTTCTTTTTCTTCTTCATAATATTGACTATATTTGTCTGGTTCATCATCTTCTTTTTCATCAAAATCATCTATTGATTCATTTTTTTCATTGTCAGCTTTTTCATCGTCAGCTTTTTTTTGTTCTTTGATTTCCTTATCTTCAGTTTCTTCTTCATCTTCATCTTTTAGCATAACTCCCATATTGTTTAAGTCTTTGATTTTATCCATAGCAACTTTATATTCGCCTTCTTCTATTGCTGTTCGTATTTCTTCAACTAATCCTTCATTTTCTTCTGTTTTTTCTATTTTGTCTAGCATATCAAATAATTGATTTACATCCATACTTTTTCTCCTTTGTTCTTTTTTCACATTGTACCATAAAAATAAGATAAGAGCAATATTTTATGATATTGCTCTTGTTTTTTGATTAATACATTCCATCCATTGGGGCTGGCATTCCTGAATCATGTGCTCCTCCACATCCACAATTTTCTTCTGGTTTGTCTGTTACTAAACTTTCTGTAGTAAGTACCATAGAAGCTATTGATGCAGCATTTTGTAATGCACTTCTTGTTACTTTTGTAGGATCCACGATTCCTGCTTTTTTCATATCTACATATTTCTCACTTGCAGCATCAAATCCTATTCCTACTTTTTCTGCTTTTACTTTATCTACTATAACTGCTGGCTCTAGTCCTGCATTTCTTGCTATTTGTTTTGCTGGTTCTTCCAGTGCTTTTAATACTATTCTTGCACCAAGTTGTTCTCCTCCATCTAGTTTTTTAACTTCTGCTTCTACTTTAGGAATAACATTAATTAAAGCTGTTCCTCCTCCTGATACTATTCCTTCTTCAACGGCTGCTTTTGTTGCAGATAATGCATCTTCTATTCTTAATTTCTTTTCTTTCATTTCAACTTCAGTAGCTGCACCAACACCAATTACTGCAACTCCACCTGATAATTTTGCAAGTCTTTCATGTAGACTTTCTTTGTCATATTCACTTTTTGTTTCAAGAATTTGAGCTTTTATTTGACTAACTCTTTCTTCTATTTTTGTTTTATCTCCGCTTCCATCTACAATTATTGTGTTTTCTTTTTCTACTTTTACTTGTTTTGCTTTACCTAGTTGTTCTATTGTTGTATCTTTTAATTCTAATCCTAAATCTGATGTAATTACTTCTCCCCCTGTTAATATTGCAATATCTTCTAACATTGCTTTTCTCTTATCTCCGAAGCCTGGGGCTTTTACTGCAACAACATTTAATACTCCTCTTAATTTATTTAATACTAATGTTGATAAAGCTTCTTGTTCAACATCATCACATATTATTACTAATTTTCCTGATTGTTGCATTAAGTTTTCTAATAATGGTAATATTTCTTGTATATTGCTTATTTTTTTGTCAGTTATTAGTATATATGGATTTTCTATAACAGCTTCCATTTTATCTGTATCTGTTACCATATATGGTGAAACATATCCTTTATCAAATTGCATTCCTTCAACTACATTCAATTCTGTATTTGAAGTTTTTGATTCTTCAATTGTAATTACTCCATCTTTTGAAACCTTTTCCATTGCATCTGCAATCAAATTTCCTATTTCTTCATTATTTGCTGAAATGCTTGCTACTCTTGCTATATCTTCTTTTCCATTAACATCTGAACTAATTGTTTTTAATTCTTCAACTGCTACTCCAACAGCTTTATCAATTCCTCTTTTTACAGACATTGGGTCACTTCCTGCTGCTACATTTTTTACCCCTTCTTTAATAATTGCTTGTGCTAAAACTGTTGCTGTTGTTGTTCCATCTCCTGCTACATCGTTTGTTTTTGTAGAAACTTCTTTTACTAATCTAGCTCCCATATTTTCAAATTTATCTTCTAATTCTATTTCTTTTGCTATTGTGACTCCATCATTTGTAATAAGTGGTGCTCCAAAGCTTTTATCTAATACAACATTTCTTCCTTTTGGTCCTAGTGTTACTTTTACTGTATCTGCTAATTTGTTAACACCTTCTAATAAAGATTTTCTTGCATCTTCCCCGAATTTAATTTGCTTTGCCATTTTTATCACTCCTTTATTTTATTTAACCTATTGTAATTATTTTTCAACAACCGCTAAAATGTCGTCTTGTTTTACTATTATGTATTCTGTTCCTTCATATTTTACTTCTGTTCCAGAATATTTACTTACTATAACATTGTCTCCTTTTTTTACTGTTACTGGTTCTAATTTACCATCTACAGTTCTTCCTGGTCCCACTTCAATAACTTCTGCTATTTGTGGTTTCTCTTGACTTCCTCCTGTTAAAATTATTCCACTTTTTGTTGTTTCTTCGCCTTCTTTCATTTTTATTAATACTCTGTTTTCTAATGGTTTTATCATGCTAATTCCTCCTTTTCTGTTTTTAGCACTCTGTTATTGTGACTGCTAATTATATATACCCTTTTATTCTTAATGTCAAGTATATTTATTTATTTTTCACAAAACTTTCACATAACTTTGACTATATATTATATTCCCTTATTATTTACACTAGAACAAAAAAAGACTAAGAATGCTCTTCTTAGTCTTAAATTTTTTATTCTGTTCTTAATGCAATAACTGGATCTTTTTTACTAGCCATTTTTGCTGGTATTAATCCTGCAATTATTGTTAGTAACATACTTATTATTACTAGGATAACTCCTGCATTAAATGGTACCATTGCATGAACACTTACATTTGTAATTTTATATATTAAACTATTTATAGGAATTGTTAATAATACTGTTATTCCTATTCCTAAACATCCAGATATTAAACCAATTATAAATGTTTCTGCATTGAACACTCTTGAAATATCTTTCTTTGATGCTCCTATTGCTCTTAATATTCCTATTTCTTTTGTTCTTTCAAGTACAGATATATATGTTATTATTCCAATCATTATTGATGAAACTATTAAAGAAATCGCTACAAATGCTATTAAAACATAACTTATTGTATTTATTATTTGTGTTACAGATTTCATCATTATGCCTACTAAATCTGTATAATTTATTACATTTTCTTCTTTTCCTTCATCACGTTGCTTTTGATTGTAATCTTCTATTGCTTGTGTTATTTTGTCTTTTGATTCAAAATCTTTTGGATATATATTTATTGCTGTTGGGGCATCTAAATCTATTGCCCCTAATTTTATTAAATTATTCTCATATGTTGCATTTTTATTTTCGGTATATGTTTCCATCATTTGAGTTATCTCTTCTGTTGAAAGTGACATCATTGCCATTCTCTGTTCTTGGGTTAATGAATTGTAATCAAACTGTTCGTCATTATTTTCTGGAAATTTTAAACCGGAAAATACATTAGTTTCTTTATCTTCTTTTTGGTCTTTTACAATTTCATATTCATTAGATTTATTGATTACATATTCTTTTAATTCTTTGGTATAACCTACTCCTTCATTCATAGCTGTTGCAACGGTTTGTTCATTTTGTTTTATTATTCCTGCTATTTTTATTTCTTCCGCTCCATCTATTTTTTCTTTCATATATTTGTCATCATCACTTTTGTCTATCCATAAACCATTTTGTTTTTCATAGTAATCTGGATTTAAGATTAATTTAAATTTTAAATTCAATAAATCTTCATATGTGTATGTTTGCTGTTCACTTTCTTCAATGGTTTCTTCTTTTTCAATAGCTTTCCACTTTTGTTCTAATTCTTTTTGGTCTTTTAAACCTAATGAATATAATGTGTAGTCACTAATTTGATTATTTTCGTCCACTACTAAAACTACTTCATTATATTCTGTTGGCCAATTACCTGCAACTAAATCATATTGTGATTTTAATAATTCATCATTGTCTAGCATCTCAAACCATACATCTGTATTAGACATCATCATAGAACTTCCACCCATCATGTCAGCAACACTTGAATTATCTCTTGCCTCTATCATATCTCCCATTCCTATTGCATTCATGACTGTACTTGGATTTACTTGAACTATACCATTTTCTGTATCTGTTCTATACAAATTTATTGGCAAATCATAGCTATACTGGATTCCATTACTACTACTTGTAATATCATTGTTTCCTTCATCTATATATTTTTTTAGCTCCTTTAAGTTGTTATTTTCTTTTTTATTCGATAGAGTTGTCAACATTTCATCCATAATATCTGAAGAATATACTTTTCCTTTTTCTTGATTTTCTGTATTTACTTCTTTTTCTCCCATCATACTTTCCATCATACTTGACATATCAATAGTTGATTTTTCTATTGTTATTGGATATGAAGAAAGTGTATCTTCTTCAACTTTATTTATATAATTTTGTACTCCTGTAGATATTGCTAAAATTAAAGCGATTCCTATTATTCCTATGCTTCCCGCAAATGATGTTAAAATTGTTCTTCCTTTTTTAGTCATTAGGTTATTCAAGCTTAAATGAAATGCTGTTAAAAATTTCATTGAAGTTCGTCCTGATTTTGGTTTTAAGTTTTCTGTTTCTTCTTTTTCATCGAATGGATTTGAATCATCTGTTATTAACCCGTCCAGTATTTTAACTACTCTTGTAGAATATTTTTCTGCAAGCTCAGGATTATGTGTTACCATTATTATTAATTTATTTTTAGAAATCTTTTTTAATATTTTCATTATTTGTACACTTGTTTTTGTATCAAGTGCACCTGTAGGTTCATCTGCTAGGATTATATCTGGATTATTTACTAAGGCTCTTGCTATTGCCACTCTTTGCATTTGTCCTCCAGATAATTGATTTGGTTTTTTGTTAATTTGTTCTTTTAATCCTACGTCTTCTAAAGCTTTTATAGCTCTTTTTCTTCTTTCTTTTTTAGAAACTCCTGATATTGTTAAAGCTAATTCTACATTTGATAAAACTGTTTGATGTGGTATTAAATTATAACTTTGAAATACAAATCCAACAGAATAATTTCTATATGCATCCCAATCCCTATCTTTAAATTGCTTTGTAGATTTGCCATTTATTATTAAATCCCCTGATGTATATCTATCAAGTCCTCCAATAATATTTAATAATGTAGTCTTACCACAACCACTTTGCCCTAAAATAGAAACAAACTCGCTTTTTCTGAATTCTATATTTATTCCCTTTAAAGCTTCAACCTTACTCTCTCCTGTTACATACTCTTTTTTTATTTTACTTAATTTAAGCATTTGCATACTCCTTTATTTTATTATATTTATGATATTGAATTATAGCACTTAATATAAAAACTTTCAACAAATCTTTATACTAAAAAAATCTAAACTGTTAAGTTGATTTTCTTAACAATTTAGATTTTTATCCTTATTCCCAAAGTCTTTAGGAATATTTTTTATATCAGTCTAGCCATTTTCCATATATCCATGCGTCTTTTAACAAATTAAGTGCATGTTTCATTGCTTCTTGTTTGTATCCAGCATCAAGCATCGCCACAATTATAATCTTTTTTAATTTATTAATATTTCTGTTTGTGAGTGCCATTAAGTATTGCGCTGTTTTTGCAAAACAGATTGCAAATTCTACTACTGAATGTAAATAGACGTCATCTTCCTTACAATATTCTTCAAACTTTTCCTTCATTTCTTTTGAAGAATATTTGATTTCGCTATATCCTTCTCCGTTTTCAATGAATTTTTTAGCATTTTCATATATAGCATTTGTTCTATTTACTATAATTTCCATCATGCATCCTTTCGTTAATTGATTTTTTACTGATATATATATATATATATACAAAAACATTAATAATATTTTATCATAACTTTACATAATTTTCAAGTCTTTTTTTATTTTTTCATTTTATATAAAAAAATATATTTATCTAATATTACATACCATTTACTTTCCTTTATTAAATTAGCTTTATAATATAAAATACAACATTTATTTTGTTCTGCTATATCTATTAAATCCTCTAGTTTTTTGACATAAATTATATCTTTACTTTCTAAGCAAATTTCACTTTCTATTTCTACTATTATTTCTTTATAATATTTTAAAATTTTATTTATTCTTTTTTTGTATTTTTCATTGATATTATTGCTTTTTTTATTTTTTATTATTAGTCTTATAATAATTATTATGACTCCTAATTCTAATAATCCTCCTACTATATAAAATACAATTTCTGTAACTTCTACAATTGATTTATCAATCATATTAGAATTTGTATCTTCATATTTTTTTATTACTTCTGTTACAGTATTTGTTATTGGTATCTCTGTTTCTATACAATCTTCTATTTTTTCATTTTGCAAATTATTTTCAATAGAGTTTATATTAAAGCAAACATTCAATTTTACTTTTAAAATTGCATTTATTTTTATTCCATATTCTTTTTCAAAATCTTGAACTAAATTATTATATTCTTTATAATCGATACATACTTTTTTATCAACGCAAACTTCATCTATATATTCTTGTTTTTCACAATTGTCTTCTATTAATTTACATGATTTATTCCATATTTCTTTTTCATTATTTTCTACTTTACCTACCAATTCTGCAGTAATATTATAATTGTAATTTATATTTGCTTTATGGTTTGCATTAAATTTATATCTAAAATTCATATTAATATTGTTAATAGATTGTGACGCATAACAATATTCTGATGGAAGTACAGAACATTCATAAAATTTATTAGGTTTCAACTCCACTTCATATAAATTATTTTTTTGTACGTTATAAGAGTATATATGTTGGTTTTTTATAGTTTTATCTATTCCCATTTTTATACAAGTACTTCCAAATATAAACATAATTAAAATTATAATAAATACTTTAACCTTCTTTATTTCAATCCCTCCTTAAAATATTTTTTAAAACTAACAATTGATAGTTAGTTTTCACTTTATACCTATTTTTCACTTTTGTTATTAAATAACTCATATAGCAATATTGATGGCATACCTATATATTTTATATGAAATTTATATATCCCTTTTATTTGAGTAACTTCAACTAATTCATTATCTTCCAGATTATTTCTATCTCCTTTTGTTTTATATTTTATATTCCCTTCTTCTTTTACCTTTGCTACAATTCTATGTGCTATATATTTGTCATCTAATTTGTATATTATAATTGTATTAATAGAAAGATTACTTAACTTTTCGATATCTGCTTTTTCGTATATAATAATATCTGCTCTTTCAAAAATAGGCTTCATACTATTGGAAAGTATTACTATTGGTTCATATTTAAACACTCCTGCTACTAATAGAACTAATATCGAGCACATTATAATTATTAATGTATATGAGAATTTTGAAGCTTTATTTGTTGTTTTTGGTTTTGTTCTTTCTTTGTTTTCTACATCTTTAAATTTGAATAATAAATATACTATAATTGAGTAAATTAACTCTGTTGAACCAATTATAAACCAATTTGTTTTTGTCAATATTGGTACTAATAATTCTAATATTTTTGCAGGAACTTTCATAATTAATATTGATACATAACTTTCTTTTAATGTTATATAAGTATATAAAAAATTTGATGCTATCAATGGTATGAATGTTCCAAATATATATTCAAAAAGTTCTTCTATATTAGAAAAGGCTTTGAGTAATATATAATAATTTACTTGCAACAAACTCAAAATAATAGTTATTAATATTAAACTTCTTTTTTTGTTTTTATTTTTCTTTGTTAAAATGTATCGTGCAATTTCAATTCCAATTATTGGTAATATCTCTATTATACAGTTTTTTATTATATCTACTACTTTATGGCTATATGGACTTTTTGAAAATCCAAATACTAATCCCAAATAAAAATATATAATAATATGAATCGCTGAAATTAGGCTTATAAAAACTATTTGTTTTTTTGTTAATTTGGTTTTGATATATTTCCTTTTCATATCTATCATTAAATAGATGAGTATACCTCCCCAAATCACTGGATTTAAGAAGTTATAGACTAAAGAGTAATCAATCTCCTTGTACATATTCTATAATCCCTGTTATTGTTTTTGTTTTAATACTTGGCATTTCAGTAACATTTTCATCATATATTACCTGTACTAAAATACAAGTTTGTTCTCCTGCTGTTAATATAGGATGTGGTTCTGAATATTTATATATGATTGCTGATGAGCCATTTACTCCATCATCTGTAAAATTAATATTATCTAAAGTTGCATTAATATTTCCGGAATTTTCAATCATTATTGAGTAAGTAATATAATCACCTGGCTTAAATAATTTAGCATTAAAGGTTACACTTGTATTTGTGAATTGTGTTTCTCCTGCATCACAACCTTCACTTACATATTGTGCTGTAACATCTGTTATTTTGACGTTCCACTCCCCTATTATTTCAGCTGTTCCATTTATAGTTAATTGAGTTGCAAATGTTGAATATGCAAATGACATCAATAAAATAATAATTATAAGACTTCCAATTACAATGTTTGTTCTACTTTTCATTCATTTTCCCCCTCTTAGGATAAAATTTTACTTTTCTCCCTATTTTATTATATGAATTTACATTTTATTTTCGTGATTGTATAAAATAACACAATAACCATCTTTTTTGCATAAAAAAATCAATCATTAATTTGATTGATTTTTATTTTGGCTTTAACATATTTATTGTTTTTTATAAATCGCAATAACATAACTTTCAAGAGATTTTTATAAAAAAGTTTTTATTGATAAGAATATGAATATATGATATTATTTAGCTAAACAATGATTTTATTTTTGGGGGTGCATTATGAAAAAATTGTTATTAATCACAGGTGATTTAGCAACAGGAAAGTCCTCTTTTGCTAACATTCTTTCTAATAGATATAATACAAATGTATTTTATAAAGATACAATTAAAGAAGTTTTAGGAGATACAATTGGATTTTCCAACAGAGAAGAAAACTTAAAACTATCAGATGCAACAATTGAATTAATGTGTTTTATATTTTCAGAGTTTTGTAATCATAATCAAAATCTCATTTTAGAAGCTAATTTTCATCAAATAGAGTTAGAGAAATTGCATAAGATAGCAACTAAAAATGATTATGATGTGCTAACAATTGTACTTCGTGGAGATATTGAAATTTTACACAAGAGATATCTAAATAGAATCCATAATGAAAATAGACATCCAGTACATTTAAGTACAACATTAGAGATATATGAAGATTTTAAAAAATATATTGAAAAATCAAGAAAAGAAAAAATCGTTGGCAAAAAGATAAATATTGATGCAAACAATTTTTTATATCAAACAGACAAAGAAATTTTAGAGAAAATTGATAAATTTATGAATAAGTAATAAATTACAAAAATCAAAGAATAACAATATACATATAAAAGAGGAAAAGATATGGGATATATAGAAAATTTGTTGGACACAAACCAATTCTAGTATGTTCATGTGGATGTTTAATATTTAATGAAAAGAAACAAGTTTTACTTCAAAAAAGAAGTGATGATAATTTATGGGGTAATCCAGGTGGAACTATGGAATTAGGAGAAACAATATATGATACAGCAATAAGGGAAATTAAGGAAGAAACAAATTTAGACATAGAAAAAAAAGACTTAAAAATATTTAACATTTATTCTGGAGAAGAACAACATCATATATATCCAAATAAAGATGAAATCTACTTTGTGAATATAATTTTTGAAATAAACAAAGTAAATGGTAATCTAAAAAAGGATAGTGAAAGTATTGAACTAAGATATTTTGATATATGTAATTTACCATCAAATATTACAAAACCATTTGAATGTGTAAAAAAAGATTTATTAAAACAAATATTATGAAGTATTTTCTGCGTACTTGATTTATACTATTAAAATTTAAACGTCAAGGAGATTTAGAAAATGAAAATGAATATATTTTAGTAGATGTTCAAGATAGCACAGGAGAATTTGTTGGTAAGGTTAGAGAAGAATATGAAAATGAATTGCAAAATATTATAACCAAATGTACAAATCCGAACGTATTTAAAAGTGAACAAGCTAAAGAAATTATAAAATATGTTTCAAATAAATACGGAGATGAACTTGAATATTTATGGAAAAAGTTCCCTAGCAATGCAGTTATGTGGCTCTACATAAGCAATATTAGATTTTTCTACCATTCTCAAATTACCATTCTTTATCTTATGTGAAAATGATATTCACTTTTTGTTTTCTTCAAACTTAACTGTATCAATAATTACAAGTAGTTCGATGAAAACGCATTATGGAGCGTTTAAGGAGGTTATTTGCGAAAAATTTTCCTCCCACATTTGCTCAAAAAAATAATTGTATTAATCAACTGTTGAAATTAGTATAGCATAAAACAAAAAAACTGGCAACTAATTATTTCTAACTAGTTGCCTTCCATAGCAATTAACTGGAACTTTCGTTCCTCCCACAGCAATCTTAATAGATTACTTTCTATAATACTATGATACTATATTTTACGCATAAAGTCAATGTTTTATTCAAAAAATTCCGTTCGTATTTTTTCATTTATTGTATTTAAGTATTTACCATCAACTTTACCTATAGTACCATCAAAATTTAGTCTTAATATACTTACTTTTTTCATTCTTGTTATATTTGCCCATCTAGTCATATTTTTAAATCTATATATATTATCTATCTGTATAACTTCAGTAATTTTACTTTTCTTTTCTTCACATTCTTCAAATGTTATTTTTTCATCATTATAATCTTGCTCTAATTTTATATATTCTTTAGGCTTTTTAGAAGATATAGGCAAAACAAATATTTCACTATCAAAGTTCTTTAATATAATTGCTGGATGCATTCCACCAAATTCATTTCCTATATTAAAACCAAAATCTATCCATACAACATTTCCTCTCTTTAGTAATATCTTCTTTACTAATAACATTGTATCTTTTTTAGAAATAGCTATATTATTGAACACATAGTTATTATTTTTCCAAATATAATTTTTATCAATTATGTTTCTTAACTGAATGTTTAGTCTTTCATAATTATATTTATCAATCCTATAATTAGGTAATGTATGTTTTACTATATTTTTATAAATATAATTTTCATCCTTCTCATTTATTATTTTTTCTGTTTTATCTTTAAGCCAAGCAAAATATAGTTTACCTCTTTTTATATCATTTTGAAAGTTTAAACTTTTTCTAAATTCTCGCAATTTTCTCAAACAATTTACATAGGTTTCTTTCATTAAATCACACTCCTTATAAATGTTGTTGATTTCTATATTGTATCAAACTTTTGTTCCTATATCAAGTGCTTTTAATATTTTTTTGAATAAAAAATTAAAAGGAGAGTTATTGTTTAAACTCCCCCAAAATTATTCAATTGAACAAATCTATTTTATTTCTGTGCCACCCCACTCAACAGCAATAAATCCATTTCTTTCAGGAGTAACTAATTTTTGCTCTTTAACTTCAATATATTTTTCTAATGGTTTATATTGCATTAACACTCTTATTAAAGTATCTGGCTCAACTGAAAAATTTAATGGCATATTATTATTTATTTCTTCTAATGTAGCAAATCTTATATAATTATATTTATTCTGTTGTAGTATAGGTAACCAATATATAATAAATTCTTCTGTTTCTCTTTCATTTAGCCCTAATATTGCAAGCTTTTCTTCCAAAAATTTTATTGTATCTGTATCTTTTACAACAAAACCTTCAGCTAAATTTGTTTTTTCACTATGAATACCTTCCCAATACAAAGAATATAATTTTCTGTTTGTTTCAATATCAATCAATGTTCCATCTGGTTTTGCAATTATATTCCATCCATTATTATATTTTGGATAAGAACATGTTATATTCTCAGGTTTACCTAATTTTAATGAAATTTCAAGTTCTTGTTCTGGATATAAGTATATAATAGGTTTATAATCTACCATTCCACCAAATGGGTCAGAGCTTGTCCCACCAGTAGCAGGCTTTGGAAATGTATTTTTGGTATAATTATCTTCATTTAGTTTAGCAAATACTATAATAGTAATAATAAGTATTATAAATATAATTCCTATTGCTATCCATATCTTTTTTGTGTCTATTTTATTTTCTTGTGTAGGACTTGTTGGATTTTCATTTTCAATATTTTGGTTTTCATCATTTTTCATATTTTAATACCCCCAAATTTAATAATAAAAATATTTGTTATCTGTTTAAATTTGTCATAAGATGTCCATTGAACTTAGTATAGCATAATTTTTTTACTCTGTCATTAAATTGACAAAAATATTTTATTATTTTTATAAAAGGGTTTGGGACTTGTCCCATAAATTGAATTTTGACTAGGGAGGAAAAATTCATTGCTTGATAGAGTACCAGTGGGAGTACAAAAATCATTTCAAGCAAAATTTTTCCTATTACTTTTTTCATTTTTTACTACTTATTATTGCACCAATTTTATAATTTTCTTTGTTAGTTTTTGAAAAATTTTTATCACTTTTTACTGCAACTAATCTAATCAATTTTTGTTTTTCTTTGTTTAGTTTTAATTCAATTTCTGTTTCATTTTTGTTTGCATTTTTCGAAAACAATTCATAATATTCTACTTCAAATTCTTTATTTAATCTTTTCATATAATCATCTAATTGTTTATCATTTATATTGACACTTGTTCTTATATATTTTTCTTCTCCATCTAATTCAATAGGAGCATAAATATCAAAAATTCCACTATTAAAAAATTTAGTTAATTGTTCAATATAACTTCTTCTAAAATTTATATTTTCAATTTTTAATTCGCCATTTTTGTCTTTTATTAGTATAACAGATTCGATAAATTTTGAAATAAATTCTTGCTTTTCTTCTTTTGATTTTTGTCCCATTCTTCTTTAATAAATTCATTTAATTTATCATCTTTTATTAACTTTTCTCTTTCAATATCTCTATCAGCTAGTAATTGTTGTGGAGTAAAAGAAATACTATTTAAGTTCAATGTTTCATACTTTTTCTTTTCTAAAATATCTAGTTTTTCTTCTATCATTTTATAATCTTCAGAGAAATCTTCCATTTCTACTATGCCACTCAAATATGCTTTCTTTATTCTTGCTTTTTGTTTTTCTAACATTTCAATTTCTTTATCATATTTTTCTGTGTTAGTTTCTTTTTTATCAGCAAGTATCGGGAAAAAATACTTTTTGACTGTCATATCATATTCAACTAAATCTAATATAAAACTTTCTAAACATTCTTCTACTAGATCTTCTCTATAATATAACTTACAATGTTCACAAGTATAATACATATATTTTTTCTTGATTCCTCCAGAGCCTTTACATTTCATTATTCTATTACACTGTGGACATTTTAGTTTTTGAAAGAATAAATAAACTCTATCTCTTGTATATGCTCTTTGATTTTTTTCTTTTTGATGTTGTGTTTCTTCCCACATAGCACGACTAATTATTGGCTCTACTACATTCATATATAAGACTTTTTCTTTATTATCTGTTTTTCCTTTTTCATAATCTCCCATATAAACTTTATTATCTAGTATTTTCATAATAGTTGTATCTCGCCAGTGTTTTGGATATAAAACTTTCTCTGCATTTAATGTATTACTTATTTGCTGATAGCTTTTTCCCTCTAGATACATATTAAATATTCTTATAACAATATCTTTTGTTGTTTCATCTATTACAGTTTTCTTATTATTATCTTTCTTATATCCTAGTGGAACAATTCCGGGCAAATGTCCAGACTTAATTGCACCATTTAAGCCAAATTTTGTTCTTTCGCTTACTATTTCAATTTCCAACTGAGAAAGAACTGTTAACATTCTTACAAAAAATCTTCCATTAGCAGTAGAAGTATTTACATCATCTCTATCACATACTAAATAAGTATTATATCTTTCTAACTGGCTGATTAGTTCTTCTAAATCACGAACACTACGAGTAACTCTATCTAACTTATAGGCTACAATATAATTGATTTTACCTTTCTTCATATCTGCTAACATTTCTTGAAATGCTGGTCTATCTTCCATATTCTTTGCTGATACTCCTGCGTCTTGATAAACTTTAAATACCTCATATTCTTTAAATTTGCATAGTTGTAATAATTTTTCCTTTTGTTCTCCTAAACTAAATCCTTCTCTTGCTTGATCTTCTGTGCTAACTCTAATATAAATTCCTGCAACTTTCTTTTCTTTATCCATTTTACAAATACCTCCTATTTACTAGTACAGAAAAACGCCAATCGTAAAGTCTAATTTAAAAATTTTTTCAAATTTTTTAGAAGATATTTGTTTTTTAAATTGCCTATATAAAAATAATCATGCTTATTAAAGAATAAATATAGCTTATCATTTATAATTACTCTATGTGGTTCTACATAGGCTAAATTAGTATCTTTAATTATTCTTAAAGTTCCATTAATTATTTTAGGAATAGCTTTACTAAAGGTACAAGCCCATTCAATTTTAGATAATAGTTCTTCACTTATTTTAATCTCCTTTTTGATTATAGTAATCATCTCACACCATCCTTTCGTTCAAAATAAAAGGCATAAAAAAATCAACCTTTTACAGTTGATTTATCAATACTTTCGTCTGGTGCGACGATTTTACTTATTGGAGCGATTTCGAAACAGGTATGCGAAATTTTATTTCTCAATCTTCTCCCTATATAATTCGATTTATTATCTTAACCTTAACATAACTTTTATAAGTTTTCAAGAGGTTTTATAAAATATTATTGATAAAAGTGTGGTTATATGATAACATAAAGTTAATTATCGCCTCACATAGTTATAAGATTATTATATGATATTTAAGCAACTAGACCACAAGCTAAAAAAACAATTATATAATCTAAATTTCGACAAATTTTTTGCTCTAGTTATGATATAATTATTAAAACAAAAAGAAAGAAGGTAATAACATAGAATTAGAAATCGGAAAAGCAAAAAATAATAAACAAATAACTGATAAAGAATGTTCACAATTCGCAAAAGAATTAGAAAAGTCACTGACTAATAGTGAACTAAAACTGTTTAAACAAGAAAACACAACTATATATGATGAAGTACTAAATGAGATTGAATTAGCACCAAAATATAAAAGAGAACTAAATGGAATTATAAAAAAAGGAATGCTTGAAGAGTCATATGAGGGCGATTTTTGGTATATTAATTATGATAAATCAAAGGATACTTATACTATAGAATTTTATAGTGAAGGAGAGTGCTATAAATCACCAATAACAGCTAAAGATATAAAAGAATCTAAATGCAAAGTTGGAATGACTTATTTAGAGATAGAAGATGGACTATTAGAAGAAGATGCAATAAAAGACAGCATAAAACTTAATGTAGAAGACACTTTGTTAGAATTAGAACAAAAAAATAAAAAGAAAAGAGATAAATAAATGGAAAAAGAAAAATATAAACAAGAAATTAATAAGCTAATAAATGCTGAGCCCAATAAAATAAGAAAATATACAGTTACTATAAATAACGATAAGCCTATATTCAATCAAAAAGATTATGCAACAATTGAAGGAAAGCCAAACTATTATAAATTAGATAGAGAAGGAAGAAGTAATGGAGCAATTGCTATTATAAGCCCTAATACTTTGCCTTTAATTACTAAAAAGAAACTGAAATATCCTAGTCCAAGTAACTGGAGCAAATCTTTTGAAAACAAAAAAATATTTGAAAAAAGCCACATAATAGCTTATAGTTTGTCTGCAAAGATTGCTAATCCAAATAATATATTTATAGGAACAATTAAGCTAAATAGAAGCTATATGAAAAAAGTAGAGAACAAAGTAAGAAGATATGTAAAAAACAATTTAGTAAGAATATTGTATAAAGTTACTGTTAAATATAAAGGTGCAAATAAAATTCCAACAGGAGTACTAATTGAAGCACAATCTATTGATGATGATTATAGCATTTGTAGATTTTGCTATAATGTTCAAAAAGGGAAAAATTTTAGATACGATAACGGATTTATTGACACAAAAAAACATACTTTAGGAGATATTATTAAAGACATAAAAGATAAATTTTCAAGAAAAAGCAATAGAAAACAACAATATTTGAATTTTGTTATTAATATTAAAACAAAAGTATTTCATTTATATGATGATGGATGTATTCAGTCTAAAAACATTGAACCTGAAAACGAACAAGAAACCACTGCTAAAGAAAAAGATTTATTGAAAAAAAACTTAAAGCCTTGCAAAAAATGCTTTACAAATTAAGTATAAAACGAAAATATAAAGGAGAGATAACATATGTCCAAAGATTTAATGATAAGAAGTAGTAGTGCTGAATTTTTGATTTTTGAAAACCAAAAAGGCGGAAAAGGAATTGAAGTTAGATTTGAAAAAGGCGATTTATGGTTAACTCAAAAAGCAATTGCTTCCTTATATAATTGTTCTATAGATAATATTTCTCTTCATTTGAAAAATATTTATAATGATTTAGAACTAGATAGAAATTCAACTACCGAGGATTTCTCGACAGTTCAAAATGAAGGTAATAGAAAAGTTTCAAGAAATATTAAACATTTTAATCTCGATGCTGTTATATCAGTTGGATTTAGAGTTAATTCGGATCGTGCAATTCAATTTAGAAGATGGGCCATTTATATATTAAAAGAATTTTCTAAAAGAGGTTATATTATTGACAAAAAAAGAATGGAAAACGGAATCTTTTTTGATGAAGATTACTTTGAAAGTTTACTAGCTGAAATAAGAGAAATAAGGCTTTCTGAAAGACGTTTTTATCAAAAAATCACAGACATTTATGCTACAAGTATAGATTATGATAACAAATCTCCTATTACTAGAAAATTCTTTAAGAAAGTACAAAATAAAATGCATTATGCGGTTTCACATCAAACCGCTGCTGAAATAATATATAACCGTGCTAATGCTAACAAAAAAAATATGGGGCTTACATCTTGGAAAAATTCGCCAAAAGGTAAAATACTAGAAACAGACGTTGTAATAGCTAAAAATTATTTGTCAAAAAAAGAATTAGAACAACTAGAATTAATCGTTTCAGCATTTTTAGATTTAGCCGAATCAAGGGCAAAAAGACATATTCCCATGACTATGGAGGATTGGTCGACTAGAATAGATAAATTTTTGCTTGCAGATGATAGAGATATATTAGAAAATGCTGGAAAGATATCACACGAAATTGCTTGTGATAAAGCACTAACAGAGTTTGAAAAATATAGAATTAAACAAGATAAATTATATAAATCAGATTTTGATTTATTAATTGAAGAATCAAATGATACATAAGCTTAAAAATCGCATTAATCCTCAAGCAAAAAGCTAGAACTATTGAAATATCAGTATCTCTAGCTTTTAAAATTTGGAGCGATTTCGAAACAGGTATGCGAAATTTTATTTCTCAATCCTCTCCTTATATAATTCGATTTATTATCTTAACCTTAACATAACTTTTATAAGTTTTCAAGAGGTTTTTATAAAAAGT
>CANQGP010000017.1 GCA_947623285.1 uncultured Clostridia bacterium | reverse complement strand
CCATTAGGTATTGAATATAAAACAAAATATATCGGAGAGATATATTGACAAATTTCAAATTTTGAGATAGGAGGAAATGAAAATGAACATGAAAGTAAAAAGAATAATAGCTTTAACATTAGCAATTGTATTATTTTTAGGTTGCATGCATGATTTGGGAGATACTATGTTTTCTTCAGCACAGGAAAAAAATGTTAAACAGGCTGAGGACAACAATGTGTCGATAAAAATTAAAGACACAGATATTACATTTACTATCAATAAACAGCTTACGTATAATGGTAATATACAACAGGTTGTATCTGTAAGTGATAATGCTTATAGTGATTATAAAGTTGAGTATTTTCCAGAAAAAAAAGATGTAGCTGGAGAATATTCTGAAACGTCTGTTAATAATATAACAGATGCAGGAAAATATAAAGTACAGATTACACTAACAAATGCTTCAGCTGTGTTTGAAGCAGATGGTTTGGAGCAGAATAATTTTAGTACAGAAATCCTTGTAAATAAAATGGATTTAAAGGATTGTAATATTACTTTGGATAAAACAGAATATGAGTATAATGGCAAGGAACAAAAGCCATCAGTTATGGTGACATATGGAGATAATAAAAGTGTTCCTGATGCTGATTATGACATAACTTATGATAGTGAAAATTTTATTGATGTAAATGAAGCAATAAATATAACTATAACAGCTAAAACTGAATCTAATAATTTTAAAGGAAATAATAATGTTGTATATAAAATCGTTTCTAAAGATATATCTGATGATGCTAAAGTGAATGTTTCACCTGTTAATGATTCTAAATGGCAATTTCCTGAAGTATCAGTGGAATATGAAAATAAGGTTATAGCTAAAGAGAATAATTATGATATTAAATGGTTGTTTGGGAAAAATGAGGTTACTGAGATTAGTGATATAGGGATATATACAGTTTTGATATCATTTAAAGGTAATTATACCGGGGAAATTACAGGAAGCTTTGAAGTGATGGAAGATGGCAGCATAGAAACAAGCGCTTTTAAAGTGGAAAATGCAGTAGAAAAAAATCCTGAAGATATTTCAAAACAGGAATATTATTATAAAGATGCTAAAAATGTTTCAGTGAAAACATCAGAAGGCTATATAATCAAAAATGCATCTATTGGAAAAATCAGTAATGATAAAAAGAGTCTTAATTTTGATGAAAATACTGATTTGACAGCAGGTGGAGTGACTATAACCATAGTTAAAGTTAATGAAGGAGTAAATACAGGAAAGAAATTCAAACTTGTTTTTGAAAAAGATTCAGATGCTCCGGTTATTATTATAAAAGATAGTAATAATGATTATGGCGATCATTATTATGATGAGAAAAATTCTAAGACATGGACAAACTTAGATTGCAAAATAAGTATTGACGCTAATGATAATGATGCAGCAGGTTTGGATAAAATATATGTTTCAGAGGATGAAAATGAAGAAACCTGGAATGTTGAATATAATACGGATTATATATTAAGTGAAGGTAAAACATATTATTTTAAAGCTGTTGATAAACTTGGAAATGCATCAGAACCTCAAAAGGTTATGATACCCGAAATTGATAAAGAAGCGCCGGAAGTAGAAATTAGAAGTGGTGATGACTTAGTTGCCGGAGATATATATCTGAAAGCAGATAGTCTTAATGACGGTAAAAAAGAATTGGTTTTGTCAATATCGGATACCGGCAGCGACGTTGATAGTGACAGTATTTTATGTGACGGAGCAGAACTTGATAAAACAAAAATTATTTTTACCCCAACTAATATAGATGAACCTGAGTGTGTTAAAGTTACGATATCTGTAAAAGATAATGTGCTAAATGAAAAGAAAAATTCATTTAATATATGGTACGACCCTATTATACCTGTAATTAGTAATGCTTCTATTGAAGGCATAGAGGAGTCTGAAACAGCAATTCTTACAACAGAAGATGTTGTGGTAAAAGCAGAAATAACAGATAACGATATAGAGTCTGAAGGTCAGCGGATAAATCAGCTTGTCAGTGTAAAAATCATACCTGTTACAGAAAATGATGCGCTGATAAGAGATTCAGAGTTTGTTATAGATATGCAGAAGGATGAGGGTGAATCTACAAATATATATACAGGTACTATTATTACTGAGCAATTTATTCATAATAAGTATAAGATTGTTGCTGTGGATAAGGCTGGAAATGAGATAATAGGAGAAGATACTTTTGATGTTGAAATCCATAAACAGGCTCCTGAGTATGAAATATCAGCATTTGAGGAAACTTCAGTTGATAATCCAATAGCGATAGATGAAATAAATGCGAAAGAGGGGACTTATAAAGTTCATGATTGGATAAATAAAGATGCAGTAATTAATATTAATGTTCAGATACCAAAAGGTAGTGTTGAACCTGTATTTGAATATCAAAAAGTTGCAGAAGCTGAAGAAAAAAGTGCACTATGGCAAAAGCTTGAATATGATTCTTATAGTGCAAGTGATGGCAATTATAAATATAAAATAAAGCAAGATGATGATTGTTTTAATGGAACATATTATTTTAGAGTTAGTTACAAAGGTTTAGAATCATTAAATGCGGAAAAATCATTATATTTTATTAAAGATAAGAAACCGGTTGATATTAACAATATATATGTAGAATATGTGAAAGATAATAGTCAGGCATCGGGTGAAAAAGGTATTTTTTCACAGATAATGGATGGGGTAAAACGTTTGTTTGCAAAAGAGAAAGTGCTTGCAAATATCTATGTAAGAGATGATATATCCGGAGCTGTATCGTTAAAATATAGTTATGGTACAGCTAATACTGAGCCGTCAGTAACAACTGGGTCAGAGACTGTATTGGCGAAAGCAACTGATTCAGGTTATGAAACATATGGAATTAACGGGATAAAAGGCAGTGCTGATTATGAGGATTTTCATATGTTTGAAATTGAATTATCAGGAGATAATGCGGATAATCTTGTTATTAATGAGATTGCAGATGAAGCTGGCAATGTAATTGAGTATAAAGAAGGAAAGCCTACGGAACTTAAAAGCGGTACATATATTGTTATAGACAAAACATCTCCTGTAGTAAGCATGGAATATCCAACGCCAGCAAGAACAGAAGAAAAGACAGATACTACAATTGCCAGAAAGTATTATGGTAATGCAGATAATTCAAAAGTATATGAAGAAGTAAAATTTAAATATACAGAAAAATATTTTGAAGAAAGCATAAAAGAAGATGAATCAGTAATTTATCCTGAGATTAAAGCTACGATATCTGAGTATGATAAAGATACTGAAACGGTAATGGTATCTGACAAAGAAGATGAGCAGAAGGCAAAGCCGTATGTAAAATGGGATAAATATAACAGCGACACAGGCGAGATAACGGGAACAGTTTATCTGCCATACAGTAGGGATGGAAAAGGAAATGAAATAGAGTATGTACTTGAGACATCATATAAAGATGGTTCAGGTAATATTGTGGTGCCTGCCGATGAAGAAGTTGGAAAAAATCTGGAAGGTGAAAATGGAAAGTACAAAACATCCTATACAATGGTACTGGATAATAAAGCACCGGAGATAACTTATTCTATAGCAGGCGATACAGATAGGAAAGTATCTGGTGTTCCGGTGTATAAAAATGTTGAAAGTAATGATGTTGCCTTAACTGTTTCTGTTGATGAAAATGAAAATTACTGGAATCCTGAAGAAATGGAAATAGTAATCCATAATAATAATACTGGTAATAATTCATTAAATGTAAAAGGTAATGATGAGGAGACACTGAATTGGGAGCATAATCAGAATTCTCGTGTTTATACAGTAACAATACCATTTGATGGAGATCCCGAAGATCCCGACCCGGCAACATATAATGTAACAGTGAAATATGCAGATAAAGCAGGAAATATGATGATTATCTCAGATAACAATGGCAAGGATAATGGCGAGATAGATAATGGAACATATACAAGCCCTGGTTTCATATTGGATCATAAGGCTCCTGTCTTTGATATAAGTTACAATAAAGTCGCCAGACTGACAAGTGATTTAAGTAATAAGGCTCCTGAAGATGATAAAACAGGGGTATATCCTGAAACGGGATACACATCATACTATGGGAAAGAGCAGGGTATGATATGTGTAACTATCAATATTACTGAGGACTATGCTATATACAGTAAAGAAAAAGGATTGTCTGAATCAGAAACTGATTTTAGGATTGTTATTAATAAAGATGGTACAGATTTAAGCACTGATAAGATGCCCAAAATTGAATGGACAAATACCGGAAATAAATATACCGCAGAATTCAATATTGATAGTGACGGGGATTATCAGATTAAAGTAGAATACACTGACCCTGCCGGTAATAAGATGGTTCCGGTGGAAAAGTATACGAATAATAATGAGAATGCAGCAGGTTTAACAGACGGTAAATATACAAGTTCCAATTTGATTTTGGATACAGCTGAGCCAGATGTATCAATAAGATTTGTAGATAGTGATGGAAAAGAGATAAAGCCTGTTAACTCGGACAAAACGGATACAACATTTTATAATCAAAAGGGAATGTATCTTGAATTAACGGTAGTTGATAAGAATATCAGAATGAATGAAATTATTCAGTATATTGATAGGGTTATGAAAATAACAGATATTAATGGTTCTGATATAAAAGGCGTGTCGGAAGCAAAAAAAGAAATAGAAATAATAGAAAGGGAAAAAGCTGTTAATAGTAAGGAGAAACTTAAAGTTTGTATACCGTATACAGATGAAGCGTATTATATATTGGCTAATGAGGATGGTTTTACTGACCTTGCGAATAATGCTGTTGAAATTAAGGAGGATGGTAAAACTGGTTATGAAATATGTAAAAATGTATGTGTGGATTATACCAAACCTATTAATGATATACTGGTATCTTATAAAGTTGATGGTGGAGGATTTGTTAAGGATAAAGAGAAAAGTAATTTTATAACTGAAATAATTGAGAAAATAAAAAGAATATTTGCCAAAGAAAAAATACATGTCACGTTATATTTACGTGATGATGTTTCGGGCGTAGAATCTGTTAATTATGAATATGAAAATAAATCATATACAGTAACGACAGATGACAGTAAAAATGACAGGATGTTTGAAATTATAAATAATATTACTTATACCATAAAAGAGTTTGATATTCCTTTTGATGTTGAAAATGTAAATAAAGAGTTTGCTGATAATATTACAATAACCGGATTAAAAGATTTTGCAGAAAATTCTTTGACTGATGATATTGAAGATATTGCTATAAGTGGAGATAAGCTTATTGTTGATAACGTATCTCCTACCGTAAGCATGGAATATCCAACGCCGGCAAGAACAGAAGAAAAGACAGATACTACAATTGCGAGAAAGTATTATGGTAATGCAGATAATTCAAAAGTATATGAAGAAGTAAAATTTAAATATACAGAAAAATATTTTGAAGAAAGCATAAAAGAAGATGAATCAGTAATTTATCCTGAGATTAAAGCTACGATATCTGAGTATGATAAAGATACTGAAACGGTAATGGTATCTGACAAAGAAGATGAGCAGAAGGCAAAGCCGTATGTAAAATGGGATAAATATAACAGCGACACAGGCGAGATAACGGGAACAGTTTATCTGCCATACAGTAGGGATGGAAAAGGAAATGAAATAGAGTATGTACTTGAGACATCATATAAAGATGGTTCAGGTAATATTGTGGTGCCTGCCGATGAAGAAGTTGGAAAAAATCTGGAAGGTGAAAATGGAAAGTACAAAACATCCTATACAATGGTACTGGATAATAAAGCACCGGAGATAACTTATTCTATAGCAGGCGATACAGATAGGAAAGTATCTGGTGTTCCGGTGTATAAAAATGTTGAAAGTAATGATGTTGCCTTAACTGTTTCTGTTGATGAAAATGAAAATTACTGGAATCCTGAAGAAATGGAAATAGTAATCCATAATAATAATACTGGTAATAATTCATTAAATGTAAAAGGTAATGATGAGACACTGAAGTGGGAGCATAATCAGAAATCTCGTGTTTATACAGTAACGATACCATTTGATGGAGATCCCGACCCGGCAAAATATAATGTAACGGTGAAATATGCAGATAAAGCAGGAAATATGATGATTATCTCAGATAACAATGGCAAGGATAATGGCACGACAGATAATGGAACATATACAAGCCCTGGTTTCATATTGGATCATAAGGTTCCTGTCTTTGATATAAGTTACAATAAAGTCGCCAGACTGACAAGTGATTTAAGTAATAAGGCTCCTGAAGATGATAAAACAGGGGTATATCCTGAAACGGGATACACATCATACTATGGGAAAGAGCAGGGTATGATATGTGTAACTATCAATATTACTGAGGACTATGCTATATACAGTAAAGAAAAAGGATTGTCTGAATCAGAAACTGATTTTAGGATTGTTATTAATAAAGATGGTACAGATTTAAGCACTGATAAGATGCCCAAAATTGAATGGACAAATACCGGAAATAAATATACCGCAGAATTCAATATTGATAGTGACGGGGATTATCAGATTAAAGTAGAATACACTGACCCTGCCGGCAATAAGATGGTTCCGGTGGAAAAATATACGAATAATAATGAGAATGTAGCAGGTTTAACAGACGGTAAATATACAAGTTCCAATTTGATTTTGGATACAGTTGAACCGAAAATTGATGTTAAGTATGTTAGTATTAATAACACTGATAAGGTAGTTGAACCGGTTAATGCAACTCAAAATATAAAATATTATAATGAAAACGTATATCTTAAACTAACAGTTGCAGATAAGAACGTACGTAATAATGAAATAATAAATGGTAATAACCGTATTGGTAGTTTTGAGGTGTATAAGGTTGAGGATAAAAGTAAAGAGGCAAAGGATAAGTTGAAAGAAGACTCAAATCTTTATAATGATATTAGTAAAAAAGAGATAAATAAATTGCATAGGGAAAAGTTCGAGTGGAACTTGCCGTTAACTACTGAGGCCAACTATACAATACCAATCAGCGTGACTGACCTTGCTGGAAACGTTACAACTATAGATACACAGAAAGTAACGGTAGATACAAGTTCTCCTGCTGATATAAAGTTTAGTTATTCAGTAAAAAACAAGGGTGATTATAAAAAGGAAATAAACTATAAGAAGGATGGATATGCATTTGCAGATAATGAACTTTCAGTAAAAGCAAGTGCCAAAGATTTAGTTGCCGGAATAAAGAAAATTACTTTTATAGTAACTGACGAAAATGGTAAAGAGACGATTATAGAAAAACCTGTTGCCGATACACTTTCATCTGCAGACAGGAGTATTACGATTCCGCTTGAAACAAGTGAATTTAAGGGAGATGTAAAAGTAACAGTAACAGATATGTCAGAAAATAAGAGTAGTAAGACTCAGGGACAGATAGTTGAAACTGCTGATAAACATAAGGCAAGCAGTACTGCAACTATTACGACACATACCAAACCAAGCCGTACGGTTAAGGGTGTAGATTACTATAATAAGGATGTACATTTTACATTGACATTGAAAGATATTTATTCTGGTATAGCGAGTTATAAGTACATAGCAGGAAGTGATATTGATGTGTCTAGAAATTATGAGGAAGAAGCGGGTAATAATCTTGATAAAGAACAAACCAGATCTATAGAACATGAATATGTTAAAGAACTGACACTGGATGCTTCTAAAAATAATGTTAATAATGTAAAAGTAGATGCAAGTTTTATTGACAATGCAGGTCATACTTCATCTGTAAAACAGAAATATAATATAGATATTACCAGACCTACTATTGAAGTATCATATGATGAAAATAATCCTGCTAATGAAACATATTATAAAACCAGTCGTATTGCTACAGTTGTAATTACTGAACGTAATTTTGATAAAAATGATGTTAAATTTAGTATTACAAGTACGGATGGTGTTATGCCTTCTATAAGTGGTTGGACAACATCTGGAACAGGAGATGAGACAAAACATACTGCAACAGTTGCATTTACTGAAGATAGTGATTATACATTTACATTGGAATTTCAGGATATGGCAGGTAATAAAGCCAAATATGATACAGTTGATGAATTTACTATTGATAAAACCATACCTGAGTATTCGGTTACATACGATAATAATATGAGTAAAAATTCATATTATTATGACAAAACCAGAACTGCAACTATTGAGATCGATGAACATAATTTCAATGCAGATGGAGTAACAGTTGAAGTGCTTAAAGATGGTGAATCAATTGGAAATGCAGGAATGTCGGCATGGAGTAAGAATGGCGATGTTAATATTGCAACGATAGATTATTATGATGATGCAGATTATACATTTACAATATCAGGTGTTGATTTGGCAGAAAATTCAATGAATGACTATGGAACAGATCATTTTGTTATTGATACTACAAAGCCGGAAGTTGCTATTACAGAAATAGAAAATATGTCTGCCAATCAGGGTGTTGTCATGCCAGAGGTTATAGTTAATGATATTAATTATGACCATTATGAAATTGTGTTGGACAGATGCCTGGAAGGAAGGGTTACAAATGTTGCACGTACAGTAATGAGTTCATCAGGAACGGGTGTCCATGTTAAATTAAATGATATAGAGCATATTCCTGAAAATGATGATATATATACTTTGTCTGCAATAGTCTATGACAAGGCAGGTAACCCAAATGAAACGCAAAAAATATATTCTGTCAACCGTTTTGGTTCCAACTATACATACAATGATTCTACTAATGCGTTGGTTGGTAAAAATGGTGCATATTACACTAAACAGGAGCAGGATATTGTTATCATAGAAACTAATGCAGATATATTGGAGGAAAAAGAGGTTACTGTTAATTATAACGGAAAGCTTACTGCTTTGGCGGAAGATGAAGATTATACGATAGCAGCAAGTGAGTCTGATGTTGCGTGGAAGCAGTATGTATATACAATTGGTAAACAGAATTTTGTACAGGAAGGTACATATTCAGTAATACTGTCTTCAAAGGACAGAGCTAATAATACTTCTGATAATAATTCCAAAGAACACAGTATTGAGTTTGTTGTAGATAAGACTAATCCTACAATACAGATTGGAGGAGTGGAAGATGGTGCTCAATACAGGGCAGATACAAGAGATATAACAATAGCAGCAAATGATAATATTTCGCTTAAGTCAGTGGGTATTTATATTGATGAAAAAGAAGATATGACACTGGATGCGAAGATGCTTTCTGAACAGAATGGACGTATTCCATATACGCTTAAAAGTAAGAACAGCAAACAGCAATTGTCAGTAACGGCTGTAGATGCAGCAGGCAATGAGTATACTATAGAAACAATAAGTTTTCTGCTTACAACGAATATATGGATTCAGTTCATATCAAATAAACCTTTGTTTTTTGGAACTATTGCAGGTTTGATTGTGGTTTTGGGAGGAGTATTTTATATAATTTTTATAAAAAAGAAAAGAAAAAAAGAAGAGTAATTAATTAAAAAGTATTGAAATATAAAAAGGGCTGTTGGAAATAAGTCATTTGCAGCAGCTCTTTTTGGAAAGATATTGGTGATAATGGTGCCATATTGTGGAGAGGTTTTGGCAAATACATACCAAATAGTGGGTGAGATAGGTAAAGGTGGTATGGGAATTATATATCTTGCTTTGCATTTAAATCTTCAAAAATATGTTGTAGTAAAAAAAATAAAAGATAATTATGTAGGTATATTTAATACAAGAGGTGAAGCAGATATATTAAAATCTCTGCATCATACTAATCTACCACAGGTGTATGATTTTATACAAATTGAAAATGAAATATATACCGTTATGGATTATATAGAAGGCCACGATTTGAAATATTATATTGATAATGGTTATAAATTTTCAGAAGAAATTTTATGGAATTGGTTGGAACAGTCGCTTCAGGTGTTACAATACTTGCACGATCATGGAATACTGCATTTGGATATAAAACCTGCAAATATAATGATTACTCCAGAGAATAATATCGTATTAATTGATTTTAATGTATCATTAGCAAATGATTCTTATGATATTAAAGGTATAAGCAAAATATATTCATCACCGGAACAATATCTGAAATGGGAAGGAATGTTATATAAAAATAACAATCAATACATTAAACTGGATGCAAGGACAGATTTATATAGTCTTGCAGCATGTTTTTATCAAATGATGACAGGTTATCAGCCTTCGCCTATAAAAGGAAATATGATTCCTCTGCAATTATTTGCATTGGAATATGATAAGAATCTTATTAGAGTAATTTCAGAAATGTTAGAATATAAATGCAGCAAACGGTTTGAAAATGCAGCAAAAGCGCTTAAAACAATTAGGCACATACAACGCAGCCGTGCGGAAAAATATACATTGCGTATGGTATTTGGAATAATGTCATCAGCTGTTTTAGTGTTGGTAACTGCCTTTGTAGTGATTGCATATCGCAATATAATTAATAATAAAAACAGTAAGATTGAAAATATTGAAAAAAAAGAAGAAATTGTAGTTGAATATAATAATAATGGCGAATATGAAAATGCTTTTAATTATGGGAATAATTTTTTGATAGAATGTGAGGATGATATTGATGATATTGAAGGGGCTCGGGAAAATATATTAGAACAGATTGTTGATTCATGTATTGGGATGGAAAATTACATTAAGGCAAGAGAGTATATTGAAAAATTATTAGAAATTTCGCAGTCATCAGAATTATATTATAAAGCTTCTGTAATATATGCGTATAGTGGTGATTTTGAAAAGGCGGAAGAATACATTAAAAATATAGTAAACGACGATGAGTTAATTAATAAAAGTAATGCTGAAATATATGCAGCTAAAGGTGATTATGATAAGGCAATAACAATATATGAAGGTATTTATAGTAAAAATCCTGTTTCAAGTAATTTAAGAAAAATAGCATCTTTAAATATTCATGCTGGTTTTCAGCAGAATATTACTGAACTTGAATCAAATAAATATTTGACTATAGCTATTAAAAATTATGAAAAATTAATTGAGGGAAAATATACAACTTATGCTGATGAAATGAATCTTTCGATAGCATATGAAAGATGTAACATGAATCAAAAGGCTATATCGTTACTGGAAAAAATGACAGTTGAATATCCAGATCAATATAAAGTATTTTTGCGTTTGGGAATTATTCAATATGATTCGCAAAATAGAATGCCGGCATTTAACCGTGATTATGGAAAAGTAAAACAGAATATTCAAAAAGCTAAATCTATATATGATAATCAGAAATATAAAAAAAGTGATGATTCATTGGAGAATATGTTGGATGTTATAAATTCGTTGCCACAATGATTAATTTAAAATGGAGGTTATACATATGAACAATATGTACTATGAAAATAACAATGAAAAAAGAGGATTTAGGTTTTGGTTTATTATAGCTTCATTAGGGGTATTAGGAATAATAATATCTATAACAGCGGGAGTGATGATTAATAGTGGAATTAATACAAATAAATATAACACTCTATTAGCAGCAGGTAATAAATATTACAATGCCGGAGATTATCAAAATGCGATTATAGAATATGAAAAGGCAATAAAATATGATGATACTAAAGAAGGAGCGTATTTAAATATGTCTGCTGCTTATGTTGCAATGGAAGACTATACTTCAGCAGTAAATATTTTAAATATAGCATTAGGAAAAATAGATTCAGCAGTAATAAAAGAAAAACTTATTGTAGTAAATAGTTTATTGGAAACTTCAGATAATATTGAAACTGCAGTTGAATTGACAGAAGATGAAATAAATGAATTATCAAAAGATATAACTGTTGAAAATTCGATATTTAATATGGTTGCATCTAATACATATACAGAATATTACAGAGATTTTGGAGAAGCATCATCAAGAAATAAGAAAGAGGGAACAGTTTCATTGTTTTATGAATCTATAGATTTTACCACGGTATATTATGATCTTAAAGATGAAAAAGTTTTGAATTCTTCAGGAGATATGCCGATTGCAGCTGCAAAGCCATGCCAAGTACATTTTAATAATATTAAAGGTATATTCAATACGGATAAAGAAGGTTTTGCCGTAAGTCGCAATAAGTTGATTGAATTATTTGGCCCTGAATGTGTGTTTGAGAAAAATGAAGATAATATATTTTATATGACTGTTGAATATAAAAATTGCAAATTTACTGTTGAAACAGATAAAGCAGGAAATATTATATCACAAAATGCTGATAATACTTTAGAGCCATTAAATAGGACAAATAAATTTGAAGAAGAAGGTAAAAAAGGTAAAATTAGCGGATATATTAAAAATGCAATGACAGGAGCAGGGATCAGCGCAGATATTAATTTACGTGAATATGGGGATAGAAATGGTGAAATTATTGACACAGTGCGGAGCGATGAAGCTGATGGAGAATATTATTATGAGGGTAATGCAGGTAAATATACGGCAGAAATAAGTGCAGAGGGATATACTACTGAATATGTGGATATTGAGATATATGAAGGTCAGATATATGCAGCAGAGAATATAGTACTGTCTCCCAAAGTCGGATATGGCGAAATAAGGATTGTACTTACATGGGGAGCGTACCCTACGGACTTAGATAGTCATGTAGATGGAATTTCTGCTACAGGGACACCGTTTTCAATTAATTATGCCAGTAAGGATGTAGTTAACATTGGAAATCTTGATTTGGACGATGTTTCAAGTTATGGTCCTGAAACAATAACTATTGTAGATTCAGGTTCTGTATTTGATTATTCAGTTGTAGATTTTACAAATTCAAATAATATGTCGTTATCAGGAGCAGTTGTAAAAGTATATGTAAGTGAACAGACAGAACCTTATTCATTTTCAATACCTGTAGGAACAGGAAATACATGGACTGTATTCCATTATGAAAATGGAACAGTAACTCCTATAGATACCATTCAATAGATATTAAAAGGTAATAGTGGGGAAATGTGAATATGGTATATATAATAATAGCATTAATTATAATCTGTGGTTTTATCTTACATATATCGATTATAATTATAAAAAAAATTGAAAGGGATAATTCTTATAATCAGAATATAAAAGTTAATGTTGGTTATCCGGTATATGATAATAGAACAGCAAATAATGCGGGTCTTATGTATGAAGTAGATGAAAATTCTGAAACAATAGCAATTATTGAACCTATGGCTCATGTAACAAGTTCATTTGCAAATGTTACAATCAGACTTTTTGATGTAGTTACAGGTTATTTTGTTGATTTTGTATTGGACCATCAGGTAATTATTGGAAGAAAATCAACCAGGGAAGATATTGATATTCAGTTTGATGACAGCAGGATTTCAGCAAAACATTGTTGTATATACAGACAGGGAGAACAATTTTATATACAGGATCTGGGTTCTACAAATCATACATATCTGAATAATTGTATGTTAGAAGGTGCAGTACCTATTACATATGGAGATGTAATTAAGATAGGCGGTACGATATTAAAGTTTTATTGTTTTACATAAATGAAAGTAGAGAGTAAATATGTTGTTATTAATAATAGTTGTTATCGTATGTTGTATAGGGGAGCTGACAATATTTATTTCAAAATATAATATTGGACAAAAACGGGAGAGAGATACGCTTAAAAGTCTTTATAAATTGATGGAACGAAGGGTTTTATCTAATACATTGAAAAACAACATAACTGCTGAACAGGCCGCAAGGCTTGAATATAACAGTGCTTTTTTAAGAATAGAATTTTTGGATACTAAACCATGGCTTGCATATATATTTTCTTTGGATGATGTAATTACTGTGGGAAGAAGTAAAGACAATATGATTTGTATAAGAGATGATAGGGTATCAAGAATACATTATAAAATTACTAATATTAATGGTGTGCTGTATTTGCAGGATTTAGGAACTGTAAATGGTTCCATTATAAAAAGAGGGCTATTTGGAAAAAAATATATTACATCACAACAATTTGCAGTTTTGGAAGATAAAGATGTTATTGTAGTGGGAAGTTATCGTATGAAAATCGAAATATTTTTTGGCTATGAAGCTGCAATATAACAGGGAGGAGTTTATATGGGATATGTAATTATGGCATATGCAATGGATGGATATCAGGAATTTATTCTTCCGGAATTTGTAGATTTAAATTATAGTATTTTGATTGAACGACAGAAATTTGGTTTAAAAAAGGATTTAAGTATTCTTCTTGAGAATGTCGATAATGAATGGCGTTTTATTCCAAGTAATGAATATAAATTATGTACATATGATGGTAAAGATGTATTTTTTACTCCGCTAAAAGATGGTATGGCAGTTCATATAAAGGGGATTGAAGAAAATAAAATAACATTATTGGGATTTATTACATCAGGATATTACCCATCATATGATAAATATATTTTACACGGAATAAATCAAATAACAATAGGAAAAGATCCAGGTAATGTTATTGAATATGGAGATACAAAATTTGTGTCAAGAAATCATGCGGTATTGTATAAATATGGTAACAGTTGGATTGTCCAGGATAATAGCAGTAATGGAACATATTTAAACGGAAAACGTATAAATGAGAGAGAGTATTTAAAATTTGGAGATCAAATAACTTTATTAGGATTAAGATTAATATTTTTAGATAAGTATATAGCAATATGTGCATTGTCAGGACGATATAAAGTAAATGATTTAAATATAGAAAAATACTACCCGCGTAAAAATATTGTTTTGCCTGAAAAAGTTTGTGTATCATGTAAAAAAGAATACTTTAAAAGAGCTCCGAGAACGATAGAAAAACTTTTTAAAGATGATATTGAAATTGAAGCACCGCCAACATTAAATAAGATAAAAAAGAAACCGTTACTATTGACTATTGGTCCAAGTCTTACTATGGCGCTGCCAATGATGCTTGGTTGTATGGTAGCTATCATAAGTGCAAATAGGAGAGGACAAGGCTCAGGTGCTTATATGTTTACGGGAATAATTACTGCTATTTCTTCAGCTATAATTGGTGTTGTATGGGCATTGATTAATTTAAAATATTCTGGAAAAGAGGAAGAAGAAAATGAGGAGTTACGTTATAATGCTTACGGACAGTATTTAATAGATATAAAAGAATTTATAAAGGAAAAGTATAATGAAAATAGAGAAGTTCTATTCAGATCGTATATTTCAGGACATGAGTGCTGCAATATTGTTAAAGGAGATATTCGGTTGTGGAATCGTAATGAGCGACAAAAAGATTTTATGACAATACGTTTGGGAATTGGAACTATTCCTTTTCATGCAAATATTAAAATACCTCCTAAAAAATTTACACTTATTAAAGATGATTTAGCAGACCAACCGGCAATTATACGTGATACATATAAAGACTTATATTCAGTACCTTTTTGTATTGATATTCGTGATAAAGGAATAATTGGAATAATTGGTGGTTTGGGAAAATCTGGTGCATATGATGTTGCTTACAATATTATTGCACAGCTAGCGGCAAATAATTCATATACGGATGTAAAGATGGTATTTATATACAGAAATAGCCGTGAGGCAATAGAAAAATTAAGTTTTGTAAGATGGCTTCCACATGTGTGGATGGAGGATAAAAAAACCCGTTTAATTGCATGCGATAAATCAGATATAGGAGATATTTTTTATGAAATGGCATCTGTATTACGGATAAGGACCGAGGAACCGCATGGTGATAAAAAACGTCCTTTACCACATTATGTAATATTTGTTGATGATGCAAGCCTTATAGAAGGAGAATTGCTTGAAAATTATATATATAATCCACACCCGGAATATGGAATTACTACAATTTTTCTTGTTGAAAAGTATGCTGATTTGTCAAATAACTGTGAAACAATTATTCAGAATGATGGTACAGCAGAAAGATATTTTAATGTATTTAATGAGGATGAAAATAGTCGTGATTTAATATTGGAAACCGTTACAAAGGAAGAATTAGAAATGTTGGTGCGGGGATTATGTGATGTTGAGATAAATGAAACATCTGGAGTAGGAGAAATACCAAATTCTCTTGATTTTTTTGAAATGTATGATGTAAAAACACTTGATGGTTTAGATGTTATAGATAGATGGAAAAAGAACCGTAATTACGAAAATATGAGAGTTCCAATTGGACAAAAAAATGGTGGGGCAATATGTTATCTTGATATTCATGAAAAATATCATGGACCACATGGACTTATTGCAGGCACTACCGGATCAGGTAAGTCAGAAACATTGCAGACTTATATTTTATCATTAGCGGTAAATTTTAGCCCTGATGACATTGCGTTTTTTATTATTGATTTTAAAGGTGGAGGAATGGCTAATCTCTTTGCAGACTTGCCACATATGGCAGGACAGATTTCTAATTTGTCTGGTAATCAGGTAAGACGCGCAATGATTTCAATTAAAAGTGAAAATCAGAGGCGACAGCGAATCTTTGCACAGCATAACGTTAATAATATTAATAGTTATACAAGGTTATATAAAAATCATGAAGCGAAATGTCCTATACCGCACTTGTTTATTATTATAGATGAATTTGCAGAGTTGAAACGGGAAGAACCTGATTTTATGAAAGAATTAATAAGTGTTGCTCAAGTTGGAAGAAGTCTTGGAGTACATTTAATACTTGCTACACAGAAACCTAGTGGAACAGTAGATGATAATATATGGAGTAATTCAAAATTCCGTTTATGTCTGCGGGTTCAGGATAAACAGGATAGTAACGATATGCTTCATAAACCTGATGCTGCTTATATTACGCAGGCAGGAAGAGGATTTTTTCAGGTAGGAAATGACGAGATATATGAACAGTTTCAGTCGGGATATAGTGGTGCAGAATATTATGAAAATTCAGAAATGAACAGATCGGCAACGGCAGTAAAACTTAGTCTGACTGGACGAATAGAGCAGGGAAGTGTGGTAAGGCATAAAAATATAAATGAGAAAGTAGAAACTCAATTAAATGCAGTGATAGAATATCTTGGTAAAATAGCGGATAGATATAATTATAACAGGCGTTTGCTTTTATGGCTTCCTGTATTGCCCAAAATTCTATATCTTGATCAATTAGAGAACTATGACAGGGAATGTATGGAGAACGGCAATTGGAGGGAACATAAAGGGAAATGGTGTCTGAAAGCAATGATTGGGTTGTATGATGATCCGGTAAATCAGGCACAAAGACCTCTATATGTTAATTTTTCTGATGGAGGTCATTTGGCTGTATGTGGAATGGTCGCTACGGGAAAAAGTACATTTATACAGACACTTATATATTCAATGATACAAAAGTATTCTCCAGAAGAATTAAATTATTATGTCCTTGATTATAGTAGTCGTATGATGCTTCCATTTGAAGAGGATCCTCATTGTGGAGGGATTATTATTGATACGGATGAGGATAAGGTAAATAAATTTTTTTATATGATTAATCAAATGATGGCAGAGAGAAAGAATGTTTTTAAAGGAGGTAATTATAGTCAGTATATACAGGCGCAAAATAGCAAAAACGAGAAATCATTACCGGCAATAATAATAATAATAGATAATTATTCTAATTTTAGGGAAAAAACAAATTGTATTTATGATGATATCATAGTTCGTCTTGCAAGAGAAGGTGTTGGATATGGTATTTTTATAGTGATATCATCTGCAGGTTTTGGCTCGAATGAACTGCCAATAAGAGTTGCTGATAATATTCGTACAATAATATCACTGGAGATGGGAGATAAATTTAAATATGCAGAAATTTTACGTACAACACGTGTTGAAATACAACCTGAACTGGATGTTAAAGGCAGGGGGTTGGCATATGTTGATGGTAATATTTTGGAGTATCAGACTGCATTATGTAAGGAAGCCAAAGATTCATATAAATTAGCAGAACAAATCAAAAATTTATGTATATATATGAAAGAAATATGGAAGGGAAAGATGGCGAAACCTATTCCATATATTCCAGAACATCCTGTGTTTGATGAATTTTGTAAAACTGAAGAATATAATCAGGCTGTCAAGATTAAACGTAATATACCCATTGGTTATTTGTATCAGGATGCGTCTATTTATTCGATTGATTTGTGGAATACATATTGTTATTTTATTCAAGGCAAAGAACGTACAGGACGAAAAAATGTGATGAAAATGATAATGTATGCCATTGCAGAAAAAGCTAATACTGAAGCTATTGTTATTGAACCAGGTAATGCAGAATTGAAAGATTTTGCAGAGCAATTGAACATAGCTCATATCTCAGATGATGAGGATATATATGAGTTTTTTAAAGAAACAATACCGGAATTTCAAAAGAGAAATAAAATGAAAAATATGCTTATGAAACAAGGAATTGACAATATAGAACTATCGCAAAAAATGGCTTGTGAGAAACAGATATTTATACTGTTACCGGATTTAGTTTCTTTTATAAAATCCGTATATAAACCTGCAGAAGGAGTTGGAAGTGTATATGCATATTTAGAAAATATTACTGCTAAAGGAAGTAACCATGGATTTTATTTTTTTGGAATTATTTCTCCAGAACAAGTAAATATAATTTCAGGATATAATATCTACATAAATATGGCATCTTATAAAACAGGTATGCATTTGGGAGGAAATATTTCAGCACAGAGATTTTTTCAATTTAATAATATTTCATATTCAGAACAATCAAAAATTTTAAAACCAGGCAGTGCATATGTACAAAATATTGATGATTCAGGCATTGCTGAAACAGTTATTTTACCGTTGGTTAAAGGAGTATTGAAATGATATCCGGGGTTCTGCAGGGAAACCAATCAGAAATGGAAGTGCTAGAGTATGCAATACGAAAAGAGGCTGCATTTAAAACAGATGAAAGAGTGGTTATTGTAACAATTTCATCGCAAAAAGAATTAAAAGAATTTATTAGTAAAAAGAAATTGGCAGATATAATATGCGTTGATATATCCGTTTCTAATGGTATAAATAATGCTGAATTATTACGAAGATTTTATCCAAAAGCAGTAATTATAATTTTGGCTGATATTTCTATATCTCCAATAGTGTACATGAAACCTTCAATTATGGCTGCGGCCCTAATACTTCGTCCGTTAAACAAAGAAAATATATATGATGCAATTTCCTCTGTGTTTGACAGATTTATTGTGATTAATACAGATGAAGAAGTATTCTTAATTGATACGAGAGAAGAAAAAAGAAGAATTCCTTTATCGGATATTATGTTTTTTGAAACCAGAGATAAGAAAATTTTTGCATGTACTGAGAAAGAGGAATTTGGATTTTATGAAACTATGGATAATTTAGATAAAAAAATGTCTGAAAGTTTTGTTCGGTGCCACAGAAGTTATATGGTAAATCGTAGTAAAATTAAAAATATTATGATTTCAAAAAATAGTTTGTTGTTAAAAAATGGTATAAATATACCAATATCAAGAAGTTATAAACCTATATTAAAAACACTTAGGTCATGATTATGGAGGGAAAATGGAAAACCGTATATTGATAATATCTTCAAAAGAATATGTGTTACTTGCTGCTACAGCTGGAATGCATCATATGTATGGCTTTGATATGGAGGCAGATTCTATTTCACATGCGGAGGCAGTTATGAGTCTGCAAGACTTAACCAATAAAGGGTATATTAAATCAAATGGAGATAAGTTTATCATTGTGGGAGAGATGAAGTTAATATTTTCTATAATTACTAATAGCCGGACAATGATGGATATTCATAAGAAAAGCGGAAGAAAATGTATTATTTATATTTATAATGAAGCTGTAAAAGTTTCAGAATCATTAAGACGTCCTAGTTATTATGAATTATCGAGAATTCCTTTAGAGGATATATGGAATAATCTAACTGATGAAGGGTGGTTTGGATAGCAATATGATATTAACAGAGGTATATATTCCAGCAATAAATAAGAAATATGATTTCAGATTAGATGAAAATGCATATATTGCAGACGTTATATGGGAAATTGGAAATATGGTTTTTATAAAGGATAATAATAAAAACATTGGTTTAATAGAAAATTTGATTTTGTGTGATTATTCAACAAAAATAGTTTTTTCACTGCAGAGAACATTAAAAGATTATGGAGTGTCAAGTGGTACATGTTTGACTTTGATATAGGAAAAATGTGTCGTTTGTCAGGAAAATGTGTTGTCTGTCGTATTTAATAAAAATATATTTTTAACAGTAATATGATTGATTTGCAGGGAGGAAATAGAGATATGCTTGTAATAGAGTTAGATCAAATAAAAAGCATAGAAGATGAACTTTTGGTAATTAGTCAAAAAATAATACATATTGAAAAATATATTAAAGATATTAGAAAAAGCATTAATCAATATATGGAAATGATAGATTTAAATATTAGATTTATGGAATATGATAATGATATATTGAAAATAATTAGTGAAATTCAGCAAATGTCAAATGGGCTTAATGAAATTGTATTAGTATGTGATAGTTATGAGAAACGAATAGCAGATTATTTGGAAGAGGGACAGGCTGTAAATCACACTAACGATTTAGTATATTCAGTTATACCGGATAGGTTAATAGATTTAGTAGGTTTATGAAGGAGGATTAAGTATGGATATTACACATTTGGGGATAGATACGGTACAGTTGGTTATTGATATCAGAGAGATTGAAAGTGCTGTGATAAATGCGGACAAGCAATTAACCGTATTTAAAAACGAAATGGATAAGTTAAATAGTATGTGGAAAGGTAAGGCAAATACAGCATTTAAAAATCAAATAAGTATTGATTACAATTTAATGTCGGAATTAATTAGTGATATGAGGAAGCTTATTAATAGTATGGAAAATGCAAAAAGAGAGTATGAAGAATGTGAAAATGCTGTAAAAGCGTCTATTGATAATATTAGAGTTTAAAAATATGGAGGCGATATAAATGTCGATGGTAAATTGGGGGATAATAACAGAAAACTTTTTATCATATATTACGGTTACACCAGAGATGCTTACAGCACAAGCAGTGGAAGCAAAAAAATCTATAGGACAAATTAAAAAAAGTTTTAAAGAATTAGAAACAATAATAAATAAAACAAAACATTATTGGATAGGAGAAGCAGGAGATGCACATCGTACCTGCTACGAAAAAAAACAAGATGATATTGCAGAAATGTTTAAAAGACTTGATGAGGATGTATCAGATTTGTATCAGATTGCATCTGTATATTCAGAAACAGAAGTACAGGCAGAACAGATTGCAAATGATTTGCCGTCAGATGTTATTGTATAAGGAGATTAATATTATGAAATCTATTTCAGAAATAAATATGAATTTTAAAATGTCTAATAGAAAGGCTGATGAATTAGATGAAATAGCTGCTTCATTAAGAGATATTGTTAATAATGGTATTAACAATTCTATGAATAAACTTGCAGTTGCATGGAAAGGCGATGCTTCAAAATTGTACCAGGAAAAAGCGTATAGATTATCGGATAAAATATTAAAAAGTGCGATAAATTTTGAGAATATTGCTAAGTCCATAAGGGCAATAAGCAAAAGAACATATGATGCAGAAATATCTGCATATGAATTGGCACAAAAAAGATTATATGGGCAGGAATAAAAATCTTATTAAAAATGTTATTAAGAGCATGACTCTTAAAATAAAAATAAAAAACAGGAGGAAAATAAAATGGGATTAATTAATGTATCAGCAGCAACTTTAAGGACAAAGGCAGAAGAACTGGCAAATCTGAATTCTACTCTTAAGACAAATATTAATGAACTTGAGACTAGTGAACAGAATTTGACAACAATGTGGGAAGGACAGACGAAGGATGCATTCCACAATGCGTTTCATAGCGACAAAGTTCAGATGGATAATTTCAGTAGGTTGATTGACAATTATGTTGCAGCTCTTGAAAATGTAGCAACCAAATATGAACAGGCTGAAAACACTAATCTTAATACTGCTTCAACAAGAAGTTATAAGTAAAAAAGCTTAAGTTAACTTTATTAACAGAGAAAAATATTATTAAAAAGGAGACAGATATTATGGAAGGAACATTAAAGGTAACACCGGAACAGTTGGAAAGAGCAGCAGGTGAATTCTCTTCAAAGGCATCTGCGGTAGGTAATTTAACAAATAATATGACACAATTGGTTGTTGGTTTGGGAAGTGTTTGGGAAGGTGAAGCTGCAACGGCATATATCAGTAAGTTTAAAGAGTTGGATGATGATATACAGAAAATGATTAAAATGATTCAGGAACATTCAAATGACTTAAATGATATGGCTAAAATATACAGGGAGGCAGAAACTGCTAATGAGAGTGAAATACAGTCTTTGGCGGGTGATGTAATTGTTTAAAAAATAAATATAGGCATTAAAGTGTTTAGAAAATATTTTTAGGGAAATACTAGATTGGAGAAATTATGGAAATTGCAATAAATTTAAATCAGGTAGCAAGATTAGAATCTGATCTGAGTGGGGAAATAAAAAAATTGAATACTCAATATACGGCAGCATGGAATGTTATTACTAATTGTCCTTTTAGCGGAGCAGTACGTAGCATGATTATTAGTAATTTAAAACAAAATGCAAAGGTAATTCAGGAAGAGACTGTAATTCTAAAAAAAATGAAGAAAGCGCTTAATTCATCAATTAGTAAATATCAAAATTGCGAAAAAAGCCTTATTAATCCAAGTGAAGTATCTAATAATAAACCTAAAAGTAATTCTAATACTGTTGATGTCAGTGAAGAAAAAATAAAGAAAAGTAACAATACATATGTGACGTGGAAAGATTTCTTTAAATTAATTGGTGGCGCAGGTGTAATAGGAAATGTCATAAGTGCAGCAGGAAGTCTGTTTACTGGAAAAGATTTTGTTGATAGCCTTTTAAATGCAGGAGGGTATATAACTAAATTAGTAAAGAATTTTACCAGTATTGCAAATGAAAAAGTATTTGCCAAATGGAAAGATTACATATATGGTGGTAATAATGGATTTAAAGATATTAATATGGAGCATCCTTTTGGTAGTTCTTTTATTAAGCAAGCTAAAGAGTTAAGTTTTACTGGTGCAAAGACAGTTGCTGAAAAAGTTAAAGTTATTGCCAGCTGGGCAGGGCATATATTTACTGTATTAAAAGATGCAAAACAAAATTATGATGAATTTAACGGATTCACAGAGCGTGCTATTAAAGAAACAGCAATACAATCTGCTGTAGACATAGGTATTGGTGCTATTGCTACAGCCGGAGCCACTTGGGTTGCAACTGGTGTGGCATCTGCAGCTGCGGCAGCAGGATTTGCAGCCGCAGCACCTGTAATTGGTTCAGCAGTAGCAATAGCGGCAGGTGCTACCGTTATTGCATGGGGAGCTAATTCGGTATGTAAATGGTTTACAAATAAGTTCTGTAAAAATGAAGATTATAAAAATAGAGATTTAGGAGAATTTGTTGCAGATCTAATTTTAGATTAATTTATTTAATAATGAACATTAAGATATATATAGGCGTTTGCGAAACGAATGATTAAAAGTTGTAAATATGACCACCTAATCAGACATTGAAAAGAAATTTGACAATT
>CANQGP010000016.1 GCA_947623285.1 uncultured Clostridia bacterium | reverse complement strand
AAGAAAGGAAATGAAAAAATGGATAATAAAAAGGAACAAGAAAGAAACGAAGTACATAAAGCAATATGGTCAATAGCAGATGACTTAAGAGGAGCAGTAGACGGTTGGGATTTCAAACAATATATTTTAGGAATAATGTTTTATAGATATATATCAGAAAACATTACAAATTACATAAATGAAGGAGAAAGAAAAGCAGGAGATAAAGAATTTGATTATGCTAAACTAAAAGATAGTGAAGCAGAAACAGTAAGAGAAGATTTAGTAAAAGAAAAAGGTTTTTTCATATTGCCCTCTGAGTTATTTAGTAATGTATGTAAAGATTCAAGAAATCATCAAGAAGATTTAAATGAAATATTAGAAAATGTTTTTAAAAATATAGAAAATTCTGCAAAAGGCGCTGAAAGCGAAGACGACTTTTCAGGATTATTTGATGATATAGATGTAAACAGCAATAAATTAGGAGCGACAGTTAAAAAGAGAAATGAAAGATTAACAAAAATATTAGAAGGAATAAATAGTTTAAATCTTGGAGATTATCAAACAAATTCAATAGATGCATTTGGCGATGCTTATGAATTTTTGATGACTATGTATGCCTCTAATGCAGGAAAATCTGGAGGAGAATTTTATACTCCACAAGAAGTTAGTGAATTATTAACAAGGCTTGCAGTATTAGGAAAAAAATCAGTAAATAAAGTGTATGATCCAGCATGTGGTTCGGGTTCACTTTTATTAAAAGCTGCCAAAATATTAGGGAAAGAAAATGTTAGAAACGGTTTTTATGGACAAGAAATAAATTTAACAACATATAACCTTTGTAGAATAAATATGTTTTTACACGATATTGGATACGATAAATTTGACGTAGCATGTGAAGATACATTAACAAACCCACAACATTGGGACGATGAGCCATTTGAAGTTATAGTTTCAAATCCACCTTATTCAATAAAGTGGGCAGGAAATGACAATGCAGTTTTGATAAATGACCCAAGATATTCTCCAGCAGGAGTGTTAGCACCAAAATCTAAAGCAGACTTTGCGTTCATAATGCATAGTTTATCATGGCTTGCAACAAATGGAACAGCTTCAATAGTTTGTTTCCCAGGAATTTTATATAGAGGTGGAGCAGAACAAAAAATAAGAAAATATTTAATAGACAACAACTTTGTAGATTGTTTAATACAATTGCCAGACAATTTATTCTTTGGAACAAGTATTGCAACATGTATAATGGTTTTAAAGAAAAGTAAAAAAGACAATGGAGTGCTATTCATAGACGCATCAAAAGAATGTGTAAAGGTAACAAATAATAATAAATTGACAGATGAAAATATAGATAACATAGTAAAAATATTTGAAAAAAGAGAAGATGTAGAATATGTAGCAAAACTAGTTACAAACAAGGAAATAGAAGAAAATGATTATAATTTATCAGTATCAACCTATGTAGAAAAAGAAGACACAAGAGAAAAAATTGACATAGTGGAACTCAACAAAGAATTAGAACAAATAGTTGCAAGAGAGCAAGTGCTACGTGAAGAAATAGATAAAATAATAGCAGAAATTGAGGTGTGAAATGAGTAAGTTAGAAGAATTGATAGAAAAATTATGTCCAAATGGGGTAGAATATAAAAAACTAGAACAATGTTGTAATATTTTAGATAATAAAAGAAAACCAGTCACAAAATCAGCAAGAGTATATGGAAAATATCTGTATTATGGAGCTAATGGTATACAAGATTATGTATCAGATTATATTTTTGATGGAACATATATATTAGTAGGAGAAGATGGTTCTGTAATAAATGAAAGAGGAAATCCAATTGTAACTTGGGCTGAAGGAAAAATATGAGTAAATAACCATGCTCATATTATAGAAGAAGTAAAAGATATTTTTTTAAGATATTTATATCATTATATTCAAACTATAAATGTTGCTAATTTAATACATGGAAATATACCAAAGCTAAATCAGAGGGATTTTAAAAGTCTTCTTATTGCTGTACCTCCGTTGGAGGTACAACGCGAAATTGTCCGCATTTTGGACGATTTCACGTTACTTTCAGCAGAGCTTTCAGCAGAGCTTTCAGCAGAGCTGAAAGCAAGACAAACGCAATATGAATATTATAGGAATCAATTATTAAATAATATAGAATCTGAAGAATTTGAACTTGGAACAGTTTGTAAATTTATAAGAGAACCTTTTGGTGGAAGTTTAAAAAAAGAATGTTTTAAAGATAAAGGATATGCAGTATATGAGCAGCAACATGCAATATATTCTACTTTAGACTTTAGATATTATATAGATGAGAAAAAATATAATGAATTGAAAAGATTTACAGTCAAGCCAGGAGAGTTAATAGTTAGTTGCTCTGGAACAATAGGCAAAGTGTTTATAATTCCAGAGAATGCACCTGTAGGAATTATAAACCAAGCATTATTAAAATTAACTCCAAATGATAGTGTAAAAGCAAAATATATAAAATATTTTTTTGAAAATACATTAGCAAATAAACTAAATCAAACAGCAAGAGGAGGAGCTATAAAAAATGTTCCATCTGTTAATGAATTAAAAAAAATAAAAATATCTGTTCCATCAATTGAAGTTCAGGAAAATATAATATCAATTTTAGACAAATTTGAAAAACTATGCAATGACATTTCAGAAGGGCTTCCTGCTGAAATAGAACTAAGGCAAAAGCAATACGAATATTATAGAGATAAATTATTAACATTCAAAGAAATAAAAGTAGAAAATCAAGAGGCAAAGTTTGAAAAATAATTACAATTTTTGCGTTGTCAAACTTCATTTAAAATTTAATCAACGTACAAAAAGTACGCCTCATAAATTTTAAATTTGTTTTCCTAGCCAAAATTTAATTCTTTTCCAAACAGATTTGTACTTTAGAAAGGAATAGGAGCAAAAAATGAGCAAATATAATGTAGTAATGGAAATGAGCAATTCCACAGTTGTAACAGAATATGAACCACAAGAAAAAAGGTCAGATAGTTATCAAAGCGAAGTTGCACTTGAAAAAGAATTTATAAAAATGTTGCAAGAGCAAGGGTATGATTATTTGCAAATCAACAATTCAGATGATTTAGTTAAAAATCTTCGTAACCAATTGGAATTGCTAAATGATTATAAATTTAGCGATAATGAATGGGAAACATTTTTTATAAATAACATTGCAAATAGTAATGAAGGAATCGTCGAAAAAACTAGAAAAATACAAGTAGACTATATTCAAGTACTAAAAAAAGATGATGGAACAAGTAAAAATATATTTTTGATTGATAAAAAGAATATTCACAACAATAGATTGCAAGTTATAAATCAATATGTAGAAAACACAGGTAACTATGATAATAGATACGATGTAACCATTTTAGTAAATGGTTTACCTCTTGTGCATATAGAATTAAAACGAAGGGGAGTAGCATTAAAGGAAGCTTTCAATCAAATAAATAGATACCAAAGAGATAGTTTTTGGGCAGGTAGTGGTTTATATGAATATGTTCAAATATTTGTAATTTCAAATGGTACAACTACAAAATATTACTCAAATACTACAAGAGAGAGTCACATAAAAGAACAAACTCAAAAAAGAAATAAAAGTAAAAAAACAAGTAATAGTTTTGAATTCACATCATATTGGGCTGATAGCAATAATAAAGTAATAGCAGATTTGGTGGATTTTACAAGAACTTTTTTTTCAAAGCATGCAATACTAAATATATTAACGAAGTACTGTGTATTTACCTCAGAAGAACTATTGCTAGTAATGAGACCATATCAAATAGTTGCAACAGAAAGAATTATAAACAGAATAGAAGTTGCAAACAATTACAAAAAGATGGGCTCAATAGAAGCGGGTGGATATATTTGGCATACAACTGGTTCTGGCAAAACATTAACATCTTTTAAAACGGCACAACTAGCAACAAATTTAGAGTTTATAGATAAAGTTTTATTTGTTGTGGATAGAAAAGACTTAGATTATCAAACAATGAGAGAATACGATAGATTTGAAAAGGGAGCAGCAAATGGAAATAGAAGTACAAAAGTACTACAAAAACAATTAGAAGATGAAACATCAAGAATAATAGTAACAACAATTCAAAAACTAAGTGAATTTGTAAAAAGAAACAAAAACCATCCTGCATTTCAAAAACATCTAGTTTTAATTTTTGATGAGTGTCATAGGTCACAATTTGGAGATATGCATAAATTAATAGTTGATAATTTTAAGAATTATCATTTATTTGGATTTACAGGAACACCAATATTTTCAAAAAATGCAGGTAGAAAAACAAATCCAGATTTTTGTACTACTGAGCAGGCATTTGGAGAAAAATTGCATACATACACAATTGTAGATGCTATAAACGATGGCAATGTTCTTCCATTTAGAATTGACTACATAAATACTATTAAAGCAAAAGAAGGAATGAAAGATAAAGAAGTTCAAGCTATAAATACAGAAGAAGCATTAGAAGACCCACAAAGGGTAAGGAACATAGTAACATATATCTTGGATCACTTTGAGCAAAAAACAAAAAGAAATTCATTCTATGATTTAAAAGGACAAAGAATGAATGGATTTAATTCAATGTTTGCAGTTAGTTCAATACCAATGGCAAAGAAATATTATTTGGAATTAAAGAAACAATTAGAGGAAAGAAACAAAAATTTAACCATTGCTACAATATACAGTTTTGCACCAAATGAAGAAGAATCGGCAGACGGAATTTTAGAAGATGAAGATTTTGAAACAGATTTATTAGACAAAAGTTCAAGAGAATTTTTAGATTATGCAATAAGTGAATATAATAAAAAGTTTAAAACTAATTTTTCGTCAGAGGGAAATGGATTTCAAGATTATTACAAAGACCTATCGGATAAGGTAAAGAAAAGAGAAATTGATATACTTATTGTTGTAAATATGTTCTTAACAGGTTTTGATGCAACAACATTAAATACTTTATGGGTAGATAAAAATTTAAAACAACATGGTTTAATACAAGCATTTTCAAGAACAAATAGAATTTTAAACTCTGTAAAAACTTATGGAAATATAGTTTGTTTTAGAGATTTACAACAAGAAACAAACGATGCAATTGCACTATTTGGAGATAAAAATGCAAATGGAGTTGTATTACTAAAATCTTATGAAGATTACTATTATGGATATGAAGACGACAAAGGCAAAAAGCAAATGGGATATGAAGAAAGAATAGCAATACTAATTCAAAAGTATCCTTTGGGAGTGTCAATAATAGGAGAAAAGGCAGAAAAAGATTTTATCGTATCAATAGGAAATATTTTAAGATTAAGAAATATATTATCGTCCTTTGACAAATTTGCAGGAAACGAAATATTATCTGAAAGAGATTTCCAAGATTATACTGGAATGTATGTAGATTTATATCAAAAATATAAGTCATTACAAAATGCTGAAAAAGAAAGCATAAAAGACGATATAGTATTTGAAATGGAACTTGTAAAACAAGTGGAAGTCAACATAGATTATATTTTAATGTTAATTGCAAAATACCATGAATCAAATTGCGAAGATAAAGAGATACTTGGAACAATTGATAAAGCAATAAAATCAAGTTTAGCATTACGTTCAAAAAAGGAACTAATTAATGGATTTATAGAAAGAATAAATACAAATACAAAAGTAATGGATGACTGGCAAAGATATGTAAAAGAGCAAGAAGAAAAAGATTTACAAAAACTTATAGAAGAAGAAAATTTAAATGAAAAGGAAACGAGAAAATTCTTAGGTAATTCATTTAGAGATGGACAAGTAAAAACAAATGGTACAGATATAGAAAAAATATTACCACCAATGAGAAGATTCGGCGGAGGCAATAGAGCAGAAAGAAAGCAAACTATAATAGAGAAAATACTAAAATTCTTTGAAAAATACTTTGGATTAAATATTCACAATAACGATGATGAAATTACCTACCAAGATGAAGAAGAAACTACACAACTTCAAAAAGTAGCAGAAGACAATGAAAAATATAATCTTAATAATTAAAATAATGATAAAAAATAATTTAATAAATACAAATTTCGACAGCTTTTTTATTTGATTTATGTTATTGTAGAAGACAAACAGTGTTCTTGGAAACCTACTCACAATTTTTGATTGCATAAGTAGGTCAGGTTCTTATTTATGTAAGAAAGGAGAAATATGGAATTAGACATTACTTTAGATTCAGACAAAATAAAAAATAAGGATGATGGACTGGAAAATTTAGCAAGAGAAGTCGAAAATAGTTTATTAAATAAAAGTAGATCAATATACGATCAAATTATGGAAGAAAATGAATTAGCGCCAAAACACAAGAAGCAATTAAAGGAGATAATAAAAGAAGGAATGAAAGACGTTTCACGAGATTATAATGAGAATTTTAAATATATTGAATATAGTCCGAAAAGCAATAATTATTATATTTACGATTTTAGTCAAGGAAAATTTAAGAGAACAAAAACTACTTTAAAAGAGTTGAAAAAGAACAATTTAAGTATAGGGAATATATATTCTATTAATAAAAACAATGAGTTAGAACGAGATTTTGTACGAGAGTATCAAGTGAAAGAAAATGTAGATTATGCACTTTTGGATTTAGAAGATTAATAAAGGGGAATATATAATGATAAAATATAATTATAAAAATGTTCATTAAATGAAGTTTTATGCAAAAAAATAAACTCAATAGAAGAAACTACAGTAATTATTAATAACGATGTATCATTTTTTAATAAAAACGATTTTAATATAGTAGAAGGAGAACCTAATTATAAAGAACCAGACAAATATGGTAGAAGTAGTGGTGCTACTGCAATTATTAGTTCTAACACAAGAGCAATTGTTTCTAATAATAAAATAGAGTATCCTGATCCAGAAGGGTGGACAGGTGTAATTAACTATTCTGGAATTTTTCAAAGATGTCACGCTATCGCCTATAGCTTATCAGCAAAATTAACAACAGTCAATAATGTATTTATAGGAACAAAGGAACTTAATAAAAAAATAATGAAAATTCAGGAAGATGATATTAGAGATTATATTGATAAAGAAAAGAAAAAGGGTAACAATGTGCGATTATTATATAGAGTAACCCCAATATACTATAAAAAAGAAGCTATTCCGAGAGGAGTTTTAATTGAATTAAAAGGAATAAATTGTAAATTGGAACTTTGCAGGTTTTGTTATAATATTCAAGAAGGAATTTTGTTTAGTTATACTGATGGTAGCAGAAAAAATAGTAAGTCATTTTTGGAAAAAGTTCAAGGAGAAATAGAAAAATATAAAAGGAAAATTAATATATCAAAGAAAGAAAAAGGTACATATAAAGATTATATAATTAATGTTAAAACTAATGAATATCATTTGATGTGGAGTAATTGTAAATTGCTTGAGGGAGTTGATAAAAAATATCTTCAAGAAACAACAGCTAAAAAGAAAGCATTAAAAAGAAGTGACGGTAGGAAAATAAAAAGATGTTCAAATTGTGCTATAAAAGGGTAAAAAGAAAAAAATTAATAAATACTTTAAGTAGGTTTGTGAATTTTCAAGAAACACTTGCAAACTTATAAAAGTTATGTTAAATTATTAGCAGTTAGGTTGATATTCGTATCAATCGTCAAGAGAGAAGGAGTTGTAAATAACTACGACAACCGCTCCAAAATTCGAACACCTTAGAAATGTTGAAATATCAACAATTCTGAGGTGTTTTTGTTTTTAAAAGTGAGCAAGAAGTGAGCAATAGAATTTTAGAATTAAAAAAATGTCTATTTTAAACCATTCACTTGCAATCTTTGATTGCATAAGTTGGTCAAGTTCTTGTTTTGCAAAATTAACACAAAAACCCAATAAATCACTTGTAAAATTAGCTATAATGGTGTAAAATACGTGTATATGTAAATACTATAATTTACAAGGAGGAAAATAGCAAAAAATGAGATTTGTAACAGATGAAGACTCAAAGAAAGAATATAAAAAATTTTTAGAAGGACATGAAAGATGTAACTTTCAACAATCGTTAGAATGGGCAAAAGTAAAAGAAGATAACTGGAAGCCAGAAGTAATATTGGCAGAAGATAAAGATAAAAATATAATAGGTTCATTATGTGTATGGATTAGAAAGATGCCTATATTTGGAAATATAATGTATGCGTCAAGAGGACCTGTGTGTGATATTCATGATGAAGAAGTTACGAAACAATTAACAGATGGAGCAAGTGAATTAGCAAAAAAATATAATGCAATTGTATTAAGAATAGAACCCGATATTTTAAAAGAAGATACAGAATTTAGAGAAATAGTAACAAAATTAGGATATAAAATAAAAGATGATGCAAAAGATTTTAAAGACGAAATACAACCACGTTTTGTATTTAGATTGGATATAAAAGATAAAACAGAAGATGAGATTTTTGCAGGATTTCATCAAAAGACAAGGTATAATGTGAGATTAGCAAAAAGAAAAGGCGTTGAAATTAAAGAGGGAACAAAAGAAGATTTAAAAGATTTTCATAATATCATGATAGAAACTGGAAAACGTGATGGATTTATAATAAGACCATTAAGTTATTTTGAAAAAATGTATGATAATTTAGCACCTGAACATATGAAAGTATTAATGGCTTATTATGAAGGAGAACCAATATCAGGAGTTATTCCAATATTCTACGGAAATAAAACATGGTATTTATATGGAGCAAGTAGCAACAAACATCGTAACTTAATGCCAAATTATTTACTACAATGGGAAATGATAAAAATGGCAATAGAAAGAAAAGATGACATATATGATTTTAGAGGAGTATCTGGAGTAGTAGATAAAGATCATCCTCAATATGGATTATATCGTTTTAAAAAAGGTTTCGGAGCTACATTTACAGAATTTATAGGAGAAATATATATTCCATTTAAACCATTAAAATATAAATTATATAAATTTTCAGAGAAAGCATTTAGAACATTAAGACAATTTAAAAGCAAATTAAAAAAATAAGAATTTGATTAACAATACTTTAATAATGGACAGGTTTATGGGTACAACCTTAAAAACCTAAATATATTAACAAGGAATGATTGTGTGAAAAAAGTTGTAATTAAAAAAGAAGATTTGAAGCACAATATAAATGCGATAAAAGAATATGCAAAAACAGAAGGCGAAAAAGTAACTATAATTGCAGTAGTAAAAGCTAATGGATATGGAATGGGTATTGTAGAATATACAAACTTTTTAATAGATAATGGAGTAGAATTTTTTGCAGTAGCAACTTTAGAAGAAGCACTTACTTTACGAAAAGCTGGAATTAAAGAAAAAATCTTAATGCTATCATCAACAGCCATAAAAGAAGAAGTAGAGCAATTAGTAGAAAATAATATAATTATAACATTAGGATCGCAAGAAGATATAAAAATAGCAGAAGAAGTTGGTAGTAGTAAAAATAAAGAAATAAAAGCTCATTTAAAAATAGATACAGGGTTTGGCAGATATGGATTTATTTATACTGAGCCAGAAAAAATAGTACAAGCTGTAGAAAATTTAAAGAACATAAAAATCGAAGGAGTTTATACACATTTTTCTTTAGCATTTTACGAAAAAAGCAAGTATACACAAACACAGTTTGATAGATTTATTAAAGTTATAGAAGTATTAAAATTAAATAATATAGAATTAGGAATGTTGCATGTATGTAATTCTTCAGCATTCATAAGATTTCCTATGATGCATTTAAATGCAGTAAGAGTAGGCTCAGCATTTACAGGGAAATTACCATTTAAAGAAAAACTAGGATTAAAGCCAATTGGAAATTTAAAAGCAAAAGTTACAGAAGTAAAAACTTTACCAAAAGGATTTAATGTAAGTTATTCAAATGCTTATACTACAACTAGAGAAACAAAAGTAGCAATAATACCATGTGGCTATATAGATGGTGTAAACATGGTAAAAGGTGAAGATATGTTTAGAAATGTAGATAAATTAAGAAGATTAGTAGGAGCAATAAAAGGAATCTTTAAAAAAGAAGCTATATATGTAAAAATAAACGGGGAAAATTGTAAAGTATTAGGAAAAGTTGGAACATTTCATGTAACAGTAGATATTACAGGAAAAGATGTAAAAATAGGAGATACTGCTACATTTACAACAGGAGTTATAAATATAAATCCTAATATAAGAAGGGAGTATATATAGATGAAAAAATTTTTTAATAAAGTAAAATATTCTATAGGAAAGATAGAAAAATATCCAGAAATGGCAACAGAAGGAACAAAAGCAGCAATAAAATATATAGCAGGGGTACTTATTTTAATAACAATAATAACATGTTTGGGTTCAATATATCAAACATATCAATCATTACAAGAAGTATCTCAATATATAAAAGATAATGTACCAGAATTCACATATAAGGAAGGTGCATTGTCAATAGAAGGAGAACAGCCAGTAATAAAGGACAATCTTATCATTGATACTAATGATAAAACCGATGAAGAATTACAAGAATATAAAAATAAATTAAAAGAAAATGGATATGGATTTATAGTATTAAAAGACAAAATGTTGTTAGTTAATGAGGGAAGCGAAGATGCTACAGAATATCCTCTTAGCAACATTGCTGAACAAATAAACAAAGAAGAAATAAAAAAATCTGATTTAATTGAATATATAGATGGTCAAGGAATGTTAAGTACATATATTGGTATGTTCTTTATAATGTTCTTTAGCGTTTTGGTAGGATATTTAGCAGATGCATTATGTGTAGCTCTTGTATTAGCAGCAGTAGGATATATAGTAGCATTATTATTAAAAGTAAAAATGCGTTATAAAGCAATATTTAATATGGCATTGTATGCATTAACTTTATCTACTTTATTAAAAACTATTTATGTAGTAATAAGAATTTTCACAACATTCACAATTACGTATTTTGATGTAATGTATGCAGCAGTGGCATTTATATATTTAGTAGCAGCAATATTTTTAACAAGAATTGATTTAATAAAAACTCAAGAAGAATTAACAAAAGTTAAAGAAGTACAAAAAGAAGTACATGACGAAATTGAAGAACAAAAGGAAAAAGAAAAGGAAGAAAAAGATAAAGAAAACAAAGACAATAAAGAGGATAAAGAAAAAAATAAAAAAGGAAAAGAATCAAAAAAAGAAAAAAAAGAAGTTTCAAAACGTCAAAAACAAAATGGAGGAGAACCAGAAGGTTCAAATGTTTAAAAGCGAAAAGGTTTATAGGCATTAACCTTTAAAAACCTAAATATTATTATGTAAGGAAGAATAATGAATAAAGACAAGAACCAAAAAAACAAAAAGAATAAGTTAATTGCGATAGCAATGCTACTATTAGTAGTAATCTTAGGTTTGCTAGTATTATTAGTAAATAATAAAAAATCTAATGAAGAAGATGATAAAACATTAGCATATACAGAATTAATAAATGAAATAACAAATGAAAATGTAGAAAAAATAGAAATGACAGTAGGTAGCACAAGCCTTAAAGTAAAGATGAAAGGCGTTGATGAAGAAAAAAAGGCTATAGTACCTAATACAGAAGCTTTTATAGAATTAGTACAAGCAAAAGTTGCAGAAGGAAAAGATATAGAGTTAATACAAAACCCAAGAGGATTTTTAGAGCAAGCAGGTTCAACATTCATATCATTGTTACCAACGTTAATAATGGTGGCATTATTTATCATGCTATTTAAAATGCAAGGATTAGGAGAAAAAGGAAAAATATATGATGATACAGAAAGAAGAACAAAGGTAAAATTTGATGATGTTGCAGGGTTGGATGAAGAAAAAGAAGAGTTAATAGAAATAGTTGATTTTTTGAAAAGACCTGAAAGATTTGTAAAAATGGGAGCCAAAATACCAAGAGGAGTATTATTATATGGAAAACCTGGAACAGGAAAAACTCTTATAGCTAAAGCAATAGCAGGAGAAGCAGATGTTCCTTTTATATCGATGAGTGGTTCTGAATTTATAGAAATGTTTGCAGGATTAGGAGCATCAAGAGTCAGAAAATTATTTGACAAAGCAAGAAAATTATCACCATGTATTGTATTTATAGATGAGATTGATGCAATAGGTTCAAGAAGAACAAGTAATAGTGGAGCCGAAACAGAAAACAATCAAACTCTTAACCAATTATTAGTTGAAATGGATGGATTTAGTTCAGAAGAAACAATAATAGTGCTAGCTGCAACTAATAGACCAGAAATGCTGGATAAAGCTTTATTAAGACCTGGAAGATTTGATAGACAAATTACAATACCAACACCAGATTTAAATGGAAGATTAGATATATTAAAAATTCATTCAAAAGAGAAGCGTTTATCAAATGATGTGAATTTAGAAAGTGTTGCAGAAGATACAGCAGGCTTTACAGGAGCTGAACTAGCAAATATATTGAATGAAGCAGCAATTATTGCAACAAAGAAAAAACATGAAGAAATTGAAAATGAAGATATTGAGGAAGCTGTTAAGAAAGTCGTAGTCGGAATAGAAAAACATAGTAGAGTACTTTCAGAACATGATAAAAAATTAACAGCATATCATGAAGCAGGTCATGCAGTTGTAAGTCAATATTTGCCAACACAAACACCAGTAAAAGAGGTTTCAATAATACCTAGAGGTGTTACTGGTGGATATACTTTGTATAAATCAAATGAAGATAAATATTATATTTCAAAAACAGAAATGAAGGAAAAACTTATAGTATTACTTGGCGGTAGGGCCGGAGAAAAAATAGCAATAAATGATATTTCAACAGGAGCAAGTAATGATATAGAAGTAGCAACACAAATAGCAAGAGATATGGTTACAAAGTATGGAATGACAGATTCATTAGGACCAATTGATTTAAAAGGAAAAGAAGATTATGAATTACAGTTATTTGGAGAAACAATAGGAGATAAAGTTGGAGAAGAAGTGAAAAACTTAATAGATGAAGCATATGTTAATGCGCAACAATTATTGATTCAACATAGAGATAAATTAGATGCAATAGCACAAACATTATTGGAAAAAGAAAAAATAAATGAATCAGAATTTAATCAAATTTTTAACAGCTAAAATAAGTGAAAGTTATAATAAATAGAAGAAAGAGGTGCTTGGAAAATGAATAAAACTAAAAGAAAGATATTTGAAACATCCATGAAATTATTTGCAAAAAAAGGATATGATGCAACAAGTGTTGAAGATATAACAGCTACAGTTGGAGTAGCAAAAGGAACATTATATTACCATTTTTCAAGCAAAGAAGAAATATTCAACTTTCTAATAGAGGAAGGAACAAAACTTTTACTTAATAGTGTTGATATTAAAACTGAAAAATTTGACAACTACCTTGATAAAATAAAAGCAATAGTTTTAATTGAAGTAAAAATAATGATGAAATATGAAGATTTAATAACAATTTTATTAAGTCAATTTTGGGGAAATGAAGGAATAAACCAAACTTGTAGAAAACAAGTTTTTAAGTACATAGCAAAAATAGAGCAAATTGTTGAAGAAGGAATGAATAAAGGAGAAATAAAAAAAGGAGACCCTAAAGCAATAGCAGCAGGAATATATGGTCTAATTTGTTCAGGACTTGTATATAAATTAAGAAAAAAAGAAGAAATGACCATAATGGAATTGTACAAACAGTTTGAAGATACAATTATAAAAGGTCTGGAGGTATAATAATAATGAGAGAGCCAATTCATGAAGTAGTTGAAATTAGAGATTTCAAAGATTTATTAAAAAAGTCAAGAGAACAATTTGGAGATAGACCAGCATTTGTATATAAGACAGATAAGCCTGATGAATTAAGAACAATAACTCATAAGGAATTTGGAGAAGATATTGATGCTTTAGGAACAGAATTAATAGAAATAGGACTAAAAGATAAAAGAATAGCAGTAATTTCAGAAAATCGTTATGAATGGGGAGTAGCTTATTTAGCAGTTTCAGCAGGTACAGGAATAATTGTTCCATTAGATAGAGCTTTGCCAGGAAACGAAATAGAAAGTTTAATAAATCGTTCAGAAGTTGAAGCAATTTTTTATTCTAGTAAATATGATGAAATAATGAAAGAAATAAAAAATAAAGGTAATACAAAAATAAAATATTTCATATCTATGGATTTGGAAAAAGAAGAAGATGGAATCTACTCACAAAAGGAATTTATTGAACACGGAAAAGAAAAAATAAAAAACGGAAATAGAAATTTTTTAGATGCAGAAATTGATAGTGAAAAAATGGGAATAATGTTATTTACATCAGGAACAACAGCTCAATCAAAAGCAGTAATGTTATCACAAAAAAATATATGTGCAAATTTAATGGATATTGGAGCAGTAATAAAGATAACACCAGAAGATAGATTTTTATCTTTTTTGCCAATGCATCACACATTTGAGTGCACAGTTGCATTTTTGCATGCAGTATATAAAGGAACATCAACAGCATTTTGTAGAGGAATACGTTATATAGCAGATGATATAAAAGATTTTCATATAACAGCAATGATTTCTGTTCCTGTCCTTTACGAAAATATGTATAAAAGGGTAATGAAAACAATTGAGAAAAAAGGACAATTGAAAAAAGTACAAAAAGGAATAAAAATAAGTAAGTTTTTATTAAAATTTGGAATAGATATTAGAAAGAAATTATTTAAGGAAATACATAATAATCTAGGAGGAAAACTAAGGCTGTTTGTATCTGGTGGAGCAGCATTAAATCCAGAAGTTGAACAAGGTTTTATAGATTTAGGAATAACCATGTATCAAGGATATGGGCTAACAGAAACATCTCCAGTTATAGCGGCTGAAGATGATAAATATAGAAAAATAGGTTCAATAGGAAAAGCTTTCCCAAGTTTAGATGTAAAAATAGATAATCCAGATGAAAATGGAGTAGGAGAGCTTATCGTAAAAGGACCTAGTGTAATGCTTGGTTATTATAATAATGAAGAAGCAACAAAGGAAACAATAGATAAAGATGGTTGGTTACATACAGGAGATTTAGCTAAAATTGATGATGAAGGATATATATTTATTTCTGGAAGAAAAAAATATGTGATAGTTTTAAAAAATGGAAAAAATATTTTTCCAGAAGAGTTAGAATTTTTAGTAGATAAAATAGAAGGAGTAAAAGAGTCATTAGTTTATGGAAAACCTGAACCAGATGGTGATTATAAAATATGTGCAAAAATAGTTTATGACGAAGAGGAAGTAAAAGAAAAATATAATACAACAGATGAAGAAGAAATAAAAGCAATAATGAAAGAAAAAATAAAAGAAGTTAATCATACCATGCCTGCTTATAAATATATAAGAGATATAATTGTTACAAAAACAGAATTAATAAAAACGACAACTCATAAAGTAAAAAGAAATGAAGAAGAAAAAAATTTAATATAGCCTGTAATGGTTTTGTAACATTACTGTAATACAAACTTAAAACAAAATTTTTTAATGAACCTTGTAGTTTTTTGTTTGTTAATGTATAATTATAAATGAAGAAGATGTTTTAAAAAGCATATGATAAAGGAGGTAGTTTACAAGTGTCTAGATCTGGCATAGTAAACGTGAGAATGGTAATCACGGAAGAAAAAATCTTATCAAATATAGATAAAATACAAAAACTAATAAATCCAAAAAGTAAAAAACAAATAGTACAATTAGAAGATGATACATATTTTAAAGATTTAATAGAATCTGTAAAAACATATCTACTAGAATATCCTAAAAAGAAGAATTTTCCTAGTAGTGTATATAGAGCGGCTTATTCATTAGTTGAATTTGCAACAAATCAATTTGAAGAAAATACTAAAAAAATAGAAAAATTAATAAGACAAAGAGAACAAAATATAGCATTAGCAGGAGATTTAAGAGAATTATTAGATTCAGCAATAGAAAAAGATATTGATTGGAAAGACAATGTTGAAAAAGCAGCAGGAAAATTTTCTGAAGACATATTAGACACAATAAAAATAATAGGAAATTCAACTGACACTCAATCAGAAGATTATGAAAATGCATTAAAATTATTAAAAGCAAGAATAAATAATTTAGAATCAAATTTACATATTGAAATAGATATGGAAAGAATAGAAGACAGATCAAAAGCTTTAAGTTATATAGGAATTGAAATAGCAGATGCATTAAGAACAATACCTACACCATTAGAAGAAATAATTACACAACAAGAAAATAAAGCTGAAGAAGAAAAAGCTCAAGTTCAAGAACCTGTACAAGAGACACAACAACAGGTTAATCCAATTGTAGAAGTAGCAAAACAAACAGAAGAACAAAAAGCAGTACAAAGACAAGAACAATTAGATCAATTACAAGCAGAACAAGCACAATATGAACAAGAGACAAGAGTAAATGTAAAACCTTCTTTATGGCAACGTATTAAAAATAGTAAAGTTGGAAGAGCTATCAGTTATGTTATGAGAATACGTGTTGTAATAGATGTTCCAAATGCATTACCAGAAGGAAGAGGAGAAAATAATTATTAAAACAAGAAGTAGTTTAAAAATATATACAGTTTACTTTACAATTGTACAAAATTAAATCTTGTTATATACATAAAAAAGAGGGTTGATAGAAATATTGACTCTCTTTTAATTTGACTTTAATTTGAAAATATAGTATAATAGAAAACAGTTATTGCCATGAGGGCAAAAGAATGAGATTTTATATATAACCCCTAAAAAGGGAAAATGAAAAAGAACGGATCGGAATTAAAATATTGTGTATTAAAAAAATGCTAAAAAATATATGAATTAATTACCATAATTCATATATATATTTTACGTGTGTAAAATAAAATAGAGATATTTTTAAACAAAACAAATGAAGTTTAGGGGAATTGTGTATAAAACAGAAGAAAATTAGAAAAGGAGAGAATAAAAAATGGCAGAAAAAGAAGTAAGACATAATATACAGAAAAAATCTGTACAAGAAAAAACAATACAACGAAAAAACAATCAAAAAAAATCAACAAAACCAAAGACAATAGAACAAAAGTCAAATCAAAGAAAAAACATTAACAAAGGAAAGGGAAATAAAAAACAACAAGCAAAAAACAACAATAGAAAATCAGAAAGTATATTTAAAAAATCAAAATTAAAAATAATTCCATTAGGTGGATTACATGAAATAGGAAAAAATATAACAGTATTTGAATATGAAAATGAAATTATTGTTGTAGATTGTGGTTTATCATTTCCAGAAGATGATATGTTAGGAGTAGATTTAGTTATTCCAGACATAACATATCTAGAAAAAAATAAAGAAAAAATAAAAGGATTAATAATTACACACGGACATGAAGACCATATTGGGGCAATACCATATTTATTAAAGCAAATTAACATACCAATTTATGCTACAAGATTAACAGTAGGATTAATAACAAATAAATTACAAGAGCATAAATTATTACGTAGTACAAAATTAGTTGAAGTACAACAAGGAGAAACAATAAAATTAGGAAAATTTGCGATAGAATTTATAAGAAGTTCACATAGTATACCAGACTCTGTGATGTTAGCAATTACAACACCAGCAGGTACAGTACTACATACAGGAGACTTTAAAGTTGACTATACACCAATAGATGGAAAAAGAATGGACTTTGGAAGAATAGCTGAACTAGGGAAAAAAGGAATATTAGCTCTTATGGCAGATAGTACAAATGCTGAAAGAAAAGGATTTACAATGTCTGAAAGTTCAGTAGGTGATGTATTTGACAAACTATTTTTACACTGTACAAAGAGAATAGTTGTTGCAACATTTGCATCAAATGTTCATAGAGTTCAACAAATAGTAAATTGTGCTGTAAAATATAACAGAAAGATTGCTGTATGTGGACGTAGCATGGTAAATATGATAAATACAGCAAATGAATTAGGATATATCGATTGTCCAGATAATATATTTATTGATATTGACATGATAAAAAATTATCCAGACGAAAACCTAGTATTAATAACAACAGGAAGTCAAGGCGAACCAATGTCAGCTTTAACGAGAATGGCAGCAGGAGACCATAGAAAAGTTACAATAACACCAAATGACTTAATTATAATATCAGCAACACCAATACCAGGTAATGAAAAATATGTGTCAAAAGTAATTGATGATTTAATGCAAATAGGTGCAGAAGTAGTATATAGTTCATTAGAGGCAATCCACGTTTCAGGACATGCTTGTCAAGAAGAACAAAAATTAATACTTGCATTAGCAAAACCTAAATACTTCATACCGGTCCATGGAGAATATAGACAATTGCGTGCACATAGTGAAACAGCTCAAAGTATGGGAATTGACAAAAATAATATTATAATGATGTCAAATGGTAGAGTATTAGAAATAGGAGAAAATGGTGCAGAATTCACGGGAAGCGTACAAAGTGGTAGAGTACTAGTTGATGGACTTGGAGTAGGAGATGTTGGAAATATCGTATTAAGAGATAGACAACATTTATCACAAGATGGATTAATTATAATAGTGCTAACAATGGATTCAGCTACAGGAACAGTAGTTGCAGGACCAGATGTTATTTCTAGAGGATTCGTATATGTAAGAGAATCAGAAAACTTAATGGATGATGTAAAATCTGTTGTAAGAAACGAAATTAGAAAATGTGAACAAAGAGGAGTTCGTGATTGGGGAACAATAAAATCTGCAACAAGAGATGCTTTAAGAGATTATATATTTATGAAAACAAAACGTAACCCTATGTTAATTCCGATTATAATGGAAGTGTAATGTTTATACATCTGGATTAAGGTAGTAAAGTATAAAAAATTAAAAATTTCTGTTGATAAAGTAAATTATTTAAGAAAGGGATGGAATTTAGAATGGATTATAAAGATTTAGCCAATTTAATATTTCCTAATAGCAAGGATATTTCATATTATGAAGAAAAATATCCTGAGAGGGATTTAAAAGAAGGAGCAATTGTAACAAGAATAGCTCCGAGCCCAACAGGTGTTATGCATATGGGAGGAATATATCAAGCATTAATTGCAAAAACAGTTGCAAGACAAACAGAGGGAGTATTTTTCTTAAGAATAGAAGATACAGACCAAAAAAGAGAAATAGAAAATGGAACACAAGAGATTGTTACAGCATGTGAAACATTTGGATTAACTCCTGATGAAGGAAGAACAGCTGATGACAAAGATAATGGAAACTATGGACCATATAAACAAAGCTTAAGGAAAGAAATATATCAAGCATATGCTAAATATCTAATAGAACAAGGAAAGGCATATCCATGTTTCTGTACACCAGAAGATGGGGAAGCTTTGCGAGCAAAACAAGAAGCAGCAAAAGTGAGACCAGGTTACTATGGAGTTTGGGCTAAATGTAGAAATATAACTGTTGAAGAAGCAATTGAAAAAATAAAAGCAGGCGAAAAATATATAATCCGTTTTAAATCTCCAGGAAGAGAAGATAGAAAAATAAAACATCATGACATAATAAAGGGAAATGTAACGTTTCCAGAAAATGACCAAGATATAGTTATAATAAAAGCAGATGGTTTACCAACATATCATTTTGCACATATAGTAGATGACCATTTAATGAGAACAACACATGTAATAAGAGCAGATGAATGGTTATCTTCAGTACCACTACATTTACAACTATTCCATGAAATGGGATTTAAAACTCCTAAATATGCACATATAGCTCCAATCATGAAAAACGATAATGGAAACAAGCGTAAATTAAGTAAAAGGAAAGACCCAGAAGCAGCTGCTTCATATTATGATGAAGTAGGAATTCCAGCACTTGCAGTTAGAGAATATTTGCTTAATATTGCAAATTCATCATTTGAAAATTGGAGAAGAGCAAATAAAGATGCTAGCATAGAAGACTTTGATTTCAAATTAAATAAAATGAGTGTTAGTGGAGCATTATTTGATATGGTAAAATTGCAAGATGTATCAAAAATAGTTATATCAAAATATACAGCAGAAGAGGTATATAATGAAGCTTTAAAATGGGCAAAAAAATATGACAAAGAATTAGAAGAAATGTTAGCTGATAAGGAATATGCTCTAAAAGTATTAGGAATAGAAAGAGGAAACAAAAAACCTAGAAAAGATATTGCAAAATGGTCTGATGTAAAAGAAAATATCAATTATATGTATGATGATAAATTTTATAGTGAAAAACCAGAATATAATTATCAAGTAATTAATGAAAAAGAAGATATAGACACTATTTTAAAAGAATATATTGAAAATTATTATGATGATAATGATGATAAACAAACATGGTTTAACAAAATAAAAGAATTATCAGGAAAATTAGGATATGCAAAAGAAGTAAAAGAATTTAAAGCAAACCCAGATGCATATAAAGCACATGTTGGAGATGTAAGTACAGTTTTAAGAGTTGCTTTAACTAGAAGAACAAACACTCCAGATATGTACGAAATAATGCAAGTACTTGGAAAAGATAGAATTGCTAAGCGTTTTGAAAAAGCAAAAGAAAATTAAAAAACAAATCTGCCAATTTTGCGTGAATTGGCAGATTTATACATACGAGAAAGGAATTTTATAAAAATGGAATATCAAGTAGGAGATATAGTAAGAACAAAAAAAGTACATCCTTGTGGTAGTAAATTATGGGAAATCACAAGGACGGGAGTTGACTTTAAATTAAAATGTCAAGGATGTGGACATGTGATAATCTTAGAAAGACAGAAAGCACTAAAAATAATAACCAAAATAGAGAAAAAAGCAGAAAACAAATAAAAATATGACAATAAAAACCTGACTTTATAAACAATAAATAATTGTTTATAAAGTCAGGTCTTTTTGTCTTAATAGAAAAAAGTTAAATAAATTGCTCTATGTAATCCCAAACTGCATCCTTATAAATTTTTCTTTCTGAAGAAAAGGGAAAAGTAGGAATATCCCCAATTGGATTAAGTTCTTTTTGCAAAACTTTTGTTGCAGCATCTACCTTAGTAATTGCGATTTTATCAGCTTTATTTGCTAAAATTATAAAAGGAATTTTAGAGCTAATAATATAATTGTACATAAGTTTATCATTTGCGGTAGGTTTATGACGAATATCTACTAAAAAAACAATTAAAGAAATTTGCTTACGGTGAAAAAGATAATTTTCAATAAACTTACCAACTTGCTCCTGTTCTTTTTTAGACATTTTACTATAGCCATAACCAGGCAAATCAACAAAGTAAAAAGTATCATCTATATTGTAAAAGTTAAGTTGACGAGTTTTTCCAGGAGCACTACTTGTCCTTGCTAATTTTTTTCTATTAATCATTGTATTTACAAAACTAGATTTACCAACATTAGATTTGCCAACTAAAACAATTTCAGGCAAATCGTTTGAAGGGTATTGATTAGGCCTTACGGCAGAAATTTCGAATTTTGGATTTTTTACTATCATAATTTTCTTATATAATCAATTTGATTGATTAACTCCTTTCTTTTATTGTCAAAGACAACAAGGTTCTGGGGTACCCACTAGCAATCTTTGATTGCATAAGTGGGTCAGGTTTTTATTGTCAAAGACAACAAGGTTCTGGGGTACCCACTAGCAATCTTTGATTGCATAAGTGGGTCAGGTTCTTATTTTATAAAAAATTTATATTGCATTAATTTTTTTGTATCATATAAATCTTTCATTTCACCTTCCAATTCACTAGTCTTATACATATTACCTTCTGAATCTAAAGAAATATACTTGTTAGAAGCAGGTAAAACATTTACTGTATCATGTAACCATTTATAGTAATTTTCATTTTCAAGTTCCAAATCTAAGTAGTTAGCTAAATAATCAAAAAGCACATCAGTTCCCAAATAATTAGGAAACTCGATATTTAAGTCGAAATTTGAAAGCAATAAAGCTTGTGTATTGTATAATCTATATTCATTAAGAAGAGAATCTTCTGTATTAAAATATTGCAAATTATCTAAAACATTTTCTTTTTCAGGAGTATCTAAAAATGGAAGATGGTCTCCTAGAAAAATAACTATTGTTGGCTCATCATAATTTTGAATATAATCATATAATCGCTTCAATTGTATATCTGCATTGTAAATTCCTTGAGCATAACTTTTTAAAACAGTATTCATGCTATTACTCAAATTTGAATTTACAACTTCAACATCAAAAGTTTCATATTTATCATCAGTGTATGGCATATGAGATGCAATAGTTTCAACAACGTAAAAGCTATTAATTCCTTTATCTTTTTCCATTTGCTCAATTAAATAATCTGTCATGTATTCATCAGAAACATTAAGCTGACCTTCTTCGACCAATTCTACATAATTATCAAATCCCATTGTTGTATATGCTTTTTTTGAATTATAATAATCTTTTCCAAAAATAATACTTGAATTATATCCATTATGTTTTAGCTCTTTAACTAGAGAAGGGATATTTTCACTATTATTTCTTGAATATAAAGACATTACAGGAATATATCCATTTGGAAAATAATTCATATTTGCTCCTGTAAGTAATTCAAAAGCAACGTTTTCAGAAAGTCCTCCATAAGAAGGAGAAACCAAGTTTATAAATTTTCCTTCATTTTTTAATATGTTAAAATTGCTAGAAACAGGGATGTTAAATTCAACTTCATCTAATTGGTCAATATCCCAATAAGCTTCAGAAAAGAATACAATAATATTTGGCTTTCCGAATTTGTCATTTATTTCTCCATTAGAAGTTTTGGCTAAAACAGATTCTAGTAGGTCATCGTCATAATTCTGAGGTTGTAAAAATTTGCTATTTAATTCTACTCCATACATTCCATTAATCAATCCATTTTTTGCGTAGAAATTAAGGTTGGTAGTGTATGTGTCAAATCCAACATGATTATCAGTATTGAAAAATAATTTTAAATATAAATCTTTGGTAAAATCATTTGGTACAAAAAGTAGAAAAAGTATTAAACAGCTAGAAACAACCATAACTATCCTAGGTAACTTTTTCTCTATCTTATAATTAAACTTTCGATTAAGTAAAACAATAAATGTAAGTATTCCAAATAAAATAGCAGAGGCAGCTAAAAATTGTAATATAACTGCTGGTGAAATATTTTCAGCAACTAAATTAATCAATCCAGAAGCATTTGATAAGAAGTTTATATCTGAAAAATATAAAGGTTCACCAGAATAGGTAGTTTTTATTAAATTAATTATACTAATAAAAAATACAAATATATAACAAATAATAGTTGCTCTTAAAGTTGTTTTAGTCAAACCTAAAACAAGACTATAAATGACAAAACCAAAAAATATAGTAAAAATAAATGTATAAGGATAGATATATAATTGTTTATCATTTAATTCATATGTAACTAATTTAAAAAACACATTACAAATAATAAATAATGAAGCCGCGATAATCACGGCTACAGTAATACTTATTCGTTTAGTTTTTTTATTATCATCCATAAAAATATCCCCACTTTTTTATTTTTTAGGAAGAATAACTTTTGTTCCACCCATATAAGGCCATAAAACTTCAGGAACTTTTACACTTCCATCTTTTTGGTAATTATTTTCAACAATAGAAATTAACATACGAGGTGGGGCAACTACAGTGTTATTTAAAGTATGAGCAAAGTAGTTTCCATTTTCACCTTTAACTCTAATTCCTAAACGTCTAGCTTGAGCATCAGTCATATTAGAACAACTTCCAACTTCAAAATATTTTTGTTGACGAGGGCTCCAAGCTTCAACATCTACACTTTTAGCTTTTAAATCAGCCAAGTCACCACTGCAACATTCTAAAGTTCTAACTGGAATGTTCATGCTTCTGAAAAACTCAACAGTATAATTCCACATTTTATTATACCATTCCCAACTATCTTCTGGCTCACAAACAACTACCATTTCTTGTTTTTCAAATTGATGAATTCTGTAAACTCCACGTTCTTCTAAACCATGAGAACCTTTTTCTTTTCTAAAACAAGGTGAATAAGAAGTCATAGTATATGGTAATTCATCTTTCTTTAGCATTTGGTCCTTGAACTTACCAATCATAGAATGTTCGCTAGTACCAATTAAATATAAATCTTCACCTTCTATTTTATACATCATGTCATCCATTTCTTCAAAACTCATAACACCTGTAACAACATCGCTTCTAATCATATATGGTGGAATACAATATGTAAATCCTTTATCAATCATAAAATCTCTAGCATAACTTAAAACTGCAGAATGAAGTCTTGCAATATCTCCTAAAAAATAGTAGAAACCTTGTCCAGAAACACGTCTTGCAGCATCTAAATCAAGTCCACCTAAAGCTTCTAAAATTTCACCATGGAAAGGTATATCATAATCTGGAACTTTTGGTTCACCATATCTTTCATTTTCAACATTTTCACTATCATCTTTTCCGATTGGAACAGATTCATGCATGATGTTTGGAATTCTCATCATACGAGATTTTATTTCTTCAGAATATTTTTTTTCTAATTCTTCGTTTTCAGCTAATTTCTTATTAACTTCTTGAACTTTAGTTTTAATTTCTTCAGCTTCATTTTTCTTACCGGAGCTCATAAGTACTCCAATTTGAGAGCTTAATGTTTTTCTCTCATTTCTTAAATTGTCACCCTGAAGTTTTGCTTCTCTGTTTTTAACATCAAGTTCGATAACTTCATCAACCAAATTAAGTTTGTTGTCTTGAAATTTCTTTTTGATATTTTCTTTTACAACATCAGGATTTTCTCTTAAAAACTTAATATCAATCATACTTAATCCCTCCTTTTAAAAATTTTTTAGTTGCCATAACTATATGTAAAAATAAAGTTAGACAACTTATGTATAACTTTGACATAAAGCTTATACCGGTTATTATACTATAAACCGACATAAATATCAATAAATTATCAGATAAAAGTTATATGAAATTTTAGAAAAACCTTAAAAATTTTAGAAAACATTAAAAACCACTTGACAAATAAATAAAAATTTAGTATACTAGAAAACGTCGATAGAAGATGGTCGCATAGCTCAGCTGGGAGAGCATCTGCCTTACAAGCAGGGGGTCATAGGTTCGAGCCCTATTGCGACCACCA
>CANQGP010000015.1 GCA_947623285.1 uncultured Clostridia bacterium | reverse complement strand
TTGGTTAGAATATTTATTCATCAAAAAAGCACCTCCAATCATTAGATTTTTAGTCTAACTTTTGGGGTGCACTTCAAACCATTAGAAGTGTATTCGAAAATTACATTATAATGAGATACGCCACATTTTGTGGACCTCATCTCTTTCTATATTTATTATACGTTGATTTTTACGAATTGTCAATAGTTTTTTTGGGAGTTACACATATTTGCATCATTAAACAAATTATAGAAGATATATCTGCTACAGCTACTTGCCAAATCAAATACTCACTTGTATCTAATATGTATGATAAAAACAAACTAAAAAAAGTTAAAAAACTAAAAATGCTAACTTTTATATTTTTGTCACTAACAATATTAACAATCGTAACTATTAACGAACTTATTAATATAAAAGGTAACAAATTTTCAAAAATAATCATAAGTAAAAAACTACAACTTGGAACATAGTGTATTAAGATACAAATGCAAATAATACTTGGAACTATTAGAGCCAATATATTAAATATTATTAATATTATACAAAAAATTTTCTTTTTCGATATCTTTTTTACCATTTTCTTTTTTCCCCCTAATTTCTCAACTTAAAATAATACATCGTAGTTTAAATCTTGAATTAATCTCCAAATACTCCTGCTCCTAAAACCTCTCCTGTTATCGCATCTATATACATTGTCATACTGGTTAGTGCATCTCTGTTATCACCCAATCGTATTCCCCAAACAAGCTGTCCTTTGATTTTATTTTCATCTATGCCAATATTTTTTGCAGTTCCTACATAATTGAAATCTGTATCTTTATTTAACACTATTAATTTAGGATATTGATTTTCATAATAATCATCTTCTAATTCTATACTAAAACCTTGTCCAAAGCTTTTAGCTATATATTTATCTTTTTTAGCTTCTTTATTTGCTATTTCTACGGCTTTTTTATATGATATTATTTTTGTAAATGTTTTTCCTCCATCTCCTGTTCCATAGTATTCATCTTCTGAATTTGTATAACACCATGTATCGTCTTGGTTAAAAACTACATCATTATATCCTTCTATGATTATTTTGCTATCCATTTTCATTTTTTGTTTTGACATTTCATTCCATGTTTTTAATCCATCTGTTGACTGGTATATCAAAACATCAATATCATTTTCTGAACGGTTTTCAATTAAAAAAATATATCCATGCTTTGCATTCTCTGTTATTAAGATATCTTTTACTTCACAGTCTTTTTCTATCATACTATAATTCCATAGACTATCCTCTTTATACAATATAATAATGTGGTCATTATCTCTATATGCTATTTGAGTGCCTATGTTATTATTTATTACTTTCGGACTTGTTATTTTAGTTTCTACGATATCAGATACATTTTCATCTCCAGAATAAATTTCTCCGTTTATATATGTTAACCCATTACCTATGGATATTTTTTCTTTTTCTCTTTCTATTTCTCTTTGTTCTTTAAGTTGCTGTGCTAACTGATATTTTTTATATTCTTTTAATTTTATAACAGTTATTATAGCTATTAATATTACAATTATACTAATAATTATGATTGTTGTTTTCTTTTTTTTCATAAATACACTTCCTATCATTAAACTCCTTCTTGATATACACCTAAAAATTCACCTGTATACATATCTACATAGCCAGTCATTTTCTCTAATTCACCATCAGAGGCGTAATATACAGCATATACATTTTTTTGTGTTTTTTTAGGAATAATATTTAAAGGTCTAACTCTATCCATTTCATTAGAATAAGTTAATAAAAAGGTATTTTCTATTAGTATGGCTTTTTCTTCAAATTTTACTTTTTCTACTTTTGTTTCAATGAAATGAAGTTGGGAAACATCATCACCAACAATATTTTTGCAATTATCATCAATTATTTCTTTTGCTCTCTCTTTAGAAATTGGTGTAACATTATCTATTTTTATTTCTTCATAATTTCCTTCACCAAGCATAGTTTCTTGGGTTTCTGAATCTTCTTTCTTTAGTTCTTCGATTTCATTTTTTTGTTCATTTACTGTTGCTTCCAATATATTTGATGAATTTTTTAATTCTTCTATTTCATCAATTTGCATTTTATTTTTAAATATTAAAATACCTATGGTTAAGATTACCATTATAACAAGCAAAATTATAACAACTTTTCCTTTCACTTTATCGTTAATCCTTTCTCTTTTCTTTAATTTATTATAGTTAGTACTCAAATTAAATTGAATTTTATTCTATATTCCATATTCATTTCCACCTATTATAAGTCCTGTCGCTGCATCTACATATATTTCTACAACTCCAGATACAGTATCCCCTCTTTTTATAACATAAGCTTTTCTTTCTATCCCATAAAAATCTTTATTTTCATCAGTTGTACTATTATATTCATATAAATAATTATCATTTTCCATTCTACCTTCTAGTTTTCCAGTAAAAAAAGAATTTGTTCTGACCGTTTCCAATGTTATTTCTTCATTATCATCATTTAGTAGATACTCTTTATTATTATACCTATTGGCTTCTTCTATAAAGCCTTTTAGTGCTATTTGTTTTGCTTGGTTTTCTGATATTTTCACGTCATTATTAGGTGCATTATATTTTGAAAAATCTTTTACAAAGATTTTTTCATCTAATTCATCAACTCTTTTATTATAACTATTTACAAAATCTTTTTGGTAATTTATATTTTCTTCTTTTTGCCTATAAAACTCTTTTTCAGTTATCCACTTATAGTTAGCAGTTGAATTTGTTATAAACTTTTCGCTGTTCTCATCATCTTTATACTCTCCAACCTTCATTTCGACATATATTCTACTGCTATCCATATATGTTGGCATATTGTAATATTGTAGTTCTTTTCCTGTATCATTTATATCTGATATATCCACTTTTACAAAATCCATATTTATTAAATCATCTACTACATACAAATCACTTTTTGTGTTTTCATTATTTGGAACCAATAAAAAACCTTCTGTAGGAATATCAAATTGATTTAAAAACTGGAACTCGCAATTATCATTTAGAGCAAAATCAAATTCAACCTTATTCCATTCCTCTCCATATGATTTTGTTCTTAATATTTCTCCTTCTCCGTTTTCTTTTATATAAAAAATATATCCAGTTTCATTAAACATGTTAATATATTTAAATTTTACATTAGCAAAATCTCCTGGTATTTGTATATATTCGTTTTCAGTATTCTGCTTTAATACATATAAATTCCCCGTTTCCAAATAAAAATTCTTGTTATCAAAAAACTCTTTTTCTTCACTTATATTTTCATTTCGTGGTATATTTTTTTTGCATATAAAGTATCCTACTGAAATGCAACATATAAATAAAACAATTATTAGTAAAATTTTCTTTTTCATTATAATTTTCCCCTTACTATTTATTTAACTAAAGTATATCATAAAAATGTATCGAAATGTAGATATATTTGTATATTTTTACTTTTTTATCAAATACTGTTTATTTAATAGTGTTTTTTATTTCTAAAGAGTACGAAAATCGACCTTTTTGAGGGGTAAACTTTGCAGGGTAGTATAAGTATATTACCTAATAAAGAATAGGTGAAAAAATGTAGGAAAAACATACACTTTTTCACCTAAAAATAGCAAATTATTGATTGTCTGTTAACCACTTATTAAGTTCTTCTTCAGTTAGTTCATTTTTATTTAACTTTGCAATTTTATCTTTAGCTTGTTTTCTCCAATTTTCAAATTCTTTTTCAATTTCTTTATCTTTTTTATGTCTTTTTACATAAACATACTTTGTATGATATATCTTTCTATATAATGCTAATACAGGACTATTTTCTAATTTCTTCTTATATGTTTGATTTGCTCCTTTATCTTTACAAGTAGGTGTTCCATCTACATTTTCAAAATCACAATATATCTCACTTAATCTATATGTTGGTATAAAATATTTCCCACAATTTTGGCAAGTTTTTATTTGCATATTACTCTCTTTTGCTATTTGTTCTAATACTATAAAACATATATTACTCAATTTATCACTTGTATATACATTTCTTAATTCTAATTTAGAATCTTTATTATCAATTCTTTTTATAAGTTCTTGTATGTTTTCGTATTGATATTCATGATGTTTCTTTATATAGTTATCTAATATTATTTCAATGTCTTGTGAATAACTGTATAAGTCATTTTTAATTACATACGCAATAAATTTAGAATATGTGCTACCTTCTATTACTTCATTATTGTTATTCAAATTATATATAAAATCTACTGCTTTTCTAAATTGTTGTTGCATTTCTAATAACTTATCTACACTTGTTTCATAAATATCTTTAAGTATATGTAAAAATTGTTCTTTTGATAATGGCTCTTGTATATTCAAATATGTATAAGGTGCATATTCCTTAATCAATTCAAAACCGTATGCAAAGAAGAATGTAGTATATGCAGACTCATAAGAACTTAGATCAGCATTTAAAAATCTCATCAAAAACATTCCAAAAGGCTCTGCATAATGAATATAAATTGTTGACGGTTGCTTTCGTATTTCATTGTCGTACTTATTCTTCCTCTTTCCAAAAATATTTTTTTCTAATTTCAAATATAATCTTGTTTCATCTTTCTCTTTTTCTTCTCTTTTTACACCGTATAAAAATAATGGTGTAGAATAATATTCTTCTTTCTCTTGAGGGTTAAACCACATATAAAAACCCTCATTTACAAATTGTGGTAATTCTCTCATTTTTTTATCCTCCATTTTTTGTGAATAATTTTAAATTATTTTTCAAATTGTTGTTGACAAGTTGCAAAGAACGTGTTAAAATAATTATGTAACAATATTAAAGTACATTTATAAATTGTTCACATTATTATTATACACCTAATAATAATAATTGTCAAATAGTATTTTGAAATTACATTAGAGTATTTATGTCTAAAATTAACAAACAAAAAGTCAACCAAGAAAGGAGGGATAAACAAATGGAAGGAAAAAAAGAAAAAATCTTGTCTTTATACTATGACCAACATCTAAAACAAGTAGATATTGCAAACAAACTAGGTGTAACAAAGCAATATGTTTCAAAGGTTATAAATCAAGATGGTAGAAATATATCTGAAAAAGAAAGTCGCAAACAAAGTAATGAAGAAAAGCGAAAAAAATATTTAAAATGTTATTTCACATCTTATTACAAATCTAAAAAAGAAGATAATTCTTATGAACAACTACTTGCTCAACAAAGACAAGATAGTATGGAGATGTCTTATTCTAACAAAGGAAAAATATCCGATTATGATTATCTAAAGTGGAATAGAAATGCTTATAATCAAAACAAAAATGGAAATATGGTATTAGATAAATCATTAAAAGCAGGATTTACAACACCAAAATATATAAGTATGAAAGCTAAAGTTCCTACTCAAAAATATAAACATCAAAATTGCTTTAGCAGATAAATACTAGGAAAGATTTTACTTCAATATTGGAGTAAAGTCTTTTTTTCGTGAAAATTTTAAGAAAGGAGGTCTGGTAAATATGAATAATGTAAAAGAGCCTTATCAAACAATGTTTACTTCATATCCTGATTTAGTAGATATTATTCAATTAAAGGAAATGCTTGGAATAGGTATTACTCTTGCATATAGATTAGTAAAAAATAATCAAATTCCAGCATTAAAAATTGGTAGACAATACAAAATACCAAAAATCAATATTATTGATTATGTAACAGTTCAAAATAAAAACTAGATTTTAATTTACTTTCATGGTATTATAATTAATGTATCAATAAGTAGGTTAATTTCAAGTTGTTATTAAAAGAAAGGAGTATTTATGAAAATAACAGCAAACCTATTTGTCCAACGTGGATTATATTACGTTATCTTAAATTATAGAGATAATACCAACAAAAGAAAACAAAAGTGGATTCCCACAGGAATATCAGCAAAAGGAAATACTAAAAGATTAGCAAATCAGAAATTAGAGGAAGTCAAAAGAAATTATACACAATACTTGCCTAGTGAGTATTCTTTTGAAACAAGTGATGCAGACAAAAATTTTGAAATATATCTCAATGACTGGTTAGAAAGTTACAAACCTAAAATTGAAGAAAACACTTATTATTCATATAAAACAATAGTTGAAAAAACTACAGAGTACTTTAATGGAAAAGATATAAAACTAAAAGATTTAAAACCTTTTCATATTCAAAAATTTTATGACTCTTTATATAAGAAAGGGTTAAGTGGTAATACCATATTACATTACCATGCTAATATTAGAAAAGCATTAGATAGTGCAATGAAATTAGATATTATTCCTACTAACCCTGCTGATAAAATTGAAAGACCAAAAAAACAACAATTTATTGGCGACACTTATAACCTAGATGAATTACATCTTCTATTTAAAATGTCAAAGGACGATCCACTAGAAATTGTAATACAACTTGCAAGTTTTTATGGATTACGAAGAAGTGAAGTTTTAGGTTTAAAATGGTCAGCATTTGATTTTACAAATGACACAATAACTATTAAGCATAAAGTAGTTGAAACTATTATAGATGATAAAAGAACGTTGCTTTTAAAAGATAAAACAAAAAATAGTTCAAGTTATCGCTCTTTACCACTAATTCCTGAAATTAAAGAAAGTTTACTTGCACATAAAAAGAAAATTGAAAATAATAAAAGACTTTGTGGAAATAACTACAATAAAAATTACAAAGAATATATTTGTGTAGACAGTACTGGAAAAATATTTAGACCTGAATATATTACCGACCATTTTTCACTTTTACTAAAAAATAAAGGACTTCGACATATTCGCTTTCACGATTTAAGACATTCTTGTGCAAGTTTATTATTAGCACGAGGTATTCCTATGAAAGCAATTCAAGAATGGCTAGGTCATTCCACATATTCAACTACTGCTAATCTATATACACATTTAGAAAGTAACACAAAAAATATTTCTGCTAATGCTTTAGCTGAAGCAATTAATTTTGTATAAAAAAAATTATCATATTAAAATACACTTTCCTGTGAAATTTTATAAGTGTAAAAATACGATAATCCTTTAAATTGGCTGGGCTGGCAAGATTCGAACTTGCGCATGCGTGAGTCAAAGTCACGTGCCTTACCACTTGGCTACAGCCCAATGTATAAAATTAAATATTAAATTGTTAATTGAGAGTTTGTTTGACATTTTGTTTGACATTAACATTTTTTGAAAAACATTAAATCTTTCAAACTCTCTATTTATCAAACTTTGAAAGTTTTGAATGGCTGTAAAACGATAAAGAGTCAAAGTCTGGTGCCTTACCGCTTGGCTACAGCCCAATATAAAATAATTTTGTCCATCTTTTACTAATAGTAAAATTAAATGGGGTGGAAGATGGGACTCGAACCCACGGTCTCCAGTGCCACAAACTGGCGCGTTAACCAACTACGCTACATCCACCATTTTTTGTAGCTCTCAATACGTGAGCACATTTAATATTGTACCCTATTCTTCCCCATTTGTCAACTATTTTTCAAAATTTTGTAAACCTTATTGTCCTAATGTTGATGGATCAATTCCATATTGTTTATACATCCATGTCATATAATCAAATGGTTCTAATGTTTCTGGTTTTCCATAATCTATTCCAAATGTATCTACTTTTATTGATGTAATTTTAGGTGGATTTACTGGTTGACTTACTTCTGCATTTTCATTAGTTGTTGCTTCTTCTCCTTCAGTACTTGTGTTTGAATCTTCTCTAGCTTTTACCTCTACTTCTGCTATAGCTTTTACTACATCCATTCCCTCTATTACTTTTCCAAATCCTGCATATTGTCCATTTAAACTTGAATTTTTAGCTGTCATTATAAAGAATTGTGAACTTCCTGAATTATATGATTCTTCTGTTAAAGTTGATGAATATGATGTGTAATCTGACCTTGCCATAGCAACTAATCCTTCTTCAAACTTCAATGTGTTTTTTACATTATTTTGTAAAAATTCACCTTTAATTGTGTACTCTGATGTATTTCCATCCTTGTTTAAATCGTCCAATGTTGCTGAACCTGAACCATCTCCGTTTTTGTCTCCCCCTTGTATCATAAAGTCTTTCATTATTCTATGGAATGTTAATCCATCATAAAATCCATTGTTTGCTAATTTTACAAAGTTAGCAACAGTTTCTGGTGCTTGATCTGGATATAATTCCATCTTTACTGTTCCAAAGCCTTCAACTTCCATTGTTGCTATTGGATTTTTCACTTCCATTGTTTGTTTTTTATAAAACCCATATCCTACAAAAGCAATTCCTACTATTGCTAATATAAGTATTATAACTGTTATAATTGTTCCTGCTTTATTCATTTTTTTCATCCTTTCTTTTCTTTTCGATCATTTATTAAATTTTTTAATAAATTATTGACAATATATTAAATTTTTGTTGGTTTTATATTTACATATACCATTTAATCAATTAAATTATCAAATACAAATTGTTCTTGCATTCTCATCAATGATTGCTTAATAGTTTTAGCTCTTATTTCACCTATTCCCTCAACATCATCTAAACTTTTTACGTCAGCTGCCAATATATGTTGAAATGTTTTGAAGCTTTTTACTAAGTTTTCTACTATATTGCTTGGCATTCGTGGTATTTTATTCAAAATTCTATACCCTCTTGTATATACCGCAACATCATCGTAATTGTCAAATATTTCATATCCCAATATCTTTGCTATTACATTTTCTTTAGTTATTTCTTCGTATGGTAATTTTTCCAATTGTTTTATAATTCTTTCTACTACATTTTTTCTTCTAGTACTTGCAACATAATCTTTTATTATTAATTCTTCCTCTTCTTCAAGTCCTCCAATTAATTCTTCTAATTGCATTCTTACAAGTCTTCCATCTTCTCCTAATTCATAGATTTGAGATTGGATTTCTTCTACAATTTTCATAACCATTTCAGCTCTTTGAATTGAATCTATTACATTTTGCAAAGTTACTATATCATTAAATTCATATTCATTCAATATGCTTAGTTTACTATCAAATACTTTTTTATATCTTTCAAGTGTTTTTATTGCTTGGTTTGCTTTATTTAATACTGTTTCTGTATTTTCTAAAACATAACGGTCATTTCCTTTAAATACAGTTATTATATTTCTTCTTTGTGAAATACTAATTACTAATTCTCCTGTTTGTTTGGCTGTTCTTTCAGCTGTTCTATGTCTTGTTCCAGTTTCAGCTGTTGGAATTTCATGTGATGGTATTAGTTGAGCATTTGCATACAAAATTCTTTTAAAATCTCCACTTAACACAATTGCTCCATCCATTTTTGCTAATTCATAAAGCTTAGATGAAGTATATTCTTCATCTATATCGAAACCTCCGGTCTACTACATCCTTTATTAATTCTGTATTATCTGTTATTAATAATAATGCTCCTGTTCTAGCTTTTAGGATATTTTCAAGGCCATCTCGTATGGGCGTTCCTGGTGCAATTAATTTCAATATTTCAGTTATACTATTTCCTTTATTTTGCCTCAATACTTTTCCTCCTTTTTATTTAATGCCGATTTTTTTAAGTGCCTCATTTATATTCTTAACGCCTATTATATCTAATTTATACTTATCTTTCAAGAGTTTTTTATTACTTTCTGGAATTACACATGTTTTGAACCCTAATTTTTCTGCTTCTTTTAATCTTTTTTCAATCATATTTATTCTTCTAACTTCACCTGTTAATCCAACTTCTCCCATTATTACCATTTCCTTTGAAATTGGTATATTTTTAAATATTGAAGCTGTTACAGCAAGTACACCTAAATCTATCGAAGGTTCATTTATTCTCATTCCTCCAACAACATTCAAATAAACATCTTGCGAACCTAATTGTAATCCCGTTTTTTTCTCCAACACAGCGATTAATAATGCTAATCTATTATAATCTATACCATTTGCAGTTCTTTTAGGTATTCCATATATACTTACCGTTGTTAGTGCTTGCAATTCTATTAACACTGGTCTTGTTCCTTCAATACATGAAATTATGCATGAGCCTGCAGGGTTTCCATCTCTTTCAGATATTAGTACATCTGAAGGATTGGAAATTTCACACATTCCTTTATCTTGCATTTCAAACATTCCAATTTCGTTTGTTGAGCCAAATCTATTTTTTATTCCTCTTAAAATTCTATATGAAAAATATCTCTCACCTTCTAAATATAATACTGTATCTACCATATGTTCTAATACTCTAGGTCCTGCGATATTTCCATCTTTTGTAACATGCCCAATCAAAATTGTTGTAATTTTTCTAGCTTTACAAATCCTCATGATTTGTGACGTTATTTCTCTAACTTGACTTACACTCCCTATAGCTGCTGTAAGTTCATCTGAATACATTGTTTGTACAGAGTCTATTATAACTAATTTAGGATTTAACTCTATTATCGCATTATCAACGATTTCAATATTTGTTTCTCCCAAAAACATTATGTTATCATTTTTTATTCCTAATCTATCTGCTCTCATTTTTATCTGCTCTGCAGATTCTTCTCCTGATACATATAAAACAGCACCTTCGCCCTGTATTTTATTACATAGTTGTAGTATCAATGTAGATTTTCCAATTCCTGGCTCGCCGCCTAACAACACTAATGAACCTTTTACTAATCCTCCACCTAATACTCTATTTAATTCATCGAATCCTGTTGACACTCTAATTTCCTCTTCTGCTTGATATGAATTTAACTTTTTAGGAGTATTTTTCTCTCTAAGTTGTTTAGCAGACATTTTTCCACTTTTTGTTTCTACTATTTTTTGCTCATAAAAAGTATTCCAACTATTGCAAGCAGGACATTTTCCTAACCATTTAGCAGATTCGTTTCCACATTCGCTACATACAAATACTGTTTTCGCTTTTGCCATTTTTATAACTATTCCTCCCTAAGGCATAAATTAATTTTGAAAAGATGTATATTATTTTTCAAGCTTTCTTCTCCTCTTAATTTATTTTAACTTTAATTAATAAGACGCAAAAAAAGTATAGCACAAAACTATACTTTTTACAACATTCTTTATTTTATAATTAAGCAATTTCTTTTTTCTTTTTTCCAAATGAAATATCTTGGAATAAAAAGTCATGGAATTTTTTCCAAGTAACTTCTTGGTGTAAAAATTCGTTTATTTCATCTTCAACTTTTTGTTGATATGGTGTTAATTCAACTGTTATTTCTTTGTTCCAATCTATATCTTGTAACCAGAATGCTTTAAATTTAGTCCAGAATCCTATTTTTGTTGGCAATTCTTTAGAATTATTTTCAACATTTTCTTCTGCTGCAAAAACTCCTTCTGCTTGTTCGTTTACTTCATTGTTTTCTTGATTGTTTTCCAATTCAACTCCTCCAAAAACTCCTGCTATATTTTTTTCTTCACCTAAATCAGCCATTTACTTTTCCTCCTTTGTGTTAGTATTACACCTTATTTATCTATTTTATACTATAAAAAAACACATAAATCAAGTGTTTTTGCGTATTTTTATATTACTTTTTCGTTACGTGCGTGTTACACTTTTGTTACAGTTAGCCGTGATTGAGGTTTTTTTTGCATCAATACAGTCTACTTTAACAAGCTTGTTTTCTATATTTTCAACTGATTTACACTCTACTAAAATATAGTTTCCTGTATGTCCTTTATAAATTCCATTTTTCTTTTCTTCAAACAGCACTTCTACATTTTTCCCTATATATTGTTTGTTGTACCAAAATTGATTTTTATCAGAAAGTTCAATCAACTTCTTACTTCGTTGTTCTTTTATATTTCCATCAACTTGATTTTCCATATTTGCGGCTTTTGTGCCTCTTCTAGGAGAGTATTTAAACACATGCATTTTATACAATTTTATATTTTCAAGATATTTATACGTTTCTTCAAAATCTTTATCAGTTTCTCCTGGAAAACCAACAATTATATCTGTTGTAATTAATACATCTTTATATGTATTGCGTATTTTTTCAACTATCTTTTCAAATTGCTCTGTTGTATATCTTCTATTCATAGCTTTCAAAGTTTTGTCACATCCACTTTGTAATGATAAATGAAAATGATGACATATTTTTTTTAATTTAGACAATCTTCGTAAAAATTCATCATCTATTAAAAGTGGCTCTATTGACCCTAATCTGATTCTTTTTATTCCTTTAATTTTATTGATTTCTTCAAGTAAATCTATCAAATAATAATCTTCTTTAAAATCTTTTCCATATGATGCAACATGTATTCCTGTTATAACAACTTCTTTAATTCCTTTATTTGCTATTTTTTCAATTTCTGCAATTACATTCTCAGGTTTTCTACTTCTTACTCTTCCTCGTGCATATGGAATTATGCAATATGAACAAAAGCGGTCACATCCGTCTTGAACTTTTATGACTGCTCTTGTTTTTTCAGTATATGTAACTTCACCAAAATCAACAAATTCTCTATCTTGCATTACATCTTCTATACTATTTGTTAATTCTTCTACATATTTTACAATATTTGTTTTTTCATTATTTCCCAATACTAAATCAATTTCTTTCATTTTTTCTAGTTCATCTTTAGCAACTTGAACATAGCAACCACATGCAACGATTAAAGCTTTTTCATTTTGTTCTTTCATTCTCCTTAACATTTGCCTAGATTTTCTATCAGACATGTTAGTTACTGTGCAGGTGTTTATTATATAAATGTCTGCTTTTTCATGATGTTCAACTATTTCATAACCTGCTTTTTTGAATTTTTGTGCCATTCCGTTAGTTTCGTATTGGTTAACTTTACAACCTAAAGTTATAAATGCTATTTTTTTCATATCTTTTCTTTTCCTTCTAAGGCATCTAAACTATCCAATGCTTTTCCCGTTCCTAAAGCCACACATGAAACACTATCTTGTGCAATCATAACATTGATGCCTGTTTTCTCTTGTAATAATTTATCTAATCCATCTAACAAGCATCCTCCACCTGTCATATATATTCCTTTATCACTTATGTCAGAAACAAGTTCTGGTGGAGTCCTCTCTAAAATTGAATGTACTGCATCAACTATCATCATAGCTGGCTCAATCAAAGCCTCCATCATATCACTTGATTTTATTTGTAATGTCTTTGGAAGACCTGTTAACAAATCTCTTCCTCTAACTTCCATTTCCACATCTTGAATTTTTGGATAAACACATCCTATATTTACTTTTAAGTCTTCAGCAGTTCTTTCTCCAATCATAATGTTGTGTTTCTTTTTCATATATTTAACAATCGCTTCGTCAAATTTATCTCCTGCAACTTTTAAAGATGAGCTAACAACAGATCCACCTAAGGAAATTACTGCTATATCAGTAGTTCCACCACCAATATCAACAACCATATTTCCACAAGGTTTTGCTATATCAATTCCTGCCCCAATTGCTGCAGCTATTGGTTCTTCAATTAAATACACCCTTCTTGCTCCAGCTTGTGAAGCTGCATCTATAACTGCTTTTTTCTCAACTTCTGTAACTTGTGAAGGTATACAAATCATAATTCTAGGCGCAAATAAAAATCTTCCACAAACTCTGTTTATGAAATATTTTAACATTTTTTCTGTTACTGTATAATCGGAAATAACACCATCTCTAAGGGGTCTTGTTGCAACAATATTTCCAGGGGTTCTACCTAACATTCTTCTCGCTTCTTTTCCTACTGCTAGAACATTTCCCGTATTCTTGTCAACCGCCACTACAGATGGTTCTCTTAAAACTATTCCTCTTCCTTTTACATAGGCAATAACTGTTGCTGTACCTAAATCAATTCCTATATCTTGCCCGAATCCGAATTTAAACATGTTTATCTTCCCTTCAACGCATGCATATTTCACTTTTATTACAGTTTCTTTACAATTATATTACATTATTGTCGTTTTATCAATAGGTTTTATTGAATTTTTTCATTTTTTATATTATAATATTTTAAAATAATTCTTTATTATTAATTTGATACTAATTAATTTAATATAGTTAATTTGATATAATTAATTTTAAAAGTCAAGACTGTTGTTTGAGAGACCCCAGATATGTTTTGACGTTAAAATTAATTTATATCAAATTATATATGTACTTAAATAGTTTATAAAAGGTAATATATTATGCAAAAAAGAAAAAATTTTAAAATTGTTTCTAATAGTGAAGATGAAACAAAAAACTTTGCAAAGAAGTTTGCAAAAGAATTGAAAAAAGGTGATGTTGTTGTACTCTCTGGTGAATTAGGTTCAGGTAAAACTAAGTTTGTGGAGGGTTTTTTAAACAACTTTAATTTACAAAATGAAATTTCTAGTCCTACATTCAATATAGTAAATGAATACTCAAATGATAATGTCACAATTTATCACTTTGATGTTTATCGTTTAGCTGACAGCTCTGAGTTTTATGAAATCGGAGGAGAAGAATTTTTTGAAAAAGGAATTTGTCTAATCGAATGGGGAGAAATTATAAGTGATGCTCTTCCAAAATCATATATAGAAATTTCTTTTGAAAGAGATGAAAATATTGAAAACAAGCGAATTTTGAACATTACATTTTATAATTAGGAGGATTAATTTTGAAAATTTTAGCAATAGATACTTCTAGCAAAACTTGTGGAGTTTGCCTTTTAGAAGATGAAAAAAAAGTTTATGAAGAAAACTTAATAACAGACCGCTCTCACTCTGTTAAATTAATGCCCATCATTGAAAATGCTTTTTCTAAGGCAGGTATATCTTTAAAAGATATTGATTTAATAGTTTGTGATAAAGGACCTGGTTCTTTTACAGGTATTAGAATTGGTGTTGCAACTGCTAAAGCATTTGCAGATAGCTTGAATAAATCTTTGATTGGAATCAGTTCTTTAGAGACACTTGCGTCTTGCATGCTTTTAACCTATGTTCCTGGAAAATATAATAATTTTGTATGTTCAATTCTAGATGCAAAAAATGATAATTGTTATCTTTCTCTTTATTATGTAGATAGCGAGAAAAATGACAAAAAAATTAACTATAAAGAAATTTTAAGTCCTTTTTCTGCTGATATAAATACCGCTATACAAATTTTAAAAGTTCATGCAACTTCACCTATTACTTTTATTGGTGACGGTGCCGAAAGTTTTAAAGATAAGTTGCAATCTGAATTTCAAGATGCTAAATTTGCTACCGATAATTTGCTACATTCATATAATCTTGGATTAGTTGGATATTTAAAATATCTTGATAATAACATTGAAAGTTCGTTGCCAATGTATTTAAAAAAGCCTCAGGCTCAAAGGCAATTAGAAGAAAAAAAGTAGTTATTAGGAGGAATATTTTGAAAGAAAATTTTTTATTAAATTTACAAATTCGCAAAATGAATTTGCAAGATTTAGAAGCTATTGAAAAAAATCTTGAAAGTGATTTTGATGATTTTTGGAACGTATCAATTTTTAAACAAGAATTAATAAACGAAAATTCATATTATTTAGTTGCACTTATTGATGACCAAATTGTAGGATTTGCCGGGTATATGATCATTCTTGATGAAATTGATATAACTAATATTGTTGTGAGAAAAGATATGAGAAATAAAGGAATTGCAACTAAATTGTTAAAAGAATTATTAAAGCCTTTTAATGACATTTCTAAATCCGAAACTATAACCTTAGAAATAAATAAAAATAATTCTTCTGCAATTACTTTAAATAACAACTCCAAAATAAAAACCATCACTCTAGAGGTAAATGAAAATAACTTACCTGCAATTACATTATATGAAAATTTTGGTTTTGAAAAAGTTGGACTTAGAAAAAATTATTATGATAATCATGAAAATGCCATTATAATGACAAAAAAATTGTATAGTCTAAATTAACTATACAATTTTTTATATGTAACGATGTTCTGGGATTGCCAACTATCATCTCTTATTGCTTAGTAGGTCTGCTCCGCTACTCTACTGATTTCAAGCTTTCTATCATATCAATTTTTTTCAACGAAAAATAAGTTACAATATTTACAATAATAGTAAATATAATTGTTATGAGTATTGAATATACATAACTCATTGGATTTACTATTTTTGCAAATCGTAAAGCATTAATTTCACATGTTCCTAAAATAAATACATTTAAATAGTATCCTGCAATACATCCTAAAACAATTCCTATTAAAGTCAATATTATTGTCTCTCTTGAAATATAATTATATACTTCTTTATCATAAAATCCTAAAACTTTAATAGTAGCTAATTCTCTAATTCTTTCACTTATATTAACATTTGATAAATTATATAATACAACAAATGCAAGCATTCCAGCTGATACAATCAATATTATTACAACATAATTCAATGAATTCATCATGTCATCTATCATACTCATAACAGTTGATGTTGGTGACACACTGCTTATTTCATTTTTGTCTACAATTTCTTTTACAAGTAGATCTTCTTGTTCTTGCGAAATGTCTTCGTCATCCACATATAATACATTTGTCTCATATTTTTCATAATTTTTTTCATATAGATTTTTTGACATATACACATAATGCCCTACATAATTTTCTACAATATTTGAAACTTTGAACTCTTTAGTTTTATCGTCAGAATCTTTTATTTTAATTGTATCTCCTACTTTTGTTCCTGTTAATTGTGCCAACTTATCAGTTATCATTATTTCATTATCATTTAATTTTACATTTTCTTTACTTTTTCTGTCATTTAGTGATATTACATTTTCTAATTCATTAGTATCTTTTGGTACAATTATTTGTACTTCTTCCTCTTTATTTCCATTTATAAGATTTCCTGCTGTTATGTTTGTTTCTACTATATCTTTTATCTCGTTTTTATCTTTTAATTCGGTTATTAGATCGTTTTTTTGCTCTTCTTCCAAATTTGCTTTTAAGCTTATTTGCATGTCATACTTAAACACTTTTTCAAATTGATTAGGAATTATTGCAGTTATTGAATCTTTTAATCCAAATCCTGTAATTATTAAAGCCGTACAACCTAAAATTCCTATTATAGTCATTAAGAATCTCTTTTTATATCTAAATAAGTTTCTTACTGTGACTTTTCGTGTGAAACTTAAATGCTTCCATATAAATGGAACTTTTTCTAATAATACTCTCTTTCCGTTTTTAGGTGCTTTCGGTCTCATTAAAATTGCTGGTGTCTCTTTTAATTCTTTTAGTACCGCATATAAAGTCGCTCCTACTACACAAATGCTTGCTGCAGCAAGCCCAATTAGACTATATATCACATTGAACTTAACAACAAAAATATCTATACTATACATCATGCTGTACATCATCCAAATTACTCTTGGCAATAGATTGCATCCTACAAACATTCCTATTGTTCCGCCTATCAAACATGCTGATAATGCATAAATCAGATATTTAGATGCAACTTGTATTTTTGTGTATCCCAGTGCTTTTAATGTTCCTATTTGTGTTCTCTCTTCTTCTACCATTCTCGTCATTGATGTTAAAGAAATAAGTGTTGCAATTACAAAAAATACTATTGGGAAAACTACTCCTATACTTTCTACACTTTTTGTATCTTGGATAAAACTTGTATATCCTTGATTCGTATTTCTATCTAATATGTACCATGTTGCATTTTCTATTTGAGCAATTTTGTCTCTAGCATCTATTAACTCTTTTTCAGCATCATTTAATTTTTCATCAACCTCTTGTCTTTTTTCTTCTAACTCTGCTTCACCGTTTGCAAGTTCTGACTTTGCTATATTTAAAGTTGTTTGTGCATCTTGAATTTTTGCATATGCATCTATTTTAGTTTTTTTCAAAGTATTTTCTTGTGCCGTTATCTGTGATTTTGAATTTTGCAAAGTTTGTTTTGCATTTTCAAGTTCAGCTTTACCATTTTGAATACTTTGCTCTATTTGCGTTATTCCTGCTTCTGCCTTGGCTATATTTTCCTCTAACTCACGTTTTTTGTTTTCTAATACCGTTCTTGTTTGTTCAAGTTCAGCTCTTTGTTTTGCACTTTGTGCATCTTGCATTCCTTCCAAATTTTTCAACTGTTGATTTATTAAATTATAATTTGCATTTACTTGAGCTAATGCATCCCTTGCCATATTTAAATTTGATTGAATTTCTGCTTTAGAATTTTGTGCACTTTGCATTTGCTCATTCGCTTCAGTCTCTTTTGCATTTAGTTCACTTTCACCTGATTGTATTTGACTTTTAGCATTATCAATTTGCTTTTGTGCTTGAGCAAATTCACTATTAGCTTTTTGTCTATTTTTATTAATCTCTGCCTCGCCCTTTTCCAACTCAGCTTTTCCATCGTCAATCTGTTTTTGCGCTTCTGCAATTTGAGCTTCCGCATCTGCCTTTTGTTCATCAAATGTTTTTTGTGCTTCATCAAGTTTTTCCTGGGCTTTTTCTACAAGCATATCATGTCTTGCCTGTTCCCTACTGTTTTTAATATCCTCAATATTTTCTTTTATTTTTGCTATATAATCTTCATACTCTTGAGTCGAAGTTTTGTATTTATTACCATCTTCTGTGTTGATATATATTTCTGTATAAATATCTTTTGCATTTATATTTTCTTCATTAATATAAATATAGTAATTTACCTTACCTGCACCTAACTTACTGGTTCCTTTATCCCTTGAAATATAGATTGGTGTTTTCGCCGTTCCTACAATTTCAACTTCCTTTTCTTTCAAATACGAAATCTTATCTCCATTATCATCTGTTGTATCCTCAATTTCAATTGTTATTTTATCTCCAATTTTCTTTCCTGTAGACTTCAAGAATAATTCTTCAACAACACATTCATTATTATTTTCAGGCAATCTACCTTCGACAACTGAAGGCTTATTAACCTCTTCAACACACATTATTTTTGCAACAGCTTCCGTATCTGCTACTTCTATAAGTGCATCTTTAGCATATGTCCCATAAACATCTTTTACTCCATCAACCTTCTTTAATTCATCAATATCTTCATTCGTCAATCCTAATGTTGAGACGACCTCAATATCATATACATTTTCATCTTTAAAATATTTATCAATCGTATCCAACATATCAGGGGAAGATGCTCGTATTCCTGCAAAAAAGCCTACTCCTAAAAAAGCCATTAATAAAATAGATATAAAACGTCTATGCGTATTTTTTATTTCTTTTATTGTATCTTTTATTAACGCCTTTTTCATTTTTTCCTCCTTTGTTTCTTTTTTTATTACTACTCTATTCTTTTAATTTACACTAATTCTTTATTTGCTCTATTTTTGTATTACCACTCTATATTTTCAATTTACACCAGTTTTCTATTTTTCATTACCATTCAATGTCTTCAATCGACACTGGTTCTTTATTTATTCTAATATCTTCTGCCTTTCCATTCTTAAAACTTATAATTTTATCTGCCATTGGAGCTAATGCTGCATTGTGTGTAATTATCAAAACTGTCATATTTTCTTTCCTAGCAGTGTCTTGTAGCAATTTCAAAATTTGTTTTCCAGTCTTATAATCTAATGCACCTGTTGGTTCATCACACAACAATAATTTTGGATTTTTTGCAATTGCTCTAGCTATTGCCACTCTTTGTTGCTCTCCTCCAGATAGTTGTGCTGGAAAATTATCCATCCTATTCTTTAGTCCCACTTTTTTCAATACCTTTACAGGATCTAACGAATCATTACAAATTTCTGTTGCCAATTCAACATTCTCCTTAGCTGTAAGATTTTGAACTAAATTATAAAATTGAAATACAAAACCTATATCTTCTCTTCTGTATTGAATTAACCTTTTACTTTTCAAATGGTCAACCCTTTTATTATCAACAATTACCTCTCCTGATGTCACACTATCCATTCCACCTAAAATATTAAGAGCTGTCGTTTTCCCTGCACCACTAGGTCCAACTATAACAACTAATTCACCCTTTTCAATTTGAAAGCTAGCCTTATTAAGTGCATTAATTGTTATTTCACCCATCTCATATTTTTTTACAACATTTTTAAATTCTATGTATGACATTTCTTTAGTTCCTTTCTTGATATTTTATGATTTTTATATTTATTTTAATATAAAAATTTGCTATTAACGATTTTCGCCTTCTTTTGAACCTTTTTGTTTTTGTGCTGCTTTATAAATATTTCTTGTTTTTTGTGAACCTCTTTCGTATTTACTTTGTTTATTAGTATCAAGACCTTCAAACTTTTCTGATAAAAAGTCATGTATTTCATTAAGAACTACTCTATCAGTAACATCTCCTATCGCTTCAATCTCTATCATTGAGTCTTGTGCTTTAGTATCTCCTAACACATAGTTTACATATTGTGTGTCATCAAAAGAAACACAAACACGCACATTATTTTTTTCAAACACAACATCCTGTCTATTTGTTTTTGAATTTAAAATTGGTCTAGGCATGATTGAATCTAAATCCACATTTATTTTCTTTGACCTCATAACTTCTTTTAAATTTTCCAATGAAGCTTCTGATAATTTTTCTTCTATTTCTTCTCTTGAAGAATATACTTCACCTTTTTCTATAGGATTTTTGTATGTTCCTTTAATTTTTATATCATTATCTTGAGTAGCTTTTCTTATTCTTAATGAACCGCCCCTTTTTAACAATGACAAGTCTCTGTCATCATAATATTTATCGTCATTTTCCTTGCTAGATTCTTCTATAATATCAAAATCATTTTTTAAGAATTCTTGTGTTATATTTTCTTTAGATAAACTTTCTCGTAAGTTTTCAGGAATAATATATTTTAACTCAAACTCTTCTGGTTTCTTGTTTAATTTTTCTATTAACTTATTAATTTGTGGCTCATAATTCTTAAATTCTTCCTTTGACATTCCTAACTCTATCCTTAATATTTCTGGATTAAATACTAAAGAATTACTTTTTAATGTCTCTTGTGGTTTTATAAAATTAGTAGCTTCTGACAGCTCAACAATTTTATTTCCATAATTAATTTTAAGTCCTTCATTAATTTTATATAACTTCGTCTTGTGATGTAATGGAAATACAGAAATAGTATCAAAAACTTTTTCTGTTCCAAATATTTTAAACAACTTATTTTTTGTATATTCGCTATTTAAAGCAGTATCAAATGTTTGATAATCTTTTAAATTATCTTTATCACTCAAATATCTAAGTAACTCATCATCTGAAGTTTCTTTAATAACTTGTATTGCTTCCATTATAGGTGTATCTGTCATTGATAAAAAATCTTGAAGATCTATATTCTCAGGATCTTCAGCAAGCTTCCTAAATTGTTTTGGAAGTTCTCCTTTTACTGAATCTTTACACTCTTTATATCTATCAACAATTTTTGAAAAAACAATATCCATTACTTCTGATGATTTAGTAAAATATAAATCTCTATACTTTTGAAAACGCTCTATTAACATTGTTTCAATATTACTTAATCCCTTTTTGTTTACAACCAATTGGTAATCCTGATTAGCATTTACAACAACACCTAATGATTCAACTATATTTTTAGTTCTTATTGCTGTAGGAATTTCTGCATAATATGAATCTCTTTGTAAATAATCTAGCCTATCAGCATCTAACTGATTAGAAACTAAATGTTTTAATAGATTTGTAAAACTATTTTTATTTTCATAAGTTTCTTTATCATCTATTTCTGAAATAAAGCTTGCTATTCTCTTTGTTTTCTCCTCTCCAAAAAGTTCTACCAATAATTCATGTATCTCTGTATCTCCAAGTAAAATATCAACTGTTCTTTTTTCATGTGAATATTTTGTTGTCTCTTCAAAAGAATGAGAATTCGGACCATGTCCTATATCATGTAATAACATTGAACAAAGTGCCACATCTTTGTCATCCTGTGATATTGTAATTCCATAATTTTTTAACTCTTTTTCTAAGTGCTTTATTATTTCATTCATATTATAAAAAGCACCTACACTATGACTTAATCTTTCGTTTTCAGCAAGTCCTGGGTAGTCATATTGTGCAAAACCAGTTTGTGCAATATCTTCTAATCTTTTCATTTCTTTTGTAAAAATTATTTTTGAATATGGATAAGGAACTATAAACTTTCCATATATAGGATCATCTACAAGTATTTCATCATGGTTTTCTTTAGTATACGAATATTTAAATGCCATTTCCTATTCCACCTTTCTTACATCTTCAATTATTTGTATTTAATGTATCTTTGCACTTAAATATTTATATCATAAACTGCTAATAAAAGCAATATAAAAGACTATCGACAAATAATTTTATCATTGTCAATAGTCTTAAAATCAGAACTATACTAAAGTCCACCTTCCAAAAATGGTTCTACCTATATTTCTACTTTTTTAACTTGCTCCCATCCAGCATGTTCAACTATATACTCTGCTTCTTCTTCTCCTGTTACTGAATTTACAATCACTCCAATCTTCACTCTATTTGATCTTGATTGTATAACAGGTTTTGTATTATTTAAGGGGTTTGTTAAATCTTTCAAAATTTTAGGTGGCAGTACTACTGCCAGAACATCTGCATCTTTACCCAGCTCTACAACTTCCCTCCAATCTTTTATTTGTTTTTTGCACTGAGTTATGGTAAGTTCATCTCCGTAAATCTTCTGAAGGTCTGTTATTTGTGCGCCGTCCATGCATTGTTTACTGAACCATAAAATTTTTGTCATTCTTTCCTCCTATAATTATAAAAATATTTTTAAGTAAGATATTGATGCCGAAGGAACTTTGTACAATTTCTTATTGATATTATTATAACACATTTAAAGCAATTTTTCAACCGTTATGTTAACTCTTTGCTGTTGTACAATATTGCATATGTTTCTGCATATGTTAAATTTATCATAAGACCACATTTTATTCAATAAAAAATCAAATAATAAAGTCTACTGCATACTTACTGCATATTTTCAAATGCATAAACACCTTAAAAATGCTGATATTTCAACATCTCTAAGGTGTTTTAATTTGGTGGGCAGGGAAGGATTCGAACCTTCGTACTCAAATGAGAACAGATTTACAGTCTGCCGCCTTTAGCCACTCGGCCACCTACCCAAAAATATATTAAATAAAAAAATGGTGCTCCCTCAAGGACTCGAACCTTGGACCTACCGGTTATGAGCCGGTTGCTCTAACCAGCTGAGCTAAGGGAGCAACTTTTCTTGCTTAACGCAAAATAAAGTATAAACTATTTTTCCTTTCTTGTCAATAGTGTTTGCATATTTTTTATCGATTTTTCGTAATTTTTTCATATTTATATTTTATTTTTATATTTTTATTATCGCTTATTTCATTTTTGTTTTTATTTTTTATTATCGCTTATTTCATTTTTGCTTTTATTTTTCCATTTGCTCTATTTCGCTTTTATAAAATCCTGAAATATTAGGACCTATTTCTCCCTCATATGTTTCTTCTTTCATGTCTTCTGTTATGTTCAATGTTTTGTATTTTTTTATTTTATTCATTATTTCTGGAATAATTCTATTTTCTTCTGTTATTATGTTTTGCTCATCTATTATTTTTAATTCTGCTATTGTATCTTCTATGTTAGGATCTGGAGAATGTATTGTGTTTAAGTCGCTTATTCTATGGTTTCCTAATTCTTTCATTATTCTCGGATTTTTTTGTGTTCCATCTTCCTCTATTATTCGTATATAGTTTTTCTTTTTTGCTTTTTCTGGTTCATAGTTTGTTGCAATTCCCACATTTTCGTTTATATATTTTTTTCTTAGTTCAATCTTTTTTTCATATACTTTTTCTACTAATTCTTGTTGGCTTATTCTTGTATCTCCTAAAAGTATTAATAATCCTTTGTTCCCAAAGATTTGATTTACTCCATATAAGTATTCATCATATATTTTTTTGAAATTTTCTCCTTTTTGTTCATAATTTTTGTAATTTAATTTTCTAGTTATGTCGGCAAAATCATCTAAGTTATAATATATTATGCTTTCAAATTCATTTTCGATTTCTTTACATATATCATCTATGTAACGTATTCCATCTGGCTTTATTATAAAGTAGCTATAGCTTCTCTTCATTTAAATCTTTCCTTTCTGTTTGCTAAAGTTAATATTGTCTTTGTTTTAACTTATTGTTTTTTAATTTTAAGCTACATAATTATAACATATTTATTCTCAATAATCAAATATTTATGAAACCTTTTTCTTTCTTAATTCTGAAGCATACTGCATTGTAACTTCATTGATTTTTCCAGAAGATATTCGTGCTATTTCTTCTATTACTTCTTTTTCTTCTAAGTGTTTTATATAAGTTTTTGTTCTTTCGTTTTCTGTTTTTTTACTTATAAAGTAGTTGTGGTCTGCTATTGCAGCGATGTTTGGCAAATGTGATATGCAAAGTACTTGATGTTTTGTTTTATTACTAGTGGTTACACTTGTGTAACCAATCTCGCTAAGTAGGTTTGCTACAGCATTAGCTGCTTTTCCACTTATTCCTGTATCAATTTCATCAAATATCATTGTTTCTATGTTATCTGTTTTTGCTAATACACTTTTTATTGCAAGCATTATTCTAGACATTTCTCCTCCTGATGCTATTTTTATTAGTGATTTTTCGTCTTCTCCCAAGTTTGTCTTTATAAAAAATTCTATGTTGTCCATTCCTGTTTCTTTGTATTCTTCTCCTAATTCAATATGTACTGATATTTTTGCATTTTTCATTTCTAATTCTGCAAGTATGTTGTTTATTTTTTCTGACATTTCTTTTCCACTTTTTATTCTTAAATTGTGCATAGCCATTGCTATTTCATTCATTTGGCTTTCTTTATTCTGCATTTTTGTTTTTAATTCATTGTTATATTCTTCTAAATTTTCTATGTGTTTTATCTCTTTTGATATTTGCTCTTGGTATTCTAATATTTCTTCTATGTTGTTTCCGTATTTCCTTTTAAGTGTATATATATAATCCAACCTTTCTTCTACATAATTTCTTTCTTCTTCATCAAAATAAATTTCTTTGCAATAATTTGCAATGTCTCTTGATATTTCTTGTATTTCATAGTACATGTTTTTTAGCCCACTTGATGCTTTTTCATATTTGTCATCTAACATTTCTATTTTTTCTAATGCTCGTATAGCTGAACTGAGGCTATCTATGTTATTGTCTTCTATTAATTGAGATGCTTCGTTTAAGTTTTGATATATTTTTTCTGAATTCATTATTTTACTGCGTTTTTCTGTTAATTCATTTTCTTCTTCTACCTTCAAATTAGCATTTTCAATTTCAGTTAATTGATATTTTAACAAATCTAATTTCCTTTCACGTTCTTTATCATCTCCGTAATTAGCTTTTAGTTCTTTTTCTATTTCTCTATATTCGTTATATATTCTTTTATAACTACTTTTCAGTTTGAATAATTTATCGCCTGCAAATCCATCCAAATATTCTAAATGTGTTTGTTTATCTAATAATTTTTGATTGTCTTGTTGCCCATGAATTTCTATGAATTGCCCCATAAATTCTTTTAATTCATTTACTGTTACCATTCTTCCATTGATTTTACACATATTTTTTCCATTTATATTTATTTCTCTTGAAACTATAATGTTCCCTTCTATTGCACTTTCATGATTTGGTTCATACATGCATAATTCCACAAAAGAGTTGCTTTCGCCTTTTCTTATCATTTCTTTAGAAAATCTTCCTCCTGCAATTATTGCCAATGAATCTATTATTAATGTTTTTCCTGCTCCGGTTTCTCCTGTAAATACATTTAGCCCCTCATTTAAATCTATATTTATATCTTCTATTATTCCTATGTTTTTTATATGTAATGTTGTTATCATGTTACAACCTCCTTGTATAATATATTTAAGTATATTTAAGTTTTAAAACCATAAAATAAATGTTCGCTATAATTGTATAAACAATTTTAAGATTTGTCAATACTTTTTGCGAACATTTTTTCATTTTTTGTTATGAAATTTATAAACTCCTTAACAGCCCAGTATTTCTCTACTCTATAAACCTCTAACAATCAAATATTCCTCAGCTTTGTCAATTTCCTCTTGATTAAATTCTTTAAAAAATGATGTATATGTATCCAAAGTTGTTTGAATTTTTTTATGTCCTAATATTTTTTGTAAAGCTTTTACCTGCATTCCACTTTCAATACACCTTGTAGCGAATGTATGTCTAAGTATATGTGTATGTAAATTGTCTGCAATTTTCTCCTTTTTGTTCAGTCTTTTTAAATAGCTATTTACTCCATTTGGACTTATATAACAGTCATTTTCATTATCATAAAATAACAACTTGTTAATATTAGTAATTTGCCTTTTTTGTTCTTTTTGTAGCAATTCTCTAACTCTATTATTCATTAAAATTGTTCTTCTGGAATTTTCGGTTTTTGTTGTTATTCCCATAACTATTTTATCATTTTCGTCCCTTGTAAGTGTTTTTCTAATTTCTATTGTATTTGTTTTGTAATTGATGTCTGTCGTCGAAAGTGCTAGTACCTCCCCTATTCTCATTCCTGTGTATAGTTGTAATAAAATTATACTTTTGTATTTATGCTCCATATTATTTAGTACATTCATAAGTTTCTTATGTTCTTCTATTGTAAGAGCTTCTACTGATTTGTCTATTTTATTAGACTTCGGCTTATACACACTTTCGTTATCCATGGGGTTGTATGTAATCAACCTATCAGATACAGCAATTCTGAAAGTCTTTTTTATTAATCTGTAAATCTTGTCAATGCTGTTATTGCTGTAATTTGTTAAGTTCGGTAAAACAGCTCTTACATTATACGAAGTAATTTTTCGTATTGGCATGTTTATTATATCGCCACATGTTTTTTCGATTTGTTTAATTGTCTCCAAATCTCGTAGATAAGTTCTTGCTGTAACTCTGTTTGTTTTGTATTTATCTTCCACATGTTCCTTTAGTATTTCTATAAAAGTTATATCGTTTTTTTTCTTACGTTTGTCAAATTTAAGTATCTTTAGACCTTGTTTCTTCATATTCAACTCCCTTTCCGTAATTGCTACAAAATTCTTGCCAAAAATCCCGAATGTATATTTTATAACATTTTTTTAATTTTGTTAACCCCTTGAATTAGATGGTTGGTCAACAAAACCAGAAGCAAA
>CANQGP010000014.1 GCA_947623285.1 uncultured Clostridia bacterium | reverse complement strand
TATCCAAGTGCTGGTTTACCCCAAGGTGTCATTGGTCCTGGATGTCCTATTGGAGCTTTACCTTCACCACCACCATGTGGATGGTCTACTGGGTTCATTACAGAACCTCTAACTGTAGGTCTTATTCCCATATGTCTTTTTCTTCCTGCTTTACCTATTTTTATATTTTCGTGATCTGAGTTTCCTACAACTCCAACTGTTGCTCTACATTTTGTTAATATTAATCTCATTTCTCCTGATGGTAAACGAACATGTGCATATTTTCCTTCTTTTGCCATTAATTGTGCACTTTGTCCTGCAGCTTTTACTAATTTTCCACCTTGTTTTGGATTTAACTCTATATTGTGGATTAAAGTACCTACTGGAATATTGCTGATTGGCATACAGTTACCTGTTTTAATGTCAACCTTTTCTCCAGATATTACTTTGTCTCCATCTGTTAATCCTTGTGGTGCTAAAATATATTTTCTTTCTCCATCTTCATATTCTACTAATGCGATATTTGCACTTCTGTTAGGGTCATATTCAATTCCTATAACAGTTGCTGGCATATCGTCTTTTATTCTTTTAAAATCTATTATTCTATATTTTTGTCTATTTCCTCCACCTTGATGTCTAACTGTAATTCTACCATATGAGTTTCTTCCTGAATGTTTCTTTTTCTTTGCTAATAATTTTTTCTCAGGAGTTTTTTTAGTGATTTCCTCAAATGTTGATACAGTCATATTTCTTCTAGATGGTGTATATGGTTTATAATGTTTTATTCCCATTTTTCAATCTCCTTTCCTAAGCTCCCATGAACTCATCAATTGAATCTTTATATTTTCTATTTGTTTTTACTTCTTTTCCACCTTTTGTTAGGTATGTTTCTTCTTCTGGATTTGTATCAATTGTTACTATTGCTTTTTTCCAGTCAGGTGTTTTTCCTATTTGATATCTAACTCTTTTCTTTTTTCCTCTAACTGTCATTGTATTAACATTTAATACTTTTACTTCAAAAAGTTTTTCAACTGCTTTTGCAATTTCAACTTTTGTTGCTTTTTTATTTACTTTGAAAGTATACTTTCCTTGTTGTAATTCGTCATTACTTTTTTCTGTAATAATCGGTTTTTCTATTATTTCTTCTGGTAACATTATGCGTACACCTCCTCTAGTTTTTTAACAGTATCAACTGGTAAAATTAAATTTGTATAATTTAATAAGTCAAATATATTGATTGTGTTTGCTGTTATTACTTTAACACCTTCAATATTTCTTGCTGACATTAATACGTTTTGATTTTTTTCTGGAACAATTATTAATGTTTTTCCTTCTACCTTTAAATCACTTAATGCTTTTACCATTGTTTTTGTTTTTATTTCTTTTAATTCTAATTTATCAACTACTGTTAGTTCTTTTTCTAATACTTTAGAACTTAGTACTGATCTTATAGCAAGTCTTCTTTCTTTTTTATTTACTCTATATCTATATGAACGAGGTTTTGGACCTAGTGCTATACCACCTTTTATCCATTGTGGTGCTCTAATACTTCCTTGTCTTGCTCTACCTGTTCCTTTTTGTCTCCATGGCTTTCTTCCACCACCACGAACTTCTGCTCTTGTTTTTGTACTTTGTGTACCTTGTCTTTGATTTGCTAAATAATTAACTAATACACTATGTACTATTCCTTCATTTGGTTTTATACCAAATATATCGTCTGATAATTTTATATCGCTAACTTTTTTTCCTTTTATATCTAATACGTCTACTTTTGGCATTTCGTAATCCTCCTTCCTTATTTAGTAGCCTTTACAGCTGATTTTACTTTTAAGATTGTTCCTTTAGGTCCTGGAACACTACCTTTTACTAATATTACATTTTTATCCATATCTACTCTTATAACATCTAGATTTTGTATTGTAATTGTAACTCTTCCCATATGTCCTGGAAGTTTTTTACCTTTAAATACTCTACCTGGTGTTGATGTAGCTCCCATTGAACCTGGTCTTCTATGATACATTGAACCATGTCCCATTGGTCCTCTGTGTTGTCCATGTCTTTTAATTACACCTTGGAATCCTTTTCCTTTTGATGTACCTTGAACATCAACTTTTTCTCCAGCTGCAAAGATATCAGCTTTTACTTCATCTCCAACTTTGTACTCTTCTACTGAGTCTAATCTAAATTCTCTTAAATGTTTTCTATTTTCTAATTTTGCTTTTGCAAAATGTCCTTTTTCTGGTTTATTAATATGTTTATCTTTTACTTCTCCATATCCTAATTGGATAGCATTGTATCCGTCTTTTTCAATTGTTTTCACTTGTGCTACTACATTTCCTGCAGTTTCTATTACAGTAACTGGAATTACATTACCTTTTTCATCAAAGATTTGTGTCATTCCAATTTTCTTTCCTATAATACCTTTTTTCATTATCTTTCCTCCTTACTATTGGCTGACAATTAATTTAAGTCAGCTTGGTATTTGCTGAGGCTGCTATTCTCTTTTTGTTACAGCATCAGTATGCTAATTGTGTTGTTTATTATAATTTTATTTCTATATCAACACCAGCTGGTAGTTCTAATTTCATTAAACTATCTACTGTTTTTTGTGTTGGATAAAGTATATCGATAACTCTTTTATGTGTTCTCATTTCAAATTGTTCTCTTGAATCTTTATCTTTGTGTGGTGAACGTAAAATTGTTACGATTTCTTTTTGTGTTGGTAGTGGTATTGGTCCTGAAACTTTTGCTCCTGTTTTTTTAGCAGTATCTACTATTTTTTCAGCAGACTGGTCTAAAACTACATGATCATAAGCCTTTAACCTTATTCTTATTTTTTCACTACTTACTACTGTTGTGTTTGCCATTGTAATTTTCCCTCCTTTAAATTATTGTGTTTTCTGGCTTTCGCCATTTTATTACCGTGGCAAGTTAAAACGCACCCTGGTGTTTTCATTATTACTAAATAAAAATCCCAATTTACGCATGATATGCTTGGGATAAGTGATACGTTTATATATATTCCTTACCGCCTGGTCTTTGCCATGACATACTCCACCAAAGTTCCCTCCACCCTTTTTCCGTAAGGATGTAGCCACATTTGGCTTCAACGCTAAACTCATGCTTGAATATTATATAATGATTTTCAATTTATGTCAAGAGATTTATTACATTTTTGTTACATTTTTTAGTTTACTTTTTTCTATATTCATGTTATAATTCTATAAACTTACAAAGTTAGGAGTGGTTTTTATGAGTAATAAAGGCAATAATACTGCTACTTTGGCCGAAAATAAAGTTTTGATTTTGTATTTACTAAGTCAAATAGATGATGATATTACAGAAAGTGGATTTTTTAAATTAATTTCCTCTGTTAATAACATTAATTATTTTGACTTTAAACAGTTTTTGACCGATTTGATTTCTTCAAAACTAGTAGCTAAATATACTAAAGATGATGATGAAGAATTAATTAAGTTAACCCAAAAAGGAGAAGAATATTTAACTCTTACTCAAGATATGTTACCAGGAATAGTTAAATTAAAGGCTGACAATTTATTTAAGAAAGAACTTTCTTCTATTGAAGAAGAAGCATCTGTTATAGCTGAGTTTACTCCTCGAAGTGAAAATGATTATATTATAAAATGTAAAATTGTTGAAAATAATGAAACGATTTTTGAAGTAAAAACTATTGCTGCTTCTAGAGAAATGGCTAAACAAATTGTAGATAATTGGAATACTCATGCTTCAGAAATCTACCCTAATATATTAAATTTATTATCTGAAGACAAATAAACAATAGTCTGCCCACTTATTCAATCGAAAGTTGCTAGTGGGTTCCCAATAATTTTATTACTTATTACAATAAAGCCTGACACTTTGCAATATTTAATTGCTTATTGTCAGGCTTTTCTTTATCTTTTTTAATCTATAAAATTCCCCCACCCTGGATTATTCCAGTTTGGTTCATCTGTAAATGTTAATTCCTTTTTACTTACTGGATGTATTAATGTTAATTTATATGCCCATAGTGCTATTTGTTTTCCCTTTCCCCTTATTCCATATTTTTGGTCTCCAAATAAACTATGTCCACTATTTGCAAATTGCACTCTTATTTGATGATGTCTTCCAGTATGTAAATTTATTTCTACTAATGTCAATTTATTTTTTTCGCTTACTTTTAGAACTTGATAATCTAGTTTCGCTAGTTTAGCATTCTTTTTATTTTTGTCGACTACTTTGCTTATGTTGTTTCGTTGATCTTTATGTAGATAGTCTTCCATTATTCCTTTTTTATTTTCTAATATGCCATCTACTACTGCTAAATATGTTTTTTTCATTTTGTTTTCTCTTATTGTGTTACTTAATCTTGATGCTGCTTTCGATGTTCTTGCAAATACCATTATTCCACCTACCGGTCTATCTAGCCTATGTACTAATCCTAGATATACTTCTCCTGGTTTGTTGTATTTTTCTTTTATGTATTGTTTGACTATTGTCAACATATCTATGTCACCTGTTTTGTCGGCTTGTGATGGAATGTTTGGCTTTTTTTCTACTACTATTATTTGATTGTCTTCGTATATTACTTTTAATTTCTCCATTTTAAATTTATTCCTCTCTTGCTTTATTTTATGGCTTATATGTTTCTTGCTTCATGATATATGTATAATTTTATTTTTCCCATCTACCATAAATGCCACAAGGAAGTACTAATTTAGAATTTTCCATTGGTAAACCAATTTCTCCCGCTTCTATTTTTCCTTTATATTTTTTTGCTATTGTTATTTCTAACATATTTGCTAATACTGTTGAAGATATTCCTGTTGTATATGAATTGATTAAGAAAAATAATGGATTATCTGACAATACTTTTGTACATAACTCTACCAAATCATATATGTTATTTTCAAATTGCCATACTTCTCCTTTTGCACCTCTTCCATAAGATGGTGGGTCCATTATTATTGCATCATATTTATTCCCTCTTCTTATTTCTCTATTAACAAATTTTACTACATCATCTACTATATATCTTACTGGTCTTTTTTCTAAACCTGAAGATGCTACATTTTCTTTTGCCCATGAAGTCATCCCTTTTGAGCTATCTACATGGCAAACTGATGCACCAGCAGATAGACATGCTACTGTTGCACCTCCTGTATATGCAAATAGATTTAACACTTTTATTTCTCTTTTTTCTTTTTTGATTTTTTCTATCATCCAATCCCAATTCACAGCTTGTTCTGGAAATAGTCCTGTATGTTTGAAGCCCATTGGTTTTATATTGAATGTTAAATTTTTATAATGTATTTGCCATTGTTTAGGCACTTTTCTTGTGAACTCCCAAGAGCCTCCACCTGATTTACTTCTATGATATGTAGCATTTATTTCATTCCATTTTTTTGGGAATGATTTATTTTTCCATATTATTTGTGGATCCGGTCTTGACAGAATTACATTTCCCCATTTTTCTAATTTTTGTCCGTTTGCCATATCTAATATTTTATATTCTTTCCATTCTTTTGCTATTTTCATTTTATCCTCTTATCCTTCTTTTTTTATTTTATTTAATTTACCAAAATTTGAAACATTTGTGATATGTGTTAAACTCAATTTTCTTATTGTATAAGTTTAATTTTATTTAAACTTTTTGCAATATTTTAAAGAAAGTGCATATCATCATTGCATTTACTAGTGAAAACAATATAAATGCACTTAATGTTGCTATTAAAAATTTATTGTTTCTTAAGGTCATAACTAGCTTGTCCATTATTTTATTTTTCCAAACTTTGACCTTTCTTAAGCTTTCACTTTTACTTTCTTTTATTGTTTCATCATTAGCATACATTTAAAATTCCCCCTTCTTTTTTATTGTCCATATATTATATGTGGGGTAATTTTAAAATATGCTATTTTTTTAACTGTTTTGATATTTCTTTTGCTAATTTTTCTGTTATTCCTTTTACTTGTGTTAATTCCTCTATTGTTGCTTTACGTATTTTTTCTACACTCCCAAATTGTTTTAATAATGCTTTTTTCTTTACTTCTCCTATTCCTTGAATTTCATCTAATTCTGATCTAGTAATTTGTTTATCACGTAATTTCCTATGATAGGTTATTGCTGTATCATGTACTGTGTCTTGGAATCTTGTTATTAAATTTTTCAAATTTTCAGAGATTTCTAATTCTTCTCTTTTATCATTCATTAATGCTCTTGTTTGATGTTTATCGTTTTTTACCATTCCAAATACTGGTATGTTTAAATTGTATTTTTTTATAGCGTTTTGCGTAGCTCGTATTTGGGTTATTCCTCCGTCTGCAAATATTGCATCTGGCAACTCTCCAAATCCTCCTGATGGATTTTCTATTGAATGTTTTAGTCTTCTTGTTATTACTTCTTCCATACATTTAGGGTCATCTTGGCCATATACAGTTTTTATTTTAAATCTTCTTGATAAGTTTTTCTTTATCATTCCGTCTTTCATTACACACATTGCTGCTACCATAAATTCTCCTGAGATGTTTGATATATCATATGTTTCAATTTTTCTTGGTAATTTATCGAAGTTAAGAACTTCTTTTAATTCCATTAAGATTTCTGATTTATCTTTTTCTTTATTTTCTAAGGTGACTTTTGCATTCTTTTCTGCCATTTCCACAAATCGTAATTTCCCACCTTTTTTTGGACTCTGTAATTCCACTTTCTTTCCTAATTCTGCGGATAACCATTCTTCTATTGTTTTTCTATCTTCAATTTCTTCTCTTAACATTATTTTTCTTGGAATGTTTGGATTATTCATGTAGTACTGCTTTACAAATCCTGATAATATTTCTTTATCTTCCATATCTCCTAGTTCATGATAGAAGTAATGTTCTCTTCCTATCATTTTGCTACCTCTGACAAAAAATATTTCTATACATACTTCTAATTCTGATTTTGCTATTCCGATTACATCTATTGTGTTTTCTGATATGTTAGATACTTTTTGTTTTGTGGATACTCTAGTTATTGCTTGAATTCTATCTCTTATTTCTGCTGCTTTTTCAAATTTAAAATCTTTTGAAGCTTGTTCCATTTCTTCTTCTAATTGCTTTATTATTTTATTAGTTTTGCCTTCTAATAAATCTTCTATTTCATCTATTTGCTTTTGATATTCTTTTTTATCAACATTTCCCATACAAGGTGCTAAACATCTATTTATATGATAATTTAGACAAGGTCTTGTTCTTTCTTTTAATCTTTTACATTGACGTATTTTATATTTTTGTTTTATAAAGTCTAACATTTCTTTTGCTGCACCTGGGTTTGCATATGGTCCATAATATTTTGAACCATCATTTATTAATCTTCTTGTTATATATACATTTGGATAATTTGTTGTTTTATCTACTTTTATATATGGGTAAGTTTTATCATCTTTTAATAAGACATTAAATTTCGGTCTATGTTTTTTTATTAAATTACATTCCAAAATTAATGCTTCTGCTTCATTGTCAACTACTATATATTCGAAATGGTCTATTAGGCTTACCATTCTTTTTATTCTTTCTGTTTTATTATTTTTTCTAAAATATTGTCTCACTCTATTACGCAATGATATTGCTTTTCCCACGTATATTATTTTGTCGTTTTTATCATGCATTATATATACGCCTGGTTTTGATGGCAACTTTTTTAGTTCACTTTCTATATCAAACATTTTATTCTCCTTAAAATTATATAAAATATTATAGCATATTTTTTTTGATTTGTCCTCTTTACACTTTTTCAATTTTAGTGTAATATAATAATGTAAATTGAGATGCAATATAAAAAATTTATGTAGAAAGGAGTTATGAATAATATTAAGCGCCAGGGCCAATAATATATTTGTTTGGTTGACGAGGTCTAAAGTTATCGAAAAATTCGGCGGATGCTTTAGTGGTTGTGGCTTAAATCATTAGTGTTAATTTAAAAATTAGTAGTAATGCTATAACAAAAAATTGATACTTTAAGCTTATTGCCATCTTCAATTTAAGTTTAACTGCATTGTTTTAAATTAATTGATGCTATTTTTATAAGCAACTTTAATTCGTATTTTATGCAGTTTAGTAAATTTAAATTTTGAAGGAGGATTACTATGTGTGGAATAGTAGGATATATAGGGACTAAAAAAGCTAGCCCTATACTTATTAATGGACTTTTGAGATTGGAGTACAGAGGTTATGACTCTGCTGGAATCTCAACTATGGAGAAAAATGAAATTTCTTTGATGAAGGATATGGGAAGAGTTAAAAATCTTGAAAACATCCCAGGAATAAATGATTTGGAAGGAACTATTGGTATTGCTCATACTAGATGGGCTACTCACGGAAAACCTTCTAAAGAAAATTCTCACCCTCATATGGATAACAGTAAAACTTTTAGTGTTGTTCATAATGGAATTATTGAAAATTATGAAAGTTTAAGAGAAAAATTAAAATCAGAAGGTTATACTTTCTTTTCTGATACAGATACAGAAACTATACCTAATTTGATACATTTTTATTATACTAAATTAACAAATGAATCTGGAATAGATCGCTTTTTGAAAGCTGTTAGAAATGCTTGTATGGAATTAAAAGGAAGCTTTGCTATTGAAGTAATTTGCAAAGATTTTCCTGACAATATGATTGTTGTAAGACAAGACAGTCCTCTTGTTATTGGAAAGGCTGACGGAGAAAATTATTTGTCTTCTGATATTCCAGCTATACTTTCTTTTACAAGAACATTTTATTTGTTAGATGATTTAGAATTTGCTGTTCTTTCAAGGGATGATGTTAAATTCTATAATTCAGATTTAAAACCTGTTAATAAAGAAGTAAAATCAATTGAGTGGGATGCTGTTGGTGCTGACAAAAATGGATATGAAGATTATATGTTGAAAGAGATTTATGAACAAGCAACTTCAACTAGAGAAACTGTTGGAACTAGATTTCAAGGTGCTAAAACAGTTTTTGAAGAACTTGATTTTACTAAAGAATATTTGTCAGGTTTAACTAGAATTTATATTGTTGCTTGTGGTACTGCTATGCATGCTGGTTTAGCTGGAAAAATTGCGATTGAAAAACTTTCTCAAATACCAACGGAAGTTGATATTGCATCTGAGTTCCGCTATAGAGACCCATTAGTTGATGATAAAACTTTATGTATTTTCCTTACTCAATCTGGAGAAACTGCTGATACTATTGCAGCTCTTAAATTGTCTAAGAAAAAAGGTGCAAAAACACTTGCAATTTCAAATGTTATAGGTAGCTCTATTACTAGAGAAGCTGACCTTTCAATATATACTCATGCAGGACCTGAAATAGCTGTTGCTTCTACTAAAGCTTATACTTCTCAAGTTGTACTTATGAATGTTTTAGCTATTTATATGTCAGAAGTTTTGGAAAATAATGACCAAAAATATTTAGATGGATTGAAAAAAGAAATTTTGGAATTACCTGAAAAAGTTGAGGAAACTTTGAAAATTTCAGAAAGCTTGAAAGACTTCGCTCGTAAAGTTTATCAAGAAAAAGACGTATTCTATTTAGGTAGAGGTGTTGATTATGCTATTGCTACAGAGGGTTGCTTGAAGCTTAAAGAAATTTCTTATATACATTCTGAAAGCTATGCTGGTGGAGAATTAAAACATGGTACAATTGCTTTGATTGAAAAAGGTATTACTGTTATAGGTGTTTTAACTGATAAAGATTTAGTTAAAAAATCAATTAGTAATTTGCAAGAAGTTATTACTCGTGGAGCTAAAACTTTAATTATTACTAATCAAAAGGATTTAGATAAAGATGCTTTTGATGTTGTTGTTACAATACCAGAAACAAATACATTTATCTCCCCTGTTCTTGCAGTTATACCACTTCAGTTATTTGCTTACTATGTTGCAAAGGAAAAAGGTTTGGATGTTGATAAACCTAGAAACTTAGCAAAATCAGTTACAGTTGAATAATAAAAAAAGAAAAGTTAGAAAAATTTTTATCTAAAAATGATTTAAAAACTGAACAATAATTGAAAGCGTGCCTAAGATTTTTATAAAATATAAAAAATTTGGGCACGCTATAATTGTATTATAAATTTTTTTGATACGAATATCGACATTTGATAATGCAACAAAAAAAGAAGCCTAAAAAATAGACTTCTTTGGAATTTTCACCAATCTAATTTTGATATCATTTGTTCTTTTACTTTATTTTCAACATCTTTCATTATTTTTTCTCGCTCTTCCTTAAAAACCCTTCTTTTATAATCTTCATACCACTCATCTCTATGCTCTTTCACATATTGACTAACTTTTTCATCTTTATCAGTCATCCGAATTTTTTCTAATTCTTCGGATTTTTCTAAATACTCCTGCAAAATTACTAATTTACGTTTTTCTTGGTATGCTATTTCATTATTCACATAATCTTCCTTACTATTTAACTTACGCATTCTTTCATCATTTTTTAGAGTTGCATCTTCATATTCCGTCCAATCACAACTTGGCATTTATTTTTCCTCCTCTGTTTCTAAAAGAATTCTTTTTAATCGTCTAAGTTTTTGTTGTTCAAAAATAGAATCCAGTTCTAAAGGTGTAACCTTTTTTCAAATTAACTTTGATTTATAAATTGCATTACCTCTTCATAAAGCTTTTTTTCTACTTCTAAAGTTATCTCTTTTGTTATTTTTTCACGTTCTTCTCTGTCAAATTCCTCTAATATGTCACTTTTCCATCTGTTTTCTAACTCCGTTTTTCTTTCTTTAATTTTTTTATCAATGTCTTTTAGCTCTTTTTCTATTTTTGCTTCTACTTCTTCCTTTTTTTTGATAATGGAATTATTTTCTTTGATCTTCTCGTTTGCCACTTCTTCAATCTTTCTTACTTCTTTTTTCCTTTTTTTTATTTTTTCTTCCTGTTCACGTAGTTCTACTTTTTCATAGTCTTTCAATGACCGATCGAAATAAAAAGGATTCATAATTATTCCTCACTTTCTTTTTTTAGAATCTCTTTTATCAAAAACAGACTGACTTTTTTAATTATATCGCATGTAAAATTTTTATTATTATGAAGTTTACACCCTCCTTTGCAAGTTTCTAATAAAACACAATTTTTACACTTTTCAGGAACAATATAATTGCATCCTACATTATATATTTTCTGTTTTTTTAGTTTTTGTATAATATCAACATTATCAAAAATGTTACAAATAGGCTGAGAATTTAGTAGTGTTTGGCATGGGTAAATAGACCCATCAACTCCTATTGCTAGTAAATTCTCTCCTGCTGTACAACCTTCATAATTACAATCTAAACTTAGATTATTAAATTTAAACATATGGTACAAATCAAAATTATAACTAGATAAATTCTGAATTACTTGTTTCATTTTATCACAAATTATTTCAGCTGGTATCTCGCCTTTATAAAAATGATTTAATCCTATATTCCAAGGAATATTTCTTTCAGCTATCCATGTTGACAATTGCTCAATATCGTTATTTTCTAGGTTTTTATCGTTTATTACTGTTGATATACCAATTTTTTTTATATCTAAACTTATTAACTTTTCAATGTTCTTCCGTACTACTTCTGCAGTACTTTCTCCGTTAACATTTGGTTTTGAATAGTTATAACCGTCTAATGATACTGATAATGATACTTGATTTCTGTGTTCTCTTAGAAATTCAATACTATCATCATTCAATATCGTTAAATTGGTTAAAATACCAAGTTTTCCTTTGGAGAAAGTTTCTCTTAAAAAAAGATCTCCAAATTCTTTCCACTCGTCAAATACCAAAAATGGTTCTCCTCCAGCAAGTCGGTAAATCACATACTCCACTTCGCTGTTATTTAAAAGTCCTATAAAAACTTCATTTATTTTGTTATAAGTTTCTTTTTTCATCTTCTTTTCTGAATGATTAATATAACAATAAGGACATTTTAAATTACAGTTATTACTGGTTTGTATCCATGGTGAAATTACATTCATTATTCCTCCTAGTTAAAGAGTAATATTTTATAAATTTGGCAAAAGTATATCACATAATTTATTTTATGTCAAGTTTGTGATATGCTATTTTCAACTTTCTATTTGGTACTCCATACCCTTGTCGTTTTTGACAATAAAAAAAATCAACCATTTCTGATTGATTCTTTTATTGTCTATCCAAACCTTTAAAAGTTCGAACAGAAACGTCGTTGGTAGCGAAGATGTGATTCGAACACATGACCCTTCGGGTATGAACCGAATGCTCTAGCCAACTGAGCTACTTCGCCATATTGCGTTATTTATTATACTTGTAGTTTGGCTTTTTGTCAAGAATAAAATACAAGAAATTTTAAATTTCTCGTATTTACTATATTCTTTACATTGTTCTTTCATCATGTTCTTGTTGTCTTCCTGCATTTACATTTTCTTCTCTATTTTTATTTTCTTTAATTTTTGGATTCTCTATTTTCTTTCTATGTGAGATAACTTTAATACTTGCTGCTCTTTTTTGTGCAGCTTTTAATTCTTTTGCTACATCTAGAGATATTACTTTGTCATCTACATATTCACTTAATTCTTCTTTGTCAGTTCTAGAATCCCAAAAAAATTCTTTTAAAAAACCTGCCATAATTTTGCTTAAACTGCTGTTTAAGTTCTCACCTCTTTCTTTTTTTATTAATTGAATATTTTTTATTATACCACATATTTTATTAAAAATCAAGCTTTTTGTTGTTTTTTACGTACAAACTTTCTATTTTTGTTTATATGGATTATTTACTTAGCTTTCTTGTGTTTGTAATTTTTCATGTTCCTTTTCGAAATATTCTTTTAATATATTTGCACTTCTCTTTGATGCTAATTTTAAATATTCATTATAATCAAGTTCATTATGTCCGTTTGGTGAGTCTGAAATACTTCTAATTACTATGAATGGAACATCTCCTAATTTACAGATTTGTGCTATTGCTGCTCCTTCCATTTCTACACAATCAGCTCTGAATTTTGATGCTATTTTGTCTTTCATTGCAACTTCTGTAACAAAAATATCTCCGGTTGCTACTATTCCTGTTATAACATTATATGTTCTGCTTTCTAAATCATCTATTGCTGTTTCAAATTTTTCTACTAGATTTCCATCACTTTTTATTTCATTTCCAACTCCTGGTACATATCCTTTACTATGTCCAAATGCAGTTATATCGAAATCATGTTGCACTATTTTTTTACCAATTACTACATCCCCTACTTTTAATTTGTATCCTAGTGCTCCTGCAACTCCGACGTTTATTATATATTCAATGTCAAACTTGTCAATTAATATTTGAGTGGTTCTTGCTGCATTTACTTTTCCTGCTCCACATATTGTTACTACGCAATCTACTCCACATATTTTCCCTATTAACATATCGATACCATTTATAGCTTTGCGCTCTTTTTCCGGTTCCATTATTTTTTTTACTGCTTCTAATTCTTCTGTCATTGCTGTGATAATTCCTACATATTTCATATTTACCACCCCTTATTTAGGCTTTTATTTTCTCAAACTAATATTTATTAGTTTTGGTGTTTTTATTATATATTATTTTTTTGTTTCATACAACTTTATTTTGTATTTTTTTATTCAATTTTTATATATTCTTGACATATCTAAACAAGAATTCTTCTACCTTTTAGGTTGTAAGAGTGCGTCACATTTGTATATATAGGTTTTAAATAGATATGTGACATTTGTATAATGGTTGACAAAGAAGGAAAAAATATGTATACTTTAGGTTGTAAATTTAGATATATTGAGAGGTTTTTTGATGAAGAAAAATATTTATAGAACACATAGTTGTAATGAAATAAGTTTAGATGATGTAGGAAAAAAAGTTAGAATCTCTGGATTTGTTCAAACAATCCGCGATTTAGGCGGTCTTGTTTTTTTAGATATTAGAGATATGTATGGAATTACTCAAGTTGTTACTTCTGGTAAACCAGAAGATGTTGATTTTGCTTCACATATTCCTGTTGAATCTAGTGTAACAGTTTATGGAGAAGTTCGTAAAAGAGATGAAGAAACTGTTAACCCTAAATTAAAGACTGGACTTGTTGAAATTGCTATTGAAGAAATTAAAATTTTGGGTAAAAGAATAAAACCATTACCTTTTGAAGTTAATTCAAATCAAGATGTTCGTGAAGATTTAAGATTAAAATATAGATTTCTAGATTTAAGAAGTGATAAGTTGAAAAATAATTTAATATTGAGAGCCAAAGTTTTTCAATATTTAAGAGAGCAAATGATTGAGCAAGGATTTTTAGAGGTTCAAACCCCTATTTTAACTAGTTCATCACCAGAAGGTGCAAGAGATTATCTAGTTCCAAGTAGATTACATCCTGGTAAGTTTTATGCTTTACCTCAAGCACCTCAGCAATTCAAACAATTATTAATGGTCTCAGGAGTTGATAAATATTTTCAATTGGCTCCTTGCTTTAGAGATGAAGACCCAAGAGCTGATAGAACTTCTGGGGATTTTTACCAATTAGATGTTGAAATGGCTTATGCTACTCAAGAAGACGTCTTTTCAGTAATTGAACCGGTTATGTATAATACTTTTAAAAAGTTTTCTGATAAGAAAATTTCTAATTATCCATTCCCTAGAATTTCTTACAAGGAGGCTATGCTTAAATATGGTTCTGATAAACCTGACTTAAGAAATCCACTTGTGATTGTTGATGTTACTGATGTGTTTGAAGAAAAATGTAATTTGAATGCCTTTAAGAATAAAATTGTAAGAATTATTTCTACACATAATGTTAAAGATCAACCACGTAGTTTCTTTGATGGTATGACAGATTATGCTATTAAAGATTTAAAAGCTAAAGGTTTAGCATGGTTACGAATTTTAGATGATGGTTCTTTACAAGGTCCTATTGCTAAGTTTATTCCTGATGATGCAAAACAAATTATGCTTGAGAGAACTGACTCTAAACCAGGGGATTGCTTATTCTTTATTGCTGAAGTTCCTGGTGTTGTTGAAACTTTAGCTGGTGAAATAAGAAATGAACTTGGAAAAAGATTAAATCTTATTGATGAAAATGTTTTTGAATTTTGTTGGATTGTTGATTTTCCTATGTTTGAATTAGATGAAAGAGGAAATTTAACATTTAGCCATAACCCATTTTCTATTCCTCAAGGTGGTTTAGATGATTTAGAAAACAAAAATCCTTTAGATATTTTAGCATATCAATATGATATTGTTTGTAATGGTATAGAACTTTCTTCAGGTGCAGTTCGTAATCACGATATTAATATAATGTTAAAAGCATTTGATATGGCTGGATATACTGAAGAAGAAGTAAAATCTAAATTCGGTGCTTTATATACCGCTTTTCAATACGGGGCTCCCCCACATGCAGGTATTGCTCCTGGTATTGATAGAATGCTTATGTTACTTGCAGATTCAGATTCTATTCGTGATGTTATCGCATTTCCTTTAAACAGCAAGGCTGAAGATGTTATGATGGGGTCACCAAGTAATGTTAAGAATGAACAATTAAGAGATATTCATATTAGATTAGATATTAAAAAACAATAAATCACAAAAAAGAGACTCTTGTTGAGTCTCTTTTTTATTCATATATTTTATATGTTCTATACCTTTTTATTTTTTGTTTACTAAATCTTTTAATGCTTTACCAGCTTTGAATACTGGAGCTTTTGATGCAGGTATTTTGATTTCTTCTTTAGTTTGTGGGTTTCTACCTTTTCTAGCTGCTCTTTTTCTAACTTCGAAAGATCCAAATCCAACTAATTGAACTTTTTCACCTTTTACTAAAGATTTTGTTACAACATCAACAAAAGCGTTTACTGATGCTTCAGCTGCTTTTTTTGTGTCTCCTGTTTCTGCAGCTATTGCTGCAATTAATTCAGCTTTGTTCATTTAAACTACCTCCTATAGATCTAACGTTTTGTAGCTGTAGCAATAAATCTACATATCTACTGATATTAATATTCTTCTTTTTTTGCCAAAATCCTTCTTTTTTTGCTGATTTTTTAATAAATTTTTAATTTTTCTAAGATTTTGCAAAGCTTTGTACCATATGGTATCATATATATTTCTTCTTTTGTAAATACTTTTAATGCGATTACTGCAAAAATATAAACTATTACAGCTACTAGTATTGCTATTATTGTAGCCATCCTTGTTGCAATTATACCTATTAATGCTGAATAAATAAAATATGAGCAAATTCCCATAATTGCTGTTGCAATTAATGGTTTTATTACAAATTTTGTGAATGTTAAATTTAATTTTATATTTTTAAGAACTACTACTATTGAAATTGCAAATGCAATAGCATGGCACACAACTGATGCAATTGCTGCACCATTTACTCCTATTGATGGTATTGGTACTAAAATTAAATTTAAAATTAACTTTGCGAGTACTCCTATTCCTAATGCTATAGTTGGAGTTTTCAGTTTTCCATATCCTTGCAATACTCCATTTATTGTTTGGTCTAATATTGTAAATATTATTGTCAGTGCACTTATTTGTAAAACTAATGCTCCTTCACTTGCGTTTGGAAACAATAGTGATAAAATTGGTCCGTGCAAATATAATCATTCCTACTGTACAAGGCAATCCTATTAACATTGATGTTAATAATGAGAATGATGTTCTCTTTTGAATTGTTTTTTTATCTTTTTTAGCCTTTGCTGCTGATATCGCTGGTACTAATGCTGTAGCAAATGCTACATTTATTGATAATGGCAGACTTGTTAGTGTATCTACTTTCCAACCTAAAATTCCATATTGTGCTGTTGCTTCTGCTTCTGGCATAAATCCTTTTAAGCTTCTTACTACTGTGAATGAATCTATGTTTTTGTTTAATGAAGACATTATTGCTGTCAATGCTATTGGTACTGATACCAATAATATTTTCTTTACTATATCTTTTACTCTTTCATATTTATAATTTTGAGTTTGTTTGATTTCTTGTGCTACTTCTTTTCTTATTGTTTTATAGTATAAATATAAATATCCAAATCCTAAAAATGTAGATAGTGCTGTTGCTAAGTTTGCTCCTGCTGCCATCCATTTTGTTGATAAGTTTGAAATAATCGCAACTATTTCAACAATGATTATTGTTAATAAAGTTTTAAATATCTGTTCTAATGTCTGAGATCTTGCTGTTACTGTTAGTGTCTGTCTTCCATTAAAATATCCCCTCATTACTGAAGCTATTGCAACAAAGAATACAGCTGGAGATAATGCCACTAAAGTCATTTCTGCTTCTGGTACTTGTAACCATTGATTAGCTATTACATGTGCTCCAAAGAATAACATTAAGCTTCCTACAAGTCCAATAAGTGCAAATGTTGCAAATGCTATTTTAAAAATTCTATTTGCTCCTTTATAATCTCCTAAAGCATTTCTTTCTGATACTAATTTAGAAATTGCATTTGGCACTCCTATGGATGATATTGTAAGTAGTAGTGCATAAATTTGATAAGCTCCTGCTGTTATTCCATTTCCTATATCTCCAAAACCTTCTCTGTTTGTTAAGTACATTGTATATACTAATCCTAATACTTTTATTAGTACTTGTGAAAACATTAAGGTCATTACCCCTTGCATAAAGCCTTCTTTTGCTTTCTTTTTTCTAGTTTTTTCTACTTCTGGCATTTAACCACTCCTTAGTTAAATTTTTCTTTTATTTAATTGTACTTCTTTATTATAAAATTAATTACTTTTTTTATCAATAGTTTTAGAAAATTTCGCTTATTTTCTTGACTTTTTATTACTTTTGTAATAAAATAGATAAGCATTATGTTAAAATATGATTCAAATATGAAATTTCTCCCCGGTGATTTCTATTTGATTTATATATATTAATTTTAAAAATAGGAGGGTATTTATTACCATGAATAATATTACATATAGCGCAAAAAAAAGTGAAATTGAAAGTAAATGGTATATTATTGATGCAGCTAATAAACCTTTAGGTAGAGTTGCTACAGAAGCTGCTAAATTATTAAGAGGAAAACATAAACCAACTTTCACACCTAATATTGATACAGGTGACCATGTTATAATAATTAATTGTAAAGATGTTATTTTAACAGGAAATAAATTAAATCAAAAAATTTACAGACATCACTCAGGTTACATTGGAGGAATGAAAGAAACTCCTGCCAAAGTAATGCTTGAAAAGAATCCAGAAAGAGCTATGACATTAGCTGTAAAAGGAATGTTACCTCACAACTCTTTAGGAAGACAAAGTCTAAAAAAATTAAGAGTATATGCTGGACCTGAACATGAAAATCAAGCACAAAAACCAGAAGTATGGGAGGTAAAATAATATGGCTAAGAAATCTGATAAAATATATTATTATGGTACTGGTAGAAGAAAAAGCTCTATAGCTAGAGTTAGAGTTACTGAAGGTACTGGAAAAATTACTATAAATAATACTGATATTGAAGAATATTTTGGAATGGAAACATTAAAAGTTATTGTTAGACAACCATTTGCAATTACAAATACTGTAGGAAAATATGATGTTATTTGTTCTGTAAAAGGTGGCGGATTTACAGGTCAAGCAGGTGCCATAAGACATGGTATTGCTAGAGCTTTAAATGAAGCAAATAGTGAATATAGACCAGCTTTAAAACAAAAAGGATATTTAACAAGAGATCCTCGTATGAAGGAAAGAAAGAAATATGGTCTAAAGAAGGCAAGAAAGGCGCCTCAATTTTCAAAAAGATAGAAATTATAAATATTTCAAAATATATAACAACCCTTTGCTTATTATGCAAAGGGTTGTTTTTTATTGTCAAAGACAACAAGGTTCTAGGGTATCCACTGCAATCTCTGATTGCCTAGTGGGGCAAGTTCTTTTTTAATTCATCGTTTCCAATGCTGTTTCTTGTTGATCTTTCCCTTCAAAATTATAATATGTTTCAGGTATATTCCCTACTATAACATTTTCTACTAATAATACTTGATTTGTTATACTTGTTTCTATATTTTGAAAAGGTGTTAAAACTACGGCTTTACATGCAACTTGTAAATATACTCTATGTAAAGTTTGATTAACCCCTTTTTCTATGAATTCACTTTTCAAGTCAGTTTCTACATTTCCTATAGTTGATATTTTTATATTTATATTTGGTCCTCTTCCCGATAATATCTTTGAGCCTGTGAATGTACCTAATGGAATCCCTATATTATCATTATCATTTTCATTGATTGCCTTTTGTATTTTTACAGCAACATCTGATGTAATTTCATTTATTGTGAATATATTTGATTTTATCATATTTACATTTCCATCTTTGTCTTTTTCTATTTCAAATATATTATTGTATGAATATTGTTTCATTACTGCTGTGGCTTGTTCGTTTGAAACTATTGTTACCATTGATTTTGCACGTTCTTCGCATAAGCTTCTGAAAACTGGTGCAATTGCATTTACTATAATTGTTGCTGTTATGAATGCAATTATTAAAATAATTATTAATGTTACCCTTTTTGTGTGTTTTCTGTTTTTTGTTTTTAATGTATTGTTTTTTATCTTTGGTATCCTTATCCTATGCCTTGTATATATTTTATCCATTTTCTGTAATGATTGCCTTATCTATATTGTTTTGATAAAACCTAGGTATAAATATTTTTTGTCCTGGCATTATTGTATTTTCATCTTCAATTTTATTTATTGCTGCTATGTCTTTAACTGTACTTCCAAATTTTTTTGCTATTTTCCATAGAGTATCCCCTGCTTTTACTATATATATTACAACACTATATTTTTGTAAATCTCTTTTTTCGTTTTCTTGTATACTGTCTATTACTTGAAGTAACACATTTTTTTCTATACCTATGAAAAATGTTACATCTATATTGCAACTTATTTCATTGTTCTCTTGAATTACATAGTCTTGATTTCCAACTTCTAATTCTGCATTTATTGCTATATTATTTCCTTCTTCTAATATATTTGTTGTAAAATCAAATGCTATTTTTTCTTGTTTTATTTCAATCTTAGATGTTTTTGTGTTTAATAATGATATTTTTAGTTCCATCTCACATTCATATTTTAAATCTGTTTTTATTTTGTTTTCATTTATTATAATTGGATTTGCTTCTACATCTATTATTTTTTTATTTTCTATATTTTCTATCGTTAATTTTTCTCTAATTTGATTTTTTTCACGTATTATTTTTTTGCTTTTTACTGTGTTTATTTGTCTTGTATTTACATCTATTTTTTGATATGGACTATATATATCTTTTACGATATTTACTTCTTTTTTTTCATATGCTTGACATTTTATTTCTGTTTCCAATTCAACATATACTGAATGTTCTTCTACATTATTTGGCTTGATTATCAAATTTTGAATTTCATAATTTATATCACATATTGCTTTTTCTGACACATCTTGAATATCTATAAAGCCCACTATAGGTACTCTTCCTACTGCTAATTTGATATTATTTTCTTCTGTTAAATATAAAATTTTTACTTCTGCTTCTGTTTTTGCCAATACTTTATTATAACTTATTTTTGTATCTTTATCTAATAAAGTAACATTTGCTTTTAATATTTCAGCTAAACTATCTGCTGTGTCTATTTGTATCGTTTCTTTTCCATTTACTTTAGTACTTCCTATTCCAATTAATGAATTTACTTGTGTAGTCTCTTTTAATATTTGCAAATTGTTTTCTTCTTTTATATCACTTATTATTTCTATTTCTTCATTATTATTCATTTGTATATTTATTTCTAATGCTGCTTTTAAGCTGATTTTTCTTTCATTAATTATTTTACATTCAATTGAATTTACTTTTGTATCTAAATTTACATTAGCACCTTCTATTGATTGCCCTACTTCTATAATTTCAGAAAAATCCAAACTTGTATTAATCCCTCTTGTTTCATTTTCTTCTCCATCGCTTAAGTACATTATATATGTATTTATATTTCCATCTATTCTTACTTTTCCTTCCATAGCTTCTTTTCTATATATCGTTGGTATTCCACTTATGCTAATGGCATTTAATATATCTGGTTTTGCATCTGGTATTATCATATCTCCTTCTACAAAAACAACTTCTTTTCTTTCTACTATTTTTCTACTAACATTTATTTTTTGCTTTGATGTTTCTATCACTTTTTTTACCTCCTTGTAGTTTACTTATATTCTATATTATTATGCTTGACTTATTTTTATGACACAAAAAAAGAAGGATTTTCTCCTTCTTTTTATAATATTTGTTTCTTTTTCTTTTTTTCTACTTGTGGTGGTATTAAAGGACTATATGAATTACCATCAAAGATATCTACTTCTACAGTTCTTGTTAATACATCTGTGTAACTATAAGTTACATTACTATTGGTCTCATCAAACTTAACTATAAATAGGTTTGGATAAGCTTTTTCTAAAGTGGCTTCTTTTTCAAAAGTTCTACTTCTTCCAAGAGAACCTTTTACTATTATCTTTTGTCCAATTTTCTCTTTAATATCTGTTTTTAAATTTGCAATGTCTGATGCACAAATCATGATATCACCTACTCCCTTAATATGGCTTAAGTATAGCATTTTTCACGAAAAAAGTCAAAAAAGAGCAGGTAGTTAATAATGTCTGTATAGTCGCATTCCCAAAGCTTTCAGGGATTTCGTTTTTAATATTACGTTTATATTACAGTTTTGTTACAGAATTGTTACAATTATATTTTTGACATTTTTCCATAAGATCCTGGTCCTCCTACTCCCCTTCTTCCATCTTTCAATTTAAATTCTAAATCTCTAATTGTAATATATTTTTTTCTTTCTGTATTTGCTATTTCTTTTGCAACAATTAAAGGATCTTTAAAATCTATTAAAATTCTTTGTGGTGATGTGGCAAAATTTGCACCTGCTAATATTATTTCTTCATAATAACTTTGGCATGCTCCTGCAAATATAGCTAATTCTCCTCCTTGATAGTAGCTTCTTGCTTTTTTTACTGTTTCTATAAAGTATTTAGAATTTTTATAATTATTTATATTATTGTAATCTCTATTTTTTTTTAACATTTTATCATGACCTGTTATTACTAATATATCTGGTTTATATATTGATAGTAATTCTTTTACAATAAATGGTTGTTTGTATTCTGGTATATTTTTAACAATAAAGTTTAGCCCTGAATCTTTATAAAATCTATATGATTTTTCACTATATTTTTTATCTCCATCTAAATGCAATATTTTTCCTTTTTTGATTTCCACATTTTATCACCTCAATATTTTGGGCTATAATATAATATGTCTTTTTTTGAGGTTTTGTGAAAATTATAGTTGAATTCTCTGTCCTGGATATATTAAATTCGGATTTTTAATGTTATTTTTCTTAACTAAATAATTAACTGTGACTTTATATTTTCTAGCTATAGCTGATAGAGTATCTCCTCTTTGCACTATATAAACATTATCATCTGATTCCATTGGAATTTTACATATTTTTAATTGTTGTCCTGGATAAATTAAGTTAACATTTGCAATTTTATTTATTGTTGCTATTTGTTGTACTGTACTTTCAAATCTTTGAGCTATTTTACTCAAAGTATCTCCTCTTTGAACTGTGTATATTACACATCCTGTACCTCCTGTTTCTTGACCTGGTACATCTGAATTTGTAATTATTTTTAATACTTGACCTGGAAATATCAAGTTAGGGTTTGAAATATTATTAAGTTCTGCAATCTGTTGTACAGTTGTGCCATACCTTCTTGATATTGCGTATAACGTATCTCCACGTTCAACTGTATACTCGATTGTTTGTGTATTATTACTACTTACTACATCTTCCATTTCCGGAATTGCAGTATTCTCTCCTATAAAAATATCTCTTGTAAAATTATTTCTATCTACGTATCCATTAACTCCTGGGACTTCTCCCATACTGGTATATTGTACTCCTATCCAGTTTGCCCAACTTGTAGTTACATTATTTAATCTATTGTAATCGCCATAATAAGCTAACCATAGCTGATAGTTTTGCGCTATAGTTGAATTAAATGTACTTATTGCATTTGATAAATCACTATATACAATAACTGGTTTATTTGTGAGTCTTCCTACAGTTTCTAAGAAAACTCTAGCAATTGCATTCCTTTGTGCTATTCCAACTCCACCAAATGTTTCATAGTCCATTACTAATTTACAGTCTGGAATTTTTCCAGATATTACTGAAACAAAGAACCTAGCCTGTTGTTCGGCGGCTTGTGTAGTTGTGGCTGTTAAATAATGATAAAATCCGACTTTTAATCCATTCGCTTTTGCATTTGTATAGTTTGTATCAAAATATGGATCTTTAAAAGTCGTACCCTGACTTGCTTTCATATAAACTACTTGTATACCACTCGCAGCTACTTTTCTATAATCTACATATCCTTGCCAATTGCTAACATCTATTCCAGGATAACTTGGATTAGAAATTGCTGTAATTGCATATGTATTTGTTGAATTTATAAAAAGCATTAATATTATAATTATTAATATACAGCAAGTCTTACTTAATGTTTTCATTCTTCTCCCCCCTTTACACAAAATTTTATATATATTATGTGCATTTATCTTTTGTTGTTAATTTGTAATATTTTATGAAATTACCCTGATAAAGAGATAAAATTAGCAAAGCACCTCAATCGTTGACTATCACTGACAAATATGCTATAATGTATAGCTATAAGGTGATAAAAATGAAAAAGTTATTTAAAATTATGTTCACAATGTCATTACTACTTACTTTATCTTTTTACTTTGTTTTAAATTATAGTAATGCAATGGAACTCACAAAACAAATTGATACAAAAGATACAAATAATTTAAAAACTTTCGATGAACCAATAGATTATACTGAAACTTTAGATACATTTGATAATCCTGAAAGAGGATTTTACTCACATCTTCGCTATAATTTTAAGGTTTCAGGAAATGAAGAACCAGAAAATTATAGATTAGAAGGAAACCTACTTCATTTAAGACTTGGTATTGGTGATTTTTCTGGTAAAGTAAATAAAAACAAAGATTTAGAATTTTCACAAGATATGCTAAATATGTTGGATAATATCCTAAAAAAAATCAAAGAAAATGGTGGAACGGCAATTGTAAGATTTGCATATGACAATTTTGAAGGTGATGAAAATTTAGAACCTTCTCTTGATATGATATTAAAACATATAGAGCAAATATGCCCTATTCTTACAGAAAATAAAGATGTGATTTCTTATGTAGAACTTGGCTTTTTTGGACCTTGGGGCGAAATGCATTCAAGCGACATTTCTACACCAGCAAATGTAACCAAGGCTTTAAATTTAATGCTTGCAAATACTCCTGAAGAAATAAAAATTGGAGTTAGACAACCCAAGTACTATGTAGATTTCGCTGGAATAGATAGAGCAAAATTAAATGAAAATATTACTGTTAAAGGAACTAAAGAATACAGAGTTGGACTTTTTAATGATGGTTATCTTGGCTCACATAGTGACCTTGGAACTTTTGAAAATAGAGAAATTGAAATTTCTTGGCTTGAAAATCAAGCTCTCCATACTTTGTATGGTGGAGAAATTGTATCAACTCGTGGAAATGAAGAAAATGATAAACTAAACACAGCAGAATATATGTCTAAAGAGGCTTTTAGAACCCACACCACTTATCTTAATTCTGAATATGATGAAAATGTAATAAATGCTTGGAAAAAAGAAACTTATAATGGCGATGATGAACTTTATAAAGGAAAAGACGGATATTTATACATAGCAAACCACATGGGATATAGATTTGTTTTAAGGAATTCAAATATTAATAGTTTAGATAATAAAATAAATTTAGCACTTGATATAGAAAATGTTGGATTTGCAAACTTAGTAAATAGTAAAAAAGTATCTGTTATATTAGAAAATGATTCAAAAAAATATGAATTTGTAACTGACTTAGATCCAACTACATGGAATACCAAAAATACTTCTAAGTTAAATTTATCAATTTCTGTACCAGATGATTTTGAAGAAACAGAATATAATGTGTATATAAGAATTTCAAAGTATGGTGACTATTTAAACGATAGTAATTATCAATGTATTCGTTTGGCAAATAATAATATTTGGAACGAAACTTTAGGTGCAAATTATATTGGACAATTTGTATATAACAAAGAAAATAAAACAGATTCTCCTGCTTCTCAAGATCCAAATAATAATCAAGATAACGATAATCATCAGAATACTGATAACAATATATTAGATAATAATACTGATAATCAAAATACAGATAATAGTGTTGATAACAGTCAGAACAACAATACTTTATATGATAATAATAACCAGGATACTAACACATTACATAATAATGCTGATAATCAAAACACAAATAATAGCCAAAATAACATCAATAATAATACTTTGTATTATAGCAGTAATAAAGATGATACTGTAAGTCCCAATGCCATACCTTATACTGGAAAAACTACTTTAATATTTATGATAATATTATCATCTATATCTGCAATCTACTTTTTTAAAAAACTATTATAGTATATTTTTAATTAATCAATAATATACAACTGAACCCCAGAAATTGGATAACTGTAATATTCCAATCTCTGGGGTCTAATTTTTATATACTGAGATTTTAGTTCTACACATTCTCTATTTTGAATACAATTAAACAAAACTATATGTATTCAAATTGGGGGCTGTCTTTATGAGAAGTGTTTCAATAGAGGAACGTGCAACAATTCTTGCACATTATATTATAGATTCAAAAGACACAGTTAGAGGAGCAGCAAAAAAATTTCGGAATTTCTAAGAGTACGGTGCACAAGGATATCGCTGAAAGATTACGAAAAATAAACCCTGCTTTAGCAAATGAAGTACGAGTTATATTAGATAAAAATAAGGCTGAAAGACATATTAGAGGAGGAATGGCAACCAAATTAAAATATAGTCATTTAAATGATTTAAAAAAAGCTCTTAGCACTAAAAAATGCTGAAAGCTTTTTTTATTATTGTTATAGACAAAGTTCTGGGGGTATTCACTTACAATCTTTGATTGCATAAGTGGATTAGGTTATTATTCCCAAAAACATATATCATATCGTATATTGTAAAATTCTTGTGGGTATATTTTCTCTAACAAATTATTCTCGCCACATACTCCCCCTACTATAAAATTAACAAATAGCATAAATATTGTTACTCCTATAGAAATTTTTAAAATGTATTTTTTTATTTCTTTACTTTTTATATTGCTAACTATTAAAAACAATGTTAGATAACTTGCAATGTTTAACATCCATGCAAAATCCATTGAGTATCTTTGTAAACTTCCCGCCTTCATTACATTAAAAATACTTATAATAAATCCAACAATTGTGAATAGTAAAGCACAATTATATGCTTGTTTTTCTTTTACTTTCTTTTTTAATCCGATTAGAAAAATTAATATATAGTTGATTGGATTTAATATAAACAAACCACAAACCATAGCTTCTTTATAGTAATATCCGAAAAACGGCATTACGTCATATTGATATGTAAAAAATGGAAACTCATTCGTCGTCACTGGCAGTTCAAATAATTGCGTGAATATACCAACTGGTATTGCAAATATTCTATGTGCATAATTTCTTACATCATTTACGGTTAATTGATAGTTCATTCCAAATTCAAATATATTATCAAATCTTACATAGTTAAATATCATTAACGATATTCCTACTACTACATATGGTAATCCTACAAGTAGAATTAGTTTTAATATATTTCTTTTTTCTTTTATATTATTTATTAATGTCTTTATACATAATGGTATAAAAATGAGTGATGCAAATAAGCAATTTGGTCTACACGCGACTGATAAAGCTAAACATGTTGCGGCTAAACACATATATTTGTATCGTATTTTTTCTTTTTCACAAGCTTTAAACATAAAGTATATTCCTAATGTTGAAAATGCTATTCCTGCTGATAAAACAAATTCATAAATATGTGGTCTTCTAGTTATCCAAAATATTAAACTACCTGATATTATACCTATTATAGCTAGTATTAAATATCTAAAGCTTAAATCTTTAAAGTATTTTTTATATAATAGTTTAATTAATCCTACTAAACTAATTATTGTAATTTCATTAAATATTAATACTCCATAATTTAGCTGTAAATAACTTCCTGTTAATATTTTTATTGGTACTGGTAGTAATAAAAATGGCAAAGCACCAAAATATACATAGTATTTATTGTTATATAATGTTGCATCCCATATATATTCATCATTTGCTTCAATATCTGCCTTTTTTCTTAAAGTATAATCATATGGATTTGTTAGTGATGTTAATTCTTTTGGTGGCTCCTCTATTAAACTTGCTTCTCCTTGTGATAATGCATTTACATATTCTTCATATATTTCTTGCATTCTTGGAGTTGTTACAGCTATCCATAAAACAATTATTGCGAAAATTACTACTGTTAGTATTAAAAATAATTCTTGTTTTATATTCTCTGCTTTATATGGTTTTTTCATTAAGTCCCATTTAAACATTCCGTATATTAACACTGTAATCATTAACAGTGTCATTACTCTTGTAATGCTAAAATTAAATGGTATTTTTTCGTTTATTGTTATTTCATTAATTTTTAAATATATGTCTTCTTCTAAATCTGATTCAAAGTTTATTTTAAGTTTTTCACTTTCTCCTGACAAATAACATGTTGTATATTTACTTCGTTCCATTTCATTAACTAGAACTTTTGAAGGCAATTCTCTAAATTCACTACTTGTTTTATCTGTGTATGATATATTGTATTTTACTTTGTCTGCGTTAATTACATTTGCTTCAATTTTTACTGTTGCTACTTCTGTATCTACACCTTCTAATATAATACTTGGATTTGAATTTTTTCTTATTATATAAGCTTTCGTCTTTTCGTCATATTCCATATTTTTCATTTCTATATTCAAATTTGAACTGTCTTTTTTATCATAATTTTTTAATATTGTTCTATAACTGTTTATGTTAAATACATATACTTCTATTGCTAATATTATTAAAATTATTTTTACTATTGATTTATACTTAAATTGAATTTTATGTAATATGCAAAAAGATAAAATAAATAGTAATGTTACTAAAATAAATCCCAACATACTGTTATTTTCCTTCCTTACTTTCGTGATATTCTTTTTCTGTATTTACATTCCATATATTATCTTTTGATTTTATATTGTTTTTGATATTTTTAGTTGCTTCAAATGATGTTACCATCGAATGATCCATATTGTTATACCTATGTTGTCCATTTCTTCCTACGCAGTATAGATTATCATATTTATTTACATATTCTATCAGTTTATCAATGTCAGTATATGTATCAAAATATGCTGGATATGCCTTTTTTACTTTTTCTCTATGTGTATCTAATACATCTTTTTTATTTATAATCCCCATTTTTTCTAACTCATCTACTGCAAAATCTGAAAATTCTTTTTCTGACATATTCCAATACTCGTCTCCTTCGTCGCAAGTATATTCTATCCCTATCCATACTTTATTTTCTGCATCTTCTACTAAATATGGTGACCAGTTATTAAATATTTGGAAACGACACATTTTCACTTCTGGCTCTTGTACATATATCCAACAGTCTGGAACTATATTTCCTAGTGTTTTTATATTTGTTTTATTTTCTAGATTTAATTTTTTTACTAATACCCCTACTGTCATAAAATCTCTATATGGTAACCCTTCAGCTATAGTTGTTATTTCTTCTGGCACTTCTTCTCCTTTGAAACCTATAACTAAATCTTTTAATGGCATCGATGATATGAATATGTCACCTTTAATTGTCTCTATTTTTCCATTAACCTCACATTCTACTGCTTGTACTTTGTTTTCTTTTATATCTATATTTTTTACTGCATATCCTTTTTGAATCTTTCCACCAAGTTTTTCAAATTCTGATGCTAATGTCTCCCATAATTGCCCTGGTCCATATTTAGGATACCAAAATTCTTCGATTAATGATGTTTCTACTTCTTGTTTTGATTTTTTACTTTTAAATATTTTTGAAAACATATCTTTTATTACTGCTCTAATTGATAATCCTTTTACTCTTTGTGAACCCCAATCTGCAGAAATTTGTGAAGGATGTCTTCCCCATAATTTTTCTGTATATTTTTCAAAAAACATTCCATATAATACTTTACCAAATCTATTTATATAAAAGTTTTCTAATGAATCTTCCTTTTTCTTTACAAATATGGTTTTTAAATAACTAAATCCTGCTTTCATAGTTCTTACAAATCCCATATTCATAAAAGTTTCTTTTTTCATGCTTATTGGATAATCGAAAAATTTCTTTAAATAATATATTCTAGAAACTCTATTTCTTGTTAGCATTACTATATCTTCTTTTTCTGGGTCTGGCCCACCTTTTTTTAAAGGCTTTTCTCTTCCAAGTTTTTTATCATCAAAAGAATCTTTTCCTTGTAATGGCATTAGATTTTCCCAAAATTGCATAACATTGTCGTCTTTTGAAAAAAATCTATGTCCACCTATATCCATTCTATTTCCATGATATTTTACTGTTCTAGAAATTCCGCCTATTTCTTGAGTTTCTTCTAATATTACTACATCATATTTTTTATCTTTATCTTTTAATAATTCATACCCTGCTGTTAGTCCTGCAGGTCCTGCTCCTATTATTATAACTTTTTGCATTATTATCTCCCTTTAAAATATCTACCGTAATTTTATCATATTAATAAAAAAAATAAAACTTCTTTTTATAATTAGTAATTATAAAAAATGTGAAACTTTTTTGTGTAATTTTATAAGTTTTGTTTCACATATATTATAAAATATTTTTTAGAGTTAGCACTGACACATTTTCAACATGTGAAGTATATGGAAACATATCCACTGGGTTAATACTTTTTATTTCATATTTTTCTTCTAGTTGTGCTAAATCTCTCACTAATGTTGCTGGATTACAACTAATGTATATAACTTTTTTAGGAGCTGTTTTTATAATATTTTTTATACTTGTATTATCTAATCCTTTTCTTGGTGGGTCTACAATTATGATGTCTGGTTCCACATTTTTTAACAAATCTGTTAATAATTTTTCTACATCTCCTGTTAAAAATTCTGTATTATTTATCTTGTTTATTTTTGCATTTTCTTCTGCTGCTTTTACCGCTTCTTCTACGATTTCTATTCCATATACTTTTTTTGCATGTTTAGCTATAAACAATGATATTGTTCCTATTCCACAATATAAATCAAATACTATATCATCTTTTGTTATATTTGCTTTTTCGATTGCTAGGTTATATAGCTTCTCAGTTTGTATTGGATTCACTTGGTAGAATGATAACGGAGATATCTTAAATGTATATTCTTCTAGTTTATCGGTTATATATCCGCTTCCATACATTGTTATATTTTCTTTTCCCATTATTACATTCGTATTTTTCTTGTTTATGTTTTTTATTATTGTTTTTACTTTTGGAAATTTTGATGTCAGTTCTTTTACTAATTCTTTTTCACTTGGTATTTCATCACCGTTTATAACAATTATACACATTACTTCATTTGTCTTTATTCCTATTTTTGTAACAATATGCCTTACTAATCCACTTCTTGTTTTTTCGTCATATATACTTATATTATTTTTTACTATATAATCAAATATATATTTTGCGATTTCTTCTGTTTGTTCATTTTGTATCATACATTTTTCTATTGGTATTATTTCATGCGTCCTATTTGCAAAAACTCCCATTATTGGCTTTCCATTTTTATCTTTTCCTAATGGATATTGTGCTTTATTTCTATAGTGATAAGGATTTTCCATTCCTATTGTTTTTTCTACTTTCACTTTATTTTTAAGAGTTTTATTTACTAAACTTTGAACTATGTTTCGTTTTATTTCTAAAGTATGTTCATATTTAATATGTCTTAAATTACAGCCACCACATCTTTTATATGTATCGCAATCACTTTTTTCTCTATATCTAGAACTATCTATTATTTCTATTATTTTTCCGAATGCATGTGATGATAAGACCTTTACTATTAGTATTTTTATTTTTTCACCTTTAATTGCATTTGGTATAAATATAGTAAAATTATCTATTTTAGCAATTCCTTCTCCTTGAAAGCCATTATCTATAATGTCAACTATATATTCTTTATTTTTTTCTACAGGCATTATATTTTTCCTTTCAACTATATATTTCTCTTGTTTTTTCTCTTACTTCTTCATCAAATTCTAAAATTTCATCAATTGTTTTTAATTCTCTTTTTTCATACATGCTCATTATTTTTTCTATTCCATCAGGAATATCTGTATATTTTATTTTTTTGTTTAAAAATTTGTCTACTAGAACTTCATTTGCTGCATTTAATACTACTTGTTGTGAATGACCTTGTTCTATTGCTTTATATGCCAATTTTAAACATTTGAATTTATTTAAATCTGCCTTTTCAAATTTTAAATCGACTACTTCAAACAAATCTAATTTTTCTATTTTGTTTGGTAATCTATTAGGATAATTTAGTGCATATGCTATTGGTATTTGCATAGATTTAGGTCCTATATTTGCCATTATTGTTCCATCTTTAAATTGAACCATTGAGTGTACTAAACTTTTCCTATGTACTACAACTTCTATTTGGCTTGGATCTACATCAAATAGCCACTTCGCTTCTATTACTTCAAAGCCTTTGTTCATCATTGTTGAAGAATCTATTGTAATCTTTTTTCCCATATTCCATGTAGGATGATTTAAAGCTTCTTCTACTGTTATGTCATCAGTAATTTCTTTATCGAAAAATGGTCCTCCTGAAGCTGTTAATAAAATTTTAT
>CANQGP010000013.1 GCA_947623285.1 uncultured Clostridia bacterium | reverse complement strand
TTGTATTAATTATTATGAAAATTGTTAGTAATATGACTAACTTATATAAAAATTTTTTTAATTTTTTATTCATTTCTCATGTGCCTTTCTTATATTAAATGTGTGCGTCCAACATTTATTAGTTTTATTAGTTTATGATAATATGTTTTTTTAAACATTGGACGCGTTGTTTTTGTTTTCTGCTGGTCTGCTATTTTATGTAAGAAATACTCTTCTATCAGGTAAGGTGATTACTGATAGTTATTAATTAGTATGAAAGACCATATGTCCCGTCTGATTTTTCTACAATTTTGACTCCTTTTTTCAGACGAACCACAGGGCGCAAGCCTGACCCTCCCTGACTGCTGAGAATCTCATGTCTAATGTAAGCAAGGGAACTCCCGAAGGCCTTACTTTTAGGTTGGAAGTTATACAGATAGTAGCTGGTAAGTGAGTCGGAAGTGTACGTGGTATAACTAGGGGAAGCGGATAACCACGCTATAGTTTTAGGCGTATCAGTAATAGAGAATGCACGGTCATCCGGATCATGTTTACCTGAAACGGAAAGTCCATAGAGACCGTTTCTGTAAGAAATGGAGTTTGCACCATACTTAGCAGTATAGGCTTCTATATACATTTCTACACTTGGTGCACCAATAGCTTGGTCTCCATAGGTCGAAATCACGTAACTACTCCACCAGCTAGTATTTAGTAGAGCTGCCGCACATTTGCAATTGTCTACGGTGGTAGATCCACGAGAATCGGATGGTACAAAAGTAGATTTCCTCCACCAAGACGAAACGGTGGAATAACTCGAACTTGGGACCCCGGGACCAGCCCACCCTATAGATATTGTCGCCGGAATTACCAGGCCATGAAACTAGCTTTGTTTTACTTGAACTCATATACGTAGCATTATATGGCACATAATCATAACTAACTAGATATTTATACGTTCCATCATTATAGAACAATAACCATTCGTTAACACCCGCTGGCGAGCTCGCTATAATTTTCTGCTCTGCAGATTCCCACACAGCATACAATTCTAAATCACTTGTCAAGTTAGAAACTGAAGTACCTCCTGATGTTGAACTGTAATCTGCTGTTGAACTATTTTTTGTCTTAGTCCATCCTTTAAAATTGTATCCAGATTTTGTAGGTGTCGTAGTTGTTATTTTTGGTGCTGTTCCTGCTATAGAGCTTGATAAGTTATAGTTTGTATATGCTGTTCCTGAAGTATTTGATACACTTGTAGAAAGTGCACTTCCATCATTGTCGTAATATTTTATATATATTGTTTTTGTATAAAGCATGTAGTAATTTGCGCTGCTGGTTAGAGTAACCGAACTTCCTACTGAAACATCATATGAACTACTTGCTGACGTTGAGTCTTTTCTCCAACCTAGATTTGAGCAGTTGCTTGGAGTTGAAGATCCACTTAATGATGATAAGGTTAGTTTATATCCATGTTCTTCGTTTGTGTAATCTCTATAAGCTTTTCCGTTTTGTGTATCTGTCTTTCCATTGTATTGATATCTTCTTATTGTTACATCTTTTTCATGTAATGCATAATAATTTTTACTTTCTGTTGGTGCTGTTAATTGTGTTCTTGTATATATACTACTTAGGTCTGTATAACTTTCATTTGTTGACCAACCTTTGAATGTCCATCCTGATGCTGATGGGTCACTAGGTACACTTATTGTACTTCCTACTTGTTGTCCACTTGCATTTCTGTATACTTTAGATTTTATAGGTGAACCACCATTATTGTTATAATAGAAGGTTGATGTTATTTCTTTTGACCATAATGAGTATACTTGCATTTCTGGTGTTATATCTTCTTCTGGTATTATATCGTTTGATGGGTCGCTGTCTAATGTTCCTGATTGTGTCCATCCTTCAAATTCCCATCCATCTTCTGGAGGTGTTGCAAAGTTTATGTATTTTGATATTACTTCTGTTTTATTATTTGCGTTATCTACTGATAGTAAATGTATATAATATACTCCTTCTGTATCTGGGGTATATTCTCCTGTTTGCTTTTCACTTGTTACTTGTTGTCCGCTATTCCATTCACTTGATTCTAGTCCTTTTTTGTTTTTGTCTTTGTCTATTATGAACTTACTGTTATTTAAATTTATTCCACTCTCATGGTCTACTAATTGTAATGTGTAATATATTTTACCGTTACTTACATATCCATAAGCACAGTTGTCTGTAAATGACGTTCTTTCTATTTCTACTCTACCTGCACCTTGGTTGTTTCCTGTTTCTCCGCCTTTGTCTGTACCAATGTTATAACAATCTGCACCATTATTTGAACCAGATGCATCTACATTATTTCCACCAGCACGTCCCGGGTTATCATCTTCTCCTGTTCCTCCTACAAAGCCTCCATAGGCAGTTGTTGAACCATATTGCTTACTTGTTCCGCTTGGTTTCGTTAAGAAGGTAGTTGTAAATCCTGTTCCTAAACTTTCAAGAGTGCTTGTTTTATACTGTCCATCTGCTCCATTCTTAGCGTAATTTGCACCTCTCATACTGTCTCCACCACCATTTCCTCCTGCAGCAATTAATAGAGGTTTTACTTTTTCACTGTTTTTAGCTGTAAGAGTATATGAACTTCCACTATCTACTTTTGTTACGAAGGTTCCTCCTCCGCCACCTCCTGATGTTTCATCACTAGAGCTACTAGATGGTGTTCCTGTTCTTGTTGGTGATTGTCCTACTGCCAATATTAATTTGTCTCCTGATTGTAAACTAAATGTACCATATGCATATGCTCCTTTTCCTCCCTTAGAAGCTGCTACACTGCTGCCTGATTTTTGTAATCCATCTCCTCCTGCTGCTCCATATGCTTTTATTGTGTATTCTCCGTCGTTTGGTACATCATATTCTTGGAATTGTCCTGTTGCACCTGTTCCTGTTGCGTTAAATGTTTGATTTGTTCCTTCTGCGTGTCCTTCAGGTGGTGCAATATTATCTACTGTTACTTCTTCACTTTTTTCTTTTACTACACCTTTATAGCTACTTTTTGCTTTTATTGTTGTATTTTCACTTACTGTAAATACTGCATCTGTTGGATCACTATGTGTTACTATTTGTTGACTTCCTATTTGATATTGGTTTACAACACCAGGGGCATCTGTAAAGTGTATAGTTACTTCTACTTGATTAACTCCTGGAACATTTCTTAAACTAATTTCTGGTTCTTCAAATGTTTCTGATGATATTGTTGCTTTCTTTGATATTACTTCATTTCCTGAATTGTCTTGTATTTTTGTTTTTATGTCATATGATGTTTCTAATTTGTCTACTACAAATGTATGTGTATCTTCTGGGTCAGTCTCCCATTCATATGCGTCTTCTCCTTCTGATGATTCCTTTATTCCATATGCTTTTGTTTCGTTATTTAGTCCACTTCCTCTATCCTGTTGTTGGAATGTTGCTGTGATATTATCTAACTCAACATCTAAGGTTGGTGCATCTGAAGAAGGTCTAACTACATATGCTAATTCATAATGGTCGCCTTTGTCTACAATTTCTACTCCTTGTGCTAAACGAACTACAGGACGTAATCCGTAATTAGAAGAAGAGTAAACTACTGGACATTGACCAAATCCTGGACCATGTGAACTACTTGTTCCAATCATTGCAACAGCTGTAGTTCCTGAGTAATAAGGAGATGCTAACCATGTAAATGTACATTTAGATGTATCTGTTATGAAGAAGGCTCTATCTGTTGTGTTTGGGATTCCGGAAGGTTGAAGTCCGTTATCTCCTTGAATATAGCTTAATTGTTGACCATATCTCGTATTATATGCTTCTATATACATTTCTAAGGTAGGAGAACCTATTGCTTGTGCTTCTTCTGGATTTCCTAGTGTTATTTTATAATCCTCCCAATATTCAGTAGTTATTAATGACATTGCGGCTTTTGCATTATCATGTAATGTTCCTGTATATTTTGATTGTCTCCACCATGTTTCTATGTTTTGATAAGATGTACTAGGTGTGGTTGACCACGATGTTCTATACAATGAGCTTCCACTAGTTAATTTTGTAGAGCTTGCACTCATATGTGTTGCATCAAATGGAGCATAATCATAACTTATTAAATAGTTATAAGTTCCATCGTTATAAAATGGTAACCACTCATTTATTTCAGCTGTTGTGTTTGCTAATACTTTTTTATCTGGGTTATCTGGAATTGCATTAGCATCTATTATTACAAATCTATCCCATACTGCATACAAGTTCAAGTCTTCTGTTCTTTCTGTTATTTCTGTTTGAGCTTGTGCTTGTTCTGCAGTGTATTCTATATCTACACTTGGTTCTGGGGCTAAGCTCCAACCTAGGAAGTCAAAGCCATCTCTTGTTGGCAATGTACTTGAAAGTTTTGGTGCTGTTCCTGCTATTGTTTGTGATAGGTTATAGTTGGTAAATGCTGTTCCTGTTGTTGGATTCATTGTTTCTGATTCTCCTGCTTTTCCACCTTGCAAGTTGTATATTATTTTTACTGTTTTGGTGTATAGCATATAGTAACTGGTGTCCGTAACCAACGATTATTGTATTGTTATTTTATCAATAATATATTTTTCATTTTCATTATGTCATAAAATGGAATATTAATACCTTTTTTGGCTAGTTTTATAACGTTCATAGAAGTTTTTATTATTTCAGTTTTTAAAGTTTTAGCTATCTCTACATCTTGTTTTTTATTTTGGTATTTACTTTCTATGTATTCTTCAGTTGTTGGAAAAATATTTTGTATTAAAAATGCCTTTTCTTTTCCTAATACTTTTCCAAAAACAAAGTTATAAACTTTTTTTCTAGTTTTCTTTTTATTTTCATATATTGCTTTATATTTAGCCACTTTACTAGATATTGGTACAAACCATATTATTTTTTCATTTTCTGGATCATTAAAGCAAAAATAACAAGGTCTTTTATTACCATTTTCCTTGTTTTCCATTAATTTATAACCTTTGAATATATCAAAAAATTCATCTTTTATAAAATAAAATTTTCCGTTTTCTACTTTCATTTTTACCTCATTTCTAACAAAAAATCTACCTTCGAAAAGGTAGATTTTTATTAACATTTGTCCACCTACGCATTTATTTGTCGGAGGTAGGGCTCCGAGTAACATTTGCTCACCTGTGCATTTATACCCCGCAAACAGGGTTGCGAATAACATTTGATTTGGACAAGATACATTTAAAGTATCTATATTATTATATTCATTATAGCTTATTTTATTAACAAAAGTCAATAGTTTTCAAAGATTTCTTGACTTTCACAAACAAAAGTTTTATAATATCACAAAGGAAATTGAAGAATGTTAGGGGTGGTTCAAAGTGGAAAAACAAATATTACATATAGATGTGAATAATGCTTTTTTAAGTTGGACTGCAATCGAAATGTTAAAAAATGGTAGTGATATTGATATACGTGATATTCCTGCAATAATAGGTGGAGATGAAACAAAAAGGTCTGGAATAGTTTTAGCAAAAAGTATGAAAGCAAAGGAGTGTGGAATACATACAGGGGAGTCGATTTATCATGCGAAAATGAAATGCTCAAATATTAAAATATATCCTAGTAACTATAAAATATATAAAAATTATTCTGATAGCTTGTATAATTTATTAACAAATTATACAGATAAAATTGAAAGATATAGTATAGATGAATGTTTTTTAGATATGACAAAATATTTAAGAGGCAGAAAACTGATTGATGTAGCTTATGAAATTAGTAAAAGGGTAAAAGAAGAGCTTAAGTTTACGGTGAATATTGGAGTTGCGAATAATAAGTTATTGGCAAAAATGGCATCAGATTTTCAAAAGCCAGATAGGGTGCATACTTTATTTAAAAATGAGATTCCAAATAAAATGTGGAATCTTCAAGTATCAGAATTGTTTATGCTAGGTAGAAAAACGGTTCCAAAATTATATAATATGGGAATAAAAACTATAGGTGATTTAGCAAAAGCAGATAAACAATTATTGATAAAAAAGTTTGGAAAACATGGCTTGAAGATGTGGGAGTATGCAAATGGTATAGATGATTCAGAGGTTAATTACAAAGAGGAAAAACCAAAATGCATAAGCAATGAGGTAACATTGCCAGTAGATATAACAACTATAGAAAGATTGGAAGAAATGATTTTAGCACTATCAGAACAAGTAACATACAGGTTAAGAAATCATAAAATGCTAGGTGAAGTAGTAGCTGTTCAAATAAGAAATAAAGAGTTTAAAGATACAATACATCAACGAAAGTTAGGTTTTGCTACAGATAATACAGCCCAAATATATGAAATTGCAAAAAAGTTATTAAGAGAAATGTATAAAGAGGGAACACCGATAAGGTTGATAGGACTAAGGATAAGTGGCTTAATAGAAAAGGAACAAGAACAGTTATCATTTTTTAATACAGAGAAAACTGAAAAGCAAAAGAAAATAGATAAAACCCTTGATACAATAAAACATAAATACGGATATCAATCTATTACAAGGGCTGGAGAAATGAAAGTAAAAAGAATGATAAAATGGAATAAATTATAAATTGACATACCAAAGAAATTAGAATATAATTAGTGTAGTTTAAAGAGAGGGAGGTTGTACTATGAAAAAATATTTATGTGAATTTATTGGTACAGCTGTGTTAGTGCTATTTGGATGTGGAAGTGCAGCCATAGCAGGAGACACATTAGGTACACTAGGTATAGCGTTAGCATTTGGTTTATCAATAGTAGCAATGGCTTATGTTATTGGAGATATATCAGGATGTCATATAAATCCTGCAGTATCATTAGCAATGCTTATTAATAAAAAGATGAATGTAAAGGATTTTGCTTTTTATATAATTTCACAAATTTTAGGAGCATTAGCAGGAATTGCTCTATTATATGTAATTATGGTACAAGCAGGTTTTGATGGAAAAACATTAGGTCAAAATGGATTCGAAGATGCATCAAGTGTTGGACTAAGTATGATAGGAGCAATAATAGTAGAAGTTATTCTTACATTTGTATTTATTTATACAATATTAGGTGTAACATCAAATAAAAAAATGGGTTCTGTTTCAGGAATAGTTATAGGATTAACATTAGCATTTGTTCATATAATGGGAATCCCACTAACAGGAACATCTGTAAACCCAGCAAGAAGTTTAGCTCCAGCAATATTTGTAGGAGGAAAAGCATTAGAGCAAGTTTGGGTATTTATTGTAGCCCCATTTATAGGTTCAGCAATAGCTGCATTTACATATAAATTTACACATACATCAGAAGAAAAATAAATGCGAAATACAAATAAACAATGTTAGGAGATCTTATAATAAATGTGGAATAGAAAAGAATTAAAGGAAAAGGCAAAACAAGTTATAAAGAAGAATTATTGGACAATAGTAATTGTTTGTTTTATCATGTCTATACTTACAAGTGAATATGGCTTATCATCTGCTAATATCGATAGAAATTTTGAGTCAGCAGATATAACAAGTGAGATTCAACAAGAGATATTAAAAAATAATATGGCAGATATACAACAAATACAAAGTGAAATCGAAAGTGAAAGTGAAAACGAAAATGCTAGTGAGAGTGAAACACAACCAGAAGTAACTGCAGCTGATTTTAGTGAGTCTATAAATTCTTCAATTAACAGTGCTATAAAAGGACAAAAATATGTATATAAAATTGTAGATGGAATAGTAAAAATGTATGACCATGCAGAGCTAGAGGCTGTAGCTCTATTTATCACAGCAGTTATATCATTTTTGTTCATCGTTTTTGTTGCAGATCCATTGATAGTAGGAGAAAAAAGATTTTTTATAAAAACTAGAAAAAGTAGCAAAACAAAATTAGGTGTTATCATATCTATATTTAAAAAAGACCAATGGGCAAATGTAGCAAAAACTATGTTATTAAAAAATGTATATATGTTTGCATGGATTTTAGTAATTATACTAGGTATGATTTTAGGTACAAGCGCAACATGGGTACAATATTTAAATTTAACAGAATATGTAGAAGGTGTTGTATCAGCAGCAGGAGTAATAATCGGATTAGTTTTAATACTTTTAGGATGTGTAATGTACATAATAAAAAGCTATGAATATAGAATGGTACCTTACTTATTAGCAGAAAATCCACATTTAAAAGAAAAAGAAATATTTAAATTAACAAAACAAATGATGCATGGAAATAAATGGAAAACCTTTGTGTTAGACATATCATTCTTTTTATGGTATATGTTGTCATCTATAACATTAGGGTTAGCAGCAATTTTCTATGTTAATCCATATACAGAAACAACAAAAGCTGAATTATATGTAAAATTAAGAAACAATGCTGTAAAGAAAAAATATCTTTATTATGAAAAATTAGTAGAAGCAAAACAACAAGAAAAAGCAGTAGAAGCAGAGAAAAAAGCATAATGAAGAATAATAGGGGAGAGAAGTAATGAATAAACTAAAGAAATTTTCAGTTGTAAGTATTATGTTTTTAACAATATTTTTTACACTGGGAACAAAATCAATGGCTACAGATATTTCTAATATGAATTTAACGGTAGAATATTCAGATAGGTTTAAAAAATATTTGCAACTTCCACCAGAGGAACAAGCAAAAGTTATGCAACCAATGCCATATGAAATACCAAAGCCAGAAGAAAAAATAAATACATATGGGTTTATGCTAAAGTTAAGTGCCAACATGGAAAGAAGTTATACTTTAGCAGATGCAATACCAAATAATATGGAAATTAGAAATCAAGGAGAAACTAATGCTTGTTGGACATTTGCAAATTTAGCAATGTTGGAAACAAACTTAGCATTAACAGGAAGTGATAAAACTAAAGTTTATGATTTTTCTGAAAGACATATGGAATATGCCACATGCAGATTCTTCGCAAACGATCAAATCAACGAAAAAGGATTTGATAGAAGAGTAAACTCTGGAGGAACACCATCAATGGCAATAGCATATTTAACAAATGGAGAGGGAGCAGTAAAAGAAGAAGATATGCCATTTGAAGATAAGCTTGATACTATAGATATTGAAGAACTACAAGGTAAAGAAGTTTGTAGCCAAGTTTATGATACAGTACAATTTCCATCATATAGCAGTGAAGATGACAAAACAGAAGTAATGGAGCAAATAAAAAATCATATAAAAAATTACGGAGCAGTAGAAGCAGGTGTTTATGGTGCAAGTCTAATTAATGAATGTTATAACAATGACAATGCAGCAATGTATTGTGACGATGAGGTTGAATTCCCTATAAATCATGCTGTTGCAATAGTTGGTTGGGATGATGATTTTTCAAAAGATAATTTTAATGAAGATCATAGACCTGAAAACAATGGTGCATGGCTTGTAAAAAATTCATGGGGAAAAACTTATACAATAGACGATCTAACTGAGATAAGAAAATCTATATACGAAAAAAATCAAGAACAATTTCAACAACAACAAATATTAGATCCTTCTCAAATACCTGATGAAGTAATAAAAGCAGCTTTTAAAGATAAAGGATGCGAAGTAGATATACAAGGAAATACACTAACTATGAATGTTGGTAAAGATGGATTTATGTATATATCATATGAAGATGTTAATATATACAAGCAAATGGTTGGAATTATAAAGTCATCAGATAGTGTTGATTATGATAATATATATCAATACAATATGTTGGGATCAAATGCACTATTCAAACTTGGTACACGAAAAGTATATATAGGAAATATCTTTACTAAAAAAACTTCAGACCCTGAGTATATAACACAAGTTGCGCTAGAAACAGGAAGCACAATTACTTGTAAGGTATATGTTAATCCTAATGGAACAAATATGGATAAAAATAGTTTAATAGAGGCTCAATTAAAAGAAGGAGAAACAGAAACTTTCGATGCAGGTTACCATACTATTGAATTCTCAAATCCAATAGAAGTTACATCAAATGATTATGCAGTTGTAATAGAAGTGCAAGGAACTAATGTTAATATTGGTATGCTAGAAAATCTTCCAAGTTCTGCATATGATCAAGTAAAAATTGAAGAAGAAAAAGGCTTTATAGCTTTTGAAGATGATTTTGAAAAAAATGTATGGACAGATTTAGCTACAATAAATAAAATTAATATGCAAATACCAAATCTAACTACTTCAACAAAAGTATTTACTGTAAAAGAAGTAGAAGAGGAACCAGGTAGCGGACAAGGCGGCAGCGGCGAAAGCGGTGGCGGTTCCGGAAGTGGAAGTGGTAGCCAAGAAGGTAGTGGCTCTGGTTCAGGAAGCGGATCATCTAGTGGCGGAAGCACCAGCTCTGGCGGAGGAAGCAGTTCTAGTGGTGGCTCTGGAAGTGGCACAACTACCGGTGGAAACAGTGGCTCTGGTAGCACTGGAAGTGGAACAGGTTATGGTAGTAGCAGTAGTTCTAGCAGTGGTAGAGGAACTGGCACAAATGGAGGAACAACTCAAGGAAATGGAGATAATACACTAGCTTCAGTAATACTTCCATATGCAGGATTTGTTACAAATTGTATGATTTCTACTGTAGCTGTAATCGTTGTAGCAGGTGGAATAGTATATATAAAATATAGAAAATACAGAAAATATAAAAATATAGAAAAATAAGTAAAGGCTAACATTTTGTTAGCCTTTTTGTGTGCACAATTTTTGTTTGTATAACTTTTTACGTGTACAGAAAATAAGTTTATATATTTATTTAAGTGTGCACATATAGCAAAATTAGTTTTTTGTTTGTCGAAAAATGTAGAATAACAATCTTTTTTGCGATGAAAAATGCTTGCAAACATGTAGTATAGGTGGTATATTGGAACATGTACATATAAACAAAGGAGGAGTAAAATTGAAGAAGTTTTTTGGAGGAATGTTTATTGAAAATGAAATTTTAGAGAAGGAAGGGATATATCATCCTATAAAATTAGAGTATTATAAAACAATAAATAAAAATAGTGAAAGGGAAAATAAATTAAAGTACGGAATAGAAATAGTAAAAACAGAATATTATACAAATGATGTAAAAATAGAGAAACAAGAAATATCAGAAATAACAAATGATGAAAAAGCTATAGAAATAATATTAAATACGTTAAAGGAAAATAGAGTAACTCCAATAGGAATGCAAGATGTTATAAAAGAAATTTTAACAAAACGCTTGCAAATTGTGGAAAATTAGTCTAGAATACTATAAGTAGAAAGATAAGTCAAGGAGGAACTTATGGCTGATAAACTAGTTATAGTGGAATCACCGGCAAAAGCTAATACAATAAAGAAATTCTTAGGAGGAAGTACTAAAGTTATGGCATCAATGGGACACATACGTGATTTACCGAAATCGAAATTAGGTGTTTCAATTGAAAATGACTTTGAACCTGAGTACATAAACATCAGAGGCAAAGGTGATTTAATAAAAGAATTAAAAAAAGAAGCAAAAAAAGCAAAAAAAATATATATCGCAACTGACCCCGACCGTGAAGGGGAAGCTATAGCATGGCATTTAGCTAAGATTCTAGAAGATGAAAAAGATAAAATTACAAGAGTGACATTTAATGAGATAACAAAAAATGCTGTAAAGCAAGCGATAAAAGAACCACGCGAAATAGATGTCAATTTAGTAGATGCACAACAGGCAAGAAGAGTTTTAGATAGAATAGTTGGGTATAAAATGAGTCCAGTACTTTGGAAAAAAGTAAAACGTGGACTATCAGCAGGTAGAGTACAATCAGTTGCAGTAAAAATGATTGTAGAAAGAGAAGAAGAAATAAAGGCATTTGTTCCAGAAGAGTATTGGAATGTATATGCAAACTTAAAACATGTAAAAAGCAAAAAAGATTTTGAAGCAAAACTTGTAGGAAAAAATGATGAAAAATTAGAAATACACAGCAAAGATGAAATTGATAATATTTTAAAAGAAATAGAAAATGCAAAATATATAGTGAATGAAGTAAAATGTGGAGAAAAGAAAAGAAACCCATCTCCACCATTTACAACAAGTACAATGCAACAAGAAGCATCAAGAAAAATCAATTTTACATTAAGAAAAACAATGTCTGTAGCTCAAAATTTATATGAAGGTATAAAAATACCAGAAAGAGGAACAGTAGGTTTAATCACATATATGAGAACAGACTCAACAAGAATATCTGAAGTAGCAAGAGCTGCTGCAAAAGAACAAATTATAAATAGATTTGGTGAAGAGTACTATGAAAATAGATACTTTAGAGCAAAAAAAGATGCTCAAGATGCACACGAAGCAATAAGACCAACATATGCAGACTTAACACCTGAAAGCATAAAAGAATATTTGAGTAATGACCAATATAAATTGTATAAACTAATATATGAAAGATTTATGGCAAGTCAAATGGCGTCAGCAGTATTTGATACAATGACTGTAAAAATAAAAGCAAACGATTATGACTTTAAAGCAAATGGTCAAAACTTAAAATTCAAAGGATTTATGGCAATGTATAAATACAGTAAAAAAGAAGACGAGGAAACAATGTTGCCACCACTTCAAGAAAACGAAGAATTAAAATTAAATGAAATAGACCCAAAACAAAGCTTTACAGAGCCACCACCACGTTATACAGAAGCAAGCTTAGTGAAAGCTTTAGAAGAAAAAGGAATAGGTAGACCAAGTACTTATTCACCAACAATTACAACAATACTTGCAAGAAGATATATAGAAAAAGAACAAAAGCAACTAGTTCCAACAGAATTGGGAACAATAGTTAATAAGTTGCTAATAGAAAATTTTACAGATGTAGTAAATGTAGAGTTTACAGCTCAAATTGAAAGTGAATTTGACGAAATAGCAGAAGGGCACGAAGAATGGAAAAAAATGATTAGAGAATTTTATGGGCCATTTGAAAAAACAATTGAAAAAGTCGAAAAAGAATTAGAGCATGTAAAATTAGAAGATGAAGTATCAGATGTAAAATGTGAAAAATGTGGAAGAATGATGGTATACAAATATGGAAGATTCGGAAAATTCTTAGCTTGTCCAGGTTACCCAGAATGTAAAAACACAAAGGCAATAATAGAAACAATTAACGAAAAATGTCCTAAGTGTGGAGGAACTATACAAGTAAGAAAATCTAAAAAAGGAAGAAAATTTTATATTTGTGAAAACAACCCAGACTCATGTGATTACATCGCATGGAATCCACCAAGCAAGGAAAAGAAAAAAAGAACTTAATAAAGACGTTAAGAAAAGCCCGGATTTATTGACAAAAAGGGCTTTTTGTTGTATACTCTATACTGTATAAAAGAATGAAAAAAGGAGAAAGATATGCAAAATAGTAGTAGAAAAGTTTTTGATAATTTAATATCAAAAACAAAAATATATCTTGCAATAATACTTTTTCTATTAATCAATATATGTATAAGGGACGTTAAATGGATAATACCGTCTATTATTTTATATATAGCAATAATAGGATATGCGTATTATGCTAATAATAAAAGAAAAGCTGAACTTTCAGAAACTTTGCAAGGGCTAACAATAACATTGGATTCAGCAGCAAAAAGTAGTTTAATAAACTCACCATTACCACTTGTAATATTAGAAACAACAGGTGATATAATTTGGAGGAGCTCTAAATTTGCTAGTGAATTTGCAAATGTTGATATAAACACACCATTAGATGACTTGACTTTAGATATAAAAGCAGAAATTGAAAAAAGAACTGACAAAAAAAATAAAGATATATTAAAAACAATTGAAATAGAAAACAAAACATACAAAGTAGTAGGTAAATTTGTCAACTCAAGAAATAGAGAAAAGAAAGCAAAAAATGAAAACAACTACATGATGATATTATATTTCATAGATGAAACAGAAAACATAAAATTACAAAACGAATATAAAGATTCAAAATCATGTATAGGTATAATAATGATAGACAATTATGAAGAAACAATGCAACAATTAGAAAGTGAAGACAAACCACAAATAACAGCAGAAATAGACAAATGCATATACGAGTGGTCTGACATATCACAAGGAGTTTTAATAAAATCAGATAGAGATAGATATATATACTTTTTTGAACAAAGATATTTAGAAGCAGTAAAAGAAGATAAATTTAGTATATTAGACAAAGTAAAAGAAATAAACCTACATGGCGGAGGTCAAGTAACACTAAGTGTTGCAATATCTAACGAAGGAGCGTCTGATAAAGAAAAATACAAATCAGCACAAGCTGCAATGGACATAGTATTAGGACGTGGAGGAGACCAAGCAGTAGTTAGAGAAAATGAAATTTATAAATTCTTTGGTGGAAGAGCACAAGAAGTAGAAAAAAGAACAAAAGTAAAAGCTAGAGTTGTATCACATGCATTAGAAAATCTAATAAAAGAATCTAAAAAAGTAATGATTATGGGACATACAAATCCAGACATAGATGCAATAGGTTCAGCAATGGGAATTTATAGATTAGCAAAAACACTTGGAAAAAGTGCATACATTATAGCAAATAAAAATAATGCTGCATTACAAACATTTGCACAAGAATTAGAAAAAGATGAAGAATATGAAGATGTTTTAATCAACAAAGAAGTAGCAGAAGAAAACATTGAAAACGACACACTATTAATAATAGTAGACACACATAAAAAAACATATGTTGAATATCCTGAACTATTAGACAAAACAAAGAAAATTGTAATAATTGACCATCATAGAAGAAGTGCAGACTTTATAGAAAACGCAACATTAACATTCCAAGAAGTATATGCATCATCTGCAGCAGAACTAGTAACAGAAATTTTACAATATGCAGAAACAAAAATCACATTAAAACAAATTGAAGCAGAAGGCTTATATGCAGGAATCATGATGGACACTAAAAACTTCACATTCAAAACAGGAGTTAGAACATTTGAAGCAGCAGCATACCTACGTAGATGCGGAGTCGATATAATAAGAGTAAAAAAATGGTTCCAAAGTGATTTATCAAGTTTCAATAAAATAGCAGACATAGTCAAAAAAGTTGAAATAGTAAACGACACAATAGGAATAGCAATAAACGAAGAAAAAACAAAAGATGCAAGCCTAATATGTGCCAAAGCAGCAGACGAATTACTAACAATAAGTGACATAACAGCATCATTTGTAATCGGAAACCTAGAAGACAAAGTATGCATAAGCGGTAGATCAATAGGAGACATCAACGTACAAGTAATATTAGAAAAACTTGGTGGCGGAGGCCACATAACATTAGCTGGAGCCCAAGTTGAAGGAATGACATTGGAAGAGACCAAACAAGAACTTATTAACCGTATTAATGAATACTTCAGCGAAGTAGAATAAGTTAAAGAATAATCAAGCATCTTGCGTTGTTACATTTCAATGATAGTTTAATCAACGTGCAAAAAGCACGCCTCATAAACTATCATCTCATGTGCCTAGCAATATACTTAATTATTCTTTAACTAGGTAGCAATGAATTTGATATAATTAATTTTAAAAGTCAAGACTGTTGTTTGAGAGACCCCAGATATGTTTTGACGTTAAAATTAATTCATATCAAATTCATAAATATAAATTAAATAGAAGGAGTTTTGATATATGAAAGTAATTCTACTACAAAACATCAAAAACGTCGGCCAAAAAGACGAAATAATAAATGCCTCAGACGGCTACGCAAGAAACTTTTTATTCCCTAAAAAATTAGCAGTACCAGCAGACAAAGAAAATATGGCAAAACTAAAATCAAGAGAAAACTCAAAGCAATACAAAAAGGACCAAGAAAGAGAAAAGGCTCAAGAAATTGCAAATAAATTATCAAAAATCATGATAAAAGTAAAAGTTAAAGTAGGAGAAAGCGGAAAAATTTTTGGAGGAGTATCTTCAAAAGAAATAGCTGAAGTACTAAGAAAAGAACATCAAATTGAAATAGATAAAAAGAAGGTAGAATTAAAAGAGCCAATAAAAGTACTAGGAATAACAAATGTAAAAATAAAGTTGTATGAAGGAATATACGGAAATGTAAAAGTTGATGTACTACCAGAGTAAGAAAGGAAGAGGTACTATGGAATTAGGAAAGGTCCCACCACATGATTTGGAAGCAGAACAAGCAATAATAGGAAGTATGTTAACAGATAAAGATGCAGTTATTTCGGCAACTGAAACATTAAAAAAAGAAGATTTTTATAGAGATGATAATCAAGTTATATATGAAGCAATATTAAATTTAAATAGTAGAGGTGAGCCAATAGATATAATAACTGTAAAAGCAGAATTAGAATCTATGGGAATGTTTGATAAAGTTGGCGGATTAGAATATTTATCCGAGCTTCCAGAAAAGGTTCCAACTACAGCTAATGCAGAAAAATATGTAAGAATCGTATCAGAAAAAGCAACATTAAGAGAATTAATAAAAACAGCAAATGAAATTATAGAATTAGGATATGACCCAACAGAAGATGTAGATGACATCATGGAAGGTGCAGAAAAAAGAATTTTTAATGTAATGCAAGGAAAGAATCAAAAAGGATACGAGCAAATAAAAGATGTGTTAGTAGAAAGTTTCACAAAGTTGGAGGAATTATATAATAGAAAACAACATATTACAGGAGTTCCAACAGGCTTTGTTGAATTAGATTATAAAACAGCTGGATTACATGGCTCAGACTTAGTATTAATAGCTGCAAGACCAGCTATGGGAAAAACTGCATTTGCATTAAACATTGCAACAAATGCAGCATTAAAAGCTAATGTGCCAGTTGCAGTATTTAGCTTGGAAATGTCAAAAGAACAATTGGTAAATAGAATTTTATGTAGTGAGTCAATGGTAGACAGCAACAAAGTCAGAACAGGAAAGTTGGAAGAAGATGACTGGGGAAAATTGGCAGCATCAATAGGACCACTTTCAGAAGCAGAAATATATATAGATGACACACCAGGTATATCAATAACAGAAATAAGAGCAAAATGTAGAAAGCTAAAAATAGAAAAAGACATAGGGCTAATAGTAATAGATTATTTACAATTAGTACAAGGAAGCAATAATAGAAAAAACGGAAGTCGTGAGCAAGAAATTTCAGAAATAAGCCGTTCATTAAAAATTCTTGCAAAGGAACTTAATGTTCCAGTAGTAGCATTATCTCAATTATCAAGAGCAGCAGAGAAAAGGGATGATAAAAGACCAATGCTATCAGACTTACGTGAATCTGGAGCAATAGAGCAAGATGCCGATATAGTTATGTTTTTATATCGTGATGATTATTACAACCCAGAAAGTGAGAAAAAAGATATAGCAGAAGTTATAATAGCAAAACATAGAGGTGGCTCAACAGGAACAATAGAACTATTATGGATGGGAAACTATACAAAATTTGTTAATTTAGAGAAAAGATTTGACGCACCAGAATAGTACATAACTTGGATATTACCTTTAAGGTGACAAGCATATGACAAATTTGTTGGTTGATGACATAAGTATTAAAGGAAGTAAAATATGAAAAATAAAGTTTTAAAAACAATAATCGAAAACCATTTAATTGAGTCAGGAGATAAGCTCGTATTAGGAGTTTCAGGAGGCCCTGACTCAATTGCCATGTTATATATATTAAATGAAATACGAAAAAGTAAAAAATTAAATTTTGAAATTGTAGTGGCACATGTAAATCACATGATAAGAACAGAAGCATCAGAAGATGAAAAATTTGTAAAAGAAAATTGTGAAAAATTAGATATAGAATTTTTTTCTAAAAGTATAGACGTACAAAAATTAGCAAATACTAATAAAATAGGATTGGAAGAAGCAGGAAGAAAAGTAAGATATGAATTTTTTGAAGAAGTTCTTAAAAAAACTGATGCAAATAAAATAGCAATAGCACATAATAAAAATGATAAAGTAGAAACAGTTTTAATGAATCTTTTGAGAGGGAGTGGAATACAAGGATTACGAGGAATAGAATATAAAAATGAGCATTATATTAGACCACTTTTAGACTGTGAAAGAAGTGAAATTGAAAAATATTGTGAAGAAAAAAATTTAAATCCTCAAATAGATAAAACAAATTTTGAAAACGATTATACAAGGAATAAAGTCAGAAATATCGTAATTCCGTATATAGAAAAAGAATTCAATCCAAATATTTTAGAAACTTTAAGCAGACTTTCAGAATTAATGAAACAAGAAGATGATTTTTTAAAACAACAAACTAATAAAATTTTTGAAGAAATATTGATAAAACAAGAAGGAGAAAAACAAATAATATTAGATTTGAAAAAATTTAACAATCAAGAAAAAGCAGTAAGATCAAGACTTTTAATGTATTCAATAACAAAGTTATTTGGAACAACAAAAAACATAGAAAAAGTTCATATAGAAGATGTAATAAAATTATGTGAAAACAACATAGGCAATAAATATCTAACACCTAACAAATATACAAAAATTTTAGTAAAAAATCATAAAATTTATATTAGCAAGCAAAAGTGAGTATCCGTAGCAAAAGCCGGAAACTAGCTTATTTGTAACAAAAAAGACATATAAAAAAGTGTTGAAAAACAAAAAATAATATGTTATATAATCAATAAAGTATAAAGCACAAGGAGGAAACAATTTGAAAAAAGGAATAAAAACATTAGCAATGTGGCTAATTATAGGAATCATATTTATAGTTTTTTTATCATCAATATTAGAGAATAGTAGCTCGAAAATTACTTATTCAGAGTTACTTAATGCAATTGGTGCAGGAAATGTGGAAACTGTAAAAATAGAATCAGATGGCGAAACTGCAAAGGTTCAGTTAAAAGATGATAAGCAAGAAAAGCAAGCAATAATACCAGACATGGGAAGCTTTTTAACATATTCTGAAGATTACTTAAAAGATGGAGCATTTACATTAGAAGAAAAATCAGAATCTATCTTCATCACACTACTAAGTTTATTAACTCCATTTGGTATATTAATTATATTCTTTATTTTCTGGTTCTTTATGATGAGTGGAACAAGTGCTCAAGGTGGAAACAAAACAATGACTTTTGGAAAGAGCAAGGCTAAGATGATGACACCAGCGGATAAAAACAAAGTATCTTTTGCAGATGTTGCAGGTGTTGATGAAGAAAAAGAAGAATTAGAAGAAATAGTAGAATTTTTGAAAAATCCAAAGAAGTTTACAGACATGGGAGCAAGAATTCCAAAAGGAGTTCTATTAGTTGGTGCACCAGGTACTGGTAAAACATTATTAGCAAAAGCCGTAGCAGGTGAAGCAGGAGTTCCTTTCTTTATAATAAGTGGTTCAGATTTTGTTGAAATGTTTGTCGGAGTTGGAGCTTCAAGAGTAAGAGACTTATTTGAACAAGCAAAAAGAAATTCCCCATGTATAATTTTCATAGATGAAATTGATGCAGTAGGACGTCAAAGAGGAGCAGGTTTAGGTGGAGGACATGATGAAAGAGAGCAAACATTAAACCAATTACTTGTTGAAATGGACGGATTCTCTGAAAACGAAGGTGTTATAGTTTTAGCTGCAACAAATAGACCAGATGTATTAGATAAAGCTTTACTTAGAGCAGGAAGATTTGATAGACAAATAGTAGTAGGATCACCAGATGTAAAAGCAAGAGAACAAATATTAGAAGTACATTCTAGAAAGAAAAGATTGGCAGAAGATGTTGACTTAAAAGTAATAGCAAAAAATACATCAGGATTTGCAGGAGCTGATTTGGAAAACATATTGAATGAAGCAGCACTACTTGCAGCAAGAAGAAACTTAACAGAAATAGGTATGAAAGAAATAGAAGATGCTACAGTAAAAGTAACTATGGGACCAGAAAAGAAGACTAGAGTAAGAAGTGAAAAAGAAAACAAACTTGTAGCATATCACGAAGGTGGTCACGCAGTTGTAAGCCACTACCTAGAAACTCAAGACCCTGTACATCAAATATCAATAGTACCAAGAGGTATGGCTGGTGGATATACAATGTATAGACCAACAGAAGACAAATCATTTATGTCTAAAACAGAAATGGAAGAAAACATTGTATCACTATTAGGTGGTAGAGTAGCAGAAGCATTAATATTAAATGATATATCAACAGGTGCAAGCAATGATATTGAAAGAGCAACTCAAATAGCAAGAAACATGGTAACCAAATATGGTATGAGTGAAAAAGTAGGAACTTTATCATTAGGCTCAGATAATAATGAAGTATTTTTAGGAAGAGACTTTGGTCATACAAAAGAATTTTCAGAAGAAACTTCAGCAATTGTAGATAAAGAAGTAAAAAGAATTGTAGATGAAGGATATAACAGAGCAAAACAAATACTTACAGACCATATTGAAAAACTTCATAGAGTAGCAGAAATATTATTAGACAAAGAAAAAATTGAAGCAGATGAATTTGAAGAAATTTTTGGAGAAGAAGGTTAAAGTAAAGTAAATATATATTTGAGTAAAGCACTTGGAGATAAAGTGCTTTGCTTTACTATTTAAAAAGAAAAAGAGGGAAAAATATGGATGTTAAAGAACCTTTGAGCTATGATGAAATTAGCTTTTTATACGACTCACTAAAATCAGACATAGGGGAAGTAAATAAGTTAATAGACAAAATTGCTGGTGAAATAAAGGACGAAATAAAAAACTTGAGCCCAGAAGACAAACAGAAATTAAAAAATGGCGAGAAAATAGAACGGGTTATATAAGTATGGCAGAATAATAAATAAAAGAGCTGATGAAATGCAAATGAAGTTTAATAAAGACGATTTTGCAGATTTACATGAAGGAATTATAGATATTAATAATCAAAATTTAGAAGATTTTAAATTTAAACCGCAGAGTAGCATTAGAGGAATGGAAAAATTAAAACCTGAAAGATGGGAAAAAATACCGGACGAAAGTAAAATAGAAATAGAAAAGAAAATAAGAAATCAATTACTTTATGTTGCAGAAGCCAAAATAGTAGCAATAAATGCAACTAAATATGATCCGGAAAAATTTAAAGGATATAAGTTAAGTGAACCACAAAAAAGATATAATAGACAAGTATACTCAAAAAAAGAAGCTGCAAGAAAAAGTTTTTTAGTAAAATTAGCACAAGCAAATGAATTGCTTGATGAAAATGAAAAACATTATGTTGGCTTAGATTATGATTTGGCACTTACAACACTTAATATGTCACTTCATTTTAAAAGCAGAAGAGATATAGAAGAAACATTTAAGGCAGTGAATGACGAATTAGGTAAAGAAGTATACCCAACAACAGTAGATGAATTAGAAGAAGAATTTAGTTATACTATACCGCAACACTCTAAAAATATAGGGCTAATAAGTCATCAAAATAGAAATCATTTAGTTGAATATGCAAAAGAATTTTCAAGCAAAACAATAAAACAATTTAAAGGTAAAGACAAAATGGTTCATTATGTAGTGGATTGGGATCAAGTAGAATATTATATAAATGTTTTACACCCTGAATTCGAAGATAGACAAATATATCATATGCTATCAGAAATAAATCATATATATGAAGCACAAATAATAGGAAAAGACAGAATATTACATATGCAGGAGTTACTGCACGAAAAAGAGATGAGACCAGCAGGAAGCTTTCATGAAGATCAAGTGATGTATTTTGAAGATTTAAAAGAAGTCCTTGAAAATGATGATGAAGAAAGAGTAATTAAAGAAGTTTGCGAAGCATATATAAAAAATAGATTTTTTGAAGAAGAAAAAAGCGAAAAAGACCTTATGAAAGAAATAAAAGACATATTGTTAGAAGCAAACTATGACAAAACAAAAGTAGAAGAAGAAATACAAAAATATAACAACAAAAATACACCAACTGCAAACACAAACACATCTGCAGATAATAAAAACACACCAGGTGCAAATACATCTGCAGATAATAAAAACACACCAGGTACAAACCCATCTGTAGATAATAAAAACATATCAGATGATGATGATGCAAGATAAATATATATACAAATAAATATATTTAAAAATAAATATATTTTAAGACAAATATGCTGTGAGTAATTGTACAAAATAGAGCAAAAAAACATGTATAAAATAGAGCGAAATAACATGTACAAAATAAAGAAAAAAACATGTATAAAAAAAGCAAAACACATTGACATAATGTAGTAAGATATGCTATAATATTTTATACATTACTCAGAAGGAGTAAAAAAATGGATACATTACAGAGAACGTTGAACAAAATATCAGAAGCCAATATGGCTCTGGAATCAATTTGCCAATATTCTCCAAACAAAAATCAAATAGGAGAATATATTTCTTCTATGGAATACATAATAGAAAAATATAGAAGAATGGAAAAATTGATGGAAATTGCTGAAGATATAACAGAATCTGAAGAAGAAGCTGATGAAGTTGTATATGAAGCAGCAAAATCTGTTATTGGTTCAGTAAAGTCATTCTATAACAATATAAATAAATATGAAAGTTATAGAGATGCAATGAAAGGGCATTAAGCTTTTAAATAAGGTAAATCTAGATTTAGATTTATCTTATTTTTTTGTATATAGGTTTATCATATTTTTTTTGTAAATATTGATATTTTAAATGTAATGTTATAAAATAAAGGTATAGAAATCGAAAGGAATAATAAATAAATGAAAGATTATTATGGAATACTAGGAATAGAACAAAATGCAAGTTCTAAAGAAATAGAACGAACATATGCTACTTTAATTGAAAAATATCATCCAGGAAATTTTTCAGGAGAAGCAAAAAAAATAGTAGAAGATAGAATAGAAGATATAAAAGAAGCTTATAGTGTATTATCAGATGATTTTTTAAGAAATCAATATGATAAAGAAATTGGAATTGTTTCTAGTGTTAGACCAAAAGCACCATCAAAAAACAAAAACTCACAAACAAGAGAGATTAATAGTAATAGAAGAAATTTACAATCTAAAGCAAAAGAAGCAAATACAGAATATGAAGAAGAGCGACCAAAAAAAGAAAAATCAACATTAGGTACAATAAAAGGAGTAAAAAATGTAGCAGAAGTAGTATTTTCTAACTTGCCAAAAATAAGATTTAGAAAACCAGAAAAAAAAGGTGTACTTGCATTGTTAGCAGCAATAGCAATAATTTTGGTATTAGGATTAATATTATGGTTCATTCCATTCACAAATGGATTTATGAGGTCATTCCTACTTATGAATTAGTGGTGAAATATATATAAATTAGTGTCTATTTACACTTGACAAATAATATCGATTTATGTATAATATATTACGTTATAGAAATATCCCACATACATTGAGTTTGTATGCTCGGAAGGAGGGGAATAAGAATGTCAGAGGTAAAAGTTAAAGATGGAAATATAGAAGAAGCTCTAAGAAAGTTCAAAAGACAATGTGCTAGAGCTGGAGTTATGCAGGAAGTTCGTAAAAGAGAACATTATGAAAAACCTAGTGTAAGAAGAAAGAAAAAATCAGAAGCTGCAAGGAAAAGAAAATTTTAATTAAGTACATAAAAAAAGATTATTAAAATCCTAGTGATTCAACACTGGGATTTTTAATGTTTTTTATTACAATTTAGTTTTGTGAAGCAAAAACTTATTTATACATTAATAGTTATAGAAATGCTAATATATTAAATATATTAGTATTTTTAATAAAAATTTCTTTAAATAATTGAAAAAATGAGAATGAAATAATATAATAAGAAAAAATTGCACATAATATATAAAAAAAGAAAGACAAGAAAACTACACATAATGCAAAAAAGAAAAACAAGAAAACTACACATAATGCAAAAAAGAAAAACAAGAAAACTACACATAATGCAAAAAAGAAAAACAAGAAAACTACACATAATACAAAAAGCAAGACAAAAAATTACATATAATTCAAAAAAGAAAGGTGAGAAAAAATGCAAGACACAAAAACAAAAATAAAAGATGGAATAACATTGCATACAATCAACACAGATAAATTTAAAACAGATTTAATTGCAATGTTTTTAACAACAGAATTATCAAAGGAAAATGTAACAAAAAATGCTTTAATATCTTTACTACTAAGAAGAGGTACAATGAGATTTCCTTCACAAGAAGAACTTAGTAAAAAATTAGAAGAAATGTATGGAGGTTCTTTCGATTGTGGATTAGACAAAATAGGAAACAATCAAGTTTTTAAATTATATATAGAAACAATTGATGATGAATTTATTCCACAATCTACTAATAAAATGTGGAAAGAATCCTTAAAGTTAATACTTGAAGTGGCATTAAATCCATATATAGAAAATGGAGCTTTTAAGCAAGAGTATTTTGAACAAGAAAAAAAGACATTAACTCAATTAATAGAAGGAAGAAAGGATAATAAAGCTCAATATGCATTAAATAGATGTGTTGAGGAGATGTATAAAGACGAGCCATTTGGAATTTATAAATTTGGAACAGTAGAAGATATAGAAAAGATAGATAACAAATCATTATATGAATATTATCAAGAGTTAATACAAGATTGCAAAATAGACATATTTGTATCAGGAAATATTCAAGAAAAAGAAATCGAAGAATTAGTAAAAGATGACGAGAATATTAAAAAATTAAAAGAAAGAGAAGCAAAATATTATCCAGTAAAAATAGAAAAAAAGAAATCAGACAATAAAGAAAAAGTAGTAGAAGAATCTTTAGAAGTAACACAAGGAAAATTAGTATTAGGACTAAATGTAAACATCGAAGATGAAGATAAAAAATATGCTACAATAGTATATAATGCAATATTAGGTGGAACACCAAATTCTAAGATGTTTCAAAATGTAAGAGAAAAATCACACCTAGCATATATTGCAAGTTCAAGTTATATGAGACATAAAAATACAATATTTGTGAATTCAGGAATAGAAATTTCTAATTATGAAAAAGCACTAAAAATAATGAAAGAGCAAATTAAAGACATGGAAGAAGGAAAGTTCACAGAAGAGGAATTAAAAGAAGCAAAAAAAGTGATTATGGAAGGTGCAAAAACATTGTATGATGAACAAGATTCACAAATAACATATTGCTTTGGACAAGAAATTGCAACAAGCAATGATGTTTCTATAGAAGAATATATGAAAAAAATAGAAGCAATATCGATGGAAGATGTTTTAGAAATAGCCAAAGTAGTAAAAATAGACACAATATATTTTTTGAAAAATTAATTACAAAATAAAAATCACATAAAGATAAAAAATATATCAGAATATCACATAAAAAACATCACACGAAAATAATGAAAGGAGTACATGATATATGCAATATATCATAGGAAAATAATGCAAGTTATAGAAAATTTAAAAGTTAAAGAAAAGTTATATATTGAAAAATTAGAAAATGGTTTAACAATAATGATAATTCCAAAAAAAGGCATGCAAAAAAAGTATGTGATTTGGGGTACGAAATATGGGTCAAATGAAAGTACTTTTGTAGTACCAGGAGAAACTCAAAGTATAGAAGTGCCAAAAGGTGTAGCACATTTTTTGGAACATAAAATGTTTGAACAAGAAAATGGTGTAAACAGTCTCGATGCATTGACTTCATTAGGAGTAAGTGCAAATGCATATACAACAAATGACCATACAGCATATTTATTTGAAGGAATAGATAATTTTTATGAAGCTTTAGATGAATTGATGGATTATGTTCAACATCCATATTTTACAGATGAAAATGTAGAAAAAGAAAAAGGAATAATAGGTCAAGAAATAATGATGTATGATGACTACCCTGAGTGGAGAGTATATTTGAATGCATTAGAAGCTATGTACCATGCTCATCCAGTAAAATTGGACATAACTGGAACGATAGAAACCATCAGTCACATTGACAAAGATGTATTATACAAATGTTATAACACTTTTTATAATCCTTCAAACATGGTAATGGTAGCATGTGGAGATTTTGTACCAGAAGAATTATTAGAAGAAATAAAAAAGAGATTAGTAAAAAAAGAAGGAAATGGTGAAATAAAAAGAATTTATCCAGAAGAGCCTGAAGATATAGTAAAAGAAAAAATAGAACAAAAAATGCAAGTAAGTATTCCATTATATACAATAGGAATAAAAGTTCCACCATTAGAAGAAGCAGAAAAAGTAAAAACACATTTAGGAATAGAAATTTTGCTAGAATTAATATTTGGTAAAAGTTCAGAGCTATATAAAAGGTTATATAATGAAGGAACAATTTATGGTACTCCCGGATGTGAATTTGAATTTGCAAATGGATATGCTCACATATTATTAACAGGTCAAGCAAATGAACCAGAAAAAGTATATGAAGAATTCAAAAAGAAAGTAGAAGAGTTAAAAGAAAAAGGTATAGACATAAATGATTTCACACGAATAAAAAATAGTTTATATGGAAGTTACGTAAAAGAATATGATGATGTGTCAAATATAGCAAGAATGTTCTTATCAGATAAATTTAAAGGAATAAATAGTTTCGACTATTTAGAAGAAATAGATACAATAAATGTAGAATATGTAGAACAGTTGTTAAAAAATGTATTTAAGCAAGAAAAAATGGTAATTTCTGTCGTACGAAACTAAAAATAAATCCCAAAACTCATTGACTAAGATGGAAAAATATGGTAATGTAATTGTAAGAAAAAATGTTGCAGAAAAAAGGAGATAAAAATATGTTAAATGAGGAAATTTGTAAATTGAGGGATAAACTAAACAGATATATCGTAGAAAATAAAAACTATGATACTATTTTGAAGGTTAGTGTAGAATTAGACCAACTAATAGCGCAGCATTATGAAAAAAAAGAAGAAGAAATGATAAATCACTTACATTAAAAAAGAAGCTAGAGCACTTATAGAAGCTCTAGTTTTTTTAGGTTGCCAATAGTTTTTTTAATGTCAAAAAAATATCAAAATTATTTTTTTTAATTACGTCATACTTAGTTTTTTAGGCTTGCATTTTTTTGACAAAAGGTATATAATACTGAGCCAGTAATACATATTTTTAGAGGGGTAGTGCAAAAAATGCAGAAACAAAAAGAATATAAGCGATTTAAACAATTAGTTAATATATATTATAACGAAGAACTAGAAATATTAGACAGCAGTGAAGAGGAAATAAAGGAAAAAGATATTGCAAGTGTAGATATTGAACCTACAATAATATTTGACAAATTTACTGGCAATATGAAAATAGAATTTAAAATTGGAAAAAATAGAAAATATAGAATAAAAGACATTTCAGAGTTTTATGACAGAATGATGAACAAAGAATATTATAGATATGGAGACAAAACTCATTTTACACACAGAAGAGAAATGTTTAACGAAAGAAGTCAAAAATTGTTAGACTTTATTTTAAAGTATGGGGAAACATTAAAAATTACTAATTCTGGAAATAACAGCAATTATAATTATCCTAGCAACAATTTTGATGCTTCAAGAATTATAGTAGGAAATAATGGGATAGATGAATTATTTGAAATTTTGAAAGGTGAAGAAGTAAAATTTCAAATAGATGGCAAATCTGAAAATATAGAATTTTTAGATGAAAATCCACAAATAGAATTCATATTAACGAAGCAAAAAAATGGCGAATATTTAATAAAACCAAATGTAGAAATATTTAAAGTAAGAATAATTACGGGAAAACAATATAAATACATACTAAAAAAAGAAAGATTATACCGTTGTAGTAAAGCATTTGAAAAGAAAAATCTAAATTTATTAGAAGTATTTAGAAGTCAATACATACAAGAAGTAAAACTAGGAGAAAAAGAATTAAAAGACTTATTTTCAATTATCGTTCCGAGAGTAGGAGATGCAATACAAGTAGAAAACATACCAAAAGAAGAAATTGAAAAATATAAGCCGGAAGAATTAGTAACAAAAGTTTACTTAGACTTTGATAACAAGGGTTATTTAATAGCAGATGTTAGATTTTGTTATGGAGCAAAAGAATTTAATCCATTGGATGAAAAAAATGTAACAGACTTTCCACGAAACATTATAAAAGAAACTAAAGCATTGAATATGTTTAAAAAGACAGGATTTATGTTTGATGCAAAAAATTTGAGATTTGTATTACCAGAGAATGATAAAATTTATGAATTCATAATAAATGACGTTCCTAAGTATGCACAAAAATTTGAAATACTTGCCACAGATAAATTTAAAACAAAACAAATAAAACAACCTAAAATAGGAAGTGTAGGAGTAAAGCTAGAAAGCGGATTACTAAGAATCAATATAAATGACTTTAATATAGATCCAAAAGAAATTAAAAAGATATTAAAAAAATATACAGAAAAGAAAAAATATCATAGATTAAAAACAGGAGAATTCATTGATATTCAAAATAGCAAAGAAATCAGCTTTATAGAAAAATTAGTAACAGGTATGGAAATAGAACCTGAAGAATTAAGCAATGGAGAAATAAAAGTACCTGTATATAGAGCAATGTATTTGAATGAATTGCTAAAACAGATTAAAGGAACAGAAATAATAAAAGATTCAGAATATAAACAATTAGTACAAAACTTAGATAAAGAAAATATAGAAGAATTAAAAATTCCAAGAGACTTGGAAAGCACTTTAAGATTTTACCAAAAAACAGGATTTAAATGGTTGAAGATATTGGATAAATACAAATTTGGTGGAATATTAGCAGACGATATGGGTCTTGGAAAAACAATACAAATATTATCAATAATTGTAGATTACATAGAAGGATTTGAAAACAACAATCCAGATGTAATAGAAGGTCAAGAAAGCTTGATGGCAGAAAAGAAAAGAGCAAGTCTTGTTATATCACCAAGTTCATTGACATTGAATTGGCAAAACGAAGCGAAAAAATTTACAAGCAAACTAAAAACATTAGTAATAAGAGGAAATGTACAAGAAAGAAAACGTCAAATAAGAAGTATAGATGATTACGACCTAGTAATAACATCATATGATTTATTGAAAAGAGACATAAACTTATACAAAGAATTAAATTATAAATTCCGCTTTGCTATTGCAGACGAAGCACAATACTTAAAAAACAGTACAACACAAAATGCAAAATCAATAAAAGAAATAGAAGCAGACACAAGATATGCATTGACAGGAACACCAATAGAAAATGCACTATCAGAATTATGGTCTATATTCGATTTTGTTATGCCAGGATATTTATTTGAATATAAGAGATTTAAAACAAATTACGAAGTTCCAATTGTTAGAGACGAGAACGAAAAAACTATGGAAAAACTGAAAGCATTAATACAACCATTTGTATTAAGAAGAACAAAAACAGAAGTACTAACAGAATTACCAGAAAAGAGTGTAACAGTTTTAACAAGCGAAATGAAAGAAGAACAAGAAGAACTATATATAAGCTATTTAGCACAAGCAAAACAAGAAATTGCAGAAGAAATAAAAATAGATCCGATATCATTCAAAAACAATCAAATGAAAATACTTGCAGCACTTACACGTTTAAGACAAATATGTTGCCATCCATCATTATTTGTAAAAGAATATAAAGACGGAAGTAGCAAGTTGGACCAATGTATGGAAATAATAACAGATGCAATAAATGGAGATCATAAAGTACTATTATTCTCAAGCTATACATCAATGTTTGAAATAATAGAAAAAGAATTAAAAGAAAGAAAAATAAACTATTTTAAATTAACAGGTTCAACAAAAGTAGAAGAAAGAATAGACCTAGTAGACGAATTCAATGAGAACAAAAACATAAAAGTATTTTTGATATCACTAAAAGCAGGAGGAACAGGTTTGAACTTAACAGGTGCAGACATTGTAATTCACTATGACCCTTGGTGGAATTTATCAGCAGAAAATCAAGCAACAGACAGAGCATACAGAATAGGACAAAAAAATAATGTTCAAGTATATAAGCTAATCACAAAAAATACAATAGAAGAAAAAATATATGATATTCAAAAACGTAAAGCAGAATTAATTGATAATATGTTGGATAATGAAAATGTATTTGTTAATAAGCTTTCTAAAGAAGATATTTTGAGTTTATTCAACTAAGACACAAAAAATATAAAATATAATAATTATGAAAAATAACTTTTGTATTTTATATTAAGTGCGAATAAAAGGAGAAAAATATATGGAAAATTATATAACTGTAATAGGTGGAGGCTTGGCTGGTTGCGAAGCTGCACATCAAATTGCTAAAAGAGGAATAAAAGTAAAATTATACGAAATGAAACCTAAAAAATATTCACCAGCACATCATAATCCAAATTTAGCAGAAGTAGTATGTAGCAATTCTTTTAAATCAAACCTATTAACAAATGCATGCGGATTATTAAAAGAAGAGTTAAGGAGACTTAACTCTTTATTAATTCATATTGCAGATGAAACTAGTGTACCTGCAGGACAAGCATTAGCAGTAGATAGAAATGTTTTTGCAGATAAAGTGACAGAAGCAATTCAAAATAATCCTAATATAGAAATAGTAAATGAAGAAGTAACAGATGTTTTAGAAATGTCAAAAAATGGAATTGTAATAATAGCCACAGGTCCATTAACTTCGGAAAAATTAGCTAAACAAATTGGTAAAATAACAGGAGAAGAAGAACTATATTTTTATGATGCAGCAGCACCAATAATAGAAAAAGACAGCATTAATTTTTCAATTGCATTTTATGGAGATAGATATGAACAAGAAAAGAAAAAAGACGAAACAATTGAAGAATGGCAAGAACGTCAAATAAAAGTGCAAGAAAGCAAAGGAAGTAAAGCAAGTTATATAAATCTTCCAATGAATAAAGAAGAATATGAAAACTTTTGGAAAGAACTTGTAGAAGCGGAAGTAGCAACATTGCATGAATTTGAAAAAAGAGAAATTTTTGAAGGTTGTATGCCAATAGAAATAATGGCAAAAAGAGGAATCGACACATTGCGCTTTGGACCACTAAAACCAGTGGGATTTGACGACCCAAGAACAGCTAAAAGACCATATGCTGTTGTACAATTGCGTCAAGATGATTCAAAAGCAAGCATTTACAATATGGTAGGATTTCAAACAAATTTAAAATTTGGAGAACAAAAAAGAGTGTTTTCAAAAATACCCGGTCTTGCAAATGCAGAATTTGTAAAGTATGGAGTAATGCATAGAAACACATATATAAATAGTAGCAAATTATTAGATGATACTTATAACTTAAAATCAAATAACAACATATATTTTGCGGGTCAAATTTCAGGAGTAGAAGGATATGTAGAATCTATAGCATCAGGAATGGTAGCAGCATTAAATGCAGTAAAACAATTTAATAAAAATACAAAAAATAAAACGAAACTGACTCAAGAACCAAATGAGAAAATTATATTTCCAGAAACTACGGTTATAGGTGCATTAGCAAAATATATATCAACTCCAAACGAAAAATTTCAACCAATGAATGCAAACTTTGGAATACTTCCACCACTTGAAGGAAATAAAATAAGAGATAAAAAACAAAGGTATGAAAAACTAGCAGAAAGAAGTTTGTGTCGAATTTTGTCGAACGAAAATTCTTGACATAATAAAATAAAATATGCTAAAATACATATAATAATAACGAGGTACGGCTCGAAAATAATGTAGAAAGCTTGAGCAAGATATTTAGGCTTGCTGTTGGCTACACAACGCAAAAATCTAGCATAAACAAAAAAATGCAGGCTAGACTGCAAAATAATGTAGAAAGCTTGAGCAAGATGTTTAGGCTTGCTGTTGGCTACACAACACAAAAACCGTATTTTAGGGGAGAAAGTTATGAGTTGATACATGATTTTCTCCCTTAATGAATTTATGAAAGGAGTAAAATATTATTAATATAATTGATACATTATACGATAGTGCAAAAAAATATAAAGAAAATTTATTAAATAAAAATATAATGTTTATATTCAAAAATAAAAAAGATAATAAACTCTATTATATCGAAACGTTTTTTTCTAGAAAAAATTTTTTACATTTAACAGGTTTAAAATATACCAAAGGAGCAAAAGCTTTTTTTTCTAAATGTTTAAATAAAACAATTTCCAAAAATGATATAGTTATCAAAAGTAAGATATATACAAAATCAAAATTAAAAGTACTGGAAAACGCAATGGCTATAAATAAAGTATCAGGCAGAATAGGTGAATTTAATAATAATGGAAAAAATCTAAAAATAGATACAGTAATAGGCACAACAAACTATTGTATAGGTTTTTCAAAAGAAGAAAAAAGTGGAAGAAAAATGGAATATTATTATCCTAAATCATTGTTAAAGGCAGACGTAAAAGATTATACAAAACGAGATAACAGAATTATAGCAACTCTTACAAAAGAGAAAGAACATAAAATTTATTCAAATATTACATTTTTATCTAAAAATATAAATTTTTCAGAAATCTTAAAATTTCCCAATATCATTAATAAAATTGAATATGAAGAATTAAAAAAGAAATATACAAATTAAAATAAGAGTATTCGAATTTGGAATTAAAAGTACTCCTTTTTCATTGTAAACAAACAAAAATTATTATATAATATCGTAAGAGGTGATAAAATGAAAAAAGAAAAAGCGGCAGGTTGTATAATAATAAAAGAAGGCAAAGTATTATTAATATTACAAAAAGATGGTAACTTTTGGGGATTCCCAAAAGGGCATTTAGAAGAAGGAGAAACAGAAATAGAAGCAGCAAAAAGAGAAACTTTAGAAGAAACAGGTTTAGAAGTAGAAATAGATGCAAGCAAAAGATATGAAACAAATTATATTGTAAGAGATGAAATAGACAAAACATCAGTATTCTACTTAGCAAAAGTCAAAGCAGGAAGATTAAAAAAACAAGAAGAGGAAGTAGAAGAAATAAAATGGTTTGACTTAAAAGAGGCAATAGAAAAGATAACATATGATAATCTAAAAGAAATTTTCAAACAAGCATTAGAAGATATAAAATGATATATTATAAGAAAGTGCTAAAAGATGTAAATAAAATTTATTTAGACTCAATATCTAAAAATCCTCTATAACACTTGACTTCTATAAATAAAAATGATAAAATATAAACCGTTATGGTAAAATACTCTAAATGTGTATTTCCGTAGCGGTTTTATTAAATTTGTAATAAACCAAAAAAGTAAAAAATAGGAGGTGAAATTTAAGTGCCAACAATCAATCAATTAGTAAGAAAAGGAAGAAAGACAAGTGTAACAAAATCAAACTCACCAGCTCTTCAACATGGATGGAACTCAAAGAATAAAAGACTAACAAACGATAGATCTCCACAAAAAAGAGGAGTATGTACAGTAGTAAAAACAGTTACACCTAAAAAGCCAAACTCAGCTTTAAGAAAAGTTGCCAGAGTTAGACTTTCTAATGGTTATGAGGTTACATCTTATATACCAGGTATAGGACATAACTTACAAGAACACAGTGTTGTACTAATTAGAGGTGGAAGAGTAAAAGACCTTCCAGGTGTTAGATACCACATAATTAGAGGAACACTTGATACAGCAGGAGTCAAAGACAGAATGCAAGCACGTTCTAAGTATGGGGCTAAAAAGCCTAAAAAATAATCTAAAATGAATTGAAAAAGCAAAGTTAGTGCTTGTAATTCTATGATTTAAGGTACTTAAATTTAGAATAGATAAGCGCTATACGGGAAAGCATGGCTTTCCAGAGTACCTAAATACTTAAATTAAGTATTAATAAAAATAAGGAGGGAAGAATAGTGCCAAGAAAAGGATATATAGCAAAGAGAGAAGTATTAGCAGACCCAATCTACAATAGCAAAGTTGTAACAAAATTAATCAACAATGTTATGTTAGATGGTAAAAAAGCAGTAGCTCAAAAAATTGTATATGATGCATTTGACATCATAAAAGAAAAAGAAGGAAAAAATCCTTTAGAAGTATTTGAAGCAGCTTTAGAAAATGTAATGCCAGTACTTGAAGTAAAAGCAAGAAGAGTAGGTGGAGCAACATATCAAGTTCCACTAGAAATAAGACCAGAAAGAAGACAAACTTTAGGTTTAAGATGGTTAGTTGCTTATGCTAGAAATAGACATGAAAAAACAATGGCAGAAAAACTAGCTGGAGAAATCTTAGATGCTATAGCTGGAAACGGTGGAGCATTCAAGAAAAAAGAAGATATGCATAAAATGGCTGAAGCTAATAAGGCTTTTGCTCACTACAAATGGTAAAAGATAAGCAAATGAGAGGAGGAAAATAAAAAATGGCAGGAAGAGCATACCCACTAGAGAGAACAAGAAATATAGGAATAATGGCACACATTGATGCCGGAAAAACAACAACAACTGAAAGAATTTTGTTCTATACAGGAAAAACACATAAAATAGGAGAAGTTCACGAAGGTGAAGCTACTATGGACTGGATGGAACAAGAACAAGAAAGAGGTATAACAATCACATCAGCTGCTACAACATGTTTCTGGAGAGATAATAGAATAAATATTATCGACACACCAGGCCACGTTGATTTTACAGTAGAAGTACAAAGATCTTTAAAAGTATTAGATGGTTCAGTAGCAGTACTTGCAGCTAAAGGTGGAGTTCAACCTCAAACAGAAACAGTTTGGAGACAAGCTGATAAATATCAAGTACCAAGAATGGTATATGTAAATAAAATGGATATTACAGGAGCTGACTTTTTCTTATGCGTTGAACAATTAAAAACAAGATTACGTGCAAATGCAGTTCCAATCCAATTACCAATAGGTGCAGAAGACCAATTCAAGGGAATTATAGACTTAATAAAAATGAAAGCATTTATTCATAAAGATGACCTTGGAAAAATAATAGAAGAAACTGAAATACCAGAAGATTTAAAAGCACAAGCTGATGAATATAGAGAAAAAATGGTAGAAGCAGTTGCAGAACAAGATGAAGAATTAATGATGAAATATCTTGAAGGTGAAGAATTAACAGAGGAAGAGATTAAACATGGTTTACGTGTTGGAACAATTGCAAACAAAATTGTTACAGTAACATGCGGTTCTTCATATAAAAACAAAGGTGTACAAGAACTATTAAATGCAATAGTAGATTATATGCCATCACCACTAGATGTTCCTAATGTAAAAGGTGTTGACGAAGATGGTAACGAAGTAGAAAGAAAAACATCTGATTCAGAACCATTCTCAGCATTAGCATTTAAAATTGCAACAGACCCATTTGTAGGGAAATTATGTTTCTTAAGAGTATATTCAGGAACATTAGATTCTGGTTCAACAGTATTAAATGCAACTAAGGACAAGAAGGAAAGAATAGGAAGAATTTTACAAATGCACTCTAATCATAGAGAAGATATTGACAAAGTTTATACTGGAGATATCGTTGCAGCTGTAGGATTAAAAGAAGTTGGAACAGGTGACACATTATGTGACCCTGAACATCCAATTATTCTAGAATCAATGGAATTCCCAGAGCCAGTTATTGATATAGCTATAGAGCCAAAAGATAAAGTAGCTCAAGAAAAAATGGGAATTGCTTTAGCAAAACTAGCTGAAGAAGACCCAACATTCAAAGCATATACAAACCATGAAACAGGTCAAACAATTATCGCAGGTATGGGTGAATTACACTTAGACATAATTGTAGATAGATTGAAGAGAGAATTCAAAGTTGAATGTAATGTAGGTAAACCACAAGTTGCTTACAAAGAAACAATCAGAAATGCAGTTAAAGTTGAAGGTAAATTCATTCGTCAATCTGGTGGTAAAGGACAATATGGTCATGTATGGTTTGAAATGGAACCATTAGAGCCAGGTTCAGGAATTCAATTTGAAAGTAAAATCGTTGGTGGAGCAGTTCCAAAAGAATACATCAAACCAATTGAACAAGGAATGAGAGAAGCTGCAGAAAGCGGTGTACTTGCCGGATATCCAGTTATCGATTTCAAAGTTACATTAGTTGATGGTTCTTACCACGAAGTAGACTCTTCAGAAATGGCATTCAAGATTGCAGCTTCAATGGCCTTCAAAGAAGGATGTAAACAAGCTAAGTCAGTAATTTTAGAGCCAATAATGAGAGTAGACATCACAGTTCCAGAAGAATACATGGGAGACGTAATTGGTGATGTTAACTCAAGAAGAGGAAGAATGGAAGGAATGGAAAGCAATGACGGAATGCAAGAAATAAAATCATATATTCCACTTTCAGAAATGTTTGGTTATGCAACAGACCTACGTTCTAGAACACAAGGTAGAGGAACATATTCTATGGAACCAGCATTCTATGAAGAAGTTCCAAAATCAGTACTAGAGCAAATTGTTGCATCAAGAGGAAAGAAAGAAGACTAAAACAAAAAATATAACGGAAACACTTGATTTTTTAGCAAAAATGTTATAGAATGCAAGTGATTTAAATAAGTTATTAACTTTAAAAATATAATAAAGAAATTTAAGGAGGAATTCAAAATGGCAAAAGCTAAATTTGAAAGAACAAAACCACATGTTAACATTGGTACAATCGGTCACGTAGACCACGGAAAAACAACAACAACAGCAGCTATTACAAAATATTTATCATTATTAGGTCAAGCTCAATATGAAGCATATGATCAAATCGACGGAGCTCCAGAAGAAAAAGCAAGAGGAATCACAATCAACACAGCACACGTTGAATATGAAACAGAAAAAAGACATTATGCACACGTTGACTGCCCAGGACATGCTGACTACGTTAAAAACATGATTACAGGTGCAGCACAAATGGACGGAGCAGTTCTAGTTGTATCTGCAGCAGATGGACCTATGCCTCAAACAAGAGAGCATATCTTACTTGCTAGACAAGTTGGAGTTAAATATATCGTTGTATATTTAAATAAAACAGATATGGTTGACGATCCAGAATTATTAGAATTAGT
>CANQGP010000012.1 GCA_947623285.1 uncultured Clostridia bacterium | reverse complement strand
ATATATTTTTGGTTTCTATTCCTTGGTTGTTCTGGTATTGTAAGTTGCAGTGAGCCTTTTTCTAATAAAGGATTTATCTAACTGGATTTTATCATAAAGTGTACTAGGTTTCAATATAAACTTCCTTTATAAAATTTTTTAATTTTGGAAATTTTATGCATTTTCTTTATAACGTATATTTTTTCTTTTTTTACAAATACTAGGTTTAAACATAATTTGAAAAAGGAGGAAAAACATGAAGGCAACAGGTGTTGTAAGAAGAATAGATGATTTAGGAAGAGTAGTTATTCCAAAAGAAATAAGAAGAACTTTACGTATTAAAGAAGGCGATCCTTTAGAGATATTTACCGATAGGGAAGGTCAAGTTATTTTAAAGAAATATTCTCCAATAGGTGAATTGTCTGAATTTGCCGTTGGTTATGCAGAAACTTTATCTAAAACCACTGGACATATCGCTTGTATAACTGACAAAGATAGTATTATCGCTGTTTCAGGTGGTTCTAAAAAAGAATTTCTAGAAAAAGATATAAGCGAAGAATTAGAACAATTAATGGATGATAAAGAAGTATACACAAGCAATGATAATAGTGGTATTGCTATTCCTATTACCAAAGATGATACACAAGAAAGAAAACACAATTCGCAAGTAGTTTACCCTATTATTTCTAATGGTGATACAATAGGAACTGTTATTTTATTATCTAAAGAATCAACTACTAAAATGAATGAAACTGAAAAAAAGGTTGCTCAATCAGCCGCCACCTTTTTAGGTTCTCAAATGGAAATATAATAACAATCCTATCCACAAACACAATCAAAAATTGTGGGTGGGCATCTAAGAACTTTGTTATTTATTGCAATAAAAAATTCCCTTTATATAGGGAATTTTTTATATTTATCTAATATATATCCAAGCTCTTTTGATAAATCTTTCAACATTACTATTTTTATCGTTGTTTCTTTTTCTTTTACATAGTCATCTATAATTCTCTTGAATTGTTTTATTTTTGGCATTTCCGGTTCTATTTCGTCTTTGTATTTGTCTGCTCTATTTACTAATTTTTCTTTTATCATTACTATGTCTTCGTTGCTAGCACATGATATTCTTTGAAATAATTGATAAACATCATAATATTTAAATATTGGCACATCCATAAATTCTTGGTCAAATTTATCATAAAATAATTCCATTTTCATCGGTATTGTTTTAAATAATTCTTCTGCCTTTGTTTTATACATTTTATCCAATAATTGATTGTTCAATTTATAAAAATATTCTTTTACGTCATCTATATCGTCAACTATCTCTTCCATAGCTACTTTTCCTAATTCTTCTTCTGGATCAGGACAATATTTCGAAGTCAATGATGCTAAATTCATACCTGTAAAGAAAGTATTTTTTAATGTTTTTATATCATATTTTATCAAATTCTTTTTTGAAAAATAGCTAAAATATGCAAATAATTTTACAATGTCTATTAAAGAAATTTTTCCTTCTTTTACATCTTCTAATGTTTCATCAATTACTCTATCAAATTGATCGTCAGATATTTTCCAATATTCTTCTGTTAGCAATCTCTTGTATGATGGTAAATTTTCTGTGTCTACTGTGTTCTGTATTACATCCATATTATCTTTGAATATTTTCATATCAAAGATTCTTGTACGTACATAATATTCAATAAATTTAAAAAATCTATATTCTGCTTTGAAATTATAATAGTAGTTGTTATCAAATTCTTTAATGTAGAATTGTCTATTATCTATTAATATTCTTGATGATACTAATATAGACTTATATTCTTCGTTGTCTTGAATATTTATAAATTTTTCTTTTGTTACTTTTCCTGCTTTTATTTCAAATGAAACAGCTATTGTAAATATTAACATTGTTTGAATTACTCTATTGCTTGTATTTGGATATGATTTACTTACCATTTCATATATTTTTTTGAAATCGTTTAAAGCATGTTTTAAAATTCTTAAATTTCGTGTTCCTGATTTATTAAATGTTGTTATTATCAATCCTGTATTTTCTCTTAAAAATCTTATCAAATCAGGATTGTCCTCATAACGCATTAATATTCCATTAATGATATAATCGAATTTTGGTGCATATTCGAACGTTTCACCAATTAGTTTTTCTTTTATTCTTTCATAATCATTTGCTTTATCAAATACATGCTCAATTTTGTTTTGTATTTTTTCTACCATTGGTTTATTTGTATTACTGTTTAATTCACCTTGTTTGTCTAATAAGTATGTTGCTATAAATGTTTTCATTTCTAAATTAGAACTTTTTAATTTTGTTGACAATTCTTTTTCGTTACATATTATTATTGTTTTTATGTGGTCATGCTCAACAAAGTTATTGATGTAACCTAAAATATCAATAACATCTACATTTGCTCTTTCCAAATCATCAAAACATAAAACTTTATCATCTGTAGAGAAAAATTCTGCGTAATCCACTCTGTCCCCATTTTGTGTTACTCCAAAAAAGTTTGCCATATCAATTCCTGTTTTTGCATATTCAGGTATTGTTGTTTGTCCATTAGAATTCATGAATTTTCTTAAATTTTTATCCATTAATTGAGTTGTCTCAATAAATATTTTTTTACTTATATCTTCAAGATTTGATATTCCATATAGAGACATGTATATTGTTGTAAAACGCTTTCCATTTAATTGCATAGACTCTATTTTTTTTCTTATTTTATTATTCCAGAAATGTGTTTTTCCAGATCCCCATTCACCATTCAACATTACTGCATAATCTGTGTAATCTGAACGTACATAATCTAATATGCTTTCAACTAAATCTTCCATTCTTTTACCCCTTCTTAATCTACAAAATCCTTTGCAATAGTTAATACTCCTATTTTTTTAGGTTTTGCTTTTTTTATCATTTGACTACATTCTTTTATGGTATTTCCTGTTGTATAAATATCGTCAATTAACAATATCCTTTTATTTTCTAGTATTTGCCCATTTTTCAAATCATATACTCCTTGTACATTAGCATTTCGTTGCTCTTTATTTAATTTACTTTGTTCTATAGTATCAATAGTTTTATATAAACACTTACTCTCAACTTTAAGTATATGATTTTTATTTTTGTTGTACAAATTTGCTATCCCCTTTGCAATAAGTAAACTTTGGTTATATCCTCTTTTTTTCTTTCTTTTTTTACTTATTGGAACTGGAATTATTATATCATAAGTTTTTAAAAATTTCATAAAATTTTGATTTTTTATCATAAATTTTACAAAACTTTTATATAAATATACTTTATTTCTAAATTTATATTGTAAAATTGCGTTTCTAACAAATCCTTCATAAGGAAAAAAATATATTTGTTCTTGAAATTCATAATTTTTAAATTTTTCTATTTTTACATTTTGTTCATTTGCTAATTTGTTTTCACATTTTTTGCAAAGTGTCTCTTTGTTTATTTTATTACAAAATCCACATACTGGCGGATATATAAAATCTAATATCAATCATCTAACTCCTTTATTCTATATTCCAGCCCTGTATTTCTTTTTTTGCTATCTACATTTTTTATCATGTATCCTATAACATTATCATTTCCTATCATAACTAATAATTTTTTTGCTCTTGTTATTCCTGTATACAATAAATTTCTTGTTAATAATATTGGTGAAGATGGTGGAATCACCATTATTACTACATCGAATTCACTACCTTGTGCTTTATGAATAGTTATTGCATAACTATGTTCCAATTGTTCTAATTCAGAAGGTTCGTACCAAGCAACTTTGTCATCATCAAACATTACTTGCACTGTTTTATCGCTACTATCTATGTTTTCAATAGTTCCTATTTCTCCGTTAAATATTCCACTTCCTGTTTCTTTTACTTCTTCATTATTTTCATTTACAATTTCTTTTTCCCAATATATATCATAATTATTTTTTATCTGCATTACTCTATCACCAACTCTAAGAATCGTATTGCCCCTCTTTTTTTCATCCTTAAATTTATCTGGTGGATTCAATGCTTCTTGTAAATGTTTATTTAATTCTCTAGTTCCTAACATTCCTTTTTTTGTTGGAGTAATAACTTGTATATTTTTAAAAAAGTCATAATTACCATATTCTTCTAATCTTCCTGTACATAATGAAATGACTTCTTTTAAAGCCTTTTCCTGACTGTTTTCTCTTATGTAAAAAAAGTCTTCATCCATATTAAAGCTCATTTCTTCTTTTGTTAAAAAGCCTTCTCCTTTATTCACTCTATGCGCATTAACTACTATTTTACTTTTTGCTGCCTGTCTAAATATTTGATCTAATTTTATTGTTGTTATGATTTTAGAAGATATAATATCTTCTAGAACACTTCCTGGTCCTACTGATGCTAATTGATCACTATCTCCTACAAGCACCAATTTTGTTCCTTTATATATACATCCTAATAGATAACTCATTAAAAATAAATCTACCATTGACATTTCATCAACTACAATTACATCTGCATCTATTGGAGCTCCTGCATATTCTGTTTTTAACTTTTTAGTATATGTAGCATCATTGTCTATTTTTCCTATTTCTAGTAATCTATGCAATGTAGATGCTTCTACTCCTGTTGTCTCAGTCATTTTTTTTGCTGCTCTTCCTGTTGGCGCACATAAAACTGTTTTACATTTTTGTTTATTATATAAATCTATTATTGTTTTTATAATTGTTGTTTTACCAGTTCCGGGACCTCCAGTTATAATTGTTACATTGTGGTCATTTACTGCTTTTATTGCTTCTACTTGTTTTTCTGACAAAATGATATCTGAATCTTCTTCGATAATTTTTAACTCTTTATCTATCTTTTTTATTTTTTTCACATTGTCATTACTGTCAAGCAGTACAAGCCTTCTTGCAACAGATTGTTCTGTAACATAAAAACTTTGTAGATATACCCAACAATCTTCATTTCTTTCTTCAACAACAATCTCTTCTTCTACTTTTAAACTTATTAAACTATTTTCTATATCTTCTATTGATACCTGCAATAGCTTTACTACAAACTCTATTAAATTTTCTTTTAGTACACAGCAATTTCCGTTATATGTGGCTATAATTAATCCATATTTTATTCCGCTTTTTATCCTTTTCTCATCATTATATTCTATTCCTAGTTTTAATGCCATCTTATCTATTTGTTTAAAATCTACTCCTCTTGCTACTTCTATCAATATGTATGGATTAGCCTCTATTTGTTCTATTGCATTTACTCCATATTTGTCATAAACTTTTTTAGCATATTCTGCACCTATTCCAAATCTTTCTAAAAATCCTACTATTTGCCAAACTTCCCAATTCTCAATAAAGCTTTCTGAAATTTCTTTTGCCTTCTTTTTAGATATTCCTCGTATTTGTTCTAATTTCTCATAATCATATCTTAAAATATTTATAGTTTCTTCTCCAAAAGTTTTAGTTATTTTTTTCGCTGTTAATTCACCTATTCCTTTTATATTTCCAGAAGCAAGATATTTTTCTAATGCCTCTGGAGTATCTGGCATTATTTTTTCAAATGTTTCAACTTTAAACTGTAATCCATAATCTCTATGCTCTACATAATTACCTATAACATTTATAGTATCTCCAACATTTACAAATGGCAAGTATCCTACAACAGTAGTATATTCTTCCTCTGTTTCTATTGTAGCAATTGTATAACTATTTGTTTCATTTTTATATATAATGTCTACTATTTCTCCTTTAAGTTCCAAAACCTACCTTCTTTCTTTTCACTTATCATTATGTTTAGTAAAATCCATTTATTTCTTCTTTTGTTTTTTGCACTCTTTTTTCTATTTTTTCATTATATAAATTTTAATTTTAAAAGTCAATAGAAAATACAAAAACTTGTTTTGTTCGTCATTTTTCAACTTTTTTCTGAATTTTCATAGAAGCACTTGACTTTTTCGGTTTACCATAATATAATATAAGTATACTTATATTAGTTTTGGTAAGCTTCAAAATATATGTCTTAGACATTATATTTGAAGCATTGGGTTTCACAGAAAGTTGAGATATTAATGAAACCAACAAAAAATGAAGAAGGCGTATATCAGATAGTTCCATCATTCCGCGATTCAAATATTCAAAATCTTGAATCTAACCATGACAAAGCAATAAAAATCAAGGAATTATCAGAAAGTAAGAAACCTCTGCATATTATTGAAGAATACCTAAAGAAGTTTTCAGCTAAAACAGTATTTACCCTATGCATGATGGATTCAACAGGTACGTCATTAAGTTCTCTTGAGTGGCCCCGCCAAGATTGGCAAACTTATATGGAAGTTTTTTGGTATGACGTCTGAGTCATCCAAAAAATTTTCATATACAAAAAAAAGCACCTCCTGTTAACAGGTAGGTGTTTTTCTAATTATTATAGACTTTTTGTTGAAATATAATAAGCTAAATCTACTAATTTATTTGAATATCCCCATTCGTTATCATACCAAGAAACTAATTTTACAAATGTATCTGATAGCATTATTCCTGCTGATGCATCAAATATAGATGTACGTTTATCTGATAAGAAATCTGATGATACAACTGCATCTTCTGTATATCCTAAAATTCCATTTAATTCATTTTCAGAAGCTTTTTTTATTGCTGCACATATTTCTTCATATGTTGCTGGCTTTTCTAAATTACATGTTAAATCAACTACTGAAACATCTATTGTTGGAACTCTAAATGCCATTCCAGTTAATTTACCATTTAAATCTGGTATAACCTTTCCAACTGCTTTTGCTGCACCTGTTGAAGATGGTATTATATTAGCAGCTGCTGCACGTCCACCTCTCCAATCTTTTTTAGAAGCACTATCAACTGTTTTTTGTGTAGCTGTAGTAGAGTGAACTGTTGTCATTAATCCTTCTTTAATTCCAAAATTGTCATGAATTACTTTAGCAAGTGGTGCTAAACAGTTTGTTGTACAAGATGCATTTGAAATTATATTCATGCTTGGATCATATGTTTCATTATTTACTCCCATAACAAACATTGGAGCATCTTTTGATGGAGCACTTATTATAACCTTTTTAGCTCCTGCATCTATATGAGCTTGTGCTTTTTCTAAAGTTGTAAATACTCCTGAACATTCTAATACATATTCTACTCCAATTTCTCCCCATGGAATATTATGTGGGTCCATTTCATTATATACTTGTATTTCTTTTCCATTTACTATTAATTTATCATCTTTGGCTTCAACTGTTCCTTTGAATCTTCCATGAGCAGTATCATATTTTGTCATATACGCCATATAATCAGGTGCTATAAATGGGTCATTTACTGCAACAACTTCTACCCCTTCCTTTTCTAATGCTGCTTGGAAAGATAAATTTCCAATTCTTCCAAATCCATTAATACCTACTTTTATTGACATTTTAACTTCCTCCTTAATTTTTTATATTATTAACTTAATTAACTGTTTTCATTCTATACCAATGAAAAAATTTTTTCAAGTTTATCCAAATAATTTTTCTAGAACAATAATAAACATTGCATGTGACCATCCAAGTCCAATTACCCAGTTAGGTTGTAAAGTATTATTATCAACTTGTTCTCCTAATAAATTATGCTTTCCTGCTGTTTTTACAACAAAATCAAATGCTTCTTTTGCTTTTCTTTTTTCTCCTGTTTTTATATAATACAAAGTCATCCAAAGATTAGCTATTGGCCAAGGATTTCCATTCATGTAATTATCATATTCGAATCTTTGATATCCTCCTGTATATGTACGTAAACTTAAATTGATTCTTTCAACAGTATTTAGAATTTTCTTTTCTTTTGTTTTAAATACATTAAATGGTGTTACTGCTCCTAATATACTTATATCCATTTTTTTGTCTTCAGCATTTCTTACATAAGACTTCTTTTCTTCATCATAGAAATTTAAATTAATATATTTTTTAAGTTGCACCATTAATTTTTCAATTTCTTGAATATTTTTTAATACTTTATCTTCTTTTAATCTATTATTTTCAAAATTTGATGTGTTCTTTCCTAAAACTTTATATATTTTTAACATACTATCAAATGCAGCATATATACTAGCTATTGAATACAAATGTATTCCTTCACACATTTCCCAAATATCATAACTTATTGGATATTTATGCCCTTTTCTTTTGCAAAACTCTGCTTCTATTTCTTCTTGAACCACATCTTTTTTATTTACTACTACTTTTATTCCTAGCCAATCTTTTATATAGTCTTTTAAAAATTTTATTGCACGTTCACACATTGGTAAAGTATCTTTTAAAAATTTTTCTGATTTAACATATTTATAGTGTTCATAAATTCCATATATTACACTCGCAGTTTCATCTACTTGATACCCCCAACATGGTGCCAATTTACCATCTGTATAAAAACGTTGTTCCCACATTCCGTTTTTACTCTGTGTTCTTTTACAAAAAACTTTATAAAATTTTTCAGATTCGCTTTTCATTTTTAATATATCTAATGCTCTCGTTACAAACACAGCATCTCGTGGCCAACAATATGCATACATTCCGCAATTACTTCTATTTTCATCTACTTCAGGTGAAGCTATTATTCCTCCTGTTTCCTCATTTGTAAGCAATGGAAATAATAATATACTACGTTTATATATTTCAAATATCTTTTCTTCATAGCTATTTTTTGACTCTTTTAAATTTAAGGTATTATGAGTTTTAACATATTTTCTCCAATATGATTTCGTATTTGAATATTCTTTGTTCAAATCTATTCTTCTTATTCTATTTATTTCTCTTTCCATATCAGAAATATTTTTATTTCCATCTATTGTTATACAAATTTCTATTTCCTTTTTTTCGTTTGGCTTAATCTTACCTAAGTCGTAACAAACACTAGAATCATTTGCCATTCCAATATAATCTTTATCGTGGATTTCTCCTCTTTTTATCGTGTCCTTACTTCCATTTAACTGATGGCTAAACAATTTATATCCTTTTGCAAATGTAGAAAAAGAAAAATCGTGGGCATATTGTAATATTCCTCCATCTACAACTTTACTTCCTACAATATTATTGTTATCTGTTAATAAACTTGAATGTACGAAAAACTTTATATCCAGATCTATTTTTCCATCATTTATTAATGTATATTTTTTTACTAATGCATTTTCCTTTAACATTACAAAATCTGTTTGCAATATTTTAATATTAAAATATGTATTAGTTATCTCTGTATTTAATATATTTGTATCTGGTTCATAATATTGTTTATACACATTATTTATATCATCATGTAAATAAATTAAATCAGACTCATTAGCTTTTATTCCTGTATGAAAAAAATCTATATATTGTCTATTATCTTTACTCGGGAAATAAATTCTTTGTACTTCTCCTTTAGACGTAAAAGTTGCTATCATATTTTTATTTCCTACAATTGCTTCATTATAGTATTTGTTATCCATCTTTTTATTTCATTCCTTTCTAAAAGTATAAACCCGTTTGTAAAAGAATTAAATTTTGGCTAGGAAAACAAGTTTAAAATTTATGAGACGTACTTTTTGTACGTTGATTAAATTTTAAATGAAGTTTGACAACGCCAAAATTGTAATTCTTTTACAAATACTTATCCTTCTATAACATTAAGAATCTGCTTCTCCAAATCCTTTATCTTCTCATTAATTCTAAATATATCTCTATCAGTAAGAGTTGCATTATTCATATCTTCTTTTACACTTACATCCATATCTTTAATTTCATCTTTAATCTTTTCAAGTCTATGCATTATTTCACTTCTAACAGTATGATTTATCTTTCTTTCAATCTTAGCTGTTCTAGTAACGGCTTGTTCTTCTTCGCCTGTTAATTCATATGTTTCTCCAAATTCAGGCATCGTTACATTTAAGCCAGTTTCTGTTTCTATTTTTTCTTTTAAAACATTTTCTGACTCTTCTTCACCATGTACTAAAAATATGTGTTTTGGTTTTTTTATAAATGAATATATAAAATTCATCAACCATTCTTGATCTGCATGTCCAGAATATCCTTCTATATATTCTATTCTAGCATTTACAGCAACTTCTTCTCCAAATATTTTTACAGTTTTTGCTCCATTTATTATGTTATATCCTAATGTGCCTGGTGCTTGATATCCTACAAAAAGAATAGTGTTTTTAGGATTCCAAATATTATGTTTTAAATGATGTTTTATTCTTCCTACTTCACACATACCACTTGCAGAAATAATTATTGCTGGCTCATTACTTTCATTTAATGCTCTTGACTCATCTGTTGTCATTGTAAATTTTAATCCTGGAAATTCAAGTGGATTATTTCCGCTTAATATTTCATTTTTTATTTCTTCTTCAAATAAATTGGTATTTTCCTTGAATACCTCTGTTGCTGAAATTGCAAGCGGACTATCAACATATACAGGAGTTGACATCAATTTTTTATATTTTCTTTTGAATTCTTCATCATCTAAATGATTTTCTTTTAATTTATTTATTTCATATAATATCTCTTGTGTTCTACCCACTGCAAATGAAGGTATAACTACAGTTCCCTCATTGTCTAAAGTTTCTGCAACAATATCTAAAAACATACTTGCCTTGTCATCATTTCTCATATGCAATCTGCTACCATATGTTGATTCCATTATTAAATAATCTGTATCTTCTATCATTGTTGGAGAATCTAAAAGAGGAATATCATTATTTCCCAAATCTCCTGTAAATACTGCTTTTGTTTCTTTTTCACCTTCTTTAGCCCATACTTCAATAATACTAGATCCTAACATATGTCCAGCATCATTAAATCTTACATGAATATTTTCATCTATTTCTATTATTTCATCATATTGTACTGGATAAAAAATCTCTAATGATCTTGCAGCTTCTTCAGCAGTATATAGTGGTGGTATTTCTGGCAATCCTGCCCTTATTCTCTTTTTGTTTTTCCATTTATTTTCTTGTTCTTGTATATGTCCACTATCTGGCAACATTAGTGCACATAAATCACATGTTGCTTTATGTGCATATATCTTATTTCTAAATCCTTCATTATATAATTTTGGTATTCTTCCTGAATGATCTATATGAGCATGTGTTAAAAGCATAAAATCTATACTTTCTGGATTGAATTCAAAATCTTGTTCATTCTCCATTTCCTGTTCAGCTTTTCCTTGCCACATTCCACAATCTACTAAAAACTTCTTTCCTGCAGCTTCTACTAAATAATTTGAACCTGTTACAGTCTTTGTTGCTCCTAAAAATGTTATCTTCAAAATAATCTTCCTCCTTTTTGCTGTTTGAGCCATGGCTCATCACAGATTAATAAAAAACTTTCACCCTCTTATTTAGTTTAATTCCTAAATCTTTCTTTTGTATTTCTTCTGTAGAACCCAACTCTATCTTTTGTTCAAATTCTTCCTCATCATAAAGTATCATCGAAATCTTATTGCTTTCTTTATCTTTTATTGCTGTTGCATAAATATCTTCTAATCTAATTGTTTTTAGACTTAAAATAGTTTCAAAAATTTTCATTTCTAATTCTGGCTTTTTAGAAAATTCTCCTACTATTCCTTCAAATTTCATTCTTTCAATCAATTTTTTTATTACACTTTTTGTTAATTCTTCTAGTTCTTTCACTTCTAATATTGATTTTTCTGAATCAAATGGTAATAAATAGTAATATCTAAATTGGTATATTAATTGAGTCACATCTGTTTTAGTTCTTGCTTGTTCAATTTTCATTTCAAAACATTTCAAAAAAACTTTTTGCAATTCCATGATTGCATTTTTTATTTCAATGTCTAAATTTCCTATTTCTAATAATTGTATATATTGCTGTTTTCTTATCAATTCTTTTTTATAATTTATAAAGTTTTTAGGCAATAACAATTTATTTAAATTATCTATTTTTGTAAATTCAATTTCTCTTTCACGTATCAATTGTTCTGATAAAATTTGTAAATTATATATATTTCTAATTTGAGCTTCTCTTTGTAACAATCCTTGATTATTAAGTACGGTATCAATTTGCTTAATTTTATCATTGATTACTCGCTTTTGGTTTGATATGCTTTCTGCAAATAATTTATTATCATCTATAATTTGCAATTGACTTATTATTTCATTTCTATTTTCAGATAACTCTTTTCTACCTTGTTCATCAAATTTTATATTTAATAAAATTGCTAATTTAAATATTAACTCTTTAATATTATTTCCGTTTTTTTCGCCATATAGATTTCTTAAGTTTTTCTTAAACATTGACATATAATCTGCAATAAATTCTCTATTATTTATCCAATCCTTTAAAAACTTGTATCCTAAAAGTATTCGCAAATTTTGGTAAATCAAATTATATTCTATACTTTCTATTTCTCTAGTTACAACTGTCCATGAATAGCCATTAAAATCTCTTAATGGTTCCACTGTATTAATATTGTCTCCTATTTTTATTAAATCAGACATTGGTTTCGCAAGCATACTATACTTTTCTTTATCTACAATATAATCTCTTTTACCTATCTTTGATATTGCATATAATAACTTTCTTTCAACTGGATAACATTTTATGCTTTTTGTATTTGAATCTATTACAAAAATTCTTCTGCCCAATTCCTCACTTCTAGGTGACCTTGGATTTATTACTTCAATATCACTACATTGATTTTGTATTATTGATATTATATTTTCTATATATTCTTCTTTTGTTTCTACATTTTGTTTTACTTTAGCATAATCAGGGTATGCACTTTCAATTTTATACAACATACTAAGAAGAAGGCTTTTCGTTTGTTCAGAAAACTTTTTATGTTCAAGCACTTCTTCTAGTTTGTTATTATAATTTTTCTTTACTATTTTTTCTAGTAAATTTTCTTTTTTCTTTTGCAACTTTTTCTAGCCCTCCACTTAATTTTTGTTTTATGCGCTAGCATCATCTTTTGTATTTTGTGACATCTTTAATTCATTAAGTCTTTCCAATGTCATCAAAACTTGTCTAGGCTTACTTCCTTGATATCCTGAAATAATGCCTCTTTCTTCCATTTGGTCTATTATTCTTCCTGCCCTTGCATATCCTACTTTAAACCTTCTTTGTATAAATGATGTTGAAGCTTGTCCTGTTTCAACAACAGTTTCTATTGCTTCTTCTAATAAACTATCTGTATCATCATCTTTTGCTTGTTCTTGTGTTAATTCTTTTTCCGTTTTTCCGCTATTTTCAATTGTTTCTATTATATCTTCACTATATGTAGCTTCTCCATTTGATTTCAAAAAGTCAACTATTTTTTCTACTTCATCATCTGAAACAAATGCACCTTGTACCCTTGAAGGTTTTGAAGCTCCTGATGGAAAATACAACATATCTCCTTTTCCTAGTAACTTCTCTGCACCTACTGAATCTAATATTGTTCTTGAATCCACTTGTGATGAAACAGCAAAAGCTATTCTAGATGGTACATTTGCTTTAATCAAGCCTGTAATAACATCTACAGATGGTCTTTGAGTTGCTATTACTAAATGCATTCCCGCTGCTCTAGCTTTTTGAGCCAATCTACAAATTGCATCTTCCACGTCATTTTTTGCAACCATCATTAAATCTGCTAACTCATCTATTATTATTACTATTTTTGGTAATTTTCCAACTCCATTTTCCTTCTTGTCTATTACATGATTATAACCTTTTAAATCTCTTACTCCTTTTTGCGCAAATAGGCTATATCTATTTTCCATTTCTTGAACTGCCCATGCTAATGCTCCTGCTGCTTTTTTAGGATCTGTTACTACTGGAATTAACAAATGTGGAATTCCATTATATACTGACAGTTCAACAACTTTTGGGTCTATCATTACAAATTTAACCTCACTAGGTTTTGATTTATATATTATACTAGTTATAATTGTATTTACACATACACTCTTTCCAGAGCCTGTTGATCCCGCTATCAAAACATGAGGCATTTTTGCTATATCTGCAATTTCAGTTTCTCCTGCAACATCTTTTCCTAGAGCAACTGCTGTTTTAGATTCGCAATCTTCAAATCTTGTACTTTCTATAACTTCTCTTAAATGAACTGTTTGTTTCTCTTGATTTGGAACTTCTATTCCAACTGCTTGCTTACCAGGAATTGGAGCTTCAATACGAATAGTTTCGGCTGCTAAATTTAATGCAATATCATCTGCCAAATTAGCTATTCTGCTAACCCTTACACCTTCTGCTGGCTTTAACTCATATCTTGTTATTGCAGGTCCCACTGTTACATTTTCTACTTTTGCAGCAACTCCAAAACTATGTAAAGTTCTTTGCAATTTTGAAGCAGTATTAGTTAATGCTTTTGCTCCACCTCTCAATGTTTTCTTAGGTGGCTTACCTAATATTTCTATTGGTGGGTATTCATAATTTTCCTCTTCTACTGTCATTGTATGTCCTAGTTGTAAAACTTCTTTAGTATTACTTTCCTTCTCTTTTTCTACTGTACTAAACAAATTAGCTTCTATTACATCTGGTTGTACACTATCTTTCTTTCTAGTTCTTTTTAATTTTCCTTCTTTAGCATCTTTCACATTTTCAGCATCCAATGCTACTCCTGCAAAATTTATCTTAATTTGTTCTTCTATTTTTTCATCTTCCATAGGTTCTTCACTTATTTGTTCAAATATCTTTTTCGCTTTAGTCCTATTTCTGGCAAGTACCATTTTCGCTTGCTTTTGTTTTCTTTTTGGCAATTCCTCCTCTTCTTCTTCAATTTCTTCCATTCTATAACGAAGTCTTTCTTCTCTTTTTTCTTTCATCTTATCTACATTTGAACTTATTATTTCTGATGCATTTATTCCAAATGTAAATACTACTAATACAATAGCTACTCCAACACACAATATAATGGCTCCGACTGAACCTAGTAAATTCACTAAAGGAACTGCAATTATTGCTCCTAATGCTCCTCCTCCTTTTGATACCATTCCTATTTGATAAGCATCTTTAGCTATTTCAGACAATTCTTTTGTTCTATCTAATTCTTCAAAAGCTATTTGAAACACGCCAAAAACAACGGACACACTTATTAACATCAATAAATATAACGTTAATCTTGATCCGATGTTATCCTCACCCTCACATGCTATTTTTATTCCAAGTATAAAGGTTCCAATTGGTAGTATGTATTGCATAACACCAAGCATTCCACCTAGTACTTCATTTAATTTGTTTCCTACAAATCCAGATTTTGTATAAATTAGAACTGCTAACAAAACACTTAGTACTATCAATCCTACCACTATTAAATCAATTCGTTTAGCAGCTTTTTTCCTGGAATGTCTACCTGTTTTTTTAGTATTATAGCTCCTTTTTCCTCTTTTATTTGCCATTTATTTCAACCATCCTTTATCTAAAATTGGACATTCCTTAGAAGAATGTCCATGTACCTTTCTTTTTTATTTTAATTCTTTTCTACTTGTTTGAATTGTTTTTATTGTATCTTCTAATGATATTTCCATTAACTTCAATGCTTCATTTATATTTGTTTCTAATTTACCTAATGTGTCATTTAATACTTTTTCCGTGTTTTCCAGTAAAGTATCGGCATATTCTTTTGTTCCTTTAGATATTTCTCTAGACATTTCATTTGCTGTTTCTATTATTTCTGCCTTTTGGTCATAAGCTTTTCTAGTAATCTCATGTTCATCTATCATAGCTATTATTCTATTTTCAGCCTCTTTAACAACACCCTCAGCTTCTTTTTGGGCTTCTACTAGTATTCTTTGCCTTTCCTCTTTAATCCATTTAGCTTGTTTTAATTCATCAGGCATTTTTATTCTAATTTCTTTAATTAAATCTAACATTTCTTCTTTATTTACAATAGCTTTTGAAGTAAATGGTAAATTTCTGCTTCCTTCTAGTAAATCTTCTAATGTCTCTAGCAAAGTAAATATCTCCATTTTTTTGCCCCTTTCTAATTAGACATCTTTTGTTAAAAACAAAAATTGATTTCTTCCATATTTCCTTTTATCAATTATTTTTATTGGTAATTTTTCTATCTGTTTTTCAAATTCTTCTGCTTTATCTGTTTCTGCTATAATCGTCCCATCTTCTTTCAACAAATCTTGCTGCAATATAATAAGAATTGATTTATAAAGCAAATCAGATTTATATGGTGGGTCTAAGAAAATATAATCTTGTTTTTCTAATATTTTTTTATTTAAAGCATCTTCATATTCTAGTTTATATATTAATACTTTATTTTCTAAATGTGTTTTTTGTATGTTCTTTTTTATTATTTCTATTGCATCTTTAGACCTATCTACTAAAATTACTTTTTTAGCACCTCTGCTTGCCGCCTCTAATCCGACAGCTCCACTTCCTGCAAATAAATCTAAAAATGCACACTCTAAGACATTTATCCCCAGAATATTAAACAATGCTTCTTTTGCTCTATCAGAAGTTGGTCTGGTATTGTTTCCTTCTAAGGTATATAAATTTGTCCCTTTTGCTTTTCCACTTATTATTCTCATACTTACATTTCCTTATATTACTATTTTATCTTTTTTTTTCCTAATGTCAATACTATTAACATAAATGTAATATACATTTAATAGTTTTGTAATAAAGAACCCACTTATGTAATCATTTCCGATTGCATAAGTGGGTCAAATTATTTCTACTCTTATTTATTAAAATCTTTAAGTAATTCTAATTGTGATATTAAAAGTGACTCCATTTTTGCCTTATATATATCAAATTGTTTTTTTATGTCATCTTTTTCTTTTTGCAATGCAGTTGTTTCTTCTCGTAAATTACTTAACTCTTTTTTTGCAGAATCTTTAGCTTCATTTACTATTTGATCTGCTTTTTGTTTAGCTACATTTTTTACATCTTCAGCCGTTGTTTGTGCCATTACTAATGTATTTTGCAATGTCTCTTCGATTGATTTATAATGTTCTAGGCTTGCATTTATTTCAGAAATTTCTTTTCTTAGTTTCATAACTTCTTTGTAATTCTTTGTATAATCAACCGTTAGTTCGTCTAGAAAATCATCTACCTCATCAACATTATAACCATTCATTATTTGTTTTGAGAATTTTTTATTTTCTATATCTAATGGTGTAATCATTTCATTCCTCCTCATCCCAAGCACAAGAATCCATTAAACATTTAGTTAAGTCCATTATTTTTTAACCAAGAAACAGATAATTTGCTTTTCATTTCTTCTCTTGCCATTTCATTAGTAATTTCATAATTAGCTGGTGCTACTAAAAAGATTGAATTAGACACTTTTTGAATATATCCGTCTAAAGAATATACTCCTCCGCTAATAAAATCTACTATTCTTCTAGCTACATCCTTATTTACATATTCTAAATTAACTATTACAGACTTCTTTTCTTTTAAGAAACTGCATATTTCATCTGATTGTTCAAAAGTAGTTGGTTGTGATATAACCATTTTTACTGAACCACTTTGAGCTTGTGGCATTGCTACAACTTTATCTTTGTCTCTTTTTTTGCCAAATAGCTTTCTGTTCTCTTCTACTACTTCATCCTCTTCTTCATAATCATAAAAATTTTCCTCTTCGTATTCCTCTGGTTCTGCAGAATCCATTCCAAATAGATCCCAAACTTTGTTCATTAATGCTGACATAAAAAAACCTCCTAATTTACTTCCTTTGTATTTATATACACTAGTATCCACTTTTTTTGTTTAATTGTCAATAGTTTTTGGTAAATGTCATACTTTTTTAATATTCACGTAACATTTGTGTAATATTAGTCAACCTTGCTTAAGTCTGGATTCAATTGTACTTCATCATACATTGCTATACTTTTATATTGGTTGATTTCGTTTTCATTGAAACCTATTTGTTTAAGTTCCTCTGTAGAATACGCTTTTATTATAGAATAATCGTCATTCTTTTTTGTCACTTTTACTAAGCATTTGTCTAAATATCCTGCTCTATTTCTAACAACATAATCTAGACCATCTTTATTTACTATTGCCTGATTTGGTAATTTTAATCCTTTATATTGCCACCAAATTAAGTCAAAAGATATTTTTCTATAATTTGTTAATTCACTAATCTGATTATTGAACTTAAATATAATCAACATTTCATCATTTTCTTGTTTGGCAATATGTTCAATAGTAGCATCCACTTCTTCATTATTTGATAATCGTATCTTTACCTTATCTCCTATTTTAGAACTCTTTGCTTCCTCAGTATTTGACAAAGTTGCTAAATAGCAAGTAAATGCATCTATTATTTTTCCCTCTTCTTCATTTGTTGCTACAATTTTTCCTGTTTTTAAATTTAAGCTCTCTAGATATTTTTTACTCAATTCAGAAAAATTATTAATTGTTAATTTATCTTCTAATCCATCAACTCTATATGAAACAATTCCACTTTCTGGCGCTTTTATGTATTCAGCTCCTGAATTCAACTCACTTTCATATTTGCTTCTTTCAGCAATTAATTGATTTAAGTATGAACCTTTAGGACTTTTATCTCCTGCAATTTTTGCCTTTTTAGTTATTAATTCATCAATTTCTTTTTTATCCTCTTCTAATTTTGAAACATCTACAACATTTCTAACTTGTGCAATTTTTTCATCAATTTGATTTTCAATAATCTTCATATCTGAAGAATATATTCCTGTTTCACTAGCCATAACATCTTGTATTTTTGTATCTAATTCAGCTATTTGTTGTTTTAACTTTTCTTCATTCTTACTATAATAACGGAAAATTGATTCTCCTTTTGCTGTTTTCTCTCCTTCTGTTTTTATCTTTTCCATTCCATTTGCATAATTCTCACCTTTTATCACTTGCTCTTTTCTAATTATATACCCCACATTTGTCTCTTGCTGATAGACTTCTCCTTCTTCCAACATAAATGTATTGGTTGGTTGTTTTATAAGCAAGAAAATAGTGTAACAAATATAAATACTTGTTACTATAAATATAAATAATACTATTGCTTTTTTATTTATCTTTGGTTTCTTGCCTTTCTTTTTCAAACTAACCCTCCATACCAAAACTAGATATTATATATTTATACATCTAAGTTTTTAATAATAATATCTACATTGTTTTGAACTTCATCTTCTCCTTTTAGCCATATCGTTTGCTTGTTTTTTCTAAACCAAGTTAATTGCCTTTTAGCATATCTTCTTGTTTCTTGTTTTATTTTTTCTATCATTTCTTCTTCTGTTATTTCATTTTTCAAATATTGAACAACTTCTTTATATCCTAATCCTTGCATTGCTGTTGGAAATTCATCATATTTTTTTAAAATTTCCTTTACTTCTTCTATTAATCCTTGTTCAATCATAATATCTACTCTTTTATTTATTCTATCATAAAGTTTTTCCCTGTCCCAATCAATTGCATAAACATAATAATCAAATTCAGGATCTTTTCTAGATTCCGCTTCTTGCTCAGTTTTAGTTTTCCCTGTTGCATGATAAATTTCTAATACTCTTAATATCCTTTTTTTATCATTCGGACTAATCTTTTTCATAGCTTCTTCATCTATTTCGACTGCTTTTTTATATAAATTTTCTAGCCCTTTTTCTTCTACTTCTTTTTCTAGGCTCTTCCTATAATCTTCATCAAATTGTATTTCAGGGTAATCAATTTCATATATCAAACTATCAACATATAAGCCTGTTCCGCCAACTATGATAGGTGTTTTGCCTTTATCTATAATTTCTCGAATTGCTATTTTTGCATCTTTTTTAAAATCAGCAACACTATATCTTTTATCTGGTGAAACAAAATCTATCATGTAATGTTTTATTCCTTGTTGTTCCTCTATCGTTGGTTTAGCTGTTCCTATATTCATATCTTTATATATCTGCATAGAATCAGCAGAAACTATTTCGCCATTAATTTTTTTTGCTAGTTCTATTGACAATGCGGTTTTCCCTGAAGCTGTTGGACCACAAATTACTATTGCTTTTTCTTTCATATTTACAATTATCCCTTTTATGAATTTTTATATTAGTCATTATTATATTTACCACTTACTTCTATATTAGTTGTTATTACCTTCACTGTTTGTTTTATATTAGAATCATTACTTTCATTTATTTATTTTTTAAATTACTTATCATATTTAAAATATCTAATTGAATATTTTTCATGTACGAACATTCTATAATGGCAACAACAATAAATACAACTAAAATAATAATAAATTTTTTCTTAGCTTCTTCTTGTTCTATTGTTTGTTCATTTATTCTTCCTAAAATTCTTGCTACATACTGAATTACAACAAACCCATTTAATGCCGTAAAAATAGCCACAAGTAAAAGTCTAACTGGTCCTACCATATTTTCATTTTCATAGTTTACACCAGATTTCGAAATTGAAAATATTATTAAAGTGATTACTGCCATTATAACTATAGAAGATAATAAATATCCTATTTTCTTAGCCTTGTCAACATTTCCCAAATTACTCCATGTCCATCCAATTAGTACTAAAAACAAAACAATTGTTACTATAATAATAATTGCCATTATTAAATCCCTTTCTTTTATCGTATAGAAATTCTCACTTATACTATTTTCTTGCAAATTTTCTTTCTATGTCATATTGTGTCATTTTTATAGCAGTTGGTCTACCATGTGGACAAGTAAATGGATTTGGTAAACGCAATAATTTATCCATTAAAGCTTCGACCTCTTTTTCATCTAGAGCCATATGTGCTTTTACTGCTGCTTTACATGCTACTGTAGCTATAAACTTTTCTTCTTTCTCTTGTCTAGCAGTTCTTGCAACTGTATTTATTTCATCTAAAGTTTCTAAAAATAGTTCTTTAGTATTTATATCTAAACATACAGTTGGACAACCTGTTAATTTTATTGTATTTTCTCCAAACTCTTCTAATTCAAACCCAGCTTTTCTAAACATTCCCATATTCTCTTTAAGAATATCCATTTCCTTATGTGTTAAAGTAATTACATCTGGTAAAAGAAGTATTTGTGAATCTTTTTCTGTTTCACTATAATAATTAGCTTTTACTTTTTCATACATAATTCTTTCATGTGCTGCATGTTGGTCCAATATATATAATTCTTTATCCATTTCTAAAATGATATATGTTTTAAATGCAATTCCAATGAATCTATATTGTGGCAATTGATATTCTTCCTCATCGTCAAAAATAGAAACATTATCTTTTACTATATCTATAGCACTTGCTTTTTCTTTTATTATTCGTTGTTCTTCTTCTTTTTTCAAATCTTCAGCTGTTTTTGGAGTTGTTCCAAATAATTTTGTATACATTTCTTTAAAATCATCTGTTATTACATTTGGATTTTCTTTTAACTGATTTATTTTATCATTAATATATTCTAATTTTTCTTCTTTTTCTTTCAATTCTTCTGTATCTTCTTTAGATTGTTTTAATGATATTATTCCTTTTGGTAAAGCATCTTCTCCTGTTGTATTATCTTTTACTTCTTCTTTTATTTCTTTCTCACTTACACTTTTTATTTCTTCTAGATTTGGTATATTAGGTATTTCATCTAACTTTTTACTTCCTTCTTTTAGTGCTTCTAATTTTGCTTCTATCTCATCTATTTTATTTTGCTCAGTATCTTCCTTATTCTCTTTTTCTTCTTCATATTCTCCTGCTATTATTTTATTGTTTTTTTCTTTTATCTTGCTAGCTTCACCTAAAAAACTTTCGACCTTTGCATTTAATTTTGACAACTCTTCTTCTGTTAATTCTAAGTCATCAATATCATCAATTTCTCTAGTTTTATCTTCTACAATATTGTTTTTCTCTACTTTTATTTCTTCTTGCATTTCGTCTTTCATTTTTTTAAGTTTTTCCAATACATCTGATGTATCAAAAATTGTTTCATAATCAGCACTTTCTTCTTTTATAGTTTCTTTTTCTGCTTCTTTATTTTTATTATTATATAATTCTTCAATAAGGTTATTTGTTTTTATTTTACTTTCTTCGTCATTATATTTTTCTATTTTTTTACTTTGTCTAGAATGCCCAAATAATCCTTTAGATTTAGGACTTTCTTCTTTTTCTTTCATTTTTTCTGCTAATCTTTTTTCAAAACTTTCTTCTCTTCTACTCATTTTTCTTTGAACCTCACTCGGTGTTAATTTTTTATCAGAACTTTCCTTTGATGTGTTTGCTACTAAATCTGCTTTTAATAATGTATCTTTAATACTGTGGTATATAGCTTGAAACACTTTATTTTCTTCTTCAAATCTAACCTCTAATTTTGCAGGGTGTACATTTACATCCACTTTACTTGGTTCTACTTCTATGTCAAGAACGACAAATCCAAATTTTCCGATTGGAATTAATCCTTTATATCCTTGACTTGTAGCTGCTGATAAAGTTTTATCTTTTATATATCTTTTATTTACAAAGAAAATTTGATTAATTCTATTCGAACGTGCTATTTCAGGTTTTCCTATTACTCCATTTATTTCTATTCCTTCATATTTATATTTTACAGGTAATACACTATTTGCTATATCTTTTCCATAAATGCTATATATTACATCTTTCATATTTCCATTTCCGTTTGTTTGAATAACAGTTTTTCCTGCATTTATTAACTTGAATGAAATATTAGGATTGATCAATGCGATTCTTGTTATTACATCTTCAATATATCCTGTTTCAGTATAATCTTTCTTTAAAAATTTATATCTTACTGGTGTATTAAAAAATAAGTCTGTAACTGTTATTGATGTTCCAGATGGACATCCTACTTCTTTTTTACCTAAAACATTTCCTGCTGAAACAATTACTTTATAACCTGCTGCTTGCACTTCTGGTTTTGAAACCACCTCTACATTTGCAACAGCAGCGATACTTGCTAGGGCTTCTCCTCTAAACCCCATAGAAGTAACTGTATCTAAATCTTCAGCTGAACGAATTTTACTTGTTGCATGTCTTTCAAAAGCTATTTCCAAATCATCTTCTGCTATTCCTTTTCCATTGTCACTTACTTTTATAAAAGAAATCCCTCCATTTTTTATTTCTACAGTTATTTTATCTGCTCCAGCATCTATTGAGTTTTCAACCATTTCTTTCACTACAGATGCAGGTCTTTCAATAACTTCCCCTGCTGCTATTTTATTTATAGTTAACTCATCTAACAATACAATTTTTCCCATTAAAATTCCCCTCCATTTTATCGGTTGTATAATACGAACTTATTATATCACTTCTATTCTATTTTTTGCAACATAAAAGCCAATATAATTTTTATATTGGCTTCGTAAATATTCTTATTTTCTCATGCTCTTGGATGAGCTTTTTTATAAATATTCTTTATTCCTTCATCTTGAAATTGCATATATACTTGTGTTGAAGAAATATCTGAATGTCCTAACATCATTTGAATAGCTTTTAAGTCTGCTCCGTTTTGTAATAAATGTGTTGCAAATGAATGTCTTAAAATATGTGGTGTTATATCTTTTGTTATATGTGCTTGTTCTTTATAATATTTTATTATTTTCCAGAATCCTTGTCTTGTTAATCTTTTTCCATTTATATTAACAAATAATGCTTTTACATTTTCATCTTTTATTAATATATTTCTGGAATTTTCTATATATTCTTTTAATGCTTTTAATGATAATTTACCTAAAGGAATATTTCTTTGTTTTTTTCCTGAACGGCAAGTTACATATCCTTCTTCTAAATTAACATCATCTATATCTAATGATATAATTTCTGTAACTCGCATTCCTGTTGCATATGCGAATTCAAGCATTGCTTTATCTCTTATTCCTTTTAAGTCTACATCTTTTGGTTGTTCTAAAAGTAATGATACTTCTTTAAATGTTAATGTGCTAGGAGCTTTTTTCTCAATCTTTGGAGATTTTATATCCACTGTAGGGTCTTTTTTAACTTTTTTATTTTTTAATTCATATTGATAAAAAGAACGAATTGAAGCAATACATCTAGATATTGTTGATGCTTTCTTTCCTTCTTCAGTTAAATGTTCTATATATTCTTTAACTGTTTTTTCATTTACTTTATTGTAATTTACTTTATTTTCTTCCAAGTACTCTTTAAATTGTCTAATATCTCTCTTGTATGATTGCAATGTGTTGCTTGATAATTTTTTTTCATTTTCTAAGAAATCATAAAATTGTTTTAATTGTTTTTCCATGTTCCCTACCCCTCATTATTTAAAATTTATTATTAACATAAATTAAACCACTTATGTTATATCAAACTATAAAAAAAAAGTAAATAGTTTTTTCCTAATTTTTACAAATATTTTAAAATTATTAATAAAATATTGGTTGTTCCAAACGTTTCTACCACAGAAGATATCAATATTCCTACACTCATTATCAATGAAAATATAGTATGTCTTAAAATTTCTACCTTGATATTTTCTCTTCTTTTGTTCTTTATTATTGATTTATATAGCTTAAATCCGCTTACTCCTATTGCAATTATTGATGGTATAAATATGATATTATGTAAAACAAGAGTTGCTAATATAAAAGCTATTCCTTTTCCACTGCCTAATGTCAATATTGCACTACTTATTGTATATCCTAAACAGAAACCTCTATATCCAATAATTCCTAATACAATTGGAATTCCAATAATAGTTGTTCCCAAAAACCATAGTACAATTGCTAAACTAATATTACTAACTATGTTATTCTTTAATATTTCCATGTAATTTATATTTTCTATTTGTTTTAGTTTATCAATACTTGATGCAAAATATCCTATTATTTCTTCACTTTGTTCTTGCTTTATATTATTAATAAAAAACACACCAAAAAATATTCCGAACAACAAATACTAATGTCATTATTATATATTCTTTTTTATTATTCAATATATGGTTAACTATGTTCTTCTTCATAAAAAACTCCTTATTTGTTTCTACATAATGTGTATTCAATAAGAAATTTTTTAGAACTTTATTATTAGTCTTTTTTTATTTCGACTTTTCCATATACTCCTCCACCACCAGAATGTATAACAGCATTCCCTTTACGTGCATTATCAATACTAGTTGCTATTTTGCTTCCAACTACTGATTCTATATCATCTTTTGTTAGTTTATGTAGTATATTCATTTCTGTTTCAAATGAATTAAGTAATTTATCTATCGTTTTTCCTCCAACTCCAGGTACAAACTGTAAAGGTATTTGATATATGTATGGTGGTCTATTTTCAGGACTTTTACTTTGTTTTTTATCTTGAATTAATTCTATTCTATCAAAAACTCCAAAAGTAACTTTTTTACTTCCACATTTTGGACAAATACTCACTGGTTCTTTCGTTTCAATTGAAGTTTCACAATTATCACAATATGTTCTATGGTATTTTCCTAATTTAGGATCTAACCCATAATTAGCAATAACCTTTCTACCATCTTCATTTTTTAAAGCTTTTACAACTTCTTTAAAAGAAATATCATTAACTAACATTTTGTTATATTCTCTTGCAATCTTTGGTAAAGAATGTGCATCTGAATTTGTTACAAAAGTTTTATTTTCTAATTCAGATATTGTATCTGCCAATTCGGTATCTGAACTTAATCCCAATTCAATTGCAAAAATTTTATTGTATTTTTCTTTAAAAATATTTTCCAACCTATCTGTACAATTTCCATAATAACTTTTAAATGGTGTGAACACATGTGCCGGAATTAAAATCCCATTATACTTTTCTACAATATCAATCAATTCATATCCCGATATATTTGACCTTTGTGTACTTAATGTAATATTTTTTATATGTGTACTCATTTCTTTAGAAAATTCTTTAATATCTTTTAAATATGGGAAAAAGCATACATTATGTGCACTTCCACATTTTCCATTTCTTCCTTTTTCAGAAGTTTCTACTTCACTACCAAGTAAAATACAAACCTTGTCTTTATATATAATTCCGCCATCTTTTAGTTCATATGCATCTCCTGACTTCAAAAAATTTTCAATATCTTCTATTACATAAGGTGATGCACAATCTATAATTCCAACTACTTGAATTCCTTTTTTGTTTGCACACTCTTTAGCTATATTAGCAAAATTAAGTGACTTAGCAGCAGTTATCTTAATAGGTTTTCCACTTTTGCTCCTTCCTATGTGAACATGTAAATCTGCAAATATTTCGTACATATTTATCTCCTTCCACTTTTGCATATCACTTTACCACGTAAAAACGAGGTAGTTACTCCTCGTTTGTTTTTGAAATTTTATCTTCTGTAATTATATGTCCCATTATCTTTCGTGTTGTTTCTGCACTGAATAATGCTCTATTTGGATTTATATTATCCTCTAAGATTCTCTTTTCAATTTCATTTCTTTTCTTGTATATTTCCTTATCAATTTTTGGTTCAAAATCATAAGCTATTTTTCTAATGAATTGTTTTACATCTTTTGACAAATTATGTATTCTTACTAACTCTTTCATTGGTGTAGTTTTTATTTTGTCTTCTATTTCTATTTGTTCTATTTCATTAATAAATGCAATAAATGTTTCAAGGTACCTATTATATTTATCTTTTAGATTTCTGTGTTCTAGTAAAACCAATGCTTCATCTGGTTTAAATCCAATTCTCTCTTCTCTATCTAGTAACATTCCTCCATAATTATCTACTAACTCTAAAATGTCACTTTCTTTTTCTCTTGGCATACTCTCACTATATCTATTAACTTCTTCACAGACTTTACATATCTTATCATCAAAACCTATACTTTTTAAGTATTCTGCTCCTTCTTTTGCATATGTTTTTAACTTTCCTAATTTTTGTGGATTATCTACTTTTTTGCAATTACATAAAAGACATGCAGTTAATACCATATTTTTATCAACTTCTATATCCATGTAATTTATAAATAGTCTTGCAATTTCTGTTTTGAATATAACTGATTTATTAAAAAATATTGGTTGTTTTTTAGATAAATAATATTCAATTTCCATTTTTGATATTAAGTCTTTTTCACTTAATATATAATCTGCAAAGTTTTCCACTTTTTACTCCCACTCATATCATTACAATTTTATTATAATGGAATTTTTTCCACTTTTCAATATTTTTCGACAAATGTAATGAAAACGTAATAATACTGTAAAAAATTGAAAATGTATCGCAAACAAAAGTCAAATTTACTTATTTTTACATGGTGTTTATGATTGCACAATTGCTCCTGTTGCTAATTCATCACATCTATTATTATATTCATTATCTGCATGACCTTTAACTTTTATAAATTTCACTTCATGTGTATTTGTAAGATCATATAATTCTTGCCATAACTCTTTATTTTTTACAGGTTTTTTATCTGCAGTTTTCCAATTATTTTTTACCCAGTTATATATCCATCCTTTATCAAATGCATTTACAACATAAGCACTATCACTATATAATTCTACAATACATGGATATTTTAATGTTTTTAAAGCTTCTATAACAGCTGTTAGTTCCATTATATTATTTGTTGTATCTTGCTCAGAACCCCAAATTTCTTTTTTCTTTCCTTTACACATTAATACTGCACCCCAACCTCCTGGACCTGGATTTCCTGAGCATGCACCATCTGTATAAATTGTTACATTATCCATTTTTTATCTCATCCTTCCTAAGGCACAAATCCGTTTGAAAAAATTGTAATTATTTTTCAAACTTTACCTCCAATTGAATTTTGCTTAATTTTGTGATATGATTATACCAATATTTTTTAATTAATACAAGGAGTTTTTTATGGATAAAGTTTTAGGAATTGTTGCAGAATATAACCCTTTTCATAATGGACATTTATATCATTTAAATAAATCAAAAGAGTTAACAAATTCTAATTTTACAGTTGCAATAATTGGTGGGAATTTTACTCAACGTGGAGATACCTCATTAGTAAACAAATGGGAAAAAACTAAAATGGCAATTAACGAAGGAATTGATTTAGTTATAGAACTTCCAGTTTTATATTCAATTTCAAGTGCTGAAAATTTTGCAGAAGGTGCAATAAAAATTTTAAATTCACTTGGCATTGTTGATTATATTTCCTTTGGAGCAGAAACTAACGATATAAATGAATTAAATAAAATTGCTGATATTTTAAGTAATGAACCTAAAGAATATAAACAATTACTTAACTCAGAATTAAATTTAGGATTGTCATATCCGGTTGCTCGTGAAAATGCACTAAAAAAATACTTGAATATAAATAATTTACCTATTTCAACTTCCAACAATATTTTAGGGATTGAATACTTAAAAGCTCTAAAAAAATATGATAGTAAAATAAAACCAATTGCAATAAAAAGGGAAAGTGTAAATTACAGTACATTAGATATTTCAAATAATTTTGCAAGTGCAACAGCAATTAGAGAATTTATTAAAAATAAAGAATATAATAAAATAAAAGAAGTACTACCAAAATCAAGTTATGATTTGCTTATGAACAATATTGAATCTGGTAATATGATTAAAAACATATCTTGTTTTGAAAAAGAAATTATTTACACACTAAGAAAAATGCAAATTGATGAAATTGCTGAATTACCTGATGTTTCAGAAGGATTAGAAAATAGCATAAAAAAAGCAACTCTTAGTTGCAATACATTAGATGAAATTTTGGAAACAATAAAATCAAAACGTTACACAAGAACTAGACTACAAAGAATTCTATTATATGCTTTACTTGGAATTACAAAAAAAGATATAGAGCTTTCTAAAAATATTACACCATATATTAGAGTTTTAGGTTTTAATGAAAAAGGTAAAGAACTTTTATCTAAAATTTCGAAATCTAAACCTGAACTAAAAATTATAACTTCTGTAAAAAAATTCATTGACATGAATAACAATAAGAACCTTCAAGTTTTATTGGACAAAGATATTTTAGCCACAAATATTTACACACTTGCTTGTAACGATTCAAAAGGTAATTTAGATTTTACTAAAAAATTATGCAATTAATTTTATTACATACAAAAAAACTATAATAGCAAATAAACACTATTATAGTTTTTTATTACTGCACTTATTTTGTAGTTACCCATTTAATTAAATCCATATTTGCCGGTTCTATTAACATTTCATGTTTTGGCATAACTCTAAATGTATAACCATAATTTCCTCCGGTCTTCAATTCAATTTTAGCTTTAAACAAATATTTTTTAGCTTCTTCATCCTTTTTTTCTAGTTCCATAGGTATTATTAAAATATCTTCTATTATTCCATTTTCTTGTATTTTACCATAATAAACTTCAACTTGAACATTGTCAATACTTATATTTGGCAATTCTACTTCACATTTAACTTCTATATTATTTCCAGCATCTAATGTTATATCATCTAAATTATTTTTTTGTTCTATTTTTATATCCTTCCAATTATTTCTAGTATCTTTTTTCCATGCATTAAATGCTGCAACTTCATCAATATCTGTAAAATATTTATTTGTTTTTTCACATAATGGCATATACAATTTATTTGTATAATCAACTAACATTCTAGATGTACTATATTTTCCTCCTGTAGTTATAATAGAATTCTTCATCATTTCAACCCATTTTTTAGACATACCACTTCTATCTTTATCATAATATAAAGGTATTATTTTTTCTTCCAATGTATAATACAAACTGTCACTATCAGCCAAATCTTGAGCTTCATATGTTTCATATTCTGCATTTGTTCCAATTGTCCAACCATTATCTCCTGTATATCCTTCTGCCCACCAGCCATCTAATACACTGAAGTTTATAACTCCATTTACAGATGCTTTTTGTCCACTTGTTCCAGATGCTTCCATTGGTCTTCTTGGATTATTTAGCCATACATCAACACCACTAACCAAATATCTTGACATTGCAATATTATAATCTTCTAATATAAATATCTTTCCTTTGAATTGTGGCATCATTGAAATTTCATGTATGTATTTTATAAGGTCATGACCTTCTTTATCTGCTGGATGAGCCTTTCCTGCAAATACTAATTGAACTGGTCTTTTTTCATCATTTAATATTTGTGTAATTCTTTCTAAATCTTTAAATATCAAAGTTGCTCTTTTATATGTTGCAAATCTTCTCGCAAATCCTATTGTTAAAGCATTTGGATTTATCTTTGAAGTTATTTCATTAATTTCTTCATAGCTATATCCAGACCTTTTTAATCTTGCAGTTGTATTTTCTTTTATGAATCTTATTAATTTATTTTTTCTTTCTTTATGAACATCCCATAATTTATCATTTGGAATATTTTTTATTCGTGCCCATACGTTTTCATTATGTATATTATCTTGCCAATATGGTTGTAAATATTTATTATATAATTCTTTCATTTTAGGAGCTAACCATGAACATGTATGTATTCCGTTTGTTACATGTGTAATTGGTGACTCACTTGGTGCAATATTAGGCCATACTTCTCCAAATAATTCTCTTGATACTGCTCCATGTAATTTACTTACACCATTTTTCTTTCCTGCTATTTTTAAGGCTAAAATTCCCATGTTAAATCCAACTTCTAATTCTTTTGTTGGTTTCATTCCTAATTTCAAAAATTCTTCTCTGTTCAATCCTAATCTTGGCCAAAAATCTTTAAAATATTTTTCAACTAAATCAATTGGGAATATATCATTTCCTGCTGGAACTGGTGTATGTGTTGTAAATACAGTTTTTGCTGTCGTTATATCTTTTGCAACATCAAATGATACTTGTTTATCATGCATAATATTTTTCATTAACTCTAATGTTAAAAATGCTGAATGTCCTTCATTCATATGGAATATTGTTGGATTTAATTTAAGTGTTCTTGTTAATAAATTTGTTCCACCCATTCCTAATACTATTTCTTGGCGTATTCTCATTTCTTGATCTCCGCCATATAATTTTAATGTTACATCTCTATCTTCTACATTGTTTTTTTCTATATCTGAATCTAACAAATATAATGTTACTCTACCTACATCAACTTGCCAAACTTTTAAATATATTCTTCTCTTTGGAAATTTTATATATATTGTTAAGTCATCACCTTTTTCATCTTTTACTGGTTTGATTGGTAAATCATATATTTCAATATTTTTATATTCTGTTTCTTGTTGTCCATATCCATTTATTTTTTGAGAAAAATATCCTTGTTTATACAATAATCCTACTGCTACTAGTGGAATACCTAAATCACTAGCAGATTTCAAATGGTCTCCTGATAAAATTCCTAATCCACCAGAATAAATAGGCATGGTCTCATCTAACCCATACTCTGCTGAAAAATATGCTATTAAATCTTTTTTATTATTTGGATATGTATTGTTGAACCATGTGTTTTTGCTTTTCATATAGTTTTCAAAATTCTCTACAATTCTGTCATATTCACGCAAAAACATTATGTCTTTTGATACTTTTTCAAGTTTTTCCTGAGATACTAATTTTAAAAATTTAGTTGGGTTTTTTGCACATCTAACCCATAAATCTTCATCAATTTTTTGAAATAATCTTAAAAATTCTGTATTCCACGACCACCATAAATTACTAGCAACTGTTGCTAGTTTCTCTATTCTCTTTGGTAGTTGTGGATTAACTGTTATTCTATTGAATACATACATCTTCTTTTGTTCCTCCTCAAGTTTTCTTTTGTTCAATTATATTATCTATTAAATATATTTTTTTGTCAATATTTAATTTAAAATTCTAACTATATCTTGATACATAACCACTATAGATAATGTCATAAGCAAAGCAAATCCTGCTAGTTGAATATATGCCTCTGTTTCCTGCTTCATAGGTTTTCTTCTTATTGCTTCTATTATTAATATCAACAATTTTCCTCCATCTAATGCAGGAATTGGCAACAAATTTGTAACTCCAAGTGAAACAGATATTATTGACATTAAAACTAAGAAATCATGAATTCCACTTGTTTGTGAAACTATACTTCCAATCCCAACTGGTCCTACCATGCTATCTACTCCAACTTGACCAGTAACTAACATTTTTATACTTTCACCTAATAATTGTATATATTGGATAGTTGCTTGCACTCCAAACATTGCAATATATATAACTAATCCAAATATAATATTTACCATTGCTCCTGCTATTACAATTGCTATTCTTTTTGGTATGCTTGCTTTTGAAAAGGACCTTTCATTATCAGATTCTTCATCTTCTCCCTCCATCCTTACAAAGCCACCTAATGGTATTAATCTCAAACTATATTTAGTTTCTTTTCCTTGTTTATCTAATATTTTTGGACCAAATCCAATTGAAAATTCATTAACTTTTACTTTGCACATTTTTGCTACAAAAAAATGTCCACTCTCATGAATTATTATTAAAATCCCCAATAATACTATTAACTTAATAATTACTATTATAAAAGATATCAAATATGTCCCTCCTTAATTTCTACATCATGCTTAATAAAGCATATGCAAATGGTGCTAAAAATATTAAGCTATCTATTCTATCTAACATTCCACCATGTCCTGGTATTAAATTACTATAATCTTTTATATCGACATATCTTTTTATTGCTGATGCTGAAAAGTCTCCTATTTGTCCAACTAAACTTAATATAACTTCCATTCCTAACACATACAAATATGATATATTCATATCCCAATAAACATTTGCTACATATGTGTATGCCAATGCTAATAATGTTGAACCAATAACTCCTGCAATAGCTCCTTCAATTGTTTTTTTAGGGCTGATACTACTAAATTTATGTTTTCCAAACCTTTTACCTATTATATATGCAGATACATCTGTACCCCAAGCTGCAATTAATGCATACCAAATATATATTTTTCCATTTGGCATTCCATTAATAAAAGCTACAAACATTATGAAAAACACAACATAAAAAATTCCTATAAAAGTATATGCTATATCTTTAAAATTAGTTTTCATTTCTGTTATTATAATTTGAGCAAATAGCAACATTATTACCGTAGGAACTGAAACAGTTATTACTAAATTTAACTCTTCAGCTTTTATAACATGTATTAATGCTATACTTGCACAACTCAAATATCCTATCCACCTTACAGGCTTTGATACTTTTGATACAGCATTAAAATATTCATCAATTGCAAATACAGCAATTATAGCTAATGCAATATCAACAACATACTTGTTCCCTATTAATAAAATTAATGCAACAATAGGAAATCCAAGTATTCCTGAAGTTACTCTTTTAATATCCATTCTCTAATCTTCCTTTACAATTTATTAATTAGCTCCAAATTTTCTATTACGTCTTTGATATTCTTCTATTGCTTTATCCAAATCTTCTTCATTAAAATCTGGCCAATTTTTATCTATAAACATAAATTCTGAATATACTAATTGCCAAGGTAAAAAATTGCTTAATCGTAATTCTCCACTTGTCCTAATTAGTAAATCTGGATCTGGTTGACCTTTTGTATATAAATGGTTCGAAACCATCTCTTCATCTATATTATTTATATCTATTTTTGCATCTTTTGAATCTTGTGCTATTTGCTTTATTGCTTGCAACAACTCATCTCTACCGCCATAATTTAATGCTATATTAAAAACAATTCCTGTATTATCTTTTGTTCTTTCCATACATTTTACAATACTTGACTTCATTCTTTCTGAAAGACCTTCGCGATTTCCTACAATTTTTACTTTTATATTTTCTGTATCTGCTCTTTTTGCATAATCATCTAAGTATGACTGAAATAACATCATCAATGCTTTTACTTCATCTTCTGTTCTTTTCCAATTTTCTGTTGAAAAAGCATAAACTGTAATATGTTTAATGCCAATCTTATTTGCATATCTTACTATCTTCTCCAGTGTTTTAGCTCCTTCTTTATGTCCAAAGCTAGATGGTTTCCCTAATTTTTTTGCCCATCTTCGATTTCCATCCATAATTATAGCAATATGTTTTGGTAAATTTTCTTTGTCTATCATATATATCTCCTTGTCTTTTATTTTTTTCTATTTTTTATATAAAGTGCAAGTTCCTTTAAAAACTCTCCTTTTTCACCATATGTTTCTATTATATCTACTGCTTCTTGAGTAATTTCATCTAATTTTTCTTTTGCTCCATCCAAACCATATTTTGAAATATAAGTACATTTTCCTTTTTCCTTATCATTTCCTACAGGTTTTCCAGTTATTTTTTCATCTCCCTCTTCAGATAAAATATCATCTTTTATCTGAAAAGCTAAACCTATTTTATCTGCATATCTAGATAATTTATTTAATTCTTCTTCATCTGCTTCAGCCAAAATTGCTCCCATTCTAATACATAATTTTAACAAAGCTCCTGTTTTGTTAATATGTATATATTCTAAATACTCATTAGAAATTTCTTTTCCTTCAAATTCTGTATCTACATATTCACCTACAATCATTCTATCTACAGCTTTAGAAAACTCTTCGAACACTTTCAATTTTGTGCTAGAAACATTTTTATTTAAATCTTCACTTATTACAATATAAGCATTATTTAATAAACCATCTCCTGCAAGAATTGCCGTTGACTCATTAAATTGCTTATGATTTGTTGGCTTTCCATGTCTAAAATCATCATTATCAATTCCTGGTAAATCATCATGAATTAAAGAGAAATTGTGTACCATTTCTATAGCTACAGCATATGGCATACATATATCATAATTTCCTTTAAATAGAGAATATGTTGTAAGAACAAGTATTGGTCTTAATCTTTTGCCACCTGCCATTAAGCTGTATTCCATTGATTGATTTAACATTTCTTCAGGACACTTTTGCTTTCTTAAATACTTTTCTAGTTCTTGCTCTACTATATTTTGATACTTTTTTAATTCAACTTTAAAATCCATCTTCAATTACCTCTTCTCTAATTTGTGAATCATCATATTCTACAAATTATATAGCCATTACTTCTTTTTCTTTTTCATTTAAAATCTCATCAATTTCTCCAATTTTTTTGTCAGTTAATTTTTGAATTTCAACTTCTGCTTGTTTTTCTTCATCCTCTGTTATTTCTCCATCTTTTTGTTTTGCTTTTGCTTCATCAATACCATCTCTTCTTGCAGCCCTTACTCCAACTTTAGCATCCTCAGCCATTTTCTTTATTTCTTTAACTATCTCTTTTCTTCTTTCTTCGTTTAATTCAGGGAAAGCTAAACGTATAACTTTTCCATCATTATTTGGATTTATTCCAATATCAGAAGCAAGTATTGCTTTTTCTATCTCTTTTAATTGACTAATATCCCATGGTTGAATAACAATTAGTCTTGCTTCTGGAACTGAAATTCCTGCCATTTGATTTATTGGTGTTGGTGTTCCATAATAATCTACCTTTATTTTATTTAACACTGCAGGATTTGCTCTACCTGCTCTTACCTCTGCAAATTTTTCTGAAAGCATATTAACTGCTTTTTCCATTTTTTCTTCTATATTTGTATAATCCATTTTTCATTCTTCCTTTCCATTTTTATTATTAGTTTTAAAAAAATTTAGTATATTACTAGGCAAGCAAATTAGAAATTAATGCTGAATATTTTTTTAAATAACTAATGTTCCTATATTTTCACCCATAACAGCTTTAACTATATTTTCTGGATCTGCTATTCCGAATACTAATAACGGAATATTATTATCTTTGCATAATGCTGTTGCTGTTGAATCCATTACTTTTAAATCTTTATTTAACACATCTAAATAAGAAATTCTATCATATCTTTTAGCTTTTTCGTCAATTTTTGGATCTGCTGAATAAACTGCATCAATTGCTTTTCCTAGCAAAATAATATCTGCTTGTATTTCTGCTGCTCTTAAAACTGCTGCTGTATCTGTTGTAAAATATGGATTGCCTAATCCACCTGCAAATATTACTACTCTACCTTTTTTTAAATGTTTTTCAGCTTTCCTTAGTATAAAAGGTTCTGCTATTTCCTTCATTTCAATAGCTGTTTGTACTCTTGAATATAACCCTCTTGTTTCTAATGCATCTTGAAGTGCTAATCCATTCATCGTTGTTGCAAGCATTCCCATATAATCTGCTGTTGTCCTTTCCATTTGATGTCCATCTCTTCCTCTCCAGAAGTTGCCTCCTCCTACAACTACTGCTACTTCAACACCTAATTCTACTACTTCTTTTATTTTATCACATATTTTTCCGACTGTTTCTACATTTACTCCTGTCTTTTGTTCTCCAGCTAATGCTTCTCCGCTTAATTTTAATAATACTCTTTTATACTTTGCTTTAGACAAATTTTTTCACTCCTTTTCTTTTAGTTTGTAATGCTTGTAACAATTATATATTTAACTACGGCTATTCTATCATACATAAATAAAAAAAACTACTTTATATTAGAAAAAAATAAAATATTTTCAAAAAAAGCGATATATAAATTAACTTTATACATCGCTTCATTTTTATTGTATAAGAAAATTATAAGATTTTTACATATACAACAAGATTACATTTTTTCTTACATAATTATTGATTCATTTGTTTCATTACTTCCTCAGCAAAGTTTTCTTCCTTCTTTTCGATTCCTTCACCTTTTTCAAATTTGGCAAATTCTATAACTTCTGCATCTTTTTCTTTTAATAATTGAGAAACTTTTTTGCTTGGGTCTTTTACAAATTCTTGATCTACTAAACATATTTCGCTAAAGAATTTTCCTATTCTACCTTGAACTATTTTTTCAGCAATAGCTTCTGGTTTTCCTTCATTCATTGTTTGTGCTTTTAATATTTCTTTTTCTTTTTCTAATCTATCTGCTGGAACAGATGCTTCATCTAAATATTCTGGTTTTGCTGCAGCTATTTGCATACATATATCTTTAGCTGTTTCTTCATCACCTTTAGCCATATTTACTAATACTGCGATTTTTCCATCCCCGTGAATATATTTTCCAATTAATCCTTCTGTTTCAAATCTTGCAAATCTTCTAATACTCATGTTTTCACCAATTGTTGCTATTTTATTTACTAAAACTTCTTGAACAGTTTTTCCTGCTTCTGCAATTGATTCTTGTGCTAATAATTCTTCTAAATCTTTTGGATTCTTTTCAACTACTTGTTTAGCTACATCCATAACAAAAGATCTGAATTCTTCATTCTTAGCAACAAAATCTGTTTCAGCATTAACTTCTACAATTGCTCCAACTTTTTTATCATCAGAAATATAAGCTTCAACTAAACCTTCTGCTGCAACTCTTCCTGATTTTTTAGCTGCTTTTGCAATTCCTCTTTCTCTTAATAATTCAGCTGCTTTTTCTAAATCTCCATCTGTTTCTGTTAAAACTTTTTTGCAATCCATCATTCCTGCTCCTGTTTTTTCTCTTAATTCCTTAACTAAACTTGCTGTTATCATCTTAATTTCTCCCTTCATATATATTTAAAGAGTAGAGCAGAAAAAGCTCTACTCTTCTTTTTCATTTTTAATTATTATTTTCAAGTAGTTTATTTTGCTAGTTTTCAATTTCTTACTACTCTTTAATTATTATTTTTCAGTAGTTTCTTCTGCTTCTTCAGTTGCTTCTACTACTTCCTCTATACTTTCAGGTTCTCCATCTTCTACAGGTTGTTCTTCAACTGCTTCTGCGTCAAACCCTTCTCCTTGTTTACCTTCAATAACTGCATTTGCGATTACATCTGTAATTAATCTTACAGAACGTATTGCATCGTCATTTCCAGGTATTGGATAATCTAATTCCTCTGGATTACAATTTGTATCAACTAATCCTACTACTGGAATATTTAATTTTTTAGCCTCTAATATAGCTATTCTTTCTTTTTTAGGGTCTACTAAAAATACTACTCCTGGTAAACCTTCCATATCTTTAATTCCACCAAGATTTCTTTCTAATTTAGACATTTCCTTTTTCAATAAAATAACTTCTTTTTTTGGTAAAACGTCAAATGTTCCGTTTTCTTCCATTTCTTCAAGTTCTTTTAATCTTTGAATTCTTTTTTGTATTGTATCAAAGTTTGTTAGCATTCCTCCTAACCATCTTTGATCAACATAGTACATACCACATTTTTGTGCTGCTTCTTTAACACATTCTTGTGCTTGTTTTTTTGTTCCTACAAATAAAATTTTCTTTCCTTCTTCTGCTTGTTCTTTAACAAATGCGTATGCTTCATCTAATTTTTTAGATGTCTTTTGTAAATCGATGATGTGAATTCCATTCCTAGCTTGAAATATATATTCAGCCATTTTAGGATCCCATCTTCTTGTTTGATGTCCAAAATGAACACCTGCTTCCAATAATTGTTTCATTGCAACTACTGACATTTTTTATTCCTCCTTATTTGTTTATTCTTCCACAAGCTTCACTGTTTTTTGGAACCTATTTTTCATAGGCACACCCTAAAAACTCTACCTGTGTGATTAATACGTTCCATATTATACCAGTTTTTACACATAATTTCAAGCTTTTTTTAATATTTTATAGACATTTTTAAATTTTTATGTTATTATATTTCTCATAGACAGATTATGTTTTTATGCCGATGTGGCGGAATTGGTAGACGCACACGACTCAAAATCTAATCGGTACTTTTTGATACTATCTTTCAAAAAGGCTGATAAATATACTGGTTTAGATTTTGGCATAATTAAATTTTTTATAAAATATCTAACCAAAATCTAACCAAATACATTTATATAATTTTATATGCTGATGTGGCGAAATTGGTATACGCACATCACTCAAAATGATGCGGATAACATCCATGTGGGTTCGAGTCCCACCATCAGCACCAATTAGATTTATATATCTAATTCTACTTCGGAAATTGAAAGGGTGTCATTATTTTCAATTTCCTTTTTTGTTTCAAAAGCACTTGAAATTGCTTTTGCAGAAAGTTGTTTTGAGTTACTATCTAAATGAGCATATATATTTGCAGTAGTGGAAAAGTTAGAATGACCTAACCACTCTTGAATTGCTTTCATAGGAACTCCTTTGGAAAGCAATAAACTTGCACAAGAATGTCTTAAATCGTGAAAACGAATGTGTTTTAATTCTAGTTTATTTAACAAAATCTTAAAATGCTCTGATATATAATCAGGTCGTACAAGTTTTCCATCAGGCTTTACAAATACATAATCTTTATACTTTTTGCAATACGATTTTCCAAAAGCTTTCTTAAAATACTCTTGTTGTTCTTTAAATTCAAGTAATTTGTCGACAAGTTCATCAATTAAAGGTAATGTTCTATAACTTGATTTGTTTTTAGTTCTATCCTTTGCTACAAGTTGTCTTTTACCATCAATTTTTGCCATAATAACGGTATGCTTGATAGTAATTGTTTTATTTTCAAAATCGAAAGCATCCCATTTTAACCCTAAAACTTCACTTCTTCTTAACCCATAATATGCAGTTACTAATATTATTAAGTGCATAGGATCATCCTTTGATTTTTCAAATAACTCGTTTAATTCATTTTCATTATAGAAATCACTAATATATTGTTCTTTCTTTGGTCTTTTTACTTTGTCTGCTGGATTGCTTGGTATTATCTCCTTTTGAAAAGCATTATCTAAAGCTTCTCGTATAAGAGCATGATGATGAATAACTGTATTAGATGACAATCCATCTTTAAATAAATAGTCATAATAGTTTTGAATATCTCGTGCTTTAATATCTACTAATTTTATTGGATTTTCTGTAAAATATTTAGTTATTCTAGCATTTATTATTTGTGCATAAGATGTATAAGTTGATGGCTCTATAATTTGTCTTTGGACTTCTAACCAAGTTTTAATATAATCTATAAACAAAATATTAGTTTTTTCTATATTATTATTTTTCATTTGTTTAGCATTTAATTGATTTTCAAATTTTAATCGTAGTTCTTCAGCTTTTGCTTGTGCTTGTTTTTTATTTCCTCTAACTTTTAATTTAGTAGAAATCCACTTTTGTTTTCTTTTTCCTTCATTGTCTTTATAATTTATTACGGCTTGATATATGCCGTTTTTTTCTTGTAAGCTAACTGTTACCATTTTTTCTCCTTTCAAAAATAACAGCCTAGATTTAACCTACCATTAATATTGGTAATATAATAATACTACTTTTATAGGTAAAAAACTAGACATTTAAGCACTTTTCATTAAATAATTAATAATATTTATCTTTGGTATTTTATACTCTCTTCCAACTTTGACTGCTTTAATAGTCTTATTTTTCAATAATCTGTAAGCAAGAGTTTGCCCAATTCCAAGCATTTCTTTTAATTGAATAATATTTACTAAATCAGGATATGAAGTAAACATTGTTTGATAAGGCTCTTCTACATTATTCATATTTACCAGACCTCCTTTCTTAAAATTTCCACGAAAAAAAGACTTTACTTCAATATTGAAATAAAATCTTTTCTAGTATTTATCTGCTAAAGCAATTTTGATGTTTATATTTTTGAGTAGGAACTTTAGCTTTCATACTTATATATTTT
>CANQGP010000011.1 GCA_947623285.1 uncultured Clostridia bacterium | reverse complement strand
TATTTTCATAGGCTTCCGCTTGGTTTGTTCTCTTGGAATTTATTGTTTACTTTTCAATGTACTTTATGTTCCGCAACTGCTTGCGTAACATACCGCATTATACTATACTGTTTGATGTTTGTCAAGCACTTTTTTTGATTTTTTTAAAAAAGTTTTTTTAGTATTTTTGCGACCTTTTTTATCTTAACATAACAAAACTTTTATGTCAATACTTTTTTTGCTTTTTTTCGACATTTTTTGCATTTTTTTCTAAATCAGATTCACTTTTTTAATCAATTCTTTTTTTGCACTTTTTCTAAATTGATTTTACTTTTTTAATCAACTCTTTTTTTCACTTTTTCTGAATTGCATTTTCTTTTTCAATCGATTCATTTTTTGCACATTTATCTTTCCGTCCTTTTTTACATTTTCGCTTGGAAAAGATTTAAACTTTTATATATCTACCAGTATTAGGTCCTCGCCAATACAGCAAATTTTATTCCATGGAATCGTTATATCGTTCGCCTGTGAAAATATATTAATTACTTTGTTGCCTCCAGGGACTATAATATCTGTTATCATTCCTGTTTCTAAATCAGCACATACATCTTGAACATATCCAAGCCTCTTACCATCATTTATATTGACAACTTCTTTATGTTTAAAATCCAATCCTTTTTCTGACATAATATTAGTTACCTTTTCCCTATTATATATTTAGATTTTTATGAACGGTAAACCTATAAACCTTGTTACGACATATATATTCTATTTAATTTATATTCATAAAAAAAGTAAAAAAGTACCTAAATTTAGTAACATGCTCTCTATCTTAGAATTAGAAGTCTTCTACCTAGACAAGTTAAAAATCTCATAGTAATTAATGAAATATGTCAGCATAAAAAATCCAATTTTGGAAATAATATTAACACAAAATATTATTACTGAAGGAGGTTTTTTCTTTTGAAGAGCAACAAAGTAGAAATATGCGGAGTAAATACTTCAACGTTGCCTCTATTAAGTAAAGAAGAAAAAGATGAACTATTTATAAAAATAAAAGCAGGAGATAAAGAAGCAAGAGAAAAATTCATACAAGGAAATTTAAGATTAGTATTGAGTGTAATAAAAAGATTTTATGGCAGAGGCGAAAATGCAGACGATTTATTTCAAATAGGATGTGTGGGTTTGATAAAAGCAATAGACAATTTTGATTTAAGTCAAAATGTTCAATTTTCCACATATGCAGTACCAATGATAATACGGAGAGGTGAAAAGGTACTTAAGAGACAATAATAGTATACGTGTAAGTAGGTCTGTCAGGGATTTAGCTTATAAGGCAATACAATTTAAAGAAAGATACGTTAAAGAAAAAGGGAAAGAACCTACAGTAGATGAAATTGCAAAGGAATTTGATGTAACAAGAGAAGACATAGCTTTCAGTTTCGATGCCATACAAGACCCAATATCTTTGCAAGAACCAATCTACAACGATGGAAATGAAAGCATTTTTATTTTAGACCAAGTAAAAGACACAAAAAACACGGATGAACTCTGGGCAGAGAAAATAACTATTGCAGGGGCTCTTACTAAGTTAAACGATAGAGAAAAGTTAATTATACAAAAGAGATTTTTTGATAGTAAGACACAAATGGAAGTTGCAGAAGAAATTGGAATATCACAAGCACAAGTATCAAGGCTTGAAAAAAATGCAATAAAGAACATAAAAAGATTATATAAGTAGAATTATCGGAACTATCGAAAATGTTGTATAGATGATATCAAAAAAGGGACTATCGAAAATGTTGTGTAATTGGAAATCCTTCCAATTGATAACAACTTAAAATTTTTAAATATAATGTTTATATATTAATATTTCTAGCTAAAACATAGCTGGGGCGACACAATCCGGATCTTGGCTTTATCAATATTAATATATAAACATTATTAATATGTCAATACTTATCCTGTTTTACTCATTATCTCTTTTTTCATTTTTTTAATAATCTTTTTTTCTAATCTTGATATATAACTTTGGGAAATTCCGAAGTTCGTCTGCTACTTCTTTTTGTGTTTTTTCTTTTTCTGTATTTAATCCAAATCTCATTTCCATTATTTCTTTTTCTCTATCATTTAGTTTTAATATAGAAGCTTTTAATAGTTTTTTATCTACTTCATCCTCTAAGTTTCTAGATATTATATCTGGGTCTGTTCCTAATATGTCTGATAAAAGCAATTCATTTCCCTCTCCATCTTTATTAAGAGGTTCATCGATTGATATTTCTCCTTTTAATTTATTACTTTTTCTTAGAAACATAAGAATTTCATTTTCTATACATCTTGACGCATATGTTGCCAACTTTATTTTTTTATCAGCTTTAAATGTGTTAACACTTTTCATTAGGCCTATTGTCCCTATTGAAATCAAATCTTCTATTCCAATTCCGGTATTTTCAAATTTTTTTGCAATATATACTACAAGCCTTAAGTTTCTTTCCACTAAAGTTTGCCTTGCTTCTAAATTATCTTCACTATCTAATTTATTTATTAATTCCATTTCTTCTTCTGGTGGAAGTGGTGGTGGCAAAGTCTGACTTCCTGCTATATAAAATATTGGTAAATATTCAATTTCATTATCTTCATTTATATATTTAGCACAAATGCTATTAACACTATGTTTCAAAAGTTTAATAAGTCTTTTCATACTCATCGCTCCTTGCTTATTTTTTATTTTCGAACAACATCCTTATCTATCTTTCCTTTCTAATTAAATCTACATTTCTGTTCCAACTAAAGCTTTGTATTCACCATGTCTTGTTAATGACTTATTGTATATTCCTATAATGATATTTTCTTTTCGTTCTTTTTCTATTTCTCCTTCTTCTTCTTTTTCCAGTTCAATATACTGAGGTCTTATACCTAACAACATGCCATGTTCTCTTCCTAATGAAGAAAATGGTATTAATTTTAATTTTGAACGGTATTTACATTGAACTTCTTTTGGTACTTTTTGAAAATCACCTCCTATTATTGATTCTATATTATTTAAAATTTCTTTTGGCAATATATCGTACAATATTGAACGTTCCACTATGATTACTGGTGTATTACTAATTGGTTCTTTTAGAAGATTCCCTGTATCTATCATCGCAGTCGTTTCAATTATTTTTTCATTTAGACATACTATTAATTTGCAATACATATTTTTTTTGGATATTCTTCGTTTTATTATTTTAAATGCACTCATGATTATTACATATGCAATTATTGCACTCATGAAAATGGTTTTTAAAGGATATGTTCCTAAAAACAATCCATTCTTCATAAGTATTTCTTGTGGTTTCAAGATATATATTAATGCAAAAGCTACTCCTCCAAACAAAAAAGATGTTAGGTAAAAGAACAGTACTTCTTTCCACAGTTTTTTAATAGTTTGTGCATTGTATGCAACATATACGATAATAACTGATAATATGAATTTTAATAAAATATTAGAGTAAACAGCTAATCTTGAAATATATGCTATTACTGTATATATAGCTCCAATGCCTGCCGCTATTAAAATTCTTACATGATTTATTCTGTTTTTTCCGATTAACCCTGAAGCTAATAAAATTATATAATTCATTATGATATTTTCTATAAAAACCACATCTATATAAATAGTCATTTAATCACCTGCAAAAACATTGTACTACTTTTGATTTGCAAATACTGTCTTTTCTTATTGTAGAAAAAAAGAAATAATCGACAACTTTTTGCCGATTACTTTTTAGAATAACAACTTTACTTACTTATGCAATCAAATGTTGCAAGTGGATTCCCCAGAATTTTGTTATATACAAAAATTCCCAAGTACTATGCTATTAGTTGCATAATACTTGGGATTAATTTATATTAATTATTTTGCTTTATTTTTTCTTAAAAATGCTGGTATATCTAAGTCATTTTGAGAAGAAGTAGTTGTTGCTGGCTTTGTTGATGGTATTGAACTTATTTTCTTTTCCCAATTTTTAGATACTACATTATTTACACTAGGTGGATTAATAGTAACATCTTTTTCAAATCCAGTCGCTATAACTGTTATTTGAATTTCATCTTGCATAGTTGTATCTGTTACTGTTCCGAAAATGATATTAGCTTCTGGGTCTACACTACGTTGTACCAATTCAGCTGCTGTATTAACTTCATGTAATCCTAAATCATCTCCACCTGTAATATTTATTATTACTCCTTTAGCTCCTTCAATTGATGTTTCTAATAATGGACTTTGAATAGCTTCTTTTGCAGCATCTTCTGCTCTATTTTCTCCTGATGCTCTACCAACACCCATGTGTGCCATTCCTTGATTTAACATTATTGTTTTTACATCAGCAAAATCCAAATTTACAAGTCCTGGAATAGCTATTAAATCTGATATTCCTTGAACACCTTGTCTTAAAATATCATCAGCCATTTTAAATGCTTCTATGATTGATGTTTTACGGTCAATTATTTGTAGTAATTTATCATTTGGTATAACAACTAATGTATCAACTCTTCCTTTTAAGTTTTCAATTCCTCTTTCAGCTTGTGAAAGTCTTTTTTTACCTTCAAATGTGAATGGCTTTGTAACAACTCCTATTGTTAAAATTCCCATTTCTTTTGCAGTAGCTGCTACTATTGGTGCTGCTCCAGTACCTGTTCCTCCACCCATTCCAGATGTAACAAATACCATGTCAGCTCCTCTTAATACTTCTGCTATTTCTGCTTTACTTTCTTCTGCTGATTGTGCTCCTATGTCTGGGTTTGCTCCAGCTCCTAATCCTCTTGTTATTTTTTCCCCTATTTGTATTTTTGTTCCTGCTTTTGATGTTTGAAGAGCTTGTCTATCTGTATTTACTGCTATAAAATCTACTCCTTTTATTCCTGCTTCAATCATTCTATTAACAGCATTATTTCCTGCTCCACCTACTCCTATTACTTTAATTGTAGCCGTTCCATCCATCATTGAGATGTTGTTGTTGCTATCCTCGTATTCCATCATTTTGGTTTTCCTCCTATTCATTCTTTATACTTAAAAATTAATATCTTTTCTTTATACAAAATTTATACCTTTTCTAGCTAAATCTTTTATTAAGAGTAAAAGAATTCTCTTATTTTATATAATAATGTTTTTAAAAAGTTTTCATTATTTTGCGTGTCTATACTACTTGATACAGTTTTTTCAAAAGGTCTTGATGCAACATATCTTACTAGTGCATAGCTTGTTCTATATGTTTGTTTTACTGTACTTATTAATCTTCCTGTTGATATTTTTACTGGAATGTTCAAAGTTATTTTTCCAGCTACATCACTTTTATTAATATTTATGATTCCTTGACCTGTCAAAATAACATTATTAATTTTTGACTTGATTCCTTGGTTCGTAATATCTCTATTTATTATAGAAAACATTTCTTCAATTCTTGCTTCAATAATTTCAATTAATTGTGAACTTTTTATTATTTTATTTTTTTGATTATCTCTGCAAGTATTCAAAATTATATCATTGTCATTATCAATAAAAGATTTTAATGCTAGTCCATATTGTCTTTTTAACTTGTCGGCTTCTTCTCTAGAGATATTTAATACAAGTGCAATATCATTTGTTATATTATCTCCTCCTATTGGAATTGAGTTTGTATATATAAATGTTGAGCCTTCAAACACTCCAATATCAATATTGCCCGCGCCTATGTCTAGGATCATAACATTATCATTCAATTCATGTTTATCTAATATTAAATTTCTTTCTGCTAATGTCGTAGGTATTATTCCATCAATATCTAAGCCTATTTTTTTAAATATACTATGTAGTTGTTTTACATATTCTTTATTTGCTAATATTATTTGTGCATTCATTGCAAAACTAGAGCTTAGCTTTCCTACAGGGTCTGTTACAACTGTTTCATCTTCTAGTACAATTTTATCTGGAACTATGTCTATCAAGACTTGATCTTCTGGTATTTCAATATCTTTAATTTGCATTATAGCGCTTTGTACATCCTTTATAGATATTCCTGAAAATTTATCTCTTGCTTCTCTGATTATACTGTTTTGAACAATTGTTACATATCTACCTGGAATTGTAACATATGCTGAATTTATTTTTAAATTAGTTTCTTCTTCGGCATCTCTTATGGTTTTTTCTATACTTTGACTTATTTCTTCTTCGTCAATAATTTTACCTTTTTTTAAACCATTACATTTGTAAGATGTACTTGATATAGTTTCTATTTGATTAAAATTGTTTACTTCACCTATGACTGTCGCTACTTTTGCTGTGCCTATATCTATCCCTACTATAATATCTCCTATTGCCAAAGTTAACTCCTCCATTTTTAATTTTCTAGTGTTATTTATATTACATTTTATACAAAAAGTCAATATGTTTTGTTATATTTCTGTAATCTTTTTGTAATATTTTTGTAATATTGGGTCTGATTTTCTTTCAAATGAAATAGCGACATATGCCGCTATTTTTTATTTCTTATTTTTTTAAAGGATTCTGTCCACTTTTCCAGATAATATCTTCGAATTATTCCTATATTGTTTAACATCCTCCATACAAACACCACTATTGCAGCTAAATATATGTCTACGTTTAACTTCTGTCCTAAAACAGTTAGTAATATTGCGAGTAATGCATTTGTAAAAAATCCTGTTACGAAAATTTTTAAATCAAAATTTTTATTTATTACTGCTACGACTCCTCCCAGAACCGTATCTAATGCAGCTATTATTGCAATTGCTAAATAACTTGAATATGTATATGAAATCATAGGTACATTCATTCCCAATATTGCACCCAATATGCATCCAATCAAAATGGCTATAAATAACATTTAAATTCCTCCTAATTCATATATTTTGTTTCTATTTCACTTTCATATTTATTGATAGTAATTCTGTTGCTTTTTTCAATATTAATTTCATGTCCTAACTGCTTTAATTCATCTACATATCCACCACTTCCTACAAGTGCACTTTCAAGATATGCTTGATTTCCTATTGCTTTTATAACGTAAGGACTTAGTATCCTTTGCTGATTTACTTTTATGAAAGAGTCATTTATATATACTATATCAGTTGTATTTATAATTCTTTGGTCATTAATTGAAATAGCTTCAGCTCCTGCCTGTTTAAGTGCATTTACTATTGTTAATAAATCATCTGATTTTATTTTAGACACATCTGTTGCTTTGCTATCTGTTACATCTTTTAATGTAATTGTTACTCCTTCTCCCTCAACATCGGTTTTTCCTAGTATTAAATTAATTTGTGCCGCTTCTTCTTCTAACAATTTTTGGGATTCTTCAGAAGATTGTTGAGAATTTTTATATTCATTTAATTTACTTTGCGTCTCTTCATATTTGTCATTAGCTTCTTCATATTTTTGCTTCCAACTTGCTAGTTCTGTTGTTAACTCTGATTTACGCATTGTCTCTATAGAAGTAATATCTGTTTCATTTACTATCTTAAACTGCATGAACATAACTGCCATTAACACAAAACATAGCAACCCAATTGTAATTGTCATTATTATTTTACCTTTTTTAGTTTTCATTTTATTTACCATCACCTACATTTATTATCTGCTAATCGTTTTAGCATATTCAAAATCGATTACTCCAGTATATTTTGGAATAGTTATAGACTCTGATTTTTTTAAATCTGCTCCTATTCCATAATCTTTTAAAATACTTATATATCCGCCTGGTCTTGATAGTGCTGCTAATTGCTCTGGAAGTCCAATTGCTTTTATTTCAAAAGGAGCTCCTACTTTTTCTCCATTTATTGTTATTATATTACCTCCACAAGAAATTGAAGATGTAGTAATGAGTCTTTGATCATTAATTGAAATAGCTTCAGCTCCCGCATTTTTTAGCTCATTTATTACACTTAAAACATCCATGTCATGAACTAATAATTCGTTTAAATCACTCACCATTGCAGAATTTGCTGATATTTTGCTATCACTTAAAGTTAATATAACTCCTGGGCCTGTTACTTCGGAAAATCCTATTTGTTTATTTCCATTAGTTATCTGTTTTTCTACTTCTTTTAGCTCATTGTCCTCAGTTGTGGCTTCTTGCCTTTCTTTTTCTAATTCATTCTCAGCATTTTCTAATTCTGCATATCGTCTATCATATCTTTCTTTATATTTCAATACTTCTGCCCTTAAGTTATTTTCTTCATAATCTTGACTAATAGTAGAATTCGAATTTGTAACTGTCTTTATCTGTATTGAAATTGCAAAAGCTAATAAAAAACACATAATTCCTAACACTATTGCAACATGTTTTTTATTCATATTTTTAATCATTCCTTTCTCTAGCATCAATTAATTTTTTAATGTTATGACTATTTATTGATTCTTTTTTCAGCATTAACAAAAAATTTTTTATATTATATATGTTGATGGCCTATTTATTGCATTTTTTCTCTAAAATATGGTTTGAATTTATTATTCAAATCTCCGTTAACAAAAATTTCTCCTTCTAAATTTTTAGTTTCATTTATTATTGCTTGTACATATATAATTTTGTTATTTAGATTTGTTTTATCTCCTAAATAAACCGTTTTCTTCTCGGTATCCATGCTGATTTTACAATCATTTTCATCTTTTAAGTCGATTTTAGTAACTTGTTTTTCCAAATTGTTATCTTTAAAAGTGTTCATTATTTTTATAGCTAACTCGACTTTTAATAAATCTTCCTCTACAAGACGTTCTCCTGCTACGATTTTTTCCTCAGGTGTAGAAATTCCTTCAACTATAGGTAGTCCGTTTATTATCTTCTGCTAATTCTAATATATATCCTTGACTACTAATTATTGCATATCCATTCAAAAACTTAATGCTAAATCTTCCAACCCTTTCTTTAACTGTAATTTGTACAGTTGATGGCAAGTTTCTCTTTATTGAAACATCTTCAATATATGGTTCTTTCTTTATAGCTTGTCTTACATTAATTTTCAAAAATCTGAATATGTTTTCATCTGTATGTAATCCTGATAAACTTTGTATTGTTTCACTACTAACTTGACTATTATCTAACACTTGTATGTCCTTTATGTTAAAAATTGGTGATATTAATGCAAATGCACTTCCACCTATAATAATCAACAATAATGTCATAGCAGTTAGAATTCTTCTTTTTTTCCTTTGTTTTCTTCTTTTTTCTTGTTGTTGCTTTGAAAGTCTTTCTGCTTCTTTTTTTCTTTTGTTATTCTTCATTGTCATATTAATTGCAGAATTAGCTTCGTATTCGAAATCATCTTCTTGTTTTTGTTGTTTTCTTTGTTGAATTCTCTTTTCTCTTGCTTCTCTTTTTCGTTGTTCTTCTATTTTCTTTTGTTTTTCTTGCGCCTTTTGAGTAGCTATCCTTTGCTTATCCTTTTCTTTCTGTGTAGCTATTCTCTGTTTCTCTTCCTTCTTTTGTTCTCTTTCTAAATTTCTTTTTATTTGCTTATTTTGTTTTTCTGAACGTTTACGGCGCTTTTCTTTATTTTTCTTTTGAATATTTTTTTGTTTTTCAGCATTTTTATATTGTTTTTTCTTTTTCTTTTTTTCAAGCCTATCTTTTCTTTTTTTCTTCTTTTCTTCTTCTTTTTCCTGTTTAACTTTTTCCTTTTCATCTATTTGTCTCTGTTTTCTTTTCTGTTTTTGCTTTAAAATTTCTTGTTCTCTTATTTCTTCTTCAGAAGGTGTTAAAGTTCCATCAACGATTTCTTTTATGTCTGTCTTTTTATTTCCGTTTTACCATTCACTTAACTCCCTTCTTTCATCAATATTTTTGCTCCTAAACCACTTAATTTTTTGTCAAAATTTTCATAGCCTCTTAAAATATATTCAATATTTTTTATTTCAGTTTTCCTTTTTGCAGTTAATGCTGCTACAACTAAAGCTGCTCCTCCACGTAAATCTTGAGCTTCAACTTTGCTTCCGTATAGTCTTCTTACACCTCTTACAGCTGCAACTTTTCCTTCTATTTTTATTTTTGCTCCCATTTTTTCCAGTTCATATGCATATTTATATCTATTTTCAAAAATATTCTCTACAATAATAGACGTACCTTTTGCAACAGTTAACATAGCTGCAAAAACCGATTGCATATCAGTTGGAAAGCCTGGGTAAGGCATCGTCTTTAAATCAACACTTTGCAATTTCTTTGGTGCTTGAATTTCGATAGAATGTTTATCACTTTTTATTACACAACCTGTTTCCTCTAACTTGCTTATAACCGGCGAAATCTCAGATGGATTTACATTTTTAATCAAAGCTTTTCCTCCTGTAATTGCTGTTGCACATAAAAAAGTTCCAGCTTCAATTCTATCTGGCATAATATTATAACCAACTTCTTTCTTTAAAGACTTAACACCTTCGATAATAATCTTGTTAGTCCCTGCTCCTTTTACCTTTGCTCCCATTTTATTGAGCATCTTTTGTAAATCCAATATTTCAGGTTCCATCGCTGCATTAGTGATAATAGTTTCTCCATTTCCCAAGCACGATGCAAGTATTATATTTTCTGTAGCTCCGACACTTGGAAAATCTAAGTTGATTTTTTCTCCGTCTATTTTATCACAAGTACAGGTAATATTTCCATAGTTTTTTGCAATATTTATGCCTAATTTTTCAAAATTTTTCAGATGAAGGTCTATAGGCCTAGCTCCAATGTCACATCCTCCTGGATGAAAAAATGTGTGGGTACATAAATTTTAAACAAATAATAATTCCACCTTCTTGTAGAATTTCTTGATATATCTTGTCTTTTAAATTATACTTTTCTTTCTCCTCTTGCCCTATTTCTCCTTTATCATATACAACTATTTTATCAAAGACCTTTGCTAATTCTTCTTTAGTTAACCCATGTGAAACTATATCTTCAATTTCTTGATAGACCATTTTTTCTTTGTCATTTTTTTTGTATGCTTGATTCAAATTACTTTGATAATCTTTTATTAGATATTTTGTATTTTCTATGTTTTTTTCTAGGCTTTTAACTTTATCCAAATAAACAAACTCTGGAATTATCCCATTCAGTTTATCTTCATAAACCTGTTTATATTGTCTTTCATATTTATTCAAATCGTTTTTAGCTTTTTGTATGTTGTTACTTAGGCATTTTACATTATTAGAAATAGCATCTACATTATTAACTGCATAACTTCTAAACTCATCATTATCAATTAAATTACTTATATAAGAATTAATTATACGATCTAAATACTCTACTCTCACTCTATGTGATTTACAACCATAATTTTGTCTTATTTCATTTTTTATCTTTCCTTCTTTATAATATTTCCCACACAAATAACTATCTGGTCTGTGTCTATGTGCTGTACTGCCTTTCTTTTTATACATATAACTTCCACATCTTCCACATTTAATTAATCCTGAATATTTATTATTCTCTGATTCAACTCTTTTAAATCCTGTTTTATAACCTTTTTTTGCTCTTAACAATTGCACTTTTTCAAAAATTTCTCTTTCTATAATAGGTTCATGATTATTTTTTATTATAGTCCATTCCTCTTGTGGTTTAACTACAGTTTTCTTTGACTTAAAACTAACCTTTTCTGTATGTCCACCAACATAATCTCCAACATACCTTCTATCCTTCAAAATCCTCCAAATATGTTGCGTATTCCAATTATCTGACTGCTTTGTATTAGTATAATTTCTTTCTTGAGATGGAGTTGGTATCTTTTCATTATTTAAATATGATGCTATTCTGTTATAACCCCAACCTTGCAAATATAAATCAAATATTTTTTGCACGATGGGTGCAGTATCTGGATTGATAACCAACTTTTTATCTTGTTTTTCATAGCCATAAATTGGTTTTACAATTAACTGACCTTCTTCAATTTTATGTCTTAGATTCCTCCTAATATTTTTACTGTCATCTCTTGCCCTTCTCTCATTAAACCAAGCATACAGCCCAAACATTTCCTCATCATACTTTTCATCTTCAAATATAATTTCTACTCCCTGTTCTTCTAAATAATCAACTAATTGCAATGCCTCTTTTTGATTTCTTCCAAGTCTTGCAGAATTTTTAAAAACTATAACGTCTATCTCTCCATTTTTTGCTTGCCTCTTTATTTGCTCAAATCTAGAAAAATCTGTTCCACTTTTATCATCATCCATTATAATATCAATGATATTTGTGTATCCATGTGCTTTACAATATTTTACTAGCAAATCTCTTTGAGTTTCAATTCTCTCATAATTTTCTCCATAATCATCTCGGCTCTCCCTACAATAAATGATTACTCTTTTTTGTTCGTTTGGTTCTTTCATAGTTTAATGTTCCTCCTTTTTTTATTATTGTATTTTTTAGTTGATGGTTTGATTATATATTTTTATTACCTTGCTTTTTTCTGATAGTTTGTATAATTTTACCTTTTTCTTGTTTGCCTCTTTGCAAAATTCAAAAAACTATTTTTCGTTTCTTAATTTGTTTTGAATTCTGTCTCCTATAATGCTTGCAAATATTTGCATATAGATTGTTATTATTTCTCCGTTACATCGATTTGTTGTATACTCTTTTGTTGATACAAAAATTGCAAATGGTAACTTTCCTTTTTTATTAGATTTACCTATGCTTTTTTTCTCCAGCATTTTCACCTACCTTCAATAAAGCATATTCTCCAACTTCTTGTCCTTATACTTATGAACTAAACAATCTCATTTTTAATTTATCTTACTATTTTTGAGATTGTTCATCTTCCAGTTTTGTATAAGAACTATAATCTATGCCTTATATCAGATACATTCTTTTAGATTGAGAAAATGTTGAAACTTTTCAATATTTTTTTAAAGTTTTTATATTAATTAAGCAATTATTATTGTGTGCTCCCTTTTAAAAAAATACTTCCTATTGTTGAAAAGACTATAGCTATCTACTTTGTGTGTGATGTTAACTCTGTTAAATATGATTGTCAAGCATATTTTGGCTTTATTCACAAGAGAACTAAGTTTTCGAGTCTTTAATATAAATAAAAATACCTACAATACATCATTGTAAGTATTTTTATTTAATACAATCCATGTTAACACTAAAAAACTATTATTTTTCTTTTAAATTTTTCTTATCATTCAATTGTAAGATAACAGGTTGTTTCAACTTTAATGCTTTTCCAACAACAACAGCATGCCTTTCTTTTAATGTTGGCAACACATTAGCATAGTCCATTCCAATATAGTTTTCTAGGAAATTCTTACCTGTATCATCAAATATTCTTAATGCAAAAATTGTATTGCATTGGTTTAATATACTTTTGCTTATGTTAGCAGTTCGTTGAGTAATAGTTAAACATCCTAGCCCATATTTTCTTCCTTGCATTATTACTTTTGCAGTTCCATTACTTGCGACCTGATCACCAGTATTAGAAGCTGAATTCCACTCTGGTATAAGAGAATGTGCTTCTTCATATACAATTAAATATTTAGCAACATCCGACATTCCCTCAGTCATAGCTATCTTTAATAATTCTTCTGAAATTATCCTAACTTTTTCAACTAAAGTCATTTCAACTAGTTCCGATATTCTAAATGTTGTTAATGGTTTCTTTACCACATGTAAATCTGGATTAATTACTAATATTTTCTTGTCACTACTAATAAACTCTCTCAAAGTAGTATTCATACATTTTATATACATATCCTCATTTCCCCATTCTGATGGTCTGTTTTGGTCTCCAGTTTTGTCTGCATTAGAATTTAATTTCTTTAGATATCTTTCATTAATTTGATTTTGGATTTCATTTTTATCCAAATAGTAATATAGTCCTTTTTCAGAACAATATTGATTAGTAATATCTATACATATAGTTTTTATGTTCTGATTCGTAACTTTTTTTATGATTTCATATGCTAGACAAGATTTTCCTATTCCTAGAATTCCAAGTATCGCTGTGTTATGAGTAACAAGTGAATTAACATCTAGCATAGGGATTCCCATATCTGTATTAGGTAGCCTTCCTATACATTCTTTTGACATTTGTTTTTCATCCATTTCTGTATAATCACAAATATATATTGGTTCAAATGTGTCTGGCACCCAATTAACTGTTTTCAATTCTTTATCTTCATAGTCATATTGTCCTAATTTTCTAGCTATTCCTATCTTATAGGAAACGTCACTATGTTCAACATCATCTGATTTCGTAATACCATCCACAACTTGATATAAAGTTTTCTTTCCGTGAATATAAGTTTGTACTACTACTCCTTCCTTTATTTTATTCTTATTCTCATTTATAATCTTGAACTTAATGACGTTTATATTAGATTCATTACTAACATATCCTATTAAATTATTTTTGCACTTATATAATTCATTTTGCTTAATTTTTTCTCTCAATATGCTTGACACATTTCCTATATCTATTAATCTAGTATCATTCTCTTCATTAAAAACATTTCTGTTTACATTCAAATAACCTAAATCATTTGAAGTTGCAATTATATTTCTTTCATTGGCTTGCAATATTTTTACCTCTAATAACTTCTTTTCAATTGTAAACTCTTGATTTATAACTATTCCAATATAAAAATTGTTATTTCCAATATATATACTTACTAATTGATTAATATATCTTCTAATTTTATTATCAAATACTTTTATATCGTACATACCTATATCCTTTGATGATATCCCTCGACCTATAATACTATTATCTTTTTTATTAGTAACAATTTTTAATAATTGCTTTACATTACTTACAATTATCCCAATAACATCAAAGAATACTAAACATATCCAAATCACAAGTGATATAATAAAATATTTCATTAATTCACTTTTTGCAAAATATGAATATGCAGCTGATAAATAAATACTTGAAAACAACACTTTTGCATTTCCAAATCTTTGCACTATAAAAAATAATATGTCTTTTATTTTATTATGTTTGTCTTTAATTGCAATTAATACTACACTCAATACCAACATTATTATTGCATAAATTAGTATAATCATATATCCTACAAGACTTTCTTTATTATTAATTGCTAATACTGCTAGTATTACCGAAATAGAATTAGCAATTGTGTCAGTTGGTTTTGAGAAAAAGGGTTCTGTTAAATAATTTCCCAACACTATTAATAAAGCTCCTGAATAAAACCATATACTTGAATCTTCACTAAAACTTAACACCTTCCCTATGTTTTTTCCCATTAATTTGAATAATATTACCATAATTATAATATACATTGTTGCAACAATAATTCTTTCAATTTGATTTAATTTTTTGTTCATTTTATTGTCTCCATTCTAAGCACTATTTTTCTTGTATTCTTACAACTTTTTTATGATATTCAGCATTCTCCTCTTCTGCATCATAAATAGTAATCGAATCAATATAACTTTTAAGTCCTTTATAATCATATTTTTGTTTATCAGTCCACGATATTAAAAATATTTTTTCTATTTCTTTATCAATAAACAAATTTTCTAATACATCATATTTTTTATTTCTTATAATTGGATCAATTGGATACACCAATGCAAATTTAAATTTTCTATCTGTACTGGGCCATGTATTAGAAGTAATTATACTATCAAATTGGTAATAATTATTTCCAATTTTTATATTTTCTCCACTTCTAACTTTTTTCTTGATTCTTGTCCAGCCTAAAAAACTACTTTTTAAAATGTTATCCATTCCATTAATTCTGAACAGAATTTTTTCGTTTTTGTAATTTTTATTAATAAAAGACATTACCAATTTATGTTTTTTGTATTGATTAGTTCCTTTAACTAGTATACATTTGTCACTACTTTCCATAAATTTCATTATTTTTTTATAACATTCTTCCTTATTATTCATTTAATATTTTCCTCCAAGTCAAATTTTCGAAACTTATTATTCTTTACCCAAAAAAAGCAAATTAAATTGTATATCTATTACTATTATCTTGCTTTTCTTTTGTTTTTATCGTAGTTACTGTATTGATTTTCGGTTCAGTTATCTAAAATTTTAACTATTTTGTTAAAATCTTTTGAACCTATATGTGTAATAATAATTTTTAGCATTAATATAACATGATTCACATTTACATTATACTAAATCATGTAAACTTTTTGTTTCAATTATATACCCACAAATTAAATATTTTACTTTCATAATATTACCTCATGCTTTCGTTTTTATATACTATAATTAGTAATCAATACCTCTTCTGTCACATTAAATTTGCTTTTTGAATGATAATTTGAATTATTATAGTTATAGTTTAAATAATTTATATTGTATTTATTTTCTATTGCCCAGTCTATCAGTAAATTATTTTTTTCTCCTCTATGCTGTGTCACATTTGAAAGAGCAAATTTTATATTCTTTTCATTTAACTTATCTATATATTTTAATAAATCTCTCTCGTCTTTTTCCGTCCAATTATTATTCTCATTGTAACTTGCATCCCCTAAAAAATACGGTGGATCAAAATAGCAAAAATCTTCTGATGTCAAATTATCTATTTTGAATTTTTTAAAGTCCTCATTAATAAATTCTACATTTTTATTTCTTAATTTTTCACAAAATGTTAATAAATTTTTTCTAATAGAACCATTAAAATCTCTTTTTCCAACTGGCATATTAAATTCTCCAGCACTATTAAATCTAATTTGATGATTAAATCCATATATAATTAATATTATAAACTTAAATGTTTTTTCATCTGAATCTTCTTTCATTTTATTATAGTCTTCTCTTAATTTTAAATATTTATCTTTATTGTAACTTCCTAATCCTGAAGAACTATTACATTTATAATATTTATATCCATTTATATATGAATTGCTAAGATTATACTGTAAGATAATATCATCTAATTTATCAATAATCTTGGTATATGAATATTTTTTAAATAAATTTAAAACGTTAATTAAATATTTTTCCTTATCTACTGCAATTATCTTATTAGCGTTCATATTAACCCCTACATTTCCTCCACCACAAAAATAGTCAACAAATGTATTTATTTCTATAGGAAATCTTTTAGTTAATTGTTCTAATAATTTATATTTACCACCAACATAATTTAATGGAGATTTTACAAATTCTTGATTAATATTTAATTTGTAAGAAGGTTCTTCGCTTTCTTGATTGCAAACCTTACATAAAAATAGTCTTTCTTTATGATTTTCAATATTTGTTTTTCCAGTTGTAAAAAAATTAAAATCTTTCTCAAACACCTTTACTTTCCCTTTTTGGTTTAATATCTCTAGTATTTCTATATCAGATATTTTAGCTTGAGATCTAGCATTTCCCTTTTGTCCCATATTGTTATATGAAACAATAATATACTTGCAATTACAATGCTCAATTAAATCTTTGAAAGAACTTGAAGCCTTATTAGTACAATAATTACTTTTTATATTGCTTCTATCCATTTTTTTTGCTATACCATATACCTTAGGTTTTTTCCATTCTGCAACATTTTCTAAAAGATGATATGCATCTCCATATTGCCTTGAGTTATATGGTGGATCTATGTATGCTATGTCTGCTTTTATATTTTTTATTAACTCATTTGAGTCCATATTATATATTTCATTCTCTATATTTTGTTTTTTATTAATATCTAAAACAAACATTTCAAATTTATCTTGTAATATCTGTTTTTTTCTATATGCATCATAATGTCCAACTGTATTAGCAATTTTATCCATAGAGTACAACAAACTAGTAATTAGAATATATTTTTCTCTTTCGTTAATTTTTTTGCCTTTATATTTATTTTCTATATCTTCTCTTATATAACCAATTATTTTACAGTCATTTTCACTAAAATATGTATTCTTATATGTTTTTGAGAAATAGTTATCTTTAACATTGTTTATATTATTATATTCTCTAATAATTTTTTCAATCTTCTTTTCACTAAACTTTTCGTTTCCTAAAAAAGCTCTATATACACAATAGTTTGATTTTAACATATCATTTATATATATTTTTTTACCTTTTTCATAAAAATAATTTGATACTACCCCTGTGCCTCCAAAAACATCGAAAATAGATTTAAATTCTCCACAATTTTTTTCTATTATTTCATTTATAAAATCTAATAATTTATATTTACTACCCAAATATCTACGATTATTAATACTCAATTTTTTCATTTATATTTCCTTTCTACGCATCTAATGCATCACTTTTTTTATTATATAAATAAGTATAAAAATAGTCAATCATTTTCCTTAAAATATTGATTTTTTTTACAAAAAATTATAAAATACTTATAAGTTAAAAAGTTAGGAGGGTTATTATGCCAAAATGTTGGAGTATAAGCACTACTATCCGAAATCCAAAGAGAAATATTCCTTTTCTTAGGGTGCTTAATGAATTTGAAGGAATTGAATTTAATGAAGATGTTCAGTCTGCATTTTTTAAACGTTTAATTCAAACTAAAAATTATAAACCTGAAGGTTTACCAGAAAAATTGCAACAATTGTTTAAAAGACAAGGCGATATTACAGATGAGGAATTAGAATATTTACTAAGTCAAGTTCATTATAAAAATAGAGAATATGATGATAATCAAGAAAAGATATATGCAATGAGAGGGAGAACTGCAATAGGTAACTTAAATAAAATGGGACTTGCTAAAGCTAAGCAGAATTCTTCTGTTAAAATATTTGATTTAGGGAAAAATATGCTTTCTGACTCTGTTGACTTTGAAAATATTATGTTTAAATATTTTTTAAAATGGCAATTAAATAATCCTATAGAACGTGGTTTTTCAAATTTTGATATTATTCCTTTTATTGCAACATTACATGTTATAAATAAAGTCAATATTTATTGTTATGAAAATAATATGAAGGCAAAAGGACTTTCTTATGAAGAATTTGCTTTTTTTATTCCTACACTAACAAATTACAGAGATATTGATGATGTAGTATGTAAAATTATAGATTTCAGAAAAAAAACCGAATCACTCTCAAAACCAGAAAAGAAGGATTTTATTGATAACTTTTCTAAACAACTTGTTATAGATTTCTTTAATGTTGATCAAAATGATACTGCAACAATAGATACATGGATAAACAATCTATATGATTATGGAGATTCTATAAGAAGATATTTTAGACAAACTGGATTAGTATATTATAGAGGAAATGGTTATTATACTGATTTATCACCTTCAAGAATTGTTGAAATTAATTCTATATTAAAAAATTTCACTGGTGCTTCATTACATTTTAATAATGCCGATGAATATATTAACTATCTTGGAGATATTTCTTTACCAGCATTGCCTTGGGAAAATATTGAAACATTAAATCAAATATATAAAAATTTAATTTCTCAAGCTAAGCATTTGCAAGACCTTATTAAAAACCAATATGTAAATCAATCATTACATTCATATACTTTTACTTACATGACTTTTAGTAATGCTAATGAAGCTAACATTGAAATTTCTAAATTAAGAGAAAAAATTAATATTTTAAAATATGATTTATCTATTTTAGAAGAACGTAATCTCAAAAATCTTAACTCCTATATTGAAAAATTAAATGCTTTAGCTACTCGACGTAGAGATACATCTGGTCAAGGCCCTCTACTTTTAGAGCAATATTCGGCATTATCTTTAATGGCTCTAGATGATGCAAAAGAGATTCATCCAAACTATACTTTAGGTGATGATAACTTGCCTACTTTTACTGCAAAAGGTAATGTACCTGATATTGAATGTTACTATGAAACCTTTAATATGATTTGTGAAGTTACCTTATTAAAAAGTAGAGATCAATGGTTTAATGAAGGACAACCTGTAATGCGACACTTTAGAGATTTTGAAAATAAGAGTTCAAAAGATAATTATTGTTTATTTATTGCTCCATTATTACATAGAGATACTGCAAATACTTTTTGGATGAGTGTAAAGTATGAATATGAAGGTTCAAAACAAAAAATCATTCCTTTTTCAATCTCTCAATATAATTCTATTTTAGGAATTGTTTTAGAACTTAATAATAAAAACTACAGAGTAAAACATACTGATTTTAAAAATCTTTTAGAAAACTTATATAATAAAAGTATCTCTGCTTCAAGTTGCGATGAATGGTTATCTGCTTTTGATAGCATAATAGACAACTGGAAATATGAATTGACTACTAATCTATAATAACATAAATCAAATGCAAAATTTGTCATAATTTCTGCATTTGATTTTTTGTCTAATAAATATACTCCGGCATCATCCGGAGGTATTTTACTTGTATATAAGCTTCTGGATGTGCCGGTAGTACTTATACAATAAATAAAATTAAAGCATAAAATCTGCTTCAACTTTATTTTAAATATTTAACTAATACTTTAGCTATATCATTTCTAATAAAATTTTCAATTTGTCTAGCATTATCTAGTTCATTAGATACTTTTATATATTTTTCCTTAATTTTAGCCTCTTTAATTATTTGCTTTTCATCAGAATTAAGTTTTTCTACTAAATTATTATAATATTTTTCTACTAGCTTTTCCTTTACCTGTTTGCTTAATTGCTGATACTTAATAAAACAATTTATTCTAAAAAACATTGGTTCTCCAAGATGCTCATATATTTTTTTCTGATTTTTATAATTTGATGTACAAATTATAAGTGTATTTTTCAAATTAACATGAAAATTATTATCTTCAAATTCACCTGTGTCAAACATTTGGTATAGCGCAGAATAAACGAATCTATTAGCTTTATCAAATTCATCTAAAAATATTATATTTGATGTTCTTTTTAATAAATCTTTTGCAAAAGAAGGCTCTTGAATCTTATTTCCATATAAATAATTTAAGCGCCCTTCATTTTGAAACATAGAAAATTGACTGTAAAACATTTCTTCTCCCAATAATTTAGCTAATAATCTGCCAGTTTCTGTTTTACCTACCCCTGATGGTCCATATAACATAATTACAATTGGCTTATCTTCCTTATTTAATTTTTGTTGAATTATTAATGCTTGTATTACTTTTTCTAAAGCTTCTTCTTGTCCTAAAATTATAGAATTACAATCCCTTTTAAAATTTACAATTAGTTGATTATCAATTTTTCCATAATCATGATTATATTCACAAATATTCTTTTCATCAAATTGTTTTTTTAAGTCATTAATAATTTCAGTTGGTGGATTTTGTATAATTAATTTACTAATATTATATTTTGAAATATAATTCACAAAATTACTTGTTACAGCTTCTGTAACACCTGAATATTCATTGCAAGAAACTGTTAATAAGTCAATTATTTTTTCTTCTTTATTAATTTCTTTTTTATTTTCTTGTCCAGGAATTTTTACTAATAAAGTATTTCTCTCACTCTCACTTAAGTTAACTAATTTGGTTAAATTATAATTATTCTTGTCTTTTTCCAAAAACTTCATTGTAAATTCATTAAATGCTTTTATAGGACCCGTATAAATTATTATATTTTTATTCACAATCATTTTTCACTCCTGCAATTATTATATCATATATTGGCAATTCGTTATCTGAATTTTGTACATTAATACTTAAATCTTCTTCTGTTAATACCTTCTTTGCAGTATTTATTTCATTTTCTACTTTTAATTCTTCTTTTTTAGTTGTACCTACTTTAATTCCATAGTAGCATAAATCCATTTTTAATAAATCCCCAAATTTATAATTATTTCTGAAGCAATCAACATTAAATCTTAATACTGAATTTTCTATATTACTCTTATATGCTAAAAATTCAAAGTATCCTTTTGTTGATAAAATAACCTCATCTACTTTTTCAATATTAATTTCTTTTAGCTCATCAATTTTTTCAGGATCTTTTAATAAAGATAAATAGGGAAAAACACTTTTTAAATATGTTAAAGTATTTTCATCAATACGCAATCTTAATCCCATCAACTTTTCTATATTTAAGTCTAAATCAGCCAGTTTTATAAATTCTGTCATTATATTAGTAGTTACAGTTGAATTAACTATTTTTTCATTCGACTGATGTCCAGATGCCCCTGCTTTTACTCCTAAAGAAAGATTAAGCATTTTTAATAAGGATGTTTTAACTGAAGCTTTTCCTTCAATTTCAGCTTCTACATTAGTCCCACTAATTGCTTTATTAATTTCTTCAACAGTTATATTTCCTTCATTCATTATTGTAACATAATCAATTGCTGCATTTTCATCATAATAAATTACTTTTAACATTTTATTAGATTTTGTATTGTTCTTACTCATTTTTGTCCTCCTAATACTTTAATTTTATCTATATTAATCATAATTTCACTTTATTTTACTGTAGAATTATATCATATTTTTAGTAAATATTCCAGTAATTTCCAGATATTGATTGTTCTATTATTTAGATTCATTAAAAAATTTACGTTCTATTATGAAAACTATTGTATTTTAGTATGTCTTTTCAAATATTATATAATTGCTATGTCCCAAATAAATAACAAAACGACTATCAACAATAGCCGTTTTCTAAAAAATACTCTTAAATTCTAATGGAACTATATCTTCATATAGTAAAACAAATTGAAAATTAATCTACCTATAATCATGACCAAAATCTCTCTTATTAAATTCACAAATTAAAAAACAACTTTACTGCATCTGTAAATCCACTCTCATAATATTTCTGATTAAAGTAAGAATTCATTTCATTATTAACTTCCAAACATTCATAAAAAGAAGATATAATTTTATCTTTTACTATTTTATTTCCAAATTCATTACTGATTATTTCTTTAAAATTGTTTTCTTTTGTTTTCCACTTTTCTTTTACTTGTTTTAAATTTTCTTTATCTTTCATTGTCATAGTTGCAATGTCATCTTCTCTTGCATTAAATATGATATTTAGAATATTTAGTTCTTCTTTTGTTCCTTTATTCAACATCATCTCACCTCCTATTTGGTGTGTGATGTTAACTCTGTTAATAATTATTGTCAAGTATGTTTCTGTAATTTTTTAATTTTATTTCTTCGTTTTCTCGCCTGTGAAATTGCTGTATTCTAATCAAATTTCTTTTTTAAAAGAAATTTGCAGGAAGAGGGAGTCCACTCAATCCCATCAACTGCTAAAAAGCGTAGCTTTTTACGGGATGTCTCTTAAAATATCGAGGTGTCACTTTGACGTCTCCTTTTATTTTATAATTTTTTAGTTTAACTCTAATCTTTTTCAATTAATTTTTTATAATATCATATCATTTTTTATCTTATAATCTTACTTCACACATTTTTTACATAATTTAAAGCCCTCTTTTTCATGTTTTATAATATCCTCTTTACATGCTTTTGTTTCTTGAATCTTCTCAGGATTTGACTTAATTATTCTTATTACATCCTCACACTTTTTACTTGATAAATGAAATGTTTTCGTTTCTATTTCAATATCATATTTTCTATATTTATTACTTTCATTCTCTTTGTTTTCTTCCTTTGTCTCGTCTTTTTCTATTTTTCTAGTTTCATATACCTTTTCTATTGGTTTAAAACCTCCATCATAATAATTAATTTTTGCACCTTTTTGTATGTTGTAACAAAATTCACAATATTGTTTCCTTTCACCATCGTCAATTGTTTTAGCTTCAATTAATATTCCTAATGGCACTACATCTTCTTTTGATTTGTATATAGGTGTAACTCTATATAAATACTTTCTTTTATTTTGTTTTACATCATTATATATTTCAATTTCAATCTTTCTCATCGACTCTTTATTTAAATGTTTGGTACCTATAAACATGTTATCCTTAACAGTATTTTTAGCTGACAAACTATATGCAATTATATGACATTTTTGGAATACTTTTACCATTGTTTCCTCTGTTTTATCATACACTTTAGCTTCATCTATTTTTTTAGACCAACCTCTAGGTTCTGGGTAATCGATGTTTTCACTTGTATAAATCGCAAGAGTATTAGGGGTAATTTTAGCAATGGCTGCTCCACTTCTATTACTTCTTTCATCTCTTTTATATTTTGGTTTTCCTTCCTTAACTCTGATTTTTTCTTTATTTAATAAAGTACATTCTCCACCATATAGTGTAATAGATTTAAACTTATTTCTAAAATTATTGTCTTTTTTTACATCTTCTAATGTTAGTATCCCTTTCATAATATTTTCTCCTTTATTTTTGATGTCAAAATTATTCATTTTTATACAAAAATTTTATCATCAAATAACACTATATTCAAGTTCTATCTCTTATTATTTTTTCTCAGCTATAACATTTTTGATATATTTTTTTGATATATTCTTTATCTTGGTATTTTTCTTTCAAATGTGAAAAATCTATATTTTTTATAGTCGTACCCTTCTTTAATTGACTCTTTATTGCATTTTTTATATCAGTTTTTATAAAATTTGCATCTCTGTAAAGTACATTATCATTATGGCGCTTATTATTTAAACTTATATAAAACCTTCCTACCCCACGACTTTTTGCTTCTTCATCAAATAGTTCTATTAGTTTGATTTTTTTATCAAAATAAAGTTTTTCGTAAAATTTATCTTTTTCTTTATCATAAGTGATGTACATTACTTCTCCAACATTTGAATCTACATCTTTTAAGAAGTCATCTATCTTATTCTGTACTTCTTTTAAATCTTCTTTTGGTATGTTAAATTTAACTCCTAATTGGTTAATAAAATTTTCACTATCAAATCTGTTTCTCTCTACTTCATTTTCTAACATATTTGCAAATTCTTTTATTTCATGGTTTTCTTTTTTGTTATCTTTGTTTATTTCTAATTCCATCAATACTCCTTTATTTATCAAATAATAATTTTATTTCTTTATTATAAGTTTTTGTTTGTAACTATTTTACATAATCTTATCATATGTACTTTGCAAAGTTTGTCGAAAACTAGAACTAAATCCAAAAAATTATAAATATATTGTTGAAAAGATTTTACATTACTTCCCTAATCCACTCATTTATTTTAAACTTGTCCGATGTATCCACCAATTCTCGCAACCCCCTGGATAAGAAAACACCGCTTTTCCATATCTACCAAGCAATGCTCCTACAAAAATTACTGATGAACGCATCTGACACATCAATTTTTCAGATATTTTATATTTATTAATTTTGCTTGTATCAATTATATATTTCTTAATCGTTTTCCCCTTACTTTTTGAAACTTTTTTTGTTACATTTCCTCCTAGTTCCTTCAATATCTCAAACATCATTTTCGTATCATGAATTTCTGGCACATTATATAAAGTAGTTTTTCCTTGATTTAATATGGTCGCTGCAATTATTGGCAATGATGCGTTTTTTGAACCTGAAACCTCTACTTCTCCTTCTAGCCTGTTTCCACCATGTATTATGTACTTTAACATTTTTTCTCCACCTTTCGTTTTATGCAATTTTTTGTTAGCCAAAATTTTACTCTTGGCTATATTTCACCGTTGTATTAATTGTTTAACAAAATTTAGTTATAGCAATTTTGTGCTTGACTATATCGCTATTGTATTAACTGCTTAGCAAAATTTAATCATTATAATTTTGGACTTGACTATATCGCTACTATGATAACTATTTAATTTTGTTTTGCTATATATTATGTTAGGTTTGCATAAATGGTGAAAAAGTATGTGGTGGAGAAGTTGGTTTTTAGCTATAAACAATCTAGCTTTTGGACTAGATTGTTATGTAGTTGTAGGAGTTAAGTTTAGATTTATGACCTTCGGGTTATGAGGCAAGTTTGACCGATTTTTGTAATTCAGTGATAATTAGGTTTTTAGCTGGTATTTATATACCTTAGTGTATTTTGTCTTACAGAACATTTGTGTCTTCTTAGGTTGATTTTTGAGAGTTTGTTTCCCAAATTTTTCCAAATAATGTAGTGCATCTGTTCTTAGAAATTTAGCTCTTATAATGGCTATTTTTATGGAGATTATTTGATGAGTAATTTAAGAGAAGTTAATGATGATATTTTGAAAGATTAGTTAGATTTTAGAGAGGATGAAATTGGTGCTTTAACTTGTGCAGAAGATAAAAAGCATTGGATTTGTTTTGATGAAATTTCTGAGAGAATTTTAAAGAATGTCCTCGAACAGAATAAAAAGTATCTTAAGAAACAATTGGAACAGCTTGATGAGAATTTTATGGATTATGTTTCTTATTGGAATGAGAAGTATTATAGGAATGAATTTTGTGCTGGAGTACAGTTGATTAGTGGAAGTTTTTATTTATAGAAAAAGCCTATTAGGGTTTTTCTCTTGAATAATCATTTAATATCTCTCTTAAAAGTGTTTGAATTTTTCTTCTCAGCTTATCTACTTCTTCTATTGACTGTTCATTAAAAATACTCTGAGAAATTTGTATATCCACACCTAATTCATGTTTATATTTTCCTTTTTCATCTTTGCTAAGTAAGACATTTATACCTTTTACTTTTAATTGTTTTTGAATAGATTTATATTCTTCAAAGTCTTTTTCCTCAATGCAATAATGAAATACTTCATTTCTAAAATTTAAATATTTTGCATTGATACTATTAGGTCTATTTTTTGGTTTTTCTAATTCATCTGCTATATCCAATAATATTTTCTTTATTAATTCATTTCTTTCCCATTTTTGCATTATACCTTCAAATCTACTAGACCTTTTTATAGTTCCTAACACTTTAAGTGTTTCTTTTAAATGTGAAGTTAACAATTTAAAAAAATATATTTGTGCTTCATCACTAGCTTTACCTTTTACATTATTAAATAAAGCTGTATTCATTTGTAAATCGTTGTATGCTCTTGTTATTAAAAAAATAGCAAATCCTTCATAATCATCTTTATAATAGTTTTCTCTATCAATTATTACTTCCTTCATTTTTATTCCTTCTTCTAATTTGTTTAAAATATTCTTCTAATTCTAAAGTAAATTTTTCTAACATTTCTTCTATTTTATTCTGCCAATCTATATCTTTATAATACTCTTCTTTCATATCCAAATAATTATATATAGTACCTTTTTTTATATTTTTATAAAATAATTTATAATATTCTAACAATGATTTTTTTTCATTAAACTTGTATAAAGATGCTTTTTGGTCTTTACATGAATCTTTTTCTTTTGATATTATTTTTTCGTATTGTTCGATATCTTTAAAATCAGCTAAACTTTCTGGTAATAAATATTCGCAATCTTCTCTATGGTTGCTAATCATACCTATTTGTCTTAATATACAAGCAATACACATTCCACAATGGAAATTACCTTTTTTCTTATTTCTAAAGTGTCTGATTCCAGGATTCTTAGAACAAGTTCTTGTATTTTTTATTATATGTTGATTATATTCTTCAGGAAGTATATTTATAATATCTGCTTTTGTTTTATATTTAAACGGATTAATTACTTCAACATTTATTCCTAGTTTTTTTAAAATTTCATTTATCAAGAATAAAGTTTTTTGATTTGTTGTTTTTGTTACTCTTCTACTAAAATTGAATTTTGGATTTAAAGACATAATTCCATTTTCATATATTTTTATTTTATCAATATTATAATAATCAGCATAAATTAAACTGCTAGCAATAAATATTAATGATCTAGTTCTTTCTGTATAATGTTCCTTTTCAGCCAAATTTAATTTTCTTATTATTACATGCTTATTATTATCATTCTTAATTAATTTTTCATATATATCGTTAGAATTACTTACTTCTATTGGATTAGTTTCAAAAGTAACAAATATAGTATTATTTCTTTTTTCTACTACACTACCTGCCATAGAATCCAAGCCACCTGACAAAACGCAAATAGAATTATATTTTATATTATTATAAATACTCTTTTGTTCTCTTTCTATTTTTTTCTTTTCTTTTTGTTTCTCAAAATTAATATCCCATTTTTCTCCATTTGTCATATATGTCAATAAAATTTCTATGTCTTTTCTTATGTTATTAAATGTTTCTATGTTATTTACAGGAACTATAACACTTAATCTTTTTTTATTATTAACATCTTCATCCCTTATAGTAAAAAAATCTGTATAACAAATATATGCAATTAGGTCAAAAAAATCTAATATTATAGCATTATCATATTCATTAATATCTAGCAAATTTTTATCATTATAATGCAATAAATATGGATTTTTATTTTTAAAATTAATCTTATTCATATTCCAAATCTCCACGTAATTTTTTAATTATATTAGAAAAAGCATTATTTACCTTGTAAGAAAATGTTTCTTCTTCCTCCAGTATCTCATCTGCAAATGCAATTTCATTAAATTCAACCTGAATTATTGGTATAACTTTTTCCTCCATATAATTATCTATACTATCAGAATACTCATTACTATTAAAGTCTTCTAATTGATTAAGTGTATCCTCATATGTAAATTGCTTATATACATTAGAAATTATATTTTTTACATAATTTGCTATAAAATTTAATATATTGAATGCTTTATCAAATATATTATTGCTATCTAAAGTTTCTTTTAAGGATGTTTTTAATAATTCATTATTAGATATTCCTAAGAAGTCACATACTTTTTCTTTTATTTCTATGCTAGAATAACCCGATATTCCACCAAGTCCTATCGAAGAAAGTGTTCCAGTTTTTACAGCTTTTGAAATTCTAATTATATTTTTTATACTATTAGTACATTCAGTTGAATGCAAATTGTCATTTAATGTTGTTTTAACCTTAGATGGCCCTTTTTTTGGAAAGAGTAACTTTGCTAATAACTCTCCTAGTCCTGCTCCTTGTTCATTTATTTTTCCTTCTTCTATTCCTTGCTGTATAATTTTTTTTGATCTATCATAACTATTTCTTGTTGAAGAACCCACTTAATCACCTTCTTATCGAATATATTATTTTTAATTATATTACTCCATTACTGCAAATTTTGTCGAAACTTGTAAATTATTATCAAAAAAGCAAAATAAATCTGTAATTAAATCACTTTATTATTTTACTTTTCATTTGTTTTATAAAATTACTACCTTTATACCTTAAAATCATTATATATTTTCATTCATTTTCATCATTAATATAATTACTATATCATATTTTTTTCAATTTTTCCACATATTCTTGCCCATTTCTACAATTTCCTGTATAATATGTTTGAAGGAGAATTTTATGGATAATTTACCTTATATAAAAAGTTCAAAAGAATCAATAGCTCAATATGCACTTAACCTAAAGAAAAAAACATTTAGAGATGTGTTATTGAAAGACCCTAATATTACAGATGAAGATAGAGCTATACTATTTGAATATTATAATAATCCCAGGTCAAAAGGATCTTTAGGTCAATTAATAGAAAAGCATTTCTTTTTCTATGATATCAATAGTAATTCTGAAGCTGATTTTAATGAGGCTGGTGTTGAATTGAAAGTTACCCCATATACTATAAAATCTAATGGTAATTTAAGAGCAAAAGAAAGACTTGTACTTACAATTATTAATTACATGAAAGACTATAAGGAAGATGATTTTTTTAAAAGCCATGTATATGAAAAATGTGCATTGATGCTTTTAATTTATTATTTATATGAACCAAATAAAGAACGATTAGATTATTCAATAAATTACATTAAATTATTTCAATTTCCAGAAGAAGATTTAGAAATAATAAAAAATGACTATAAAACAATTATGGATAAAATAAAGAATGGTAAGGCAGAAGAAATATCTGAAGGCGATACAAACTACTTGGGTGCTTGCACTAAAGGTGCTAATGCAAATTCTTTAAGAAATCAACCTTTTAGTCATGAAAAAGCTATGCAAAGAGCTTTCTGCCTAAAAAATTCTTATATGTCTTATATTCTTAACCATTACATTGTAAATAAAATGGAAAACTATGAGTCTGTTATAAAGGATTCTAATATCTTAAAAGAACAAACCTTAGAGCAATATATTATTAGCAAACTTGAACCTTATTATAATCAAGACATAGAATTTTTAAAAAATAAATTTAACATTCCATATCAAGTTACTAATAAATCATTTACATATTTGCTAGCTAAAGGGATGCTAGAAATAGTAAATGAAAAAATTGAAGAATTTGAAAAGGCAAATATAAAGATAAAAGCTATTAGATTAAGACCTGATGGCATGCCAAAAGAATCTATGTCATTTCCTACTTTTAAATATACTGAAATAATAAAAGAAGATTGGTTAGATTCTGAACTTTACGAAACTTTTTCAACTACTAAGTATTTATTTATGATATATCAATATTTAGATGAAAATACATTAATATTTAAAAGAGCAATGTTTTGGAATGTACCAGAAAAAGATTTGAATACTGAAATAAAAAGAGTATGGGAAAATACTGTTGAAAGAATAAAAAATAATGAATATAACAATTTACCTAAAATATCTGAAAGTCCTATTCTACATGTAAGACCACATGGTCAAAACTCTAATGACACTTATCCAACACCTGATGGTAAACAAGCTACCAAAAAATGTTTTTGGTTAAATGCAAGTTATATAAAACAACAAATAGAAGGAGAATAATTATGGCAGGTTATATTTTTTCATTGGGAAAAGATAATGCACAAGAAATATTAAAAAATTGTATATATAATGGTTTCTATTCAACAAATATGAGTCCAATAACTAAAACCACAAGAAATTTTATACCCTTTGAAGCTACATTTGCTGATTATTGTAGTATGAAACCTGGAGACAATATATATTTTTTCACAAACAGAAAAATCTATGGTATTGGAGAACTAATTTGTATAGGTAATGATTGTAAATTTGTTAATTACCCATCAGCATCAAATCCAATTCAAGAAAATTATAAAGATATATTTAATAGAATGATTTTAAATGATTCTGATTTAAATATTAATAATCGTTGGATTTGTATTTTCAGACCATCTCCAGCGTTTTATTGTAATCCTGTCGATATGGATGATGTTCTTTCTTACAAGCCAGATACTTTTAAAACATTAAGAACATTTTGGAAAAAATCATTTACGAAAATAAATGATGAAGAAAATAATTCGCTAAAGGAATTTATTTTGTTACGTAATCAAAAGACCACAAATATTTATGATTTTTCTTCAGATTTTCAAAAGAAAAATGAAGAAAAATTTAAAAATAGAGACTATTTATTATCTTATAAACCAATACTTAATTTTGCAACTACACCAGATAATATAATAAAGCATGAAATGGCCTTAGAATCAGCTGTAGTTTTAGAATTATCTAATAATAAAAATCCTGTATTCGGTAACTGGGATTATATATCTCATCAAGTTGAAGCATCACCTTTCAAACCAATTGATTATATGGATAAAATCGATGTTTTTGGATATAGATTTTTACCAAATACAAAAATAATTTCTAAATATTTAATTATTGAAAATAAAAACGAAGAAGCGACTATAGAAGTTGCAGAGCAAATAAGCAAATATGTAGATTGGGTAGTAAAGAATTATGCTTATGGAAATTATGAAATGATAGAAGCATATATTGTTGCACCTAGCTTTTCTGCTGATTTATTAAAAAATGGAAAATCTGTTGTTGAAAGAAAATATATAATTTCTAGTCATCCCGTAGAAAATAGAATGTGGAATGATTTAGGTTTTATATCTTATAGTTGTTCAAAGGAAAATTTAACTTTTAAAAAAGAAGGAATTTAATTTCCTTCTTTTTCAAATATTTCATTTAATCTCATTCCCATTTTTTCTATAAGACCAACTACTAATGCATTCCCCATGCAAAAATATCTAAAATTATGTGGCATTCCTGTATCAGTCCAATTATCTGGAAAACCATTTATTCTTTCTGTTTCTACTGGAGTTAATATTCGATAACATTTACTTTTTGGATCTTCGATTACATGTGTACTTCTGTTCAAACTCCCCTCACTTGTTAGCATCGTTCTTGCTGATCTATCTAATGGATCAGGAAATGCGATAGCGCCCTCTCTAAAATGATATTCATGTGGGGTTCCTTTTTTTCTTATAATATCCTTAGCACCTTTTAATATTGTCCATTTTTTTAAATTATCCTCATCAGTTAATAAATATTTTTCATCAACACCATCTTTTTGTATAATTTGATTTAATGTTATAGATTTTATTTCAACTGGAATAACTTCTTCTGTATATATCTTTCCATTTTTCATTATCCCTGCATTTTTAAAATCTAATTTAAAATGTTCTGAAACATCATATATATCTGTATATTTAAAATCATACTCTTTACCATTCATTTTATTTTCTATATTAAATTGCTTTATAAAAAAACCATTTTTGTGAATAATATTTTCTAATTTTTCTTTTTTAATATCATTATAATAATTAGTATTATTCTTATATGCAAATATAAAAATTCTTCTTCTCCTTTGTGCAAAACCATAGTCTGCTGCATTTATAACTCTCCATTCAACAGAGTATTCCAAATCATTAAAGCATGCTAATATTACTCCGAAATCTCTTCCTCTTTGTTTCGCTGGTGATTTCAATAGTCTATCTACATTTTCAAGTAAAACAAACTTAGGTTTCTTTGCTTCTAAAGTATCTCTTATTTGCCACCACAATACACCTTTTTTTCCTTCAATTCCTTCTGCTCCTGTATGAGCAACAGAATAATCCTGGCAAGGAAATCCTCCTACAAGTAGATTATGATTTGGTATAGTATTTTTATCTATTATAGAAATATCTTCATTAACATATTTATTTTCTCTTCCAAAATGATTTACATAGCAATCAAATGCATATTGAGACTTTCTTCCGGGTTCCCATTGGTTAGCCCATACTGTATTCCAACTAGGATCAGACTTTTCTAATCCGTACTCTAAATCCGCCTACTCCTGCAAATAATTCACAAACTGTTTTTTCCATATCACGCACCCTTTCTTGCTTTATTATATATATATTATTCTTATTTGTAAAGATCTTTTAACAAAATAATTATAAAATATTTATATAAAAAGATTAACACTTTTTATATAATTTTATTAAAAATAATATATCAAACGTTTGTTTTATTGTCAATATATTTTTCACTTTTTATAAAAAAATTATCATAAGGATAACTTGCTTCAATATATAACTCATTTTATATTTTTCTAATAACTCCAAATACTTGTTAAATATATTTTTGCAAAATCATTCTACTACTTCTTTAGAAATTACTACCTTTTTATTACCCCAAAACTTATATTTTTCAAAACCACAATCACACATTTTCTTAATTGCTCTTCTAACAGTAATCTCTCTTCTATTGAAATAATCACATAACTGTTTAATATTCATATCTTCATTCCACCAGTTTTTCTTGTTTTCTATTTCTAATAATTATTCATATTGTTTAATTCTATTTTCAAAAAATCTAAATGCTTTATTTCTTTTTCATGTTTAGTAGTTACTCCTAATGAATGAAATCTATTTAAAATTTTATTATACGATAGAAAAATACTATCTAAGACTTGCTCTGAATCTTTCCACATTTTTATTACTTCCTTATTATAAAAATTTATTAATGCTAGTTTACGAAGCATTAATAATTAGCAAAATTCATTTTGCTCGAATTTTATGTAATATTTTTAGTACCTAATATTCGCCAGCTTGGTTTTTTGTCACCCTTTTTGCTATTTAGGACAAAATGCCCTAAAACCTTTTTTTGCTCTCTGAAGGGCTTTTTTGTTCCAAAATTTTATATTTTTTATATAATTTTTAATTAAAATATTTTGAAAAAAGTGATATAGAGAATTTAAAGATTGATAAAGTTTATAGTTATAGTGAAATTGAAAATTTAGGAAAAAAATATTTCAAATTAATAAAAAAAGATGCCATAAAAGTTCAAAAGATTTACTCTGAATTTGCTGACTACATTTTCAATAAATATCCTTTTGAGAATTCAAGAACAATGACTAATAAGATACTTTTCTATATTTACTACACTCCACATTTTAAAGCTTTAAAGCAATATGTTACCGATTTTCAAATAGATACTGCTTTTAATTATAAAATCTTTCCTGAATATCTTGAAAATAGTGAAGAAAAGTTGTTAAATTTTTTCACAACTGGGCAACATTTTGCTGATATATATGTCGAAACTAATGCAACAAGTTCTAGTGTTTATACCATACTTTATGTTACATTATTTAAATTTGTAGAAGAAGGTAAAAATATAACAAAAAAGTGTAAGAACTGTGGTAAATACTTTATAACAGATAATCCTCGCATTAATTATTGTAATAATTTGTTCAAATGAAAACAAACTTGCAGGGATATTGGTAATCAAATTGCCCAAAGAATTAAGCAAGAAAACGAAATTATTTATGGCAAATATCGTAAGATTTATGCAAAAAAAAACTATGCTAGTAAGACGTAACCCTGATATAGAAGTTTATAAAAAAGACTATGAAGATTGGAAAAAGGAAGCTAAAGAATTTATTTATGCCATTAGAAGTGAAACTAAAACTTATGAAAACTTTGATAAATGGCTAGAAGGAAATAAATAAAGGAAAAGTTTTTGCTTTTCCTTTATTTACAATTTTCTTTATACCAATATTCCATCCTTGTATTAACTATTGTACCTTCATATAAGGTTTTCCATTCATCTATGTCATAATATGTTGTAAATAATCCTTTGTTATGCTCATTTATATTGTTATATATTACATATGGAAATATAACTGCTTTTCTTCCATTTCTTCCAGCTTTGTTTGCTAAGTGACATGCTGAATTTACTACATCTCCCATCCAAATCACTTCATTGATTGAACTTCCTGAATATCCAGCTTGTACCATTAAGGCTCTCCCATCATCTATTCCAATTCCTACTGAAATTTCTTTATAATTTTTTTTCTTTAATTTATAATTCAAAATTTTTATCATACTATAAAGCTTGGCAGCAATAGTTATTACTGTATCCACATCAGATTTTTTTGGTGTCTCAAATACCCCCCAAACACAATCTCCATTAATATTAATTTCCTTACAAATCTCTTCTGCGTTCATTATTGCTACACTTTCTGATATAAAACTTCTATATATTTTCGCCAATGTGGGTCTTAAATGTTCATCTGTCATATCTGATGAGCCGACTATATCAATAAATAATGCTGTAACATTTACATAGTAACCATTATTATAAGTTAATGTACTCCTTGCAGGTACATGGTCTCTATCAGAATAATTTGAATTATTCGCATCCAATATTTCATCCATTCTATCAGAACTTTTGTCAACATCATATGATATTTTATTTTTTGATTCCATGTTTCCTCCTCGCATTAACTAAATATGTAATTAATAAAGCTTAGAACTATTGTAGTTATTGTAAAAATGATGCTTTTATTATATAATTTTGATTTATAATCACATATTTTAGAATTAATATATACTTGATTTAATATATCACTTCTTATAGCATTTTCATTCATTTTTCCACAATTGTTTATAAATTCTTTTCTATCCATTTTTGAAATGTTACCAAAAAAATAATTTGATTTTGGTATGTTACTAATTTTAACCCTCGCTAACAATGTCAACATTAATAAAATCGCAGAAATTGCACTACTAATAAGTAACAATATTACAATTATTACTTTTAATAGTTCTATAAAATTCATTACACTTATTGGAACTAAAACAAATTCTTTTAATATTTTTAAATTATTTGCATCTAAAATGATACCTAATAATATTCCCAAAAAAGCTAATATAAATGATGCTTTCAAATCAATATTATTAATCCAAGAATTTACTATCTCCAAATTTTTATATGCATCTTCTTTAGATGCTTTATTGTCTTTATTCATATTTCTTTACCTCCTCAAGATATCCCTGAAATTTTCTTATATCTATACCTGTTGGATTATTTTTCATTCTCCACTCTATTTCCCATCTAATATCCCATAATTTTCCTTTTTCTTTCGCATATTTTAATGTTTCTGACTTTAAACTAATCCACGAACACTCTTTGGCCATTACAATTGTATATTCAATTGCTTCTTCATACATTTTTAGTTCATTATATATATAAATAAAATGACAAGCCATTTGTTTTTTCATATATTCTTCAGAATGTCCTATTTTTTTTCCTATTCCAAAGAACAATGTTATTATTTCTATCCAAAATCCTATCATACTTCTATCAATTACATAACTTTTATATAAATATGAAACCAAAATACTATAGATTTCATTATATAAATCATGATACTTCTCATTTATTTCTCTTAATTTTTGTTCACTTTTTTCATTTTTTATTACCAAATCAATTTCTTTCTTTTTAAGTTTTTCTTTTATTCTGTCAATTTCTTTTATAGCATTAGCAATTTGTTTAGCATTCTCATTTTCATCATAATCTAGAATCTCTCTAATAAAATTAGTTTTTAATTCTTTTGCAAATTCATGATAAAAAAATTTTGATATATATCCATTAAAGGCTTTTTGCCCTTTATATTTTATAACTTTTTCCCACGTTTTTTCTTTTAGATCATCACTAAGATTATCATAGGCATTGTCAGAAATGAATATTTCTCCTCCTTGTGCCAAATCAGAAAATTTGCTTGCATGGTTAGTCACATTCCCCACCCATACACAATCTACCTCGTTTTCTTTTTCTTCATCACTCTCTAATCCATACATTCCAACTTTTGTTAGTAGCACTTTTCCATAATCAATTCCAATACCACAATCAATTGTTTTATTATTTATGTTGTTTTTTAAATGCTTATTCAGACTAAAATCTATTGCTGTTGCCATACTTATTGCACAATTCAAAGCTTTGTCCATAGCTTTTATAATCTTCCCGTCTTCAGTTTTGGAATCCATAAATACAGCCATTATTCTATCTCCTAGAAAATTTCTAGTAACTCCACCATTCCTTCTAACACATTCTACACACATTCTCATAAAAGCTCTATATATCTTTACCATACTCTTTGCTTTACTGTTTTCAGTTAAATCAGTAGATTTTCTAATATCTATAAAAAGAATTGCTGCCATAATAGAATATGCCTCATTATTATTGGTCAAATAGTCTATTGTTGGGGGAAATTCTGTATTTAATACTATTTCATCTACAGGTGCCTCCACTATTGCTTTTATTTTATTATTTATGTTTTCGAAATCTTGTCTACTTAACAAATTATTTGCCTCCTAATTAAGCTGTATTATATCACATTTCATCTAATAAATCTAGTAAATTCCAGTTTTTGATATATTTATAGTTGTTTTTATTTGCTTTGAATTATAAAAAACTTTTATGTTTCTTTTTGAAAACTATTGCAATTCGTTAACTGCTATTGTATGATGTCTTTGTTAACAGTTGAATTAAATACTCCTCACACCCATAGGTATGCTCGAAATAAGGTGAAATAAGTAATGGCTGGGAGTATAGGAAAAAGAAGAAAAAATAGTTACAGGCTAATAATATCTGAAGGACATGACTTACATGGAAAACCATTAATACATAGAAAGACTGTACACGGAACAAAAAAGAATCTGAAGTTGAACTTGCCAAGTTTGTTACAGATGTTCAAAATAGTTTAGTTATCAATGGGAAATCTCTTAAATTTTCTGAATTTACAGAAATATTGAAAAAATTATATTCCTCAAAAAATAATTAATCTCTTTTACTACATCATCTTCACCTTATAACCCCACTCTCAAAAAACCTTTCTTGAAATTCAGTCAATGCTTTAATTGCATCATCAGTATATTCTTTTCCTTCTGGTACTATAATTAATTTATCATCATTATCATTAGTTCTATGAATTATTGCTATACATTTTCCTGCAAAGATTTCAATTGGTTCAAATATTCCTAATACATAACAATCTAGTTCTTCCCCATCTCCACTAATTGTGTTTGGCACATATCCATAATTTACTGGATAAATAAATCCATGTTTAGGGTGTTTACTTCCCATAGGTCTATCAATTCTCACATTTATGATCTTTCCTATATATTCTTTTACATCCATTTTATTTACTCCTTTCTATCTTGTCGTTTATTAATTAAATATCATACTAAAAATATTTTTTCAACTATCTTCAACATCTTCATAATTTTTGACTTTTTACCTCTCTTATTATAAAATAATTAAAAAACAAAACACATTTATATAAATACAATAAAAATTAACCTTGTTGTATACGTAAGAATCTGACGATTTTCTCTATACAAAAAACATCATTGCAAAATTTTCAGTATTTGCAAATATAATCAAGAAAGGATTTGATTTTATGGAAAAATTAAAAATTTTATTAAATGGTGCAAATGGAAAAATGGGACAAGAGGTCACTGAATGTATTAGTAAAATCAACGATGTTGAAATTATTGCTGGTTTTGATTTAGAGGATAAAGGTTTGTATCCATTTCCGGTTTATAACAAATTAGAAGATATTCAAATTCTACCAAATGTAATTATTGACTTTTCTATTCCAGTGGCTACTTTAAATATTCTACAATTTGCCAAAGATAAAAAGATTCCTATTGTTATTGCTACTACTGGTCTAAATGATGAGCAACTTAATATTGTAAAACAAACTAGTACAGCTATTCCTATATTCCAATCTGGTAATATGTCTTTCGATATTTTCTTAATGCAAAAAGTTCTGGAATTGGTTAGTCCTTATTTAAAGGGAACTGACATTGAAATTATTGAAAGCCATCATAATAGAAAAATTGATGCACCAAGTGGAACAGCTTTAATGCTTGGAGATAGCATTAATAAAGCTTGTGGAAATACGTTTGATTATAACTTGAACAGATTAAATGAAAGAAAAAAACGCGAAAGTAATGAAATTGGATTTTCTTCTATTCGTGGCGGAAATATTGTTGGTGAACATACTGTTAAATTTATCGGTCAAAATGACACTTTTGAAATTACACATAAAGCTTATTCTAGGCAACTTTTTGTAGAAGGTGCTGTACGTGCTGCTCGATTCTTAGTTAATCAATCTGCAGGTCTTTATAATATGAATGATATGATATAGATTTTGTTTAATTGCATCAAAATGCTTAATATTATCGTTAATACTAAAAAAGAGGGTTGTTTTATAATACCCTCTTTTCTTTATTACTGTAAGTTTTTATTCTACACTCACTTTTTCAGTAGAATTTGATTCTTCTACTTTATCTTTTTCAATATCTTCATTTTCTATTATTTCATCTACAACTATCTGTTGATTCTCATCTAATTTATATCTTGGCAATTCTGGTAAATCATTTAATGAATTATATCCAAACATTCTTAAAAATTCTTTGGTTGTTGCAAATGTCATTGGTTTTCCTGGCAAATCACTCTTTCCCGCTTCTTCGATTAATCCATATTCTAATAACTTATAAATACATCCATCTACGTTAACCCCTCTAATTGCTTCAATTTCTGCTCTTGTTATTCTTGGATTATAAGCGATTATGGATAGTGTTTCTAATGCTGCATTTGAAATTTTAGGTTTTGCTCTCTTATCTAATACTGGATAAACATATTCATGTAATTCTTTTTTTGTACATAATTGATAAGCATCACCTACTTTAATCAATTCTATACCTCTTCCCTCTTGCTTGTATTCTTCTTGCATTTGCATTACAATTTGTTCCAAGTCTTCCTTAGGCATTTCTAATTCCAACATTAGTTCATTTTGACTTACTTCTCTTCCTGCCGCAAAAAGTATCGCTTCTATTATTCCTTTTGTTTTTTTAATTTCCATAGCTATTTTTCTTTCCACCTCATTTTATTTTTATATCATATTGCTATACATTTTTGTGAATTATAACATTTTTATTGACTGACTTATTTGCCTTTCAATTAATTGTCTTGCAGTATTTGAATAATAACTGCTGTTATTATTTTTGTATTTTCATCATATTCATACTCTACTTGATATTTTTTACTTTTGTTTTCATCATTATTTACTATTTCAGATACCTTATTTGCTAATTCTGTATTTACTGTTCCTCTTACTATATTTAATTTTATTGTCGTGTTTGAAAGCACTTCAAAAGTATCCAAATTGTTCTGTATAACACCTAATAGTTTATCTATTGCAGTAACATCTACTTCTTGACCTTTATATAATTCAAGTTCTGCATTAAATCTACTTACTTCAGATGTAGTTAGATTTACGACATTGCTAATTGTTATTTGCTCTGGTAGGATTTCTAGTTCGTTTAATATTCTAAATACTTCATCAATATTGACTTGTTCTGATACTGCATTTAACTGTTCTATTCCTTTATCGTTTAAGATGTCTCTTAATTCTCCAAAGTCTTCATCTGAAAGAGTATTCAATATTATACTATTTCTATTATCTATTTCATCTATTTGGTCAAATCCATTTACAATTTCTTTTTTATCTAATAAGTTTATTTCTATTTTATTTGTTTCTGTATCATATCCTAATTTTACATTAAGCTCTTGTTTTCCATTTTCTATTACTCTTTGACTTGTGAAATTAGTTTTGTATGTGTTTTCTCCTTTTCTTTCAGTTCTGTTTATATAAAGATTATCTTGTTGTTTTTCTATGATTATTTCATCACTATTTTCACCAATTTCTCCATATTTTTCTTTGAATATTCTTACATATTTTTTATTTTCATCATTTGTTATAGTATCTAATGTTATTGTATATTCACTGGTACTTATAGTAGTTTTTACTGTAATACCACTGTTTTCATATACAGATATTTTTGCATCATCTACTCCTATATTTTTATTTTTTATTTCTGTAATAGTATCATCTATTTTTTTTATATATTTTTCTCTTTCAGTCATATTTTCTTCTTGATTTTCATCCTGATTGTCTTTTTCTTCTTGATTTCCATTTTGATTTTCTCTTTCTTGTTGGGTTTCATTTTGACTGGTTATTTCTTCTTGAGTTTGTTCGTCTTGCTGATCTTCCTCCACCATTCCTTCAGGATTTAAGAATTTGTCTATTGTATCAATTCTATTCAAAATTTGTTCATCTTGTTTCATTTGCTCTAATATTGAAATATATATATTATTTAATTCTTCTTTTGTTAAGTTTAATGTGTATGCATTTGTTGTAAATGTATTATTTCCTACTGTAACGTCTGTTTCCTTTAGTGATGTAAATTTAGTTTTATCAAATTTTTCTAACATTACTTGCGAATATGTTTCGTTCATGGCATTTATCTCTTCATCAGTAAATGCCATTCCCTGCCAATCAATTTGTTCTATTCTGTCAGGGATATTTGTATTCATATTTAGCTTTGATGCTACTTCTTTTAAATTTTGATTTTCTACTGCTAAATATTTACCAAACAAATCTGTGAATCGAAGCCCATATTTATCGCCAGATTTCAAATATTCCATTTCACTTACTTTTTGATCTTCTTTTTGCAATATAAAATCTTTATAATCTATACCATTTTGTTCATCAACTTTTCCATTTATTACAAATTTTAACTGGTTAATAACATTATCTTTGTTTTCAGCAGTTGTTTGCATTCCTTGCGTATAATCAGCTGTTATTTCTGTTTTTGAAGTATATTTATTGTTTCTTAAAGAATTATTATATGCTTCTCCTTGCTCATCTTTTAGTAATCCTTCTATATTTTGTGCAGCACTTTGAATATATTTTGCAAATAATACGTCATTTGATTTGAACATATCTGTTGTAAAATATAAGAAAATGCAAATTGCTAGAATGATTAAAATCACTACAGAAATTGATATAATTATAATTTTATTTCTTCTTCCACGTGACATTACCATATATCTTTTCCTCCCTTTTACTTTTCTTTAGTATGCTTTCATTATATATTTTTTTAATCTTTTTATCAATACTTTTTATACTTTTCTAGCTCTTTGTTTTACTGATTCATATATAACAATTCCTGCTGACACAGATGCATTCAATGATGTTATTTTTCCTTTCATTGGTATTTTTACAATAAAATCACAATTATTTTTCACTTTATTACTCATTCCTGAGCCTTCACTACCTATTACTATTCCTAGTGGTCCAGTTAAATCTTGATTATAATAATATGTTTTCGTTTCCATATCTGTACCGCAAATCCATAATCCTGCATCTTTTAATTTTTGTATAGCATCAGTTATATTGTTTACTCTTGCAATTTTCATGTGTTTAACTGCTCCTGCTGAGACTTTATTAACTGTACTATTAACTGCAGTCGCTCTTCTTTTAGGTATTATTACTCCATGTACTCCTGCTGTTTCAGCTGTTCTAATTATTGCTCCTAAATTATGAGGGTCTTCAATTCCATCCAAAATTAATATAAAAGGTTCTTCTTCTTTTTTCTTTGCTTCTTCTAATATATCTTCTATTTCAGAATATTCAAATGGCGGAACTATTGCAATAACACCTTGAAAGTTTTCGGTTTGTGCCATTTGGTTTAATTGTCTTCTATCTTTTTCTACTGTTACAATTTTCTTTTCTCTTGCTATTGCAATTATTTTATTAATTGACCCATGCCTTTCGCCTTTTGCAATAAATATTTTGTTTATATCTTTGCCACTTTCTAAAAGTTCTAACACAGCATTTCTTCCTTCTATTTGATCATCATAAGTTCTTTCTTTCATTTTTTTATTTCATCCCCTTCTATAATTGGAAAAAAATTATAATTATTTTTCAATTTTTATTCATCGTCTAGTTTAAGTACTGACAAAAATGCTTCTTGTGGCACTTCTACACTACCTATTTCACGCATTTTCTTTTTGCCTCGTTTTTGTTTTTCAAGCAATTTCTTTTTTCTTGTTACATCTCCACCATAACACTTTGCAAGCACATCTTTTCTCATTGCAGATATAGTTTCTCTTGCTATGATTTTTCCACCAATTACAGCTTGAAGAGGAATTGCAAATAACTTTCTTGGAATTACAGTTTTTAATTTTTCAACCATTTTCTTTCCTCTATTGTAAGCACTATCCCTATGAACTATTAGTGATAAAGCATCAACTGGTTCTCCATTAATATGTATGTCCAATTTCACTAAATCAGATTTTCTATATTCCTTCATTTCATAATCAAATGATGCATATCCTTTTGTTTTTGATTTTAAGTTGTCAAAAAAGTCATAAATAATTTCATTTAAAGGCATTTCATATACTAAAGTTACTCTATTTTCATCTAGATATTTCATATCAATATATATCCCTCTTCTACGCTGACAAATATCCATAACGTTTCCAACATATTCTTTTGGTGTGAAAATATTTGCAGTCACATATGGTTCTTCTAAATAACTTATTTCTTGAGGTGTAGGTAAGTCCGTTGGATTATATATTTCTAAAATTTCTCCATCTGTTTTATGAACTTTATATATAACTGAAGGTGCGGTTGTTATAAGTCCTAAATTGAATTCTCTATCTAATCTTTCCTCTATTATTTCTAAATGTAACAATCCTAAAAAACCACAACGGAATCCAAATCCTAATGCAGCAGATGTTTCTTGTTCGTATTCTAATGATGCATCATTTAGTTTTAATTTCTCTAATGCCATTTTTAAGTTTTCATATTCGCTTCCATCAATTGGATATAATCCGCAATATACCATTGGAGTTACTTTTTTATAACCTTTTAATGGCTTGTCTATTGGATTATCTTTAAGAGTTACTGTATCTCCTACATGTATATCTGATAATGTTTTTATGCTTGCTGCAATATATCCTACTTCCCCTGCTTTTATTTCATTTGTTGGCATATATGAACCTGGTGTAAAATATCCTACTTCAGCTACTGTAAAAGTTTTATTTGTAGCCATTAGTTTTATTTCATCTCCAACTTTTACTTTTCCATCTATAACTCTTACATATGCTAATGCACCTTTGTAATTATCATAATATGAATCAAATATTAAGCATTTTGTTTTAGCATTTTCATCTCCATTTGGTGCAGGTAAATCTGTTACTATTCTTTCTAATACTTCTTCAACATTTAATCCTGATTTGGCTGATATACATGGTGCATCTTCTGCCGGTATTCCAATAATATCTTCAATTTCTTTTTTTATTTCATCTGGCCTACTATTTGGTAAATCTATTTTATTTAGAACTGGTAAAATTTCCAAATTATTATCGATTGCTAAATATACATTTGCCAAAGTTTGAGCTTCTACTCCTTGACTACTATCTACAACTAATACAGCTCCATCGCATGCTGCTAAACTTCTAGAAACTTCATAATTAAAATCAACATGTCCAGGTGTATCTATTAAATTTAATACATATTCTTGACCATCTTTTGCTTTATATATCATTCTTACTGCTTGAGATTTTATTGTAATTCCACGTTCTCTCTCAATATCCATATTATCTAAAACTTGACTTTCCATTTCTCTTTTTGAAAGTACTCCTGTCATCTCTATTAATCTATCAGCCAATGTAGATTTCCCGTGGTCTATATGTGCAATTATACTAAAATTTCTTATATGTTTTTGTCTATCAGTCATGCTTCCTCCTAATTTTTATATTTTTCATGTATTCTTTCTAATAAATCTATCTCATTATTATCATAATCAGAGATTGTACAACAATATTCTATTTTTCCTTTATCATTACCTAATTTATCAAAAGATACATGCAAATTACTCTGTATCTTTCCTGAACTATAATCAATCAAATCTTCTAGCCCTTGTACTGTAAAAAAAATTCTATAGAACATACTATTGTATATTTTTGGTATTTCCATTCTTTCCATATCTATTTGATTACGAATAAATGAAATTTTCATTAACTCTATAATTTCCTCTTTATCTAAATTTTCAATTTGAGATAACAATATAACCTCTTTTCCAAAACGTTTATATACAAAATATATTACTGCTATAGCTATTAAACAAATTATTGAAATCACAACTATATTTAACATTTACTATTCTCCTTTAACAAATCTTTCCTCCGCCGATTACAATATCTCCTCTATAAAATACTGCTGATTGACCAGGTGTTATTGCTCTTTGTGGTTCATTAAGCACAACCTTTATTCTACTTCCTTCTTGTGTAATTGTTGCTTTTGAATTTTCTGCTGAATACCTTGTTTTTACTTCTACTTCCATAGGTACTTCAATTTTATCAACTAATATCAAATTAACATCACTTACCAAAAACTCTTTTCTATATAACTCTTCTTTTTCTCCAACTATGACTTCATTTTTTTCTCTATTAAATCCTATTACAAATAATGGTTCTTTATATGATATTCCAAGACCTCTTCTCTGTCCTATGGTGTATCTATATAATCCTTGATGTTTTCCTAAAACTTCCCCTTTACTTGTTACAATATCCCCTGTTTTTGGTTTCAAATTCGAGTTGTTTTCCAGAAATTTCTTATAATTACCATCTGGTATAAAACATATGTCTTCGCTATCAGGTTTATTAGCTACTTTTAAATTGTTTTCTTTAGCTATTTTTCTTACTTCTTCTTTTGAAGTAAATTCTCCTAATGGAAATAAAATTTTTCCTAATAATTCTTTAGGCATATTATACAATACATAACTTTGGTCTTTTGCAATATTGTTTGATTTTTTTAACACGAATTTTTTATACTCATTCGAATATTCCATTTTTGCATAATGACCTGTTGCAATATAATCACATCCAAGCTCTTTAGCTTTTTCGTACATAGCTCCAAACTTCATATATTTATTACACTCAATGCATGGATTTGGTGTTCTTTGATTTGAATATTCTTCAATAAAATTATCTATTACTTTGGATTTAAATTCTTTTTTTTGATTATATGTAATATGTGGTATTCCAAGAGAATTGCATACTTTTTTTGCATCTATATATGTATTAATATTACAACAACTACTTCCTGCAAACAGTTCAAGGGTTATGCCAATAACATCATAACCCTGATTTTTTAATAACAATGCTGATACAGAACTATCAACACCACCACTCATCCCTAATAAAACTTTTTTATTGCTCACTTTATTCTCAATCCTCTCTAAAGAGTTATTTTCCATTTTTCTTCAATAAATCTTCCATTGTATGCCATGCTAATAAAGCACATTTAACTCTAGCCGGCATATTTGACACATTTTTAAAAGCAATTGCATCTTCCAATTTTTCTAATTCTTTTTCATCAGTTATTTCCCTTTTTATCATTTCAATGAATGTTTTTATAATCTCTTTCGCTTCAGCAATTGTCTTTCCTCTTAAAACATCTATCATAACAGAAGTTGAACTTTGTGAGATTGCACATCCATAGCCCGAAAAAGCCATGTCTTCTATAATATCTCCATTTAGCTTTACTTCAATTGTTATATCATCTCCACAATTTGGGTTATGTCCTTTTTCGCAAAAATCACATTTATCCAATTTTCTTTTATTATATGAATTCATTCCATGTTCCATTATGATTTCGTCATATATATTATCCATGTTAAAAAAGTTCCCTTTCTCTATTAGTTAATCTATGATTTGATATAATTACAAGACTGTTGTTTGAGAGACCCCAGATATGTTTTGATATTAAAATTAATTATATCAAATTTATATTTATTAATTAGATAAGTATTTTTCAAACATATTATAAACTTTTTTCAATCCTTGTACAAGTTTATCTACATCTTCTTTCGTATTATAAATAGAAAAACTTGCTCTACAAGTTGAATCTAGTCCCATATATTTAAGTAACGGTTGTGCACAATGATTTCCTGACCTTATACACACACCATCTAAATCTAACATACTTGCTACATCATGTGGATGCACACCTTTTATATTAAACGAAATTACTGCTGAATGATTTTCCTTATTTGGTGTCATATATAACTCTAAAAAATCTAATTTAGCTAATTCTTCTCGTGCGTATCCAATCAATTCTTTTTCTATTTTTTCTATATTTTCATATCCTATATTTTCTATATAATCCATAGCAGCACTTAAACCTATTACTCCACCCACATTTTGAGTTCCTGCTTCAAATTTATTTGGTAATGGTGCAAAGGTAGTATCTTGTTCATATACGTATTCTATCATATCTCCTCCCATTATGAAAGGGGACATTTTATTTAATATTTCTCTCTTGCCATACAAAATGCCTAACCCTAATGGTCCAAACATTTTATGCGCAGAAAACACAAGAAAATCTGCATTTAAATCTTGAACGTCAATTTGCATATGAGGAATACTTTGTGAAGCATCAACTACAACAATTGCACCTTTTTTATGTGCATATTTTATTATTTCTTTAACATTATTTATTGTTCCTAAAACATTAGATATATGTGTTATACCAACAATTTTGGTTTTTTCTGTTATTTTATTTTCTATCTCTTCTTTCGATAATTCATATTTATCATTTATATACATATAATTTAATTTAGCACCTGTTTTCTTAGCAACATACTGCCATGGAACTAAATTAGAATGGTGTTCCATTATTGATATTACTATTTCATCGTCTTTTTTTACATTATCTAATCCATATGAATATGCTATTAAATTTAAACTTTCACTAGCATTTTTAGAAAATATTATTTCTTCCGGAAATCTAGCATTTATAAATTTTGCTATTCTTTTTCTTGCATTTTCATACATCTCTGTAGATTTCACACTAAGTGAATATGTTCCTCTATGAGGATTAGCATTACTATTATTATAATACTCTTCAATTTTATCTAAAACACATTTTGGTCTTTGAGTTGTCGCTCCACTATCTAAGTATGATATCTCTTTATTTTTAACTAAAATTGGAAAGTCTTTTTTATAATCCATTAATTTAATCTCCTATTTATTTCTTTTAATATTTCTTCTTTAACTTCGTTATCTTTTATTCTTTCAATAATTTTATTAAAATTTGATTTTACAATTAATTTTACCGCTTCTTTATAACTTAACCCTCTACTCATTATATAAAATAGAGATTTTGCATCTACCTTTCCAGAAGCTGTTGAATGATTTCCTTCTACATCATCTTCAGTACATAAAAGCATTGGTAGTGCAATAGATTTTGCTTTGTCCGATAATAATAAACAGAATTCGTTTTCGTTTCCTTTAGCTTTTTTACAACCTTTTTTAAAATCGATTGTTCCTTTAAAATTCTTTTTACAATTTCCATCCAAAGCTCCTTGAACATCAATATCAATTTTAGAATTTTTTCCTCTTAATTCAGCTATATAATTTAAATCTTTTATTTCGTTGTCTTTTCCCAAGTAAATTGTTTTCAAATCATTATCAGCTTTCTCCCCTAAGATATTTGAATAATAATTTGATATACTAGTTTTTCCTCCTAAATCAATTATAGTATATTTAACTTTAGAATTTTCGTATAATTCATTTTCTATTGCCTCAAAATTAACCGATTTATCATTTAGTAAATTCACTATTGCAATATTTAACTTACAATCTTTCTTGGCAATTGTTTTTATAATTCCATTGTGGAAACAAGGATTTTCAGTCCTCGATTCATATTCAATTATTATATTAGCATCTTTATTACCTATAATCTCAATTTGATTTACTAGTTCTAAATTTTCATCATCAAATTCATATTTTATTTTTATTTCTTCTTTTTCAGTTTCAATTCTAATCTTACTATTTGCTTTTTTAAAGACATTTTCTTCTAGAAGTTTTCCATTCCCATATGTTATTTTTTTTGTTTTTACATTTTCACTTATTGGACTTTTAAAATCTAAATCTTTAGCTATATAACTTTTAGCATCTGTTGCTAGACTTCTAGTTTTGCTTTCATTAAAGGCCTCGCATTCAATATTTTCAAAACTTCCGATTTGGTCAGGAATATCAAAATCTAATTTAATATTATTAATTGAAAAATTTCTTGAAGTTCTAACTGGTGTTTCATTAACTTTTATACTCATTATCCTATACTCCCTTCCAATTCTAGATTTATTAAATTATTCATTTCTACTGCATATTCTACTGGTAACTCTTTTGAAATTGGATATGCAAATCCTCTAACTATCATGGCTTTCGCATCTTCTTCTGATAGTCCTCTAGACATTAAATAAAATATTTCTTTATCACTTATTTTTCCAATTTTTGCTTCATGTGAAAATGTTACTTCATCTGTCCTAATATCATTAACTGGGATTGTATCAGAACGTGAAATATCATCTAGCATTAATGATTCACAAGACACACTACATTTAGCTCCTTTTGCTCTATCATTAACCCTAACTAAAGCTCTATATGTGCACGAACCTCCGTCTTTTGAAATTGATTTTGAATTAACAAGTGCAGATGTGTTTTTTCCATTATGAATTACTTTAAATCCTGTGTCTAAATTCTGACCTTTTCCTGCGAAAGTAATTCCTGTATATTCAGTCTTTGCATTATCACCATTTAAAATGCTCATTGGGTATAACATCGAAACTCTTGAACCAAATGAACCTGTAACCCAATCAATTTGTGCGTCCTTCCCTACTATCGCTTTTTTGGTATTTAAATTCATCATATTCTTAGACCAATTTTCAATTGTTGAATATCTCAAATAAGCACCATCTTTTACATACAATTCCACACATCCTGCATGAAGATTTACTTTGTTATATTTTGGTGCACTACATCCTTCTATAAAATGAAGGCTTGCTCCTTCATCTACGATTATTAAAGTATGTTCAAATTGACCCGATTCGGGTGAATTCAATCTAAAATATGATTGCAACGGAATATCTAATTTTACACCTTTTGGGACATACACAAATGAACCTCCTGACCAAACTGCTGCATGAAGTGCAACGAATTTGTGGTCATTTATTGGCACACATTTCATAAAATGCTCTTTGACTATTTCAGGATATTCTCTTACAGCTGTTTCCATATCTGTATAAATTACACCTTGCTCTAAAAGTTCTTTTTTCATACTATGATACACAACTTCTGAATCATATTGTGCTCCAACACCAGCAAGTGATTTCTTTTCTGCCTCTGGAATTCCTAATTTATCAAAAGTATTTTTTATATCTTCTGGAACATCTTCCCAGCTAGAATTTAAATTCGTTTTAGGTTTTACATATGTTGCAATGTTATCCATTTTTAATGCTGATAAGTCCGGTCCCCATGTAGGAAGTTCCAATTTTTCATATGTCTCAAGAGCTTTAAGTCTTATTTCTCTCATCCAGTCAGGGTCACCTTTTTGTTTAGAAATTTCTTCTACTATTTTTTTGCTTAACCCCTTTTCCATTTTAAACTCATAATTATCCTTATTTTTTATATCATATATATTTCTATTTATATTTTCCACTTTAGTTTTCATCTTAATAATTATTCCCTCCGATAGTTTAAATTATTAGATTTATCAATTTCATATTCTATTTTTCTCATTTGTCAATTTGCTTATATTTAGTAAATCCATTTTTCTCAATATCTTTTACAAGTTCTGCTGTTCCTTTTTTGACTATTTTTCCATCTACTAAAACATGCACATAATCAACTTTCAATTCACTTAAAATTTTCATATTATGTGTAATTATTAGAACTGAATTTTCATTTGATTTATACAAATTGATTCCTTTTGAAACAGTTCTTACTGCATCAACATCAAGACCAGAATCAGTTTCATCTAAAATTGCAAGTTTTGGATTTAACACAAGCATTTGTAGGATTTCGTTTTTCTTTTTCTCTCCACCTGAGAATCCTACATTTAAATTTCTATCAATTAGTTTTGAATTCACATTTAATTCTTCCATATATTCTTGAACTTCTTTTTTGAATTCGAATATTCTTACTGGTTTACCTGTAACTTTGTTTTTGGCAACTTTCAAAAAATTCATTGTAGAAATTCCAGGAATTTCTTGTGGTGATTGAAATGACATAAATATTCCCTTTTTTGCAATTTTATTAGTTGCTAGATTACTTATATCTTTTCCTTCAAACTCAACTGTTCCTTTTGTCTTTTTATATTCAGGATTATTTAACACGACATTTGCCAGTGTCGATTTCCCTGCTCCATTTGGTCCCATTATAACATGAGTTTCACCTTTGTTTATTGTTAGATTCAACCCTTTTAGGATTTCCTTTTCTCCAACATTAACATGTAAATCTTTTATTTCTAATAATTTATTCATTAAATTTACTTCCTTTCATTCATGCTTATATTATTTGAAAAAATCTTTAATTTTATTATATTTTTAAAGCTTTTAGTTTTCATACTAAATCAGTAGGAATTATACCATATTTTCCCTATTTAGTCAACAAAACAACTTTTGTAATTAAAGAAAAAAACGACTACTAATTGTCGTTCTTTAATCTATCAAGTCTGCCAATGTTTTACTATCAATATATTCATTTATGGCATCATCTAAACCTTTCCAAAAATTATATGTTAAACATACAGCTTTTTTATCACATTTTGCTTCTTCTTTTACACAAGTTATAGGTGACATATCTCCTTCTGCTGCTCTTAAAATTTCTCCGACTGTATATTTATCTACTTCCTTATTTAATTTATATCCGCCATTGTTTCCCCTAGCAGTTTGCAAAAGTCCTTGCTTATTTAAAAGTGAAACAATTTGTTCTAAATATTTTACAGAAACACCTTGTCTTTTTGAGATATCTTTTAAAGATATAAATTCTCCATTATCATTCATAGCTAAATCAATCATAACCCTTAATGCATATCTACCTTTTGTAGAAATTTTCATTTAAAATCTCCCTTTCTATTTTTATTACTACTTTATTTTTATATTATAGCATATTTTTTTAATCTTTTCTATGAAAAGTTGTGTTTCCTCTAAAAATATTATATAATTTAGTATGCAAGATGGAATCGTATCGAAGTGGTCATAACGAGCTACACTGGAACTGTAGTAGTCCTGAAAAAGGGCCCGTGGGTTCGAATCCCACCGATTCCGCCAATTTTATTTAGAGGTGATACTATGAAAGTAGGATATTTAGGTCCTAAAGGAACTTTTTCATATGAAATTTGTAACAACACCTATGGAGAAGCAATAGATAAAATCCCTTATAAAACTATAAAAGAAACAATTTTAGCTTTAGATAATAATGAGGTTGATGAAATAATCGTTCCTGTTGAAAATTCTCTACAAGGATGTGTTACTGAAACTTTAGACACTTTATTTGAAATTAATAGCATCAATATAAAAGAAGAACAAATTTTAAAAATAAATCAAAATTTAATGGCTAATCAAAGATATAAATTAAGTGAATTAAAAGAAGTCTACTCACATTCTCAAGCACTTGCACAATGTAGAAATTATATTGAAAAGAATCTTAAAGATGCTACAATTATTGAAGTATCAAGTACTGCACTTGCTGCAAAAGAAGTTAAAAACAAGCCATATTCTGCATGTATTGGTAGTATAGATTGTAAGGATGAATACAATTTAACTTTATTAGAAAAAGACATCCAAGACAATCAACTTAATGAAACTAGATTCTGGGTATTAGTTAAAAACTTGCAAAAAATTTCAACAGCTAAACAATTATCAATGATTTTTACAACTGCAAATGAACCCGGAGCTTTATATAAAGTTTTAAGTATTTTTGATAAATACAATTTAAACTTAACAAAAATCGAATCAAGACCTACTAAAACTAAATTAGGAGAATATTATTTTTGGGTTGATATCGAAATTAATGAAAAGGATTATATTTCAGCAATTTCAGAGTTAAAAAAATTAGTTGGTTTTTATAGGATTTTAGGAAAATATTAAAAGGAGAAATTTATTTATGGTATCTAAAAAAATACAAGATTTAATTAGTAGTAATTCTACTATAAGAGAAATGTTTGAAGAAGGAAAAAAATTAGTATCTATATATGGAAAAGAAAATGTTTATGACTTTAGTCTAGGAAATCCTAGTGTTCCAGCACCAGACAGTATTAACCAAGCAATCTTAGATATTATATCAAATAAAAGTTTCTTAGAAGTTCACGGATATACTAATAATGCTGGTATTGAAGAAGTTAGAGAAACAATAAGTAATTCGTTAAATAACAAATACAAAACTAATTTTTCCAAAGATAATATTATAATGGTTGTTGGCGCCGCTTCTGGTCTAAATATCATATTTAAAACTATATTAGATGATGAAGATGAAGTTATAACCTTTGCTCCATATTTCATGGAATATAATCACTATGTTGCAAACTATGGTGGAAAAATTGTCAGCATCTCGCCAAACACAAATGATTTTCAACCAAATTTAGAAGAATTTAAATCTAAACTTTCCTCTAAAACAAAGGCTGTATTAATAAATACTCCAAATAATCCTACAGGAGTTATTTATTCAGAAGCAACTATAAAGTCAATGACTAAAATACTAAAAGATAAAGAAAAAGAATTCGGGCATGAAATATATTTAATATCAGATGAACCATATAGAGAATTAGCTTATGATAATATAGATGTTCCATATATTACAAAATATTATAAAAACACCTTTATAGTTTATTCATATAGCAAATCTTTATCACTTCCAGGTGAACGAATTGGCTATGTTGTGGTTTCGAATGAAATGAAAGATAATAAAGATATTTTTACTGCATTAACCATAGCTAATAGAATTATAGGTTCAGTAAATGCTCCTTCACTTATGCAGTTGGTAATACAAAAATGTATAAATGAAAAAGTTGATTTAACAACTTACAACCTTAATCGTAATTTATTATATGATTCTTTAGTTGAATATGGTTTTGAATGCGTTAAACCTCAAGGAGCATTTTACTTATTTTTAAAATCTCCTATTCCAAATGACAAAGAGTTTTGTCAAAAGGCAAAAGAATTTAACTTGCTTTTTGTACCAGGAAGCTCTTTTAATTGTCCTGGATATGTTAGAATATCATATTGCGTTGATACAAATATGATACAACGAAGCTTACAAGCATTTAAAAAATTAGCAGAAGTTTATTTCTAAACTTCTGCATTTTTATTGTCAAAAACAATCAAACTATATATACTTACTTACAATATTTGATTAAATAAGTTAGCACTTATTCATATTATTTATTATATTTTTTAAATATCTTTACAGAAACTATCATACTCAATAACCCTATTATAGCAAGTAGTATAGCATTTATTATATTGTCTGACGTATTTGGATTAGCTGTATCTACTGAATTTTGAGTATCTACATCATCAGTTTCATTTTCAGAACCTGGTTTTTCTACTTCGACATTTACGGTATGTTTTGCCACAATTTTTGTGTTTACATTAAATACTGTATTATCATCTACTACATTTCCACTTTCATCTTCAAATTCAATGAAGTTTTTATCTGGTTGTTTTAAGCTTTCTAACATTTCTTCTACTTCTGGATGTAAAACTTTTAATTGTGTTAATGATGTTCCTTCATCTACAGTATACGTTTCACTTCCAATTACTACATCTACTGTATATTTAGGTGTTAATGTTATATTAGTATTTATTGCAGTATCATTATCTATTTCCTCAAATCCTGCAAAGTTCTTATTATCTTTATTTACTGCTGCATCTAATTTTGATTTCTCGCCTAAAGTCAATTCACTTAATTTTTTACCTTCTTCAATTGTAAGAACAACTTCTCCATTTATTGTTATCGTTACATTATATTTTGGTGTTAATTTCGTATTTACACTTAACTCTGTATAAAAATCAACTTCATTATCATATTCATCTTTAAAGCTATCAAATACTTTATTTGGGTCTTCAACAAATGTATTTAATTCATTCATTTCTTCTGCTGATAATCTATTCAATACTGCACCTTCAGGTATTGTATATCCTTTTGAAGAACCATCTGCTCTCTCTACTGTTACTTTAATATTATATTTTGGTACTATAGTTATATTTTCAACTAATTCTTTATCTCGTGCGACTTCTTTTCCATTCTTATCTACATAGTTAACAAACACTTTATTTGTCACACTTTCACTTTCAAAATTAACTAATTCATTTGCTATATCTTCTATTTTTGAACCTTCAGCTGCTGTTATTACAGTAGGCGCCCCTTCATTTGATTTAACTGTAATTGTTATTTCATAGTTTGGAACTATTGTTACATTCTTATCATACTTATTACTTTTTGAAATATCATTTTCGCCAGTTTCATCTGTATATTTTATAAAAGTCTTCTTATTTCCTTTTTCTTCAAATTGTTTTAAATCATCATTTAAAGTATTTAATTCACTTCCTTCTGGCATATCAAATGATTTTTCTTCATCATATTTAGGTTTTACTGTCACAGTTACTTTATATTTTGGATTTAATGTAGTGGTTTTTTGTAGTGAAGTAGTAAAGTCAACCTCGTTGCCATCATCATCTACAAAATGTGATAAACTTTTACCTTCAACTTTAACTGCATCTTCTATTTCTTTAACCTTTTCTTTTCCTAAAGAATTTAGATTTTCTCCAGTTTCTACTACATATTGTTTATCTTCGCTTACACCTTTTATAGTTATAGTTATTTTATCTTCATAAACTGCTAAAAATTTTGTATCTTCATTTATTTTAGTTTCAAAGTCAACAGGCTTTCCTTCATCGTTTTCAAATTTATCAAAAGTCTTTCCTTCAACATGAACAAATTGTTCTATTTCAGTAACTTTACTATCTCCAAAATGTTCTTTAATACTTGAACCTTCTGGCATTTCATCCAATTCCTTAGTTTCTCCTCCGAATTTTTCTATTGTTACTTTTACATTGTATTTTGGAGTCAAAGTTTTATGCTCAGTAATTTCTGTTTCATAACTAATATCCTTACCTTCTGTATCTGTAAAATGTTGTGTAAAATGTTTCTTTTTTACATTTACAGCTGTATCTATTTTTTGTTTTTCTTCATTAGATAAATCGTTTAATTTTTGTCCTTCTTGTAAAGTATATACTTCTTCTCCAATTGTTACATCCACTTCATATATTGGCTTGACTTCAATATCTTTAGTTATAGGTGTTTCATTTTTTATTTCTTCATCATTAACATCTACATATTTAACAAACCTTTTCTTTGATTCATTTTCATATTTAGATTTTTCTTCTATATTTCCAAAAAGTTGTCCCTCTTCTAATACATATTCATCTCTTTGGCTTCCTACTACTACTGTAACTTTAACTTCATACTTTGGTGTTATTGTAGTATCTTTAAGAAATGCAGTTGTATCTTTTACCTCGTTTCCATCTTGATCTACAAATCTTTTAAACCCATCTTTAGCTTTCATATCATCTATTTTAGTTTTCAATTGTGGATTTTGTCCATATAACTCCTCAAATGTGCTACCTTCTTTTACCTCATATATTTCGCCATCCACATTAACTTTTACTGTAACTGGCATTATTGGATATAAATCCATATTTTCAGTCACATAACTTTCTATATCAAATGGTGTTGTATCTCCATCAATTTTCTTTTCCCATGTACATCCTAGTAAAGTTTCTGCTAATCCTTTTATTTCATCTATCTTTTTATTTTTGTCATATGCTTTAACTGTTAAATTTCCATCTTTATCAAAAATTCCTACCATTGCATAATCATTATCAGTATTGTATTTTTTATCAACAGTATTTGGATTCAATTTAACATCTTTTCCTATATATACACTATTACTATTGTCTGATGTATTGCTTTCTCCAAAGTTAAATAAACTACTTCCTGTTGCACCATATTTATCATCAATTTCTGAATTTCCTGTAATTGATATTTTTACATTATCACTTGTTTTTTGTTTATCAAAAGAAAATAAATGTGTAGGTTGATTTCCTTTTGCATCTGCTCCTTCAACTTTAGAATTAACAACGTTTATTTTTAAATCATGTTGATCAATTATTGAAATAGCCTCATCTTCAACTGAATAAGCTGAACGTCCTGTAACAGTTGAATTATTTGTTATATTTATTTTATTTCCCGTTCCTTTTTCAAGCTTAAAAGCAATTCTCCCTGCAAATCTAGTATTATTAATATTAATTACATTGTTTGATGATGAATTAGTTACAATTCCTTCATATGTAGTCGATACTATAGAATTATTTATATTAATTTCCGAACCACTTGTTTCACTTCCCATATTTATTGCCACACTTTGTGTTTCATCAATACCAGATAATTCTCTTAATATATGGAAAATCATTACATTATTCATAGTTAAATTTACAGTTTTTTGTATATCTATATAAATAAATCCATTTTCTGGTGGTTGATTTTGAGTTGCAAAGTTTTCTAAACAAACATTATTTACTGTATCATCACTATCTTTTAGAATAATTTTAGGAATTATATATGAAGCACCTGATCCAGAATTTCCTACACCTCTAATAGTAATATCTTTATCAATTACTATATTACTTCCTCTATAATATCCTGATTTTAATTGAATTATAGAACCTGGTTTTGCATTTGCTATTGCATCTTGTAATGTTTCTATTCCTGGCTCTACCGTTTTAATATCTTCATTACTAATTGGTGCAATTTGATTCTCTTGATTTATACTCATAACCTGAGGTGTACTTTCACTTGTTTCTTCTTCATTTGGTGTAACCGGTATTTCTGTAGTTTCTGGAGTTGGTGTTTCTTCTTCACTTGTTTCATTTAATCTTTCATCTTCTAATACATTATCATTATCATTATCATCTTCCTTCTTATCTTCCTCATCTACTACAGTTTTATTTTCTGTTTGTCCCTCATTATTTTCTTGCTGAACTTCTTGGGAATTTTCTGAATTAGTCATTGGTTCAATTGCTAAACACACATTAGGTGCTAAAAGTGCCACAATCATACAGATAACAAGAATCATCTTTTTTAACTTTATTTTATTCATAACAATCCTCCTTTTTTTATTTTCATACCTCATTATAACATTACAGTTAAATAAATTCAATGATTTTCTTTTAAAAAATATTTGTTCTTTTTGGTAATTTAACCTTCTATTTCCCCTTGATTTATTGTCATAATAGTGCTATGATTTTAATCAAAAATAAACATTAATTTATAAGAAGAAGGGATGAGTTAAAATGTTAACATTAGATAAAGTCAAAACAGCATCTGAAACTCTCAAAGGAGTTATAAGAAAAACAGACATGATATATGCACAAAACTTAAGAAAGGATGCAAAAATTTATTTAAAAACAGAAAATTTGCAAGTAACCGGTTCTTTTAAAATTAGAGGTTCTTACTTTAAAATAAGTCAACTTTCAGAAAAAGAAAAATCTCACGGAGTAATCGCATGTTCAGCGGGAAACCATGCACAAGGAGTAGCTCTTGCAGCTACAAAAAATGGCATTAAAAGTCTAATTTGTCTACCAGATGGTGCTCCTATCTCAAAAATAGAAGCAACCAAACATTATGGTGCAGAAGTATGTTTAGTGAAAGGTGTGTATGATGATGCTTATAACAAAGCACTTGAATTAAAAGAAAAACACGGTTATACATTTATACATCCATTTAATGATTTAGACGTAATAGCAGGTCAAGGTACAATAGGTCTTGAAATAATGGAACAACTTCCAGATGCTGATATCGTTGTAATTCCAATCGGAGGAGGAGGATTAATTTCAGGAGTAGCCTATACAATCAAACAAATTAATCCAAACTGTAAAATATATGGTGTTCAATCAACAGGTTCACCTAGTATGAAAAAATCTATTAATGATGGAAAAATTGAAACACTCGATAATGTACAAACTATAGCAGATGGTATAGCTGTAAAAACTCCCGGAATAAATACCTTTGACCTTGTAAACAAATATGTTGATGACATAATAACAGTTACAGATGATGAAATAGCACTAGCTATTTTAACTTTATTAGAACAGCAAAAACTCATAGCAGAAGGTGCCGGTGCAGTACCAGTAGCAGCTATTTTAACAGATAAAATACCTGACATTAAAAATAAAAAAGTTTGTTGTCTCATTTCAGGAGGAAACATAGATGTATCAATACTATCAAGAGTTATAGAACGTGGACTAAAAATGAGTGGAAGAAAAGCACATATAACAATTTCCCTTTCAGATAAGCCTGGACAACTTTCAGATGTATCAAGAATCATCTCTCAAACAGGTGCAAATGTTACAAGTATAAATTATGATAGCACTGATTTAGGAATGAATATAACAGATTGTCTATTAAGAATTAATGTCGAAACAAGAGATTCTTCACACATTGCAGAAATAAAAGAGAATCTAAAAAAAGAAGGTTTCGACGTTAGAGAATAGTTAAACACATTTCTATACCTGTATATTTTCATATAAAAATTTGACAAAAATAAAAAATTTCGATAAAATTATCCTCTATTGAAAGGAGGAACATAAAATGAAATTTAAATTTTATTTTATGGTAAAATTCAAAAAAAAAGCACTGCTTATAAAAGCAGAACTTAACTAAAAAAAACGAGCTAATTAATTTTAGCTCGTTTTTGGCTCCTCATGTTGGACTCGAACCAACGACCTATCGGTTAACAGCCGAGCGCTCTACCAACTGAGCTAATGAGGAATATATATAAAACTGGCAACAACCTATCTTCCCAGCAGGGTAACCTACAAGTATTTTCGGCACTATTGAGCTTGACTTC
>CANQGP010000010.1 GCA_947623285.1 uncultured Clostridia bacterium | reverse complement strand
AAAAATTATATCACGGAAGTGACATAATATAAAGTTTTGGGTAACTTTAAACCCTAAATATATTATACAAGGAGATACAATAGGAGTTGTTGCTCCATCATCTTCATTCAAAGAAGAAGATTTAGAATCAAAACAAGAATTTGAACAAGCAATAAAAATTGTAAAAGAAAAGGGATTCAATGTAAAATTAAGTAAAAACATATATAAAAATACCAATGGATATAGTGCAACTGCTAAAGAAAAGGCAGATGATATAAATCAAATGTTTCAAGATGAAGAAGTAAAAATGATATGGTGTGCAAAAGGAGGAGAAAACTCAAATATTGTATTTGACAAATTAGATTATGAAATAATAAGAAAAAATCCTAAAATAATATGTGGATATAGTGATATCACATCAATAGTTAATATGATAAATGCAAAAACAGGATTAGTAACCTTTAATGCAACTAATTTCAAGTCTATTGCAACAGACGAAACAGATTATAGCTACAATAAAGCGATGGAAAGGTTTTTGGAAGGAAGCTTAGAATTAAGCGATAAAGATGAAAAGTATGAGGTACTTCAAAAAGGAATTGCCGAAGGAGAATTAATAGGAGGAAATTTAAGTCTAACATATGGAATGGTTGAAGGAAAATATAAGTTAGATTTTAAAGATAAAATTCTATTTTTGGAAGAATTAGGTTATGAAACAGGACCAGAGCTTATAAGTAATTATTTATATTATATGAAACAAAATGGAGTGTTTGATAAAATAAAAGGTTTATGGATTGGAAACTATGAGCATGAAAGTCAAGTACCACTGGAAAAAATAATTTTAGACACATTAGAAGGTGAATATGAACTTCCAATAATAAAGTCAAATAATTTCGGACATATAGAAAGAAAAATCGCAATACCAATTGGTGTAAAAGCAAAAATAGATACAAGTAGTGACATAAAAATAGAGCTATTAGAAAAATGTGTAAAATAACATTTGGAGAAATAAAATAATTAAAGGAGAAAGGTAAATATAATATATTAAACTTTATTATATTATACAAGGAAAAGAATATGTTTGATAAATGGGAAGAACTGGAAGAATCAATAAAAGATTGCAAAAAATGTAAGCTTTGCCAAGGTAGGCAAAATATAGTATTTGGAGTAGGAAATAAAAAAGCAAAAGTAATGTTTATTGGAGAAGGACCTGGAGCAGACGAAGATAAACAAGGAGAACCATTTGTAGGTAGAGCTGGAAAACTAATGAACTTAGCTTTTCAAACAGTTGGAATAAAACGAGAAGAAGTGTATATAGGAAACATTGTAAAATGTAGACCTCCTAATAACAGAGATCCAGAAGAAGATGAAGTAAGAGAATGTATCAATTATTTAAGAAATCAAGTGAAACTAATTGAGCCACAAGTAATAGTTTTACTTGGAAGAATAGCATTACAAAATATTCTTGGTAAAGAACTTAAAATAACAACATCAAGAGGAAAGTGGATAGAGAAAAAAGGAATTCAGTATATGCCTACTTGGCATCCAGCAGCTTTATTGCGAGATGAAACAAAAAAAGTGGATTTTATAAATGATTTACAAAAAGTGGTAGATTTTTTACATAATAATTAATATAAAAAACTATAAATAAAGAGGTAAAAAAGATGTATGAAATAGAGGAAAAAATTAAATATTGTTTGAATTGTAAAATGAAGCCTTGCTCTGAAAAAGGTTGTCCATTAAATAATGATATACCAGCTTTTATAGAAGCTACAAAGAATGGAAATATAAAAGAAGCATATCAAATATTAAGTAAAACAACAGTATTGCCAGGAGTGTGTGGTAGAATATGTCCACATAAAAAACAATGTGAAGGTAGTTGTGTACGTGGAATAAAAGGAGAACCAGTAGAAATAGGAGAAATAGAGAGTTATATTTTTGATAGCGCAATAGAACAAGGAATAAATTTAAAAGATGTAGTAGAAATCTCTCATAAACTTAAAAATAAAAAAATAGCAGTGATTCGGAGGAGGTCCTGCAGGACTAACATGTGCAGCATTTTTAGCTAAAGAAAGTGCAGATGTTACAATATATGAAAAATATCCTTATTTGGGAGGATTGCTAATTCACGGAATTCCAAAATTTAGATTACCAAGAGATATTGTAGAAAACACAATTAATGAAATATTAAAGTTAGGAATAAAAGTGAAATATAATACAGAATTAGGGAAGAATCTAGATTTGGGAAAATTAAAAGAAGAATATGATGCAATATTTATAGCTGTTGGAGCAAATAAATCTGGAAAATTAGGAGTTAAAGGAGAAAATCTACAAGGAGTATGTGGAGGAAATGAACTTTTAGAATATGGAGGACATCCAGATTACACAAATAAAACTGTATCAATTATTGGTGGTGGAAATGTAGCAATGGATTGTGCCAGAACTATAGTTAGGAAAGGTGCTAATAAAGTACAAGTTATTTATAGAAGAGCAAGAGAACAAATGCCAGCAGAAGATAAGGAAATTGAAGATGCAATAAAAGAGGGAGTTGAATTTTTATTTCAAAATAATATAGTAAAAATAAATGGAAATGAAAAAGTAGAAAGCATGGAATTGATAAAAACAGAATTAAAACAAAAGGAAGGTGAAACAAGATTAGTTCCTGTTAATATAGAAGGAAGCAATTATGAGGTAAAAACAGATTATATAATTACAGCACTTGGTTCATACCCGGATGAATATGTATCAAAACTAGGATTGAAATTAAATAAATGGGGAAGTATAGAAGTTGATGAAAACTTTAAAACATCAGAAGATAAAATATACGCAGGAGGAGACGTATCAGGAGCAAAAGGAACGGTAGCTTGGGCAGCGAGAACAGGAAGAAAAGCAGCAAAAAGCATATTAAAAGACCTATATTAATTTATAGGTCTTCTTCTTTTTCACCTGATTTACCAAGTAATAGTTCTTTTATCTTATGTAACAAAATCATAAGAACATTTTCACGTTTTGGTATACGAATATTAATAGCTGTTTCAATACCACCATTTTCTATAACATTTGACTTATGATTTAGTTCTGATATTTTTTCAATATAATAATCATCAAAAAAAGTATATCCATCAGTTGAACCAATTAAATCTCTAAAATTGTATAAATTTTTTCTAAATAAATCAACTTGAGTTAAATTAGTAACTTTATCAAATTCAGAGTCAAAATAACTAGAGATAATTAAATTTTGAGTTCTTAAGAAAGTAATAGTTATCTCATTTTTCAATTCATTAATCTTATGTATCATGTTATCAACTTTTTTATTTCTATCATCTATTGTAATAATTTTATTATTTAACTTTATAATTTTTTCCTCTTTTTGCAAAATTTTATCCAAAGCTTTTTCAACAGCGATAAAAGTATTAAAAGAGGTTAACTCAGAAAATTTCTTTTTAAAATCATCATCACTAAATAAAGTACTTTTAAATAATGTATCCTCACCTGTAATATATGCCATTTGTTCAACAAGGCAACATTCTAAAGGATAATATGAAGGGCTTGAGGTAGAAAAGTCAATTCCAAAATATTTAACTGATTCATAAGGAATCTCTGTAACCTTTGAAGCCATTAATTGAACAGCAGCTTCATTAAGGGCAAGTCCATAAACTTTAAGCTCTGTATAATCACAAAGGCCCATTCTAATTAAATTTTCTTTATTATCTTTTATCTCCTGTAAATAATGAATACATTCGTGAACAGCAAATTCTTCTAAATCTTCAAAAGCAATATTTTTATTAAAATAAATGGAAGTATTTTTATAAAAGTAATTAGCTTCAGCCATTCCTTCTTCCATTTCGGCATAATACATATCTAGTTTGCAAAGTTTAGCAAAAAGACTTTCTTTATCAAGATTGAACTGTGAAAAAGTAGAAGCCAACTTATCTGCTATACTTTTGGCTATTGAATTTACTTTTAATGTATCTAATTTTTCTAAAACCTTAATTCCATCCTTTTTTAAGGCTGCTTCAACATTCATAAATTTCTCCTTAGTAATACATTATATTATTATACATTATACAACAAAAAATGATACGATATATGTCAACAACATTAAAAGTTTGTTACAGTTTGGTTACAGGTTTAACCATTTTTTAAACAAAATGAATAAAATGGATTTAATTGGAAAAAATTTAGATAGCGATAAAGAGTTAAAGGAGGAAACAATGCAAGAAGGTAATTATAAAAATACAATAGTATTAAAAAACGTTCCATCTAATATTGTAGAAGAAGCAATATTAGTTTTAAAAGAAAACAAAAAAGTATGGGCATTAGAAAAGATAAATAATAAAGTTAATGAAAATAAAGACATAATAAAAAAGGATTATATAGTAAAAGAAGCAGAAATAGTTGTAACAGACTATATAGAGAAAATAACAAAAAAAGAAAAAGAAAACCAAATTAAAAACAAAAATTTAAAATATAAACGATTAAAAAGATATGCTTTTTTTACAACTTTTATAATGATAATACAAATAATAATAAATTTTTGTAATTAAACATAAACACCTCTTTTAGGACATATAGTTTAAAAGGAAGCTAATAAACTAAGGAAGAGGTGTTTTCTTATGGAAAGAACAATGTCAGTAGAAGAAAAGATAAAACGAGCCGAAGAAATATATGCTAGAAGATGTGAGGGAAAAAATAAAAATACTACGCGAGTAGGAATATATAAAAAAAATTCAAACAAAGACATAAAATTATTAAAGAAAATGCTTATTCAAATAGCAATATGTTTACTAATATATTTTGCTGTTTATATAATACAAAACGGAAATTATATTTTTTCACAAGATTTTTTAAATAAGGTAAACGAAATAATTTCTTATGACACAAACTTTTCAGAATTATATGAAAATGCTAAAAATGCAATAATAAATGTTATGCATAAAGAAAATGAACAAAAACAAGATTCAAATGAAAACACAGAAGAAAATGCAGAGGAAAATATAGGTGGAGAAGATATAGAACAAACAGAAAATATCAATCAACAGCAACAGGACTTATCACAAGTTGAAGCAGATATACAAACAGCAAAAAATACAACTAGTTTTATAAAGCCTATAGAAGGAATAGTAAGTTCTGAATATGGAAAAAGAAACCCAGCAACTCCTACAGTTCCTAAAAATCATACAGGAATAGATTTAGCAGCGAAACAAGGAACAAAAATAAAATCAGCTACAGCAGGAGAGGTTGTATTAAATTCCACAGAAGGAGATTATGGAAATCATTTAAAAATCCAAATAGGAGAAATAAGTGTAATATATGCACATTGTAATAATATATATGTGAATCAAGGAGATAAAGTGGAGCAAGGACAAGAGATAGCAGAAGTAGGAACTACAGGAAATTCAACAGGTCCACATTTGCATTTTGAAGTACGAGTTAGTGAAAGGACAATAAATCCTAGAGAAATTTTACAATTTTAAGATTCTACATCAATAAACATATTATGAGAGGAATGATTGTAAAATGAGAATTTATTTAATGCTTGTGCTATTTTTTATGATAAATAAAATAGCACAATGGATTATGGGAAAAATTTTAAAAAAGAAAAGCAATATATCATTTCAAATAAGAGAAATAATAATAGCTTTGGGAGGACCTTTAGTAAATGCGATAATAATTATAGTAACAGAAAGCCTAAAAATAAACATATTTACAGAGATTTCAATTATTACTACTAATTTAATGATAATTATTTTTAGCTTGATTCCAGTTTATCCTACGAATGGAGGAAAAATTTTAGAAGTTATTTTAAATATATTGATAGGAAAAGAAAAAGGAGAAATATGGACTAAAAGAATATCTTTTGCAATACTGATTTTAATAACAGTTATATCAAGCATAGCAATACTATATTTAGAAAATATATTGGTTTTAGCAATAATTATTTATCTATGGTATAAATTTATAGTATATTACAAAAATTAATTACATCAAATTTTATAAAAGTATTGAAATAAAACAAAAAAAATAGTAAACTAGAACTAAAGAAAAGGATAGGAGAGCAAAAGATGAGAATTAATCTAAAAAATCAAAAGGGTATCACGATGATAACTTTAACAATAGCAATAATAATCTTAGTACTAGTATCAAATATATTAATATATAATGGTAAAGATGGAGTATATGCTAAAAAATTAGAAAATATGTATAATGACATTGAAAGCTTAAGAGATAAAGTTGTCGAATATTATGTACAATATGGAAGAATACCAGCTGATACAAATATAGAATACCAATTAGACGGAAAAGCAGATTTAAAAAATAATTGGGTATCAACTGAAGAAAATGAAGCGGGAAAATTTTATGTAATAGATTTAAAAGCGCTTGAAGGAGTAACCTTAAATTATGGTAAAGATTATCAAAAAATCTCCTCAACTATGTCATCAGACGAAATAAGTAAATTAACAGATATATATATAGTTAATGATGTTACTCAAAATGTTTTCTATGTAAAAGGTATAAAAGTAAAAGATAAAACTTATTACTCTGATAGAGAAAAAGATGAAACTGTAATAGACTTGAAATATATTGACGGAATAGAAATACCAGAAGGATATTCATATTTATCAGGCACAAAAAATAGAGAGCTAAAAATAAAAAATGATGCTACAGGTGATGAATATACATGGATATCTGTAGATAAATCAATAGAAGAAATACCAGAAGAAGTAAAAACAGCAAATCCAGAAGAATTTATAAACAGTGTAAACAAGAACAGAGGATATTTTATAACTCAACAAGATGGAGAAGAAAATGTTGCATATATACAAGAAAATGAGTAGAAAAAAACAGCAAAATTTTTGCTGTTTTTTTATGTAAATTTATTGACTTTTACGTGCTTCCGTAGTATTATATTGGTATTAAAATGTGTTTTTAAAATCCTAAGGAGGAAAGATATGGGAGAAGTAATAGTAATAACATCAGGTAAAGGTGGAGTAGGAAAGACAACAACAACAGCAAATTTAGGATCAAGTTTAGCAGTAGAAGGAAAAAAAGTAGTACTAATCGATACAGATATAGGACTAAGAAATCTTGACGTAGTTATGGGATTAGAAAACAGAATTGTATATGACATAGTAGATGTTGTTGAAGAAAAATGCAAATTAAGACAAGCATTGATAAAAGATAAAAGATTTAAAGAATTATACCTATTACCTGCAGCCCAAACAAGAGATAAAAGCGCAGTAAATGAAGAACAAATGATAAATTTAACTAAAAAGTTAAAAGAAGAATTCGACTATATTTTAGTAGACTGTCCAGCTGGAATTGAACAAGGATTTAAAAATGCAATTGCTGGTGCAGATAGAGCAATTGTAGTAACAACAGCAGAAATATCTGCAATTAGAGATGCTGATAGAATTATAGGACTATTAGAATCATCTGAAATAAAAAATCCAGAATTAGTAATAAACAAAATAAGACCTAATATGGTAAAAAAAGGTGAAATGATGGATGTTGATGATATAGTAGACTTATTATCTATTGACTTAATTGGAGTAGTGCCAGATGATGAACATATTATCACTCAAACGAATAAGGGAGAACCTGTTATTCAAAACAAAAAAGCGCCATCAGGGAAAGCATATATAGAAATAGCAAAGAGAGTGTTAGGTGAAAAGATAGAAGTTACAATACCTGGTGTAGAAACAGGATTTTTTGCAAAAATAAAAGGCTTTTTTCTAAAATAAAATTTTGAAAATGTTGGAGGTTAAATAAATGTTTAAAAGCATAATGAAATTTTTCAAAAAAGACAACAAAAATAAAGAAACATCAACAAAATCAAAAGAAGCTGCTAAAGAAAGACTACACCTAGTATTAATGCAAGATAGAGCAAATGTATCAGTAGACTTTCTTGAATTAATGAAACAAGAAATTATAGATGTCATAAAAAAATATATAGAAGTAGATGATGATGCAATTGATGTTAGACTTACAAATAAAGAAAATGGAGATGGCACAGCTGGGGCACCAGCTTTGTATGCTAATATACCAATATTAAATATAAAAAATGAAGCAAAAAAAGAAGTAGAATTAGAAAAAAAAGAACAAGAAGAGAAAAAAGAAGTTAAAGATGAAAACGATGAAGAATCTGAACCAATAGAAGAAAAAGAGGATGAAGAAGAAAAAGAAGAAGAAAAAACAGAAAGTAACGAAGAAGAGGAAAAGGACATAAAAGAAACAGAAGAAAAAGGATAAACAAACAATAAAAATAATAGGAAAAAGAGTGAATAATGAGAAAAAGAGAATTAAAAAATATACAATGGAGTTTGTTAATAATAGCATTGATTTTATGTGCAATAGGATTAATAGCACTGTTTTCTGCAACACAAGAAACAGGATATGAAGAATTTACTAAGCAATTAATATGGCTAGGAATTAGTTTAGCAATATTAATTTTAATGATAATTATAGATTATGAAATATTAGTAAAAATATCACCAGGACTATATGGAGCAATCATTGTATTGCTTGTAGCAGTGCTATTCACAACACCAGTAAATGGAGCAAGCAGTTGGTTTGATATAGGAGGATTTTCTTTTCAACCTGCTGAATTTGCTAAACCTATAGTTATATTATTTTTAGCTTTTATAATATCAAAAATTCAAAGAAACTATAAAGAAGATATAAGTAGACCAACAAGAGTTTTAATGGTTTTGGCAGTATTAGCATTACCAGTATTTCTAATAATGAAACAACCAGACTTAGGAACAGCAATGTCTTTTCTAGTAGCAATTGCTTTAATGTTAATTGTATCAGGAATTGATAAAAAATATATAATAGTTGCATCATTGATTATAGTAATAGGAATAACTATTTTAGCAGTTCCTACAACAAGAAAAATGTTATTACCGGAACATGCCCAAAAGAGAATTGAAATATATTTAAATCCAGAATCAGATCCAAGAGGAGCAGGTTATAATATAATCCAATCAAAACTAGCAATTGGAGCAGGACAACTAACAGGAATGGGATTTTTAAAAGGTAATCAAACTCAATTAGGTTTTTTATATCCTAAAACGACAGATTTTATATATTCTGTAATAGGAGAAGAAATGGGATTTATGGTTGCAGCTGCAATAATAATCTTATATGTATTATTTGTAACAGGATCATTATATGTAGCAAAAACTGCTAAAGATGGAGTAGGAACATTAGTAGCAACAGGAATAACAGGTATATTCTTATTCCATATGGTAGAAAATATAGGAATGGTAATGGGATTATTACCAATAACAGGAGTCCCACTTTCATTTATAAGTTATGGAGGAAGTTCACTAATTACAAATTTCATATGTGTTGGAATTTTATTAAATATAAGTAGTAAAAGACAAAAAACTATTTTCGTTGGAGGATAAAATTCACGGCTGTACTATGACTGTACCACAAAACAGAAAATAGAAAAATAGAAAGTCTTAAAACTCAACGGAGAGTAATATGAAAATAGGAAATATAGAATTGAAAAATAATTTAATATTAGCTCCAATGGCAGGTGTAACAGACCTGCCTTTTCGTCGAATTTGTGAAGAGTTTGAACCAGGATTAGTATGTACAGAAATGATAAGTAGTAAAGGTTTATATTATAATGACCATAAGACAGGAAGGATACTAAATACAACAGGAGAGACAGTACCAGTTAGTTGCCAAATATTTGGAAGTGACCCAGAGACAATGGCATTTGCAACTAAGCTTTTAAATGATAAATATAAGGTAGAAATTTTAGATATTAACATGGGATGTCCCGTACCAAAAGTAGTAAAAAATGGGGATGGAAGTAAACTTTTAACAGATTTAAACCTAGCAAAAACAATAATGAAGACAGTTGTAGAAAATTCAAAAGTACCAGTAACTGTAAAAATAAGAACTGGTTGGGATAAAAACAATATTGTTGCAGAAGAGTTAGCTAAGATAGCAGAAGAAGTAGGTATTTCGGCAATCACTGTCCATGGAAGAACAAGAAGTGAATATTATGGAGGAAAAGCAGATTTAGAAATAATAAAACGAGTAAAAGAAGTGGTTAAAATACCAGTAATAGGTAACGGAGATATAATTGATGAAGAAACAGCTAAACATATGTTAGAATATACTGGTGTAGATGGAATAATGATAGGAAGAGGTGCTTTTGGAAATCCTTGGATATTTAAAAAAATAAATCATTATTTAAAAACAGAAGAAAAACTACCACCAATTTCAAATCAAGAAAAATTAAGAGTAATAAAAAAACATATCGAAATGGCAACAGAGATAAAAGGAGAATTAGTAGGGGTTAAAGAAATGAGAAAACACTTAGCCTGGTATACGAAAAATTTAAAAAATTCTAGTGAATTTAGAAATTCAATTAATAAAATTGAAGATAAAAATAAGTTAATAAAAATAGTGGATGAATATTTTTCAAGCCTTTAGAATAAAGATGTTACAGAGAAATCTGTAACTTTTTTTTGTATAGAAAAAATCACTAAATTTTACATATACAACAAGGTTAAATTAGGAGGCCTAAATGAAAAAAATAAAAGCAATTTTTATAATCTTATCAATTTCAATAGTTTTAATTTTTTGTGTTTTTGGAATTAAAAATGCTAAAATTGGCAAGAATAATATAAATCAAGATAATGTAAAAGATATTTTTAACATGAAAGAATATGAAGCAGAATTAGAAGTGACTATTAATAGCAATAAAAATCAAAATAAGTACAAGATTAAACAAAAGTATAAAAAAGACGAAGAAGAAATAATACAAGAAATTGTAGAACCTGAAAATTTAAAAGGAATAAAAATAATAAAACAAAAAAATAAAATAACATTAGAAAACACAGAACTTAATTTGAATAAAATCTTTTCGGAATATAATGGAATAGCACAAAACGATATGGATTTGGACAGTTTTGTTAAAGATTTTAAAGAAAATGAACAATCAAGTAAAATAGAAGAAAAATCAGAAGAAATTGTTTTAGAAACACAATCAAAGAACAAAAACAAATATACAAAAAATAAAATTTTAACAATCAGCAAAAATACTGGAACACCAATAAATATGGAAATAAAAGATATTAACAAAAAAACAACAGTTTACATAGTATATAGTAAAGTAGAGATAAAGCAATAATGTGCATGACAACAAACTCTACTTAAATTTAGAAATATTAGTTACAATAATTAATCTTGATAATCTATCAATATTGGGAGTGAAGAAAATGCAAATAAAAAGAGGAGATATGTTTTATGCAGATCTAAGTCCAGTAGTAGGTTCAGAACAAGGAGGAATAAGACCAGTATTAATTATTCAAAATGACATGGGAAATAAATATAGTCCAACAGTAATAGCTGCTGCTATTACCTCACAAATGAACAAAACAGGATTACCAACACATATTAACATAGACTCAGAAACATGTGGATTAAAAAGTAATTCCGTTGTGCTTGCAGAACAAATAAGAACAATTGATAAAAGTAGATTGAAAGAAAAAATAGGACATATAGAAGATGAAAAAATAATAAATCAAGTTAATAATGCATTAGGTGTTAGTTTTGGTTTAGGAGATTAAAAAATAGAAGGGCAGATTTATGCACCTTCTATTTTTAATTTTTTAATTTTTTTGATTTCATCATATAATTTATTAATAGCATTTTTTCTATGTTCATATGCTTTTAAATATTCTTGATGAATTTGTTCATAATTTTCAAGAGTTTCTTTGTAGCCTAATAACATTTTTATACCCTCAAGATAATATTGCTTATCTTTTTCTTTTTTTGCTTTATCCATTTTTTCTTTATACTTATCAATTTGATCAAAACGTTTAAGCTCTTTTTTTAGATTATCAACATAGGTTTGAGAACAATATATTTCATAACCAATATCATCTAAAACAACTTTAAATAAAGCTTTAACAATGATAGGGTTATCTTTGCCTAATTTAGCATATTTAGCCATTTCACCTAATGCATCAGATGAAGGAACTTTTTCATTAGGTTTTGCATTATCTATTAATATTTGTAAAGTATCAGAAATATCAATATGGGATTTATATTGTCTTTTACTAGTAATTGCATCATATTCATCAGCCACACGAATAATTTGCCCTTCATAAGGAATATCTTTTTTGTATAATCCCTTAGGATAACCTGTGCCATTTAATGCTTCATGATGATAAATTGGCCCTGCTGCATAAGGACGTAATTTTTCGTCTTTCATGCATATATCATAGCCTATAGTTGTATGAGTTTTCATAACTTCATATTCTTCATCTGTTAGCTTACCAGGTTTTTGTAAAACCTCAGGAGGAATAAACACTTTGCCAATGTCATGTAAATATGCACAAATAGTGCAATATTCTATGAAACTTTTTTGACAGTGCAAATACTCACAGATTCTACAAACTAAACTGGCAACATTTTCACAATGTTTTCTAGTAAAAACATCTAAAGAATCTAAACAGCGTAATTGATATTGCATTTTATCATCTAAATTATATGATTTTAAATTTGTTTTATCATAAAAATCAAAAGTTTGATTAACATTAAACATAATAGTACCTCATTTCTATTTATTAATTAAATAATAACATGAAACGACAAAATCAGCAATATAAAATAATAAAGTTGTAAAATAACTTCACTTAGTAAAGGGGTTCCATATTTTACTATTTTGTGTTATGATATTGTAGGAAAGCAATAAATAGGAGGAATATAATGTATAGAACAAAAACATGTGGAGAATTAACAATAAAAAATATAAATGAAATAGTAGAACTTTCAGGTTGGATACAAAAAATCAGAAACTTAGGTGGAATGGAATTTGTAGATTTAAGAGATGAATTTGGAATTACTCAAATAATAATAAGCGACAAAAATTTACAAGAACAAATAAAAGAATACCCAAAAGAAAGTTGTATTCATATAAAAGGAGAAGTAGTAGAAAGAAGTAGTAAAAATTTAAAAATGCCAACAGGTGAGATAGAAGTTATTGCAAAAGAAATAGACTTACTTGGAAAATGTGATGAAACTCTACCATTTGAAATAAATACTCAGCAAGAAGTAAGAGAAGATTTGCGCTTACAATATAGATTTTTAGATTTGAGAAATGAAAAATTACATAACAATATATTGCTTCGTTCAAAAATTCTAAAAACATTAAGAGATAAAATGGATGAGCTTGAATTTACTGAAATCCAAACACCTATACTTGCAAACTCTTCACCAGAAGGAGCAAGAGACTATCTAGTACCAAGTAGATTAAATCCAGGAGAATTTTATGCATTGCCACAAGCACCTCAACAATTTAAACAATTACTTATGATATCAGGATTTAATAAATATTACCAAATAGCACCATGCTTTAGAGATGAAGACCCAAGGGCAGATAGAGCACCGGGTGAGTTTTATCAATTAGACTTTGAAATGAGTTTTGCAACACAAGAAGATGTATTTAAGGTAATAGAAGAAGTTGTACCATATACTTTTAAAAAGTTCACAGATTGGAAAGTAGATGAAGGACCATTTATACGTATTCCATATAAAGAGGCAATGGAAAAATACGGGATAGATAAACCTGATTTAAGAAATCCGTTAATAATACAAGATGTAACAAAAGCATTTGAAAATTCAGATTTTAAAGCATTCCAAGGAAAAACGATAAAAGCAATAATAGTAGAAAATGGTGCAGAGCAAGGTAGAAAATTCTTTGATAAAATGGGAGAATTCGCAACATCAGAAGAAGTTGGAGCAAAAGGTTTAGCATGGACAAAATGGGATGAAAACGGAGAATTAACAGGAGGAATAGCTAAATTTATAACACCAGAAATAAAAGAAAAACTAGAAAACGAAAATGGAGCTACTAAAAATTCAGCAGTATTTTTCATAGCAGATGAATTTACAAAAGCCCAAAAAATAGCAGGACTAGTTAGAATAGAATTAGGAAAAAGATTAGATTTAATACAAAAAGGAGTATATAAATTCTGCTTTATAGTAGATTTTCCAATGTATGAATTATCAGATGATGGGACAATAGATTTTAGCCATAATCCATTTTCAATGCCACAAGGTGGATTGGAAGCTTTAAATACAAAAGACCCTTTAGAAATATTAGCTTATCAATATGATTTAGTATGTAATGGATACGAAATGGCTTCAGGAGCTGTTAGAAATCACAATCCAGAAACAATGATAAAAACGTTTGAAATAGCCGGATATACAGAGGAAGAGGTAAAAAGTAGATTTGGAGCATTATATCATGCATTTAAATTTGGAACACCGCCACATGCAGGTGCTGCACCAGGAATTGATAGAATGATAATGTTAATAGCAGATTCGCAAAACATTAGAGAAATAATAGCATTTCCAAAAAATAAAAGAGCAAGAGATATGCTAATGAATGCACCGTCACAAGTGTCAGCAGAACAATTAAAAGATGTTCATATAAAATTAGATCTAAAAAAGAGTTCACTTTGAACTCTTTTTTAGAGAATCTTGAACGATTCCATTTTTTATAATTTCATCAGCCTCAGCTTGAGTAATATACCTTTCTCCGACCATTTTATTTAATACTTGTGTTTGACGTTGCTTAGCTAAAGTAGGATTTACAGTAGGAGAGTAAATAGATGGAGCATTAGGAATTCCAGCTAGCATAGAAGCTTCATTTAAATTTAAATCTTTAGGTTCTTTTCCATAATATCCCATACTTGCGTCATATATGCTATAATAACCATCTCCAAAGTAAGAAGAATTTACATATAAAGCTAATATTTCATCTTTAGAGTAGTTTTTTTCAAGCTCATAAGCTGCAAAAATTTCACCAAATTTTCTAGCAATGTTTTTATCTTGAGTGAATACAATATTTTTTGCAACTTGTTGAGTAATAGTACTTCCACCTTCATCAAATTCTTTATCTCTAATATTAGTATAAAAAGCTCTAGCAATTGCTATAAAATCTACAGAACCGTGTTCATAAAATCTTCTATCTTCAGTAGAAATAACTGCATCGATATATATTTTAGGTAGCTGAGAGTAAGGTACAAAATGTTCTTTATTACGAACAGATTCAACCCTTTCTAATAAAGGTTTTTCTTTTAAAGCTTTTGAATAATAAGAATAACCAATAATAGCAACAATTGAAGATATAATAATTATTATAAATAATAAAATTAACAATATTTTCTTTATTACTTTTTTCATATATAACCTCATTTTATAAAATATCTATTTCTTTATTGTAATACTACTTTTAAAACTGCAGTCAAAATAATAAAATTAAAAATTGAAAGCAATATCAGTTTACTAACTTCATTAATCATTGGTAAAATAGGCACAATTCCAAATATATTACTAAATACTGTCAATCCTAAAGTAAATAAAAGTGTGAGAATAATAGCAAGTGCTAATCTAAAAATCGAAACAGGTAATTTGGAATCTTCACTTTTTCTAGTTTTAGCTAAAGCAAACAATAAAATAATTCCGCAAATTCCTGTACCAATTACACATAAACTAGAAGCATATTCACTAGGTATAATATTAAATTTAGATAGAATTGAAATTGTAAAAATATTTAATACTACAGACAAACCAGCAGGTAGTGCTCGGAAGATAATGTTTTTCAAAAAGTTACCATGTATTTTTTCTTTATTTGGTTCTAATGCTAAAATAAAAGAAGGAATTCCAATAGTAATAACACTAATTAAACTTAGTTGAATAGGAACAAAAGGATATTCCACTTTTAAAATTAAAAACATCAATGCAAGTATTGTAGAGTAGATAGTTTTAACCAAAAACAAAGAAGATGAACGTTGAATGTTGTTTATACTACGTCTTCCTTCAGCAACAACTTTTGGCATAGAAGCAAAGTTAGAATCTAATAAAATTAGTTGCGAAACAGCCCTTGTAGCATCACTACCGTTAGCCATTGCAATACTACAATCACTAGATTTCAAAGCTAAAACATCATTAACTCCATCACCTGTCATAGCAACAGTTTTCCCTTGTTTTTTAAGAGCTAAAACTAAGTCTTTTTTTTGAATAGGAGAAACCCTACCAAAAATTGTATATTGAGAAGCAATTTTTTCTATATTTTCTCCTTTTACAGTAGACATATCAATATATTTATTATAATTTTTTACACCAACTTGTTTAGCAATTTTTGAAACAGTAGAAGGATTATCACCTGATATTATTTTAATATCTACACCTTGTTTATAAAAATATTTAATTGTTTCATTTGCTTCTTTTCTAACCTTATCTAATATCAAAACGAGACCAAGCAATTTAACTTTCTTTGGTAAATTATTGCTAGCAATTTTAGTATTAGAATGAGCTAAAACTAAAACTCTGTAATCTTTGGAATATTTATTAATCATATCTTGATAATTGACAAATTGTTCTTGTAAAACAAATTCAGGTGCACCTATTATATAACTTCCTTCATTTTCAAAATAAATTCCAGACCACTTAGTTTCAGAAGAAAAAGCAACTTTATTAATAGGGTTAAATTGTTTTGACAATTTTTTAAACTTATTTTTCATAGCTATAATAGTAGAATTTTCATCTTCAGAAAATTTAGCAATATTAGCTAGAATATTTTTTAATTCATTTTTATCACCATCGATAGCAACAAAATCTTTAACTTCCATTTCGCCTGTAGTTAAAGTTCCTGTTTTATCTAAACATAAAGTATCAACCCTAGCAAGAGTTTCAATACAATATAATTCTTGAACTAGAACTTTAGTTTTTGAAAGCCTAATAACACTTACAGCAAGAACTGTACTAGTTAAAAGAACTAAACCTTCAGGAATCATTCCAATGAGTGCTGCAACAGTTTGAACAACTGAATCTTTTAATGTAGCATTTGGCAAATTAAATTGAGAATAAAATAATGCAATTCCAATTGGAATAATAGCAATACTTAAAAATCTAATGATTTTTCTTAAAGATTTTATAATTTCAGAATTCACTTTTTTTACATATTTTGCACCACTAGAAATTTTAGCAACATAGTTATCCTCTCCAACATGTTCAACTTGACAAATACATTTTCCACTAGTAATAAAGCTTCCTGATAAAATAGTATCTCCTACTTTTTTTGAAAGTGTAGTAGTTTCACCAGTTATAAAAGATTCGTCAACTTGTACAGTTCCATCTAAAACAATGCTGTCAGTTATAACTTGATTTCCCGTAGTAAATTTAACAACATCATCTAAAACTAAATCATTAATAGGAATGGAATACTCCTTTCCATTTCTGATAACTTTTGCTTTACTACTTGATAAAACTGAAAGCTTGTCAATGGTTTTTTTAGAACGTATTTCTTGAAAGGTACTAATAGCAGTGTTTATGATAATAACTCCTAAAAATATCATATTTTTATAAGAACCTACAAGAAAAATAGCAAGCCCTAAAAACAAATTTAGAAAATTAAACAATGTAAAAAAATTATCGAATAATATTCTTTTTATAGTTTTTGTTGGGACAGAAGTATCATAATTAACTAAATTTTTAGCTTTTCTTTTTTGTACTTCAACATCAGTTAAACCTGTATTTATATCTATATTTTTCTTCATTTTTTTCCTCTTTTATACAAATTTTCTACAATTATCATAACACAAAATAATAAAATAGGGAAGACCTCTTATAGGTAAGATAGAGTAGTAATAATTTTACGAACAAATTTTTTATAAAACTATTGACTTTTTAATTTTCTAAATATATAATATGAAACATGAGTTGGAGGAAAATAGTAATGGAAGAAAAATTTTTGGAATTATTAAAACAAGTTAATAGAGAAGGAATAGAAGATTTAATAGCTTTTATAAAGAAAACAGATTTTTTTAAAGCTCCTGCTAGTACAAGATTTCATGGAAGCAAAGAGGGAGGACTAGTAGAACATAGCTTAAAGGTATATGAAATCTTAAAGTACAAGGTAGAAAATTGCATTGAAAAAATAGAAGTACCAGAAGAATCAATTATATTGATTGCTTTATTGCATGACATATGTAAAGCAAATTTTTATAAAGTAGAATATAGAAATAGAAAGAACGAATTAGGAGTATGGGATAAAGTACCATTTTATACAATCGATGATACAATTCCATATGGACATGGAGAAAAATCAGTAATGATGATTACAGAATATATAAAATTAACACCTGAAGAAAAATATGCAATAAGATGGCACATGGGGTTCACAGAGCCAAAAGAACATTACAGTACAATAGGAGTAGCATATACAAAATATCCGTTAGCTTTGTTAGTCCATGAAGCAGATTTGGAAGCAACATATTTTTATGATACATAAAAATATGTTGATAAATAGGTTTATAGGCAAATCCTAAAAAAACCTAAATAAAATTAAGGAAGTAATAAAATGTTAGCATATATAAGAGGAACATTAGAATCAAAAATGAAAGGTTATGTAGTAATTGATGTAGGAGGGCTTGGATATAAAGTATATATGTCAGACGTAGGCATGGATAGATTGGGAAAATTAGGAGATACAGTTAAAGTTCATACATATTATCAAGTAAGAGAAGATGACATTAGCATTTTTGGATTTAATACAAGTGAAGAATTAATAATGTTTGAACTAATGATTTCAGTAAGTGGTATAGGAGCAAAGACTGCATTAGCAATGCTAGCTGTAATAGAACCTTCTAAATTTGCTTTAGCAGTTATATCAGAAGATGTTACTACATTAACTCAAATACCAGGAATTGGTCCAAAGTCAGCTAAGAGAATAATACTAGAATTAAAAGATAAAGTGAAGAAAGAAGAACAAATTGCTCAAGCTCAAAATATAGAAATACAAAAAGCAGTTATCAATGACAATAAAGTTACAGAAGCCATTTCAGCACTTCAAGTATTAGGATATAATAAAAGAGATATTGAACAAGCAATAAATAAGATAGATAAAAAAGATATGTCAGTAGAAGATATAATCAAAAAAGGATTAGCAATTTTATCATTATAAAAATTACAGCTTATCGTTATAAAATTGCAGAAAGGAAAATAAATGGAACAAAAAGAACCTTTAGCATTCCGTGTAAGGCCAAAAACACTAGAAGAATATGTAGGACAAGAGCATGTGTTAGGGAAAGATAAGATATTATACAGAACAATTAAGGCAGATAGACTTTCTAGTATTATATTGTTTGGACCACCAGGATGCGGGAAGACTTCTCTTGCAAGAGTTATAAGTGAAACAACACAATATAAATTTTATAGAATAAATGCAACTACTGCAGGTGTATCAGATATAAAAAGAGTAATAGAAGAAACTAAAAATTTTATGCTTAATCCAGCAGGCAAAAGTATATTGTTTATAGATGAAATTCATAGGTTTAACAAACTTCAACAAGATGCTTTATTGCCATATGTAGAAAATGGAACAATTATTTTAATTGGAGCAACTACAGAAAATCCTTTTTTTGAAGTTAATAAAGCTTTAATATCTAGGTCAATGGTAATAAAGTTAGAGCCATTAACAGAAAAAGATATATTTACTATTTTAAAAAATGCATTAAAAAATAAAGACGGACTTGGAAATTATAAAATAGAAATTTCAGATAATACTTTAAAAAAATTAGCAACAATATCTGGAGGAGATGTCAGAACAGCATTAAATGGATTAGAGGTTGCAACATTAACAACAAAAATGAATAGCAAAGGCATCATAGAAATTACAGATGAAGTTATAAAAAATAGTGTTCAAAGTAAAAAAGCAATTTTTGATAAAAACGGAGAAGTTCATTATGATAATATAAGTGCATTTATAAAATCAATGAGAGGATCAGATTCAGATGCAGTATTATTTTATTTAGCAAGAGCAATTGCAGGAGGAGAAGATCCAATGTTTTTAGCAAGGAGGATTGTTATTTGTGCTGCAGAAGATGTTGGAATGGCAAATCCTCAAGCACTTGTAGTAGCAAATTCAGCAATGCAAGCTGTTCATATGGTTGGAATGCCAGAAGCACGAATTATTTTAGCCGAAGCAGCAGTGTATGTAGCAAAATCAAAAAAATCAAATGCCGCATATTTAGGAATTGATAAAGCATTATCAGATGTACAAAATAAAGATACAGGGAGTGTTCCAATGCATATTAGAAATGCTCCAGCAAAAGGAATGGAAGAACTTGGATATGCACAAGGTTATTTGTACCCACATGATTTTCCAGAGCATCAAGTAGAACAACAATATTTACCTGATAAAATGATAGGAACAGTATATTATAATGAAGATTCTACAGCTGAAAAAAATGATAACTTCAATAACTAATATTCAATAACTAATAGATATAAAATAAATAATAAATAAAAAATTGGGAAAAATAAAGTTGATTAAAAATTTAAACAGCTTTATTTTTTTGCATAGACAAGTATTATAGGAAAAAAGAAGTCAAACTTGCCGAGAAAATTCTTGATGGAAATTTGAATAAAGATAAAGAAGTCTTAACTTTTATGTGTATAAATTATTAAAAAGATAGAGGAAAAGAGGTTGTAATGACAAAAAAAATCCTAATCGGACTATTTGCAGGTTTTGTAAGTGGCTTATTTGCAACAGGGGGAGGAATGATTTTAGTACCTGCATTTATCAATTTGTTAAAAATAGAAGATAAAAAAGCAAGAGGAACATCAATATTATGTATTTTAGTTATGGTTTTAACAAGTGGATTTTTTTATTATAAAAATAATTATATAGATTGGAAAACAGGATTTTTGTGTGCAATAGGTGGAATAGCAGGGGGATTTTTAGGAGCAAAACTTTTAAAAAATGTTTCAGAAAAAATTTTAAAATTTATGTTTTTATGCTTTTTAATATATGCATCAATAAGGATGATAATTTAATTTATCATTAAGCATAAAAGCATAATAGTTTTAGAAAATATGTATTGAAAGTTAAAGATAAATTAAACACTGAAAAGGAGAAGATATTGATAGAAGTTTTAATAGGGTTAATTTCAGGAGTGATAACAGGAACTGGAATGGGAGGAGGAACAATACTAATTGCATTACTCACATTAGTTAATAGTATGGAACAACATGTAGCGCAAGCAACAAATTTAGTATTTTTTATACCTACATCAATAGTTGCAATTTTTATGAACATAAAGGATAAAAAAGTGGATTTAAAATTAGCAAGTATAATTTCAGGAGTAGGGATTATAGGTGCAATAATAGGAGCAAATATTTCAATGAATGTAGATGTGACAATTTTAAAAAAATGTTTTGGATATTTTTTAGCAATAATTGCCATAAATGAAATATATTCCATGATAAAACAGTATAAAAATGACAAAAAAACGGAACACTAAATAAAGAAGAAAAAATGTTGAAAAATAATCTATAAAAGAATAGGTTATAAAGATTAAATTAAAAAATTTAAGATAGAGGGGGTTAGGTATATGAAATTTATAAAAGGAGTTATGATAGGTGGATTAATTACTACAGGAATGGTGATGATGTATACAGAAGCGAGCAATCAAACAAAACGCAAAGTTAAAAAAACTGGAAGAAATGTGATGAAAAAAATGGGGATTTTATAGGATATAAAATCTAATATAACTAAAAATGTTGAAGTGTTATTTGGAAAATTTTGAAAATAGCAGAAGAAATAAAGATAAAATACTAAAAGATAAAACGCTATATATATAAATATAAATCTTTGGTGTCGCAATCTATGATAATTTAATATGTAGATTGCTCCAAATCGCACTGCGCTAACGCTCCGTTTGGTCGCTTACGCAGATTTATATTTTTATATATAGCGTTTTTATCTTACTTAATTTTCTAATAATTTTAAATCAATATTTTCAACACCATATTTATTTGTTTCAGGATTTAATTTGAAACCTATCAATACATTTTCAAGACTATCAGAATTTTGTCGTAAATCAGTTGTATAATATAATCTGATTTTATCAATATTTACTTGATTTACAACAATTTCTCTAAATACTTCTGCCATGTGATTATCGTCTTCACAAACTAATATAAGTTGAGGCATACTAGGAAAATTTGAATCTCCAGGTACAAAATTATCATAAAAGTCTTTATATAAACGCATTTTATCTATTAATTTTTTTTGCCAATCAATTTCTCTTCTAACAACTTCAAATAAGAAGTGAATAGACTTTTGATTTTTGGTTAATTTTATAGCACCACCTGTTGCCTTAAAAACTTTACCAGCTACTTTTGCGTTTATTGCAGGTTTTACAACATAACCATCAAAAGCTTTTACTTTTCTTAAAAAAGCAATTAAAACTTGATTTCCAGCTAATCTTTTCTTTATCATAGCTACAGGTTTAGTATTATCTGAAGGTTGCCAATGGCAATCAACCTCTTTTGAAGTTAAAAGATATTTACCCATTTTTTCTAAGCAATAAATTCTGTATATACCTTTTCCTTCATCAGAATTAAAATAATATCTTGTTAAAATTTTTGATTTTACTAATTGTTCTAATTTATTATTTAATTTGTCTTGTGATTTTGGGTCAAAACCTTTATATGCTAGCAATTGAAATAATTGTCTAGAAGTTATAAACTCAAACTCATTTACTAAATCTAAAATTGCAAAATGTATTTCATTAATATGACCTATATTAATTTTATGGACAATTTGATTCATAGAAACATATCCATCTTTACCATCAAAAGTTTTTATTTCTCCTTCTCTAATTGCAAAAGGGGATACTTTTGCTTTTATTTCATTATCATTTACCATAATTTTTCATCCTTCCAAGTCTTTAATTATAAAATAACTAGTTTAACCTTTTTTTTGTCAGGGTCAATCTTTTTTATATAAACATCAACTTCTTCACCATATTTCAACCCTGTTTGGTATTCAGCCATTCCTACTAAATTAGGAGTTAATTCAACAAAGATTCCATTCTTATTTTTTTCAGTTTCTTTAATTATTCCTTTTACTTTTGTACCCTGAGAAAATTTGCTAGCATTTTCTTCCCAAGAACCGAACATTTCTTTATAAGAAAGAATAATGCGACCATCTTTTTCATCTATGGATTTAACAACGATATCAACCTTTTGACCTATTGATAATCTTTCAGCAGGAGTACGAATTCTAGCAACAGATAAATCTTCTATATGTGCTAGTCCAACAACTCCATTATCTAATTCTATAAAGGCTCCATAAGGTTGGAATCCTTTTACAGTTCCAGAGACTGTATCTCCAACATTTAAATTTTTTACAATGTCAATTCTTTCACTTTTATTCATTAGTATTCTCCTCATTATTTCATTAGTGTAAATATATTATATAAGTTTTATTAATTTTTTTCAATATCTTTTAAGTCTTTTTCTAATAAATATCGCCATTCACCTGGTTTTAAATTATTAACACTTAAGTTTCCAATATGACTTCTATGTAAAGCAACTACCCTAGTTCCAACACTTTCACACATTTTACGAATTTGTCTATTTTTTCCTTCATGTATTTTAATTTGTATTTTTGATAGTTTTTTTTCTTTATCAATATTTATTATTTTAACAAATGCTGGCTTTGTGATATATTCTTTATTGTTATTATTTATCTTAACACCATTAGATAGTTGTTGAATCATAATATTATCAACTATGCCTTGAACAGTAACTTCATATGTTTTTTCAATTTCATGTTTAGGATGAGTAATTCGATAAACAAAATTCCCATCATTACTTAAAAGCAAGGCACCAGAAGTGAACATATCTAGTCTTCCAACTGGAACAATTCTTTCTTTTACATTAACTAAGTCAAGAACTGTTTTACGATTGAATTGATCATTTGAAGTTGTTACATATCCGATAGGTTTATTTAAAAGAATATATATTTTGTGTGTGTCTAATTTCAAAATAGTTCCATTATACGTAACAGTATCTATTAAAGGATTTATTTTAGTTCCTAATTCTTTGGCGATTTTTCCATTTACACATACTTTTCCTTTAAGAATAAGCTCTTCACATTTTCGTCGTGAAGAAACACCACAATCTGCCATAAATTTTTGTAATCTAACATCTGACATATATGATTAAATCCTTTCATAAAATAATAAATTAACTTAACTTTTCTAATAATTCAGAAAAGTAACTAGGCAGTGGAGCTTCTAAGAACATCTCTTCACCAGTTGAAGGATGTTTAAATTTTAAACTTTTTGCATGTAAGCATTGACCTTTGATATTCCACTCGTTTTTACCGTTAGAATAAACTTCATCACCTATAATAGGATATTTGATCTGCGCTAGATGAACTCTAATTTGATGTGTTCTTCCTGTTTCTATTTTAACTTCTAATAAAGTACAATTAGAATTAAAAAACCTTTTAATAACTTTAAAATGAGTAATTGCTTTTTTACCATCTTGAGTAACAGTCATTTTTTTTCTATCTCTAGTGCTGCGAGCAATTGGCATATTTATAGTAGCTTCATTTTCTTTAACAATACCTCTTACTAAAGCAATATAAGTTTTTTCGATTTCATGATTTTTAATTTGTTCACTTAAGTTAATATGAGCTTTATCATTTTTTGCAACTATCAAAATTCCAGAAGTATCTTTATCAATACGATGAACAATTCCAGGTCTAATTTCTCCACCAATTCCAGACAAAGAATTTTTGCAAATAGCCATCAAAGCATTTACAAGAGTTCCATCAGGGTTTCCATTTGCTGGATGGACAACAAGTCCCTTAGGTTTATTAACTACAATAATGTCATTATCTTCATATATAATTTCAATAGGAATATCCTGAGCCTTTAATTCTATTTCTTTAGCTTCAACTTTTTTTAAAGAAATAACATCACCTTTTTGTACTTTATAGGAAGGTTTAGGTTTCTTATTATTGACAAGAATATTCTCTTCAGAAATTAATCTTTGTATGGTAGAACGGGATAAATCTGTTTTTACATTAGCTAGGTAACTATCGATTCGTTTATTAATATTAGATTCTACAATAAATTGTTCCAACTTTTAAATCATTCCTTTCCAGATTTTTGATCATTATCTTTCAGTCTAGCTTTTCGTTTTTCCTTATTTGTGCGCATTTCATTTACACTAAATGCTGCGAAAATTGCAACAAATGAAAGCCAACCTATTATAATAAATATGTCAGCAATATTTATAACAGGTAAAACGGCAAAATCTATAAACTCAACTACAAAGCCTCTGAAAATTCTATCTATTGTATTACTTATACCACCGGCTATAATGAAAGATAAAAATACTCTTAATTTTATATCTATAAATTCATTTTGGCTAGTTATAAATTTTAACAAAACAGCTACAACTATTAAATTTGTTAATACATAAGAAAAAGTAGAAGAAGAACCAATACCATAAGTACCACTTCTATTTTCAGCAACATGAAAATTTAAAAAGTCAGGTATAATATTAGCATAATTAATGTTAATTGCAATGATTTTTGTTACCTGATCAATTATAACAATAACAAAAATAATAACAGCTAACATTATATAAATCTTTTTTATAAGTTTTGAATCCTTCTTTTTAATCAAACGTTTTTCTTCTTCCATAAAAAACATTCCTTTCTGTTTATAAATATTTGCTTATTTTAATATTTCATAAATGACGAAATTATCATCATAATAGATTTTTTTGTATTTCTCACTATCAGTTTTCTCAATAAGCATATTTACTTTTGCATCTTTATATAAAATAACATGTGTTATACCATATTTTTTGAAAATATCTCCATAATATTTACCAATATTAGAGGTATCAATAAAGTCCATAAAAATGTCATCTGATAATTGGTTAAATTCAGGAGAATATAAATCAGCTCTTGAATCAATAAAAACAGGTATTCCACGGAAAAGCATATAACTTCCATAATTATATTCATTAAAGAATTTGCAATTATTTAAATCAATATTTTTTAATATATAGTCACAAGCTTCAACAGGATAATCTTTTTCATCAATAATACTATCATCAAATTTATCCTTGCCCTCATAATAACTTAAACAAATAGATAATATAATGATTAATAATAAAGTTTTTGCATCAGTAAAGAAATTATTAAATCCCTCAATTCCGTTTTTAAAATAAGTATTAATAAAATCTATTAGTAATTTAGCTAAAATGATTGAACCTATAAGAGCGAACATAGATAATTGTCTTCTAGAAATTAGCATTAAATATGAAAGCCCAGCTAACATTATAAAGTCAGATAACTTAATTTTTGTTTTTGTAAGAATCAATAATGCTAAAAATATTATTAAAGTAACAATAACTTCTGTCTGATTAGATAATGTCATTGGTAAATGTTCATTTATATTTTCAGTAGTATTGCCCTGCATAGTTTTAACTAAATAGGTAAAAGGAGTTGTGCCAATTGGTGTTAAAAATCCCATTAAGACACATATAACCATAATTAGAATTAACCATTTTGTAGCTTTATTTTTAGTTATTCGAATTTTATAAGGATTAGCTAAATCTTTTTCTCTTCTAATTTTTATTTTAATATTTTTATCTTGAAGCTCATCTAAATTTAGTTTCAAATTAGAAACTTTTTCCGCATTATGTGGATTATTGCTTAAAATTTTTATTCTAAATTTAAGCAATAATAATTTGAATTTTGAATATATAAAAAAGTCTAAAATAATAGCAATTAAATATTCTGCAATATAAGGTAAGAATAACACAAATAAAAATAACCAAACAGCACAATGTAAATTAGCTATTAATAATGATGTAAAAATAAGATATATGCCATAACGTATTTTCTTAGTTTTTAAAAACATTTCAATGCAATATATTGCAAAAATAAATAATATAAATGTCACGAGTTGAGCTCTTGCAGTAACATAGCCTTTTAATAAATAAAGAGCACCTATTGTTGTGAAAAAAGGTATAATATAATTTTTTGAAAGTTTTGTACTAATAAAGTACAAACTTATTCCCAAAATGCAAGAGAGTAAACAAGTTATAAGATAAATTCCTTCAAAATTAGAAACCCAATATATAAAATATGTCAATAAATCATATAGCCAATGAGGGTAAGTATAAGGTAAGTTTTGGTGCCATGAAAAATGGTCTTGCATGTCAATTCCAGAATTTGAAATAAATTCACCAATTTTAATTGAGTAGAAAGTATCATTTTGCAAAGTTACTGGAGTAATTGAAATACAAAACACAGCAATTAAAATGATAAAAACACCAATAAAACAATATTTCTTTAAATTTTTTTTATTCATAAAATCTCCTCATGTATATTTTTTTAGATTATATCAAACTTTATAAAAAAAAGCTAGTAAACGCAAAAAAGAGAAGTGTTCTTTATCAGAATACTTCTCTTTAAATTTGAAGTTGATTAAAAATCTCGTTATTATACAGCTTCTTGGTTTTCTTCTTGAACATCTTCTTCATCTTTTAATTCATTTTCATCAATTAATTCAAGACTTCCTATAGATACTTCATAAGCAACTCTATTTTCAACTGTTCCGTCCTCAAATTTTTTCTCATAAGTTCTTGATTGAACTCTACCAACTATTCTAACTTGAACACCTACTTCAATATTTTGGCAAAATCTTGCATTTCTACCCCAAGCTATGCAAGGAATATAATCAGATTTATTATAAGCTCTATTAACTGCTAATAGTAAATCAGCAATTTCTCTACCAAAAGGTGTTTGTCTATAAATTGGTTTTTTACAAATGTAACCAGTTAAAACAACTTCGTTAGTTACAATATCTTTTTTTGATAATTCATTTTCTTCGTCTTCTTCATTAACTTCAACAATATCTTTAGCGAAAACTGTTAAAATTAATCTGTTTTTTTGTTCTTCATAACTGTTATAAGATCTAAATTGACCTTTTATAAGTAATGTATTACCTTCTGTTAACATTTCATCAGTAATTAATCTTTCTGAAACTGTTACTGGTATAACATCAAAATTGCCACTTAAACGTGGTATAGATAAGCTAAACACATAAAATCTTTCACCATAGATTTCATGACTAAAGTTTTTTTCTCCTGTAACCTTTCCAACTAATGTTAAATAGTTGTTTTCTAAATAATTTGTATCCAACATAATTTCCTCCTAATTTTATAAATTTTATCAAATGTACGTTTTATTGTGCTTCTCTTGTTAATACAAATACCATTATACACTATTTTTTTGGATTTGTCTACATAATCAGTTAAATTTTTCTAAAAAAGTTTGAAAATTAAGGTATTTCATAAATTATTTTTATGATATATTCAATTATGAGCTTATAAAGTTGATAATTATTAGTATTTTTTGTTTTGATACATTTTTCTTCCATTTCATGAAGCTTGTGATTTTTTTTAATAATATTTTTGCGTAATGAAAGTACAAAGCCATTGTCTGAAATGCTAGAAACAGTAACAGTTGCATTTTGATTGAGTCCAAAAGTTATAATAGTACATTTTTCAGTATATGAAGGTGGAATGTGAAAAACAAAATCACTATTTAACACAATGTAGTTCGCATTATTACAAATCTTATCTAAATAAATAATGTTTGAATTAGAGTAATCAAATTTTTTGCAAAATAAAATAGTTTCAAAAGATATATTTCTTACATTTTTTATATTATCTTCAGTAATTCTAACAAGAGAAATATTTTTTAAAATATCTTTTTTAGAAAAAGCTTTTTGTATATTTTTAAAATCTCTATTATTTGATATAACACCAACAAAAAACATAAAAGTCCCCTTAAAATATTCTTAAGTTAGTATTTCCAAAACTAGAAAAAATATACAGTTTTTAGTCATTGATAGTGTTTGCAATTGTATTGTTAAAAGTATCACTAGAAGTAGGAATGGAATCGTCATTAGAATTGTCCTTAATAATATTGGTAACGCAAAATAAAACTACAACTGTTAAAACAGAAATAAGATAAGCACATAATTTTTCTTTGTTTATCACAAATAGCATATATATACATCCTCCTAGTTAATTAATATATATGAATATATTTGCATAAATATGAATTATTTAAATATATTTCAACTTTCAACATAATTCATCATAAAATATATTAAATAGCAGTATGCTATAAAGAAATAAGAAAGGAAGAAGATAAAAATGGAATATGATGATAAAAAGCCAGTTAAATGTCCTTCAATCGAAGTTGATGGTAACATTGCAGGAGGAAAAGAATTTGATTTAGATATTACACTTCCAGTAGATGATAGAGATTTTATATATGGAATTGTAAAAAATTGTTTTAAAGAGCCGGTAAAAAATGCAGCAGTAAAATTAGTTGAAGTTGTATGTGAAGAAGGAAAGAAAACAAGAAAACCAATAGGTCATACCTATACAGATAGTGAAGGAGAATTTATATTTGGACCTTTATGTCCAGATAGAAAATATGCAGTTCAAATATGGGCCAATGAAACAAAGCAAATTAAAATATGTTCAAAACCTTGCAGAGATGGATTTTGTTTGAGAGGAAAGAAATGTGACAAATGTGAGTGCATAGCAAAAAGTAGAAAAGAATAAAAACTTGACAAAATTGTTAAAAGATGGTATAATAATAAACTGAAATTAGTAGAAAGGCTAAGAATTTAGGAAAATAGCATGTTGAAAGACCAAAGTAGCTATAATAATTATAATAACTACATCATTGATGAGAAACCACCAAGAATAAAAGAAGAAAAATTTGATAAAAAAACGGGGTTTCACATTATTATCTATGAAGATGAAACTTATGGTCATTATGTAGCAAAAAATGCTACAAGGAAAAGCATTATTGAGGGAAAAGCATGTTAAATTCTGTGCTATAGTGAAAAAATTTTTTCACTATAGCATTTTTTATGGAAAAGGAATTATTTAGAAAAAACTTTACAAATCAATAAAAATATGCTAAAATAACTATGCTTTAAAATCTCTACTCACCTAAAAAGGTGGGTTATTAAAATCCAAAGGGAGGTGAAAATAATGAATAAATACGAAAGTATAATCATTGTTAATCCAGAAATAGATGAAGCAGGATTAAAAGAACTTGAGGATAAATTTACAGGATTAATTAATGAAAACGGAAAAGTAGAATCTGTTGAAAATATGGGAAAAAAGAGATTAGCTTATGAAATAAAGAAACAAAAAGAAGGAACATATATGTTATTCAATTTTGAAGCTAAGCCAGATTCTATAGCAGAACTTGAAAGAGTTTATAGAATTACAGATGAAATTATGAAATTCATAGTTGTAAGAAAAGATGATAAAAAATAAAAGGCTCGAATTAAAGTATAGAAAGGTGATATTAAAATGAACAAAGTAATATTAATGGGAAGACTTACTAGAGATCCAGAAGTAAGATATACTCAAACAAACAATACTTTAGTTGCTACATTCAGTTTAGCAGTTAATAGAAGATTTGCAAACCAAAATGGAGAAAGAGAAGCTGATTTTATTAACATAGTAGCATGGAGTAAAACAGGTGAGTTTTGTAGTAAATACTTTAAGAAAGGTCAGCAAGTAGGAATAATAGGAAGAATACAAACAAGAAACTGGGATGACGACCAAGGAGTTAAACATTATGTAACAGAAGTTGTTGCAGAAGAGGCATATTTTGCAGATAGTAGAAGAAATGGTGACAACTCAATGGGAGGAACATTTGAAGAAACATTTGGAACAACAGCACCAGGGACAGATACAAATACAGAGAACAATGATTTTGACGTATCTTCAGACGATGACCTACCATTCTAATTTTTGAAGGGAGGAAATATAAAATGGCTGATAAAAAACAAAATAAAAGAAATAAAAACTATGATGATGATTATAATCCAAGATTTAGAAAACAAAGAAAAAAAGTTTGTTTATTATGTAGTGATAAAAACTTTGAACTAGATTATAAAAATCCTGAACAATTAAAAAAATTTGTAAATGAAAAAGGTAAAATATTACCAAGAAGAACAACAGGAGCTTGCGCAAAACATCAAAGAGATATAACTTTAGCTGTAAAAAGAGCAAGACATATAGCTATTTTACCATATACAAATAAATAATAAAACCTACTTACTAAAGCAATTAAAGATTGCTAGTGAGTGCTAGGGAATCTCATTGTCTACGACAATAAAAAACGAAAAAAGTATCAAAAAAAGTTGATGCTTTTTTTATTTTTTATTGTTTACAATTTGTAACCCTTATGTTATAATTTTTTTATAAAATGAAATACTATGGAGATATGACATTTGGTAAAAATGTAGAGGTGAAATAATGAATCAAATATTAAGTGTAGAAAAGGTTAATAAACAAAAAAAGAGAAAAGAAAGAAAAGGAATTAGTGGAAATGTAGCAGAAGCTGTAAAAATTGTTAGATTTTTTGCTATAGCCTTAATCATTTTTGGAATTTTCAATATTGGAACAGGAGTATATGCGATATATAAAAAAAATCAAGAAATTGCCAATACTCCAATAAAGCCAATAATAACAATTGAACAGTCTTCAGAAAAGGAATTAACATTAATTGTAGAAAGTGAAACAGTGGTAAATGAAGTATATTATCAATGGAATGATGAAGAAGAAACAAGAATAAATGGAAATGGAAGAACAATAGTAGAGGAAAAAATAACATTGCCAGCAGGGGAAAATACATTAAATGTAAGAGCAACAAATGCATCAGGACAAACTGAACAGTTACAACAAGTTTTTGAAAGAGAAGCTAATATAATAATACAAGTAGAAGAAGCAGATCCAAACATTAAAGTTAAACTTGAAGGAAAAGATGAAATAGCATATATGACATATCGCTGGAATGATGAAGAAGAAACAAAAATAGATATAAATGCAACTACAAGTGAACAAGAAATAAAAGCTATACCAGGGGAAAATATGTTAACGATAGTAGCAGTAGATGTTAATAATGTAACAGAAGAGTTAAAACAACCAATTGAAGGTCTTGAATCAGGAGAACCTGTTTTAGATGTTTCAACAGACGGAAATGATTTTATAATTGATGCAAAAGATACAAAAGGAATAACACGAGTAGAGTTTATTATAAATGAGTCAATCGCTAAATATAAAACTGTAGAAAATGAAAAGGAATTTCATGACACATATCCATTAGAAGTGGGTGTAAATAAACTAGAAATAACAGTATATAATGTTGATGGAACGACAGCAAAACGTAGAGTTATGTTTGAAAAAAAACCTTCTCAGTAAATGAAAACTTAGAAAGGGGATACTAATGATTAACGAAATATATATAATAGACGATGATGATTCTTCAATAGTTATTTTCCAAGAACTGTTTAAAGACGATAAAGATTATAAATTTATTAGTGTAAAAACAGAAGAAATAGATGTAGCATTGAAAAATATACCTTCATTAATAGTAATTAACGAAGATGCTATTAATAGAGATGTTGTAGAATTATGCAGAAAAATAAGAAGAGACGAAGATAACCAAATAACACCAGTAATTGTAGTATCTTCAAAAAGCAATAGAGAACATCGAATACAAATATTAGAGGAATCAATAGAATACTTCATAAAAAAACCAGTCGATGAAAAGTATTTGTATTACACAGTAAAAAATTTAAGTAGATTATTAACAATTAATAGAAGAATTAGTCCTTTAACAGGATTACCAGGGAATGTCCAAATACATGCGGAATTAAAGAAAAGACTTTCAAGAAAAGAACCATTTTCAGTTTTATATTTTGATTTAGATAATTTCAAAGCATATAATGATGTATACGGATTTTTAAAAGGAGACCAAATAATAGAATTTACTGCAAATGTAATTGTAAACAATGTTCATACAGAAGAAGGTGATACTTTTGTTGGACATATAGGAGGAGACGACTTTGTTGCAATTGTTCCCACTATTTATGCAGAAAGATTATGCCAAAGAATATTAGCAGAATTCGATGCGCAAGTAAATAGATTTTTTACAGATAGTGACGTAGAAAAAGGGTATATAGAAGTAGAAAATAGAAAAGGAATTATAGAGCAATTTCCATTAACTTCTTTGTCAATAGGCTTAGTTGTAGGTGAAGTCGGAAGATTTTCTAACATACTTGAGATTGGTGAAGTTGGAGCACAAGTAAAACATGCAGCTAAATCTGTAATGGGAAGTAGTTACGCAGTTGATAGAAGAAGAACAGTAGCAGAATAAAATAAGTGAATAAATAAAAAATCTCTTAATATGTATAGTATTAAGAGATTTTTTTATGTGATTTGGTTGTAAAATTTAAAAAATAGTGGAGGGAGCTAAGTGAAATTAAAATGTAAAAATTTAGAAATGATTTTACTTACTACTATAGCATTAAGTACAATGTTATCGATAATTACTTGCAATAGTAGTTTTACAAAACAAGAAGAAATAATTCAAGAAACAACAGCTACACCTGCATCAGGAAAAACAATAATACTAGATGCAGGACATGGAGGAGAGGATGGTGGCGCAGTAAGTAAAAATGGTATAACGGAAGCTGATTTAAATTTACAAATAACTTTAAAAGTACAAGAGCTATTAGAACAAAGTGGAACAACTGTATTATTAACTCGTTCAAATGAAAAAGCCATATATGATTTAGATGCAAAAACACTGAGACAAAAAAAGGTATCAGATATAAAAAACAGAGTAAAAATAGGAAATGAAAGTTCAGCAGATATATTTATTTCTATTCATTTGAATAAAATACCCCAACAACAATATTATGGATGGCAATGTTTTTATAAAAATAAAAATGAACAAAGTGAAAAATTAGCAAATTGTTTACAAAATAGTCTAAATGATGCTATACAAAAAGATAATAAAAGATTAGCAATGAAAATAAATGATATATATATTGTAAAAAATGTAGAGATACCTTTAAGCATTGTAGAATGTGGATTTTTATCAAATCCTCAAGAGGAACAAGAATTACAACAAGAAAGCTATCAAAGAAAATTAGCATGGGGAATTTATACAGGAATATGTGAATATTTTAAAGATTAGTATATATTATCAATTAATAAAACAAAGCCAAACAAGCCAAAAACTTGAGAAAATAGCCAATTTATGGTATAATTATAGTAGATTAATTTATGTAAAAGGAGGAAACTCCAAATTCATACTAAGTATGGTATTTGGAGTGGTTACTCCATGTACACACTAATGTGTGAATGGAGTGTAAGAAAATGCTAGGAAACATTTGTATTTATGGATTATTGGCTTATGTTATATGGTTAATAGTAGTTGAAAGTGGAAATGGTAAAAAAGTAGAAAAAAGCATAAAAAGATTTTTCTTATGGATTTTGATCCATCCAATTTCAACACTGTGTATCATACTGGTATATTGGATAGCAATGGTAGTACCATACTATATTGATTTTCTAAACTGGCTCTATCCAATATGGTGGAATATAGGATGGTCACTACCCATTGGCTTTATAGGTATTAAAATAATCCTATGGCTTAAAAACATTGAAGAAAAAATCCTTATGAAAATTTTACGTCTAGAAAAAAATAAAAAGTAATTATTTTCTGACACGGCTTTCAATAAAACCGTGTCCTTTTTTTGCATAAAAATTCCACAATTTGCAAACAATATGTGTAAAACAAAATTGCAAGGAGTGGAAAATTTTGAGAATAAATAAAGTTTTGCAAATAAGTGGTACAATGCTAACAAAAGAGCAATTACAAAGCTATCTAGAAAAAGTAGCAGCAGAACAAGATATAATAGCAAAATCGCAAAAGGAAACTTACCCTATACCACGAATGCTAGAAAATTATAGGATAATACAAGAAGTATATCAATTATTAAATGAACATTTAAAATTGGGAATAACAATACACCCAGCAGGAGAGTGGATTTTAGATAATTTATATATAATAGAAGAAACTGTAAAAATAATACAAAGAGAATTAACATTAAAAAAATATATGAATTTTCCAGGAATAGCTAATGGCAAATACAAAGGTTTTGCAAGAATATATGTATTAGCAAGCGAAATAGTAGCATATACAGATAATCATATAGAAAGAGAAAATCTAGAACAATATTTAATGAGTTATCAAAACAAAAAAACTTTAAGTATGGACGAAATTTGGAATATAGGAATATTCCTTCAAATAGCAGTAATAGAAAATATAGCTCAAATATGTAAAGCCATTTATAGTAGCCAAATGCAAAAGTTAAAAGCAGAAAGTATAGTAGAAAGAATAATTGAAAACAAATCAAAACATGAAAAAAAATTTAATAAAGAAACTTATAGAAAAGTAGATGAACCTAAATATCCATTTATTGAATATATGTCATATATTTTAAAAAGATATGGAAAAAAGGGATATAGCTATTTAAATGTATTAGAAGAAACTGTAGAAAAAATGGGAACAACAATTTCAGATATAATAAAAAAAGAACATTTTGATATAGCTATGAAAAAAGTCTTAGTAGGAAATGGTATTACAAGTATAAAAGAAATTCAGAGGTTAAATTTTTTAGATATGTTTGAAAAAATAAATGGAGTAGAAGATTTATTAAAACAAGACCCATCAAATGTATATGAAAAAATGGATTATAAAACCAAAGAATATTATCGAATGAAAATACAAGAAATTGCAAATACAACAAAAATTTCAGAAATATATATTACTAAAAAGATATTAGAGTTAGCTTCTAAAGACGGAAGAACTCCAAAGCAAAAACATATAGGATATTATATAATCGGGAGTGGAATAAATGAACTATATGACTTATTAGGTTATAAAATAAGTAGAAAAATGAAAGCTGAAGATAAAGTAAAAGTATATATATTAAGTATATCAAGTATAAGTATTATACTTTCTATTATTATGGCTTTTGGACTAGGAATTCATAAATTAAGTATAGGAATTTTTATTGCAAGTTTATTAATATTTTTTATACCATCAACAGAAGCAATAATTCAATTAGCACAATGGATTCTAGGAAAAACAGTTAAACCCAAAATGATACCAAAATTGGATTTTCAAAATGGAATACCCGAAAAATATAAAACAATGGTAGTAATACCAACTATATTGGATAGTAAAGAAAAAACAGAAAAACTTATAGAAAAGTTAGAGGTTTTTTATTTAGCTAACAAATCTAAAAATATATATTTTACACTTTTAGGAGATTGTACTCAAAGTAATACAAAAGAAATGGAAATAGATAAAAAAATCATAGAAGCAGGAATAAAAAAGGTAAAAAAATTAAACGAAAAATATAAAGGAGAAGAAAGCGAATTTCCGATTTTTAATTTCATTTATCGAGAAAGAGTATGGAACGAAAAGCAAAAGAAATTCTTAGGTTGGGAAAGAAAAAGAGGAATGTTAAACCAACTAAATGAATTTTTATTAGGGAAAAAACAAAAACAATTTATAGCAAACACAATGGAAAAAAGCAACAAAAAAATACCTAAAATAAAATATATAATTACATTAGATGCAGATACAGATTTAATTTTAAATTCAGCTTTTGAATTAATAGGAGCAATGGCACATATTTTAAACAAACCTATAATAGATAAACAGACAAATACAGTTGTAGAAGGATATGGTTTAATACAGCCAAGGGTGGGTGTAAATTTAGATATAAGTAATAAAAATCTATTTACAAAAATATTTGCAGGAGCCGGAGGAATTGACTTATATACAAATGCTATATCAGATATCTATCAAGATAATTTTGAAGAAGGCATATTTACAGGAAAAGGTATTTATGATTTAGAGGTATTTGAAAAAGTATTGAAAGAAAGAATACCAGAAAATACTGTGTTAAGTCATGATTTATTAGAAGGAAGTTATGTTAGAACAGGCTTAGCAACAGATATAATGATAATGGATGGATATCCTGAAAAATACAATAGCTTTATGAATAGATTATCTCGTTGGATAAGAGGAGACTGGCAGATAATTAAATGGTTGAGCAAAAAAAGTCCTTTAAATTCATTGTCAAAATATAAAATATTAGATAATTTAAGAAGAAGTTTATTTGAAATAAATATAATAGTGGGATATATATATTTAACTATAATAAAAGGAATATACAACATACCAGTATGGGGAAATGTACTTACATTAACTTTGATTGTACTGTTACCATTCATTTTAGAGTTATTGAATTTGGTAATATTTAGAAAAGAAGGAGAGCAAACGCAAAAAACTTTTACTCCACAAATAACAGGAATAAAAGGAGCTATTTTGCGTGGTTTTATAACTTTTTCATGTTTACCATATAAATCATATATTTCATTAAAAGCAATAATAAAAACATTGTACAGAGTAATCATAACACATAAAAATTTATTGGAATGGACTACATCTGAAGAAGCAGAAAGACAAGCTAAAACAGACTTGATTTCATACATGAAACAAATGGCATTTAATATATTGTTTGGCTGTATATCTATAATTATAGGATTGTATTACCTTAATATATTTCCAATAGTTATAGGAATAATTTGGATTATATCACCAATTATGATGTGGCATATTAGCAAACAAAAAATACGAGTAAGAGCAGTTCAGCAGATAACAAATAAAGAGAAAGAATATATACTAAAAATAGGAGAAAATACATGGAAATTTTTTGAAGACTTTTTAACAAAAGAAAACAATTATCTAATACCAGACAATTATCAAGAAGATAGAAAAGAAATAGTAATATCACGAACATCATCTACAAATATAGGATTATCATTAATGGCTGTTATTGCAGCATATGATTTAAAATATATAAATTTAAACAAGTGTGCTAATTTATTAAATAATATTTTAATAACAATTCATGAACTACCAAAATGGAATGGTCATTTATACAACTGGTATGAAATAAAGAAAAAGGAGCCATTAATACCTCGATATATATCAACAGTTGATAGCGGAAATTTTGTAGGGTACCTATATGTGGTAAAAAGTTTTTTATTAGAAATATTAGAAAATACCAAAGAGCAAGATAGGGAAAGTATGAACAATAATCAATTAAAAAATCAGATACAGATGGTTTCAAATTTAATAGAAGAAACTGACTTTTCTTTGCTATATCATAAAGAACATCAAATTTTTTCAATAGGATTTAACATAGAAGAAAATAAATTAACAGATTCATATTATGATTTATTAGCATCAGAAGCAAGACAAGCAAGTTTAATAGCAATAGCAAAAAAAGATGTACCTGAAAAACATTGGAACAATTTAAGTAGAACTCTAACAGTTGTTGGAAAATATAAAGGTCTTATATCATGGTCAGGTACAGCATTTGAATATTTGATGCCAAACATAAATATAAAAAAATATGAGGGTAGCTTATTAGATGAATCATGCAAGTTTATGATTATGAGTCAACTAGAATATACAAAAAGATTGAATATTCCATGGGGAATTACAGAGGCAGCTTTTAATGTTAAAGATTTACACTCTAATTACCAATATAAAGCTTTTGGAATTCCATGGTTGGGATTAAAAAGAGGATTAGCAGATGAGATGGTTGTAGCAACATATGGGAGTGTATTAGCACTTAATGAAATGCCAAAAGAAGTAATAGAAAATCTAAAAAAACTAGAAAAACAAGGAATGTATAATAAATATGGATTTTATGAATCGATTGATTATACTCCAGAAAGAGTAAAAAAAGGAAAGAAAGCAAGTGTTGTAAAAACATATATGGCACACCATCAAGGACTAATCTTATTATCAATAAATAATTTCATAAATGACAATATATATCAAAAAAGGTTTTCAAGAAATCCAGAAATAGAAGCGGTAAATATTTTGTTACAAGAAAGAATTCCAGAAAAATCTTTAATAACAAAAGAAGATAAAGAAAAAGTAGAAAAACCAAAATATGTAGACTATGAAAATTATACAAAACAAACATATAGAAAAGTGGATTCAAGATTAATTAAAGGAAATGTAATATCAAATGAAGAGTACACTGTTGCAATGAATCAAACAGGAATGGGAGTAAGTAAATACAGAAATATATTTATAAACAGATTTAAAGAAACTAAACCATATAATCAAGGGATTCAAATGTATATAAAAAATATTAAAGCAAAAAATATATGGAATATGGCATATAAGAAAAATGAAGAAAATCAATACAAAATTAGCTTTATGCCAGATAAAAATGAGATAGAAAAAATAAATGGAAATATCAAAAGTAAAATGAAAAATGTAGTAGTTCCAAATGAACCAGTAGAAATAAGAAGATTAGAGTTAGAAAATATAGGAAATGATGAAGAAATTTTAGAAATAACAACATATTTTGAACCTGTTTTATCAGACAAAAATCAAGACTATGCACACCAAGCATTTAATAATTTATTTTTAAAGTTTAATTTTAATAATAATACAAATAGTATGCAAGTACAAAGAGATAATATATTTATGGATGTTGGACTTTATACTGAAAGTGAGTCTATTGGAGAAATAGAATATGAAATTGATAAAGAAAAATTTTTAGGTAGAGGCAATCTAGGAACACCTAAGATGATAAAAAATTCTATTCCACTTTCAAAACAAATAGGATTAGTAACAGACCCAATAGTTGTATTAAAAAGAACAGTAAAGGTACCAGGAAAAGCAAAAGTAAAAATAGATTTGATTATATCAGTTGGAGAGGATAAAGAAAAAGTCTCTGAAAATTTAGCAAAATATAAATCGCAAGAAAATGTAAGCTTAGCATTTGAATTATCAAAAGCAAGAAATGAAGAAGAAAGTAGATATTTAAGAATAAAAGGTAAAGACATAGAACAATACCAAAAATTAATGACATATATAATTTTTGATAATCCCATCAGAAGTGTTAATATAAAAGAATTACCAGAAAGAGAATATTATCAATCAGAGCTTTGGAAATATGGAATATCAGGAGATTTACCTATATTATTAATAAAAATAAAAGATGTAAATGACAATTATGTAATAAAAGAGATGTTAAAAGCATACGAATACTTGAGAGTGAAAAATATACAAACAGAATTAGTAATAATAGATGAAGAGAAACATAGCTATGAAAATTATGTTAAAGAAATAATAGAAACAGATATATTGAATAGCCACATGGGATATTTAAAAAATGTAAAAGGTGGAATATTTCATATTTCAAAAAACGAAGTAAGTAAAGAAGATATTGAATTATTAGAATTTTTGGCAACAGTAATAATAGATAGTAGTAAAGGCGGAATAAAAAACAATTTGAAAGATGTGGAGGAAAAATATTTAGAACAATATAGAGAAATTAGTGATGAAGAAAAACCACGTGAAATAATGAATGAAGATGATGAAGAAATTGATATTTTGTCAAATATTGAAGGGATAAAATATTATAACGAATATGGTGGCTTTTCAGAAAGTGGAAAAGAATATTTTATAAAAACAAATAAGAAAAACCGACTACCAACAGTGTGGGCTCATGTTATGGCAAACGAAAAGTTTGGAACAGTGATGACAGAAAGTATGGGAGGATATACATGGTATAAAAATAGTAGATTAAACAGAATAACAACTTGGCAAAATGATGCAACCATGGATATTCCTTCAGAAGTGATATATATAAAAGATATGGAAAGTAAAAAATGTTGGTCATTAGGGCAAAATCCAAAACCAGATAACAAAAATTACAATGTAATATATGGATTTGGTTTTGCTAAGTATATACACAAATCTATGGGAATAGAACAAACATTAGAAGTATTTGTACCAAAAGAAGATAGTGTAAAAATAGGGATTTTAACTTTAAAAAACACGACAATGCTAAAAAAGAAATTAAAACTAATACAATATATAGATTTAACAATGGGGGAAGATGAACAAAAAAGTAAAGGACATATAATAACAAAATATGATTCAAATAATAATATATTATATAGCACTAATTTAATGCATATAGATTCTAAAAGTGATTGTATCTACGTTACAAGTAGTGAAAAAATAAAATCTTTTACAGGAAGTAAAAAGGCATTTATAGGAAAGGGAAGTTTAAAAAATCCTGAAGGACTTAAAAAAGTAAAATTAGATAATGACAATGGATTAGGAAAACAAGCTTGTATAGCATATGAAATTGAAATAGAAATTGATAGCTATGCTCAAAAAGAAATTTCACTAATATTAGGAGCAGAAGAGACAGTAATTGATAGTAAAAATATGGCATACAAATATAGAAAAATAGAAAAGTGTAATGAAGAGTTAAAGAAAATAAAACAATATTGGGAAGAATTATTTAGTAGACTTCAAATAGAAACACCACTAGAATCAATGAATATAATGTTAAATGGTTGGGCTTTATATCAAACAATTGAAAGTAGACTTTTAGGGAAAAGTGGATTTTATCAATCTGGAGGAGCATTTGGTTTTAGAGATCAATTACAAGATACATTTTGTTTAAAATATATAGAGCCAGAAATACTGAAAAATCAAATTTATAAAAATGCAGCACATCAGTTTATAGAAGGGGATGTTGAACATTGGTGGCATGAACAAGGAAATAGAGGAATAAGAACTAGATTCTCAGATGATTTATTGTGGTTGCCATATGCTACAGCTGAATATATAGAATTTACAGGAGATAAAACAATATTGGAAAAAGAAATATCATATTTGCAAGGTGAAATTTTAAAAGAAGAACAATTAGAAAACTATGATGTCTTTTTACCTAGTGACATTAAAGAAAGTATATATAATCATTGTATTAAAGCAATAGAAAAAAGTCTTAATTTTGGACAAAACGGATTACCAAAAATAGGAACAGGAGATTGGAATGATGGCTTTGACAAAGTTGGTGAAAAAGGCAAGGGAGAAAGTGTATGGTTAGGTTTCTTTTTATACACAGTATTAAATAGATTTATTCCAATATGTGAAGAAAGAGAAGATAATGAATTGGCAAATAAATACAGACAAATACAAATCGAATTAAAAAAAGCATTAAATACTAATGCATGGGATGGAAGATGGTATAAAAGAGCTTTTATGGATGACGGACAAGTGCTTGGAAGTATGGAAAATGATGAATGTAAAATTGATAGCATAACACAAAGTTGGAGTATAATTTCGAATGCAGGAGATAACGATAAAAAATATATATCAATGGAAAGTTTAGAAAATCATTTAATAGACAGAGAAAATGGAATTATAAAATTATTAGATCCACCTTTTGAAAATGGAAAATTAAATCCAGGATATATAAAATCATATTTGCCAGGAGTAAGAGAAAACGGGCGGACAATATACACACGCCGCAATCTGGTTAGTAGTAGCACAAAGTATTCTAGGCTTTGGAGACAAAACATTAGAGTTTTACAGAATGATAAATCCTATTGAACATGCAAGAACAAAAGAAGCTGCACAAAAATACAAAGTAGAACCATATGTTATAGCAGCAGATATTTATGGTGCTAAAAATTTAATTGGAAGAGGAGGATGGACTTGGTATACAGGATCAAGCAGTTGGTTTTATAAGGCAGGAATTCAATATATATTAGGATTAAAAATAGAAAAAGGAATAATGAAATTTTCACCATGTATACCAAAAGATTGGAAAGAGTATAAAATAAAATACAAATGGAAAAAAAGTATGTATAATATAAAAGTAGAAAATCCTAATGGTAAAAATAGTGGAATAAGTGAAATATATATGAATAATAAATTAATAGAGAATGCAATAAAATTAGAGAGTCAAGAAAAGGTTTATAATATAAGAATAATTATGTGATATAAAAGGTAATATAAATATTACAAGCATATTACGAAAAAATGACAAAAAGACTTGTATAAAAAAATTAATTGTGATATAAATATATTGTACGAAAAATCAAAAAGAAAAGAAAGGCGGAAATATCTGTGGAAGAAGAAAGAGATGTTAAAACCATATTAATTGTTGATGATGAAGAACCAATAAGAAATATATTGATACACAATTTAGGAAAAGAAGGCTATAATGTTATAGAGGCAAGTGATGGAATGACTGCCGTTGATATGGCATTAGAACAAAAACCAGATTTAATATTATTAGATATAATGTTACCAAAATTAGATGGTCTTTCTGTATGTAAAAGAATAAAGAATTCAATGAATGTGCCAATTTTAATGTTAACAGCAAAAGATGGTGAAATAGACAAAATATTAGGTTTAGAATTGGGAGCAGATGATTATATAACAAAACCATTTAGTGTAAGAGAATTAGTAGCAAGAGTTAAAGCAAATTTGAGAAAAGTAGAAGCAAATATAAATATATCAGGAGCAGATAAGGGAGAAGAGAAAAAAGACGCTAAAATAGTGGTAGGTGAATTAGAATTAGATTCTGAAAAATTTGAAGTAAAAGTAAGAGGAGAGATAATTGACTTAACACTAAGAGAATTTGAAGTATTGAAATTCTTAGCAACTCAACCAGGCCAAGTAGTTACAAGAGAAACATTATTAGAAAAGGTATGGGGGTATGAGTATTACGGAGATATAAGAACTGTAGATGTTACAGTAAGAAGAATACGTGAAAAAATTGAAAAAGATACCTCAACACCTCAAATACTTGTTACTAAAAGAGGCGTAGGATATTATATTGATGATGCAAATTAAGTAAAGGAAATATAATTAGTTTGTTATATATGCAGATTATGGCAGTTGAAAGCTAAGTAAACTGCTTAAGAAGTATGTATAAAATAAATTAATTATATTTTCTTTTTTAAATGTATAAAAAATATATTAATATCTCTAGTCAAAATTTAATTGGAATGATATTAATTAGGGAGCAGATTTTATTGATATAAATTTTAAAAAATTCAAAAATAAAAGGAGCAAAAAATGATAAATAGAACGAAAACTAGAAAAATTATGGTAGGAAATGTTCAAATCGGAGGACAAAATAAAGTAGTAATTCAATCAATGTGTAACACTAAAACTAAAAATGTTGAAGAAACAGTTAAACAAATATTAGAATTAGAAAAAGTAGGATGTGAAATAATAAGAGTTGCATGTTTAGATATAGAAGATGCAAAAGCAATAAAAGCAATAAAATCAAAAATACATATACCAATTGTTGCAGATATTCATTTCGATTATAAAATTGCTTTAGAGGCAATAAAAGCAGGAGTAGATAAAGTAAGAATTAACCCAGGAAATATAGGCTCTGAAGAAAAAGTAAAAGCAGTTGTAGATGCATGTAAAGAAAAAAGCATACCAATTAGAATAGGGGTAAACGGAGGCTCTTTAGAAAAAGACTTATTAGAAAAATATGGAAAGCCAACAGCTAAAGCAATGGTTGAAAGTGCAAAAAGACATGTACAAATACTAGAAAAATTAAATTTTTACGATATAGCAATTTCTTTAAAAGCATCAAGTTTGGATTTGTGTATAGAAGCTTATGAAGAAGCAGCGAATACATTTGATTATCCTTTACACTTAGGGGTGACAGAATCAGGTACAGAATTTAGCGGAACAATAAAATCTAGTATAGGATTAGGAGTATTATTAAGAGAAGGAATAGGAGATACAGTGCGAGTTTCTTTATCAGATGACCCAGTAAAAGAAGTTCCAGTTGCAAAAGAAATATTAAAAGATTGTAACTTATATAAAAACACACCTACAATAATTGCATGTCCAACTTGCGGAAGAACTCAAATTGATTTAATACCTATGGCAAAAGAAGTAGAAAAATTTTTACAAACAATAGATTCAAATATTACAGTAGCTGTAATGGGATGTGCAGTTAATGGACCTGGAGAAGCGAGAGAAGCAGATATAGGAATTGCAGGAGGAATAAAAGAAGGTTTGTTATTTAAAAAAGGACAAATTATAAAAAAAGTACCACAAGAAAAAATTGTTGAAGTACTTAAAGAAGAAATCAAAAAAATGATTTGACAAAAAAGATTGATTAAGCAAAGAAAGGATCAAAAATGGAAATAATAATCGGAAAAACAGCAGGATTTTGTTACGGAGTAGAAAAAGCTGTGGAAGGTGCTAAACTAGAATTAAATAAAGCAAATAAAAAGATATATTGTCTAGGTGAAATTGTTCATAATAAAGAGGTTGTAAAAGATTTACAAAATAGAGGAATAAAATTCATAGAAAAACCAGATGAAATACCAGAAAATACTTGTAAAGTAATAATCCGCGCACATGGAATACCAAAACAAACTTATGAAGAATGTGCAAAAAGAAACATAGAAATAACAGACTTTACTTGTCCAAATGTTTTGAAAATACATGATATTGCAGAAAAATACAAAGAAAAAGGATATTATATAATCTTAGTAGGAGCAAAAAATCATCCTGAAAATATAGGAACAATAAGTTTTTGCGGGAAAAATATGTCAGTAATAGAACAAGTAGAAGATACTTATAAAGCAATAGAAGAATTGAAAAATTCAAAGAAAGAAAACTGTTTGGTAATAGCACAAACTACATATCATTTAGGAAAATTTAAAAAAATAGAAGAAATATTAAAAAAAGAATTCGAAGATAAAATTAATTTAGAAATAAAAAACACTATATGTATGGCAACTGAACTAAGACAAAAAGAAACAGAAAAAATAGCTAAAGAAGTAAATAAAATGATAATAATAGGTGGAAAAAATAGCTCAAACACTAAAAAATTATATGAAATTGCGTCTCAAAATTGTAAAGAAGCAATAAGCATAGAAACTAAAGAAGATTTGACAAAACAAGATATACTTGGTTATGCTAAAATAGGAATTATGGCAGGTGCATCAACACCAAAAGAAAGTATTGAAGATGTTGTCAAAATGATTGAGGAGAGTGACACATATGAAGAAAAAGAGGAAAAGAAGCAATAGTACTGTAGTTAAAATGAAAACACCTTTTAAGACGAAAAACTTAATACATACAAAAAAGCTTTTAGCCAGTTTTTTCATTATAATAATTATTTTTATACTTCTACTTATAAAAATCGGATACCTTCAATTTGTTCAGGGAAATGGATTAAAAGAACTTGCATATAAGCAACAAACAATAAATCAAATCATAAGTCCAAAGAGAGGAAATATTTATGACATTAATGGAAAATCTTTGGCAATTAGCGCTCAAGTTGACACAGTAACTATTAACCCTGACAAAATAGAAGATAGTAAAAAAGAAACTGTAGCAAAAGGACTATCAGAAATATTTGAATTAGATTATAATCAGGTATTAGAAAAAGTTAATAGTAAAGAACAAGTTCAGACAATTATAAAAAAAGTAGAACAAGAAAAAATAGATAAAATGAAAGAATGGATGGAACAAAATGACATAAAAATAGGCATAAACATAGACGAAGATTCCAAAAGATATTATCCTTATGGGACAGTAGCATCGCATGTATTAGGATTTTGTGGAAATGATAATCAAGGTTTAACAGGGGTAGAGTATAAATGGGATTCTACATTAACAGGAACACCAGGAAAAATTGTAAGTTATCAAGCAGGAAATCAAGATGAAATACCAAATACAGAAGAAAAATACATAGCTGCACAAAATGGTGGAGACTTGACATTAACAATTGATTTAAATATACAAAACATAATAGAAAAATATTTGAAAGAGGCTGTAGACAATAATTCATGTAGCCGTGGAGGAAATGTAATAGTAATGAATCCTAAAAATGGAGACATATTAGGCATGGCTTCTTATCCAAATTATAATTTGAATGAACCATTTACTCCAAATGAAACATTAGCAAAAACATATGATAAACTTTCAGAAGAAGAAAAAGTAAGTGCACTTTCTGAAATGTGGAAAAGTAAATCAGTTTCACAGTTATATGAACCAGGTTCAGTATTTAAAGTAATCACATCTTCTGTAGCAATAGAAGAAAACGTAGTAGAAACAGATACCGCAGGCAATTTCTTTTGCAAAGGATTTGAAGAATTTCCAAATGGTGATAAAGAGCCAACAAAGATTGCATGTTGGAGAGATGTACCTCATGGAAGTCAAAGTTTAAGACAAGCACTTTGTAATTCATGTAATCCAGCTTTTATGCAATTAGGTAAAAAAATAGGAGCAGCAACATTATATAAATATTATGAAGCATTTGGTTTATTTAATAAAACAGGAATAGAAATAGCAGGAGAAGAAAACAGTTTATTTACACCATTAGAAAATGTAGGACCAGTTGAATTAGCAACAATGTCATTTGGACAAAGATTAAATATAACACCAATACAAATGATAACAGCTATTTCAGCAGTTACTAATGACGGAATGTTAGTAAAACCTAGAATAGTTAAATCAATAACAAATACAGAAACTAAAGCAGTTACAGAAATACCTGTAGAAACAGTACGCCAAGTTATTTCAAAAGAAACTTCGGAAAAAGTTAAATCAATGATGGAATCAGTAGTTGTAGAAGGAACAGGAAAAAACGGAGCAGTAGCAGGGTATTCAGTAGGAGGAAAAACAGGAACATCAGAACCTACAGAAAGTAATAAACATGAAGGATATGTAGCTTCATATGTAGGAATTTCTCCTATTGAAGATACTGAAGTAGTTATATTATTAACACTTTATGATCCACAAGGTAAAAGTCACCAGGGAGGTACAGTGGCAGGGCCAGTCATTTCACAAATGCTAACAGAGATTTTACCATATATAGGAGTTCCATCTGATGCAGAAGAAGCAAATGCAAATGCAGCACCAGATAACTTAATTGTAGTTCCAGATGTTAGGAATAAAACAGTAACAGAAGCTAAAAAAGTATTAAAAAATGCAGGTTTAGATTCTAAAATCTCAGTTTCAGGAGATGAAAATACATTACTAGTAGAAGATCAGGTACCAAAACCAGGAATGTCATTACAAAAAAACTCAACAATAGTGTTGTATTCATCTGAAAACACAGTAAGAACATCCAATATAACAGTTCCAGATTTGATTGGAATGACATTAGCAGAAGCAACAAAAGCATTAAAAAACAAAGGATTAAATATAAATTATGAAGGTGCAGGGGTAGTTACTAGTCAAGATTATCCAAAAGAATCAACTGTAGAAGAAGGAACAGTTATTAAAGTTATATTGAAACAAACATTAACAAATGCACAATAAATTATAATAAACTTGTATATGTAAATATAGTATTTATTTGTATTATAAAAGAAATAGGAGGAAAGATGAACAGCTTAAAAGAAACTAAATTTTTAATAAATAAATACAATATAAAAGCAAATAAAAATTTAGGGCAAAACTTTTTAATAGATGATAATGTAGTAAAAACAATAGTTGAAAAAGCAAATATAGAAAAAGAAGACTTGGTCCTTGAAATAGGACCAGGTCTTGGAACACTAACAAACTTATTATTAGAAAAAGCAAAAAAAGTTATTTGCATAGAGTTAGATAGAAAAATGGTACAACTATTGGAAGATAGATTTAAACTATATAAATCATTTGAAATAATACAAGAAGATATCCTTAAATTAGATTTAAAAACTTTAATTAGAAACATAAGAAATGAATACAAAAATGTAAAAATAGTAGCAAATCTTCCATACTATATAACAACACAAATAATAACAAAACTATTAGAAGATGAAATTGATTTAGAGAGTATAACTGTAATGATACAAAAAGAAGTAGCAGAAAGGTTAATAGAAACACCAGGAGGAAAAAATACTGGGGCAATCACTTATTGCATTGATTACTATTGTAAAACAGAAAAAATTATAGAAGTACCAAAAGAATCATTTATACCATCACCAAAAGTAACATCTGAAGTTATAAAACTTACATTAAGAAAAAAACCACCAGTAGAAACAAACAAAAAAGAAATGTTTAAAATAATAAAAAGTGCATTTATGCAAAGAAGAAAAACATTACTAAATAGTTTGACAAATTCTAATGTTTTTAAAAATAAAGAACAAGGAATTCAAATATTAGAAAAACTAAAAATTGATATAAACATAAGACCTGAAAAATTAAGATTAGAAGATTTTGCTAATATAACTAATTTATTACAAACATAATATTTACTTCAAAATGAAAGCAATAATATAATGCTTATTTCAACCATAAAAAACAATAATATAATAATTATCTTAAAACTAAAAGCAATAATATAATTTATAAAACGACGGCTGTGGGAACCGACAAGCTACAGTCTGTTTTAATTTATTAAATACAGACTGTGTGCAGTTGGGAGGAGTTAATAAATTATATTATTGCTTTTTAGGATAACAAATTTAAAAATAACAAATTTAAAAATAAAAAATTTTGGAATAGAAAAACTTTGGATAGAAAAATTTTAATCAAACATCTATCATTAATTAAAAAAATATGATATAATAAAAAAAGGAAAATTGATAGGAGAAAGAAATTAGTATGAATCAAATCTTAATTACTAAAAAACTGTATGTTACACCTGAATTAAAAAGAAAAAAGAAAATATACAAAATTGACTTTATAGTGTCAGTTTTTTTAGTCATTGCTCTAATTTCTTTTTACTTGTTTGCAACATACAGCAGAGCTAAAGAAGAGGGAGTAGCAAAAGATATTTTAACTAGCTTAAATGTAGAAGAAGAAGGAGATTCATCAAATACAGAAAAACTAATAGTTGCATTAGACAAAGAAGCAGAAGAAGAAAAGCAGAATAAAGAAAATCAGCAAAAAATAGCAAGTGTAAATTCTAAAAAAAGAAAAACAGTAAAAACTCCTGATGGACAAGAATATACATCGCTTGCAACAGTATACATACCTTCAATAAATGTAAAATATCCTGTATTATTACCAGCAGCTCAAACAACAGAAGCAATAGAATCAATATTAAAAGTATCACCTTGTAAGTTTTGGGGACCAGAAGTAAATGAAGTAGGAAACTTTTGCATAGTAGGGCATAACTATCGTAATACAAAATTCTTTAGTAAAGTACCTACATTGTCAAATGGAGATATAATAGAAGTAACAGGAGTAGATGGAAGAAAAGTAAATTATGCTGTATACGATAAATATACAGTGCAACCAGAAGATGTTTCATGTACATCACAATTAACTAACGGCAGAAAAGAAGTAACATTAATAACATGTACAGATGATAGTTCACTAAGATGGATAATAAAAGCTAGAGAAGTAAAATAATAAATAAAAATATAAAAAGATATAATATAGAGTTTGTAGACTCATATTATATCTTTTTTTTCGAAAATTTTCATAAATTTGAAAAATTTTTAAAAAAAGGGTTGCAAAATAAAAAAAGTTGTATTAAAATTTAGGCAAGTGGAGAGAAGTGGTGCAAAGTGGTAAAAAAGGAAAGAAGGTGAAGTTTAATTGCTAATAGGTGAATATGAGCACTCTCTAGATGCAAAAGGAAGGTTAATAATGCCGGCTAAACTTAGACATGACATGGGAGATAAATTCATCGTAACAAAAGGGTTAGATGGATGCTTATTTGCGTTTTCACAAAATGAGTGGTTAAACTTTGAAACAAAATTAAAAGAACTTCCTCTATCAGATAAAAATGCAAGAAATTTCGTAAGATTTTTCTTAGCAGGAGCAACAGAATGTGACACAGACAAACAAGGTAGGTTTTTAATACCTAATAATTTAAGAGTGGCTGCAAATTTAGAAAAAGAAGCAGTAGTAATTGGAGTAGGAACAAGACTTGAAATATGGGATAAAACAACTTGGGAAAATTGTGACGAAAATATATCAGCTGATGAAATAGCGGCCAACATGACAATGCTTGGTATATAATACTTGCAAAAGTTTATATAAAAATACTAAAGAAAAAGGTACTAAAGAAAAATTCACTTAAGAAATACAAAAGATAAATAATTAAGATACAAAAGAAAAAATTTTAAAGAACAAAAGACAAATTACAAAAGATTTTTTAGTAAACAAAAGATTACAATACTTAAGAAAATACATAGAAACACAAAAGAAGTAAACAGCTGGTAGTTCATTAAAATTACCAGCTGTATTTTAACTATTACAATTTTTGAGGCTTTTATGCCTTTGAAAGGGAAGGAAAGGCCATAAATGGAATTTAAGCACAAGCCGGTTATGCTTCAAGAATGTATACAAGGATTAAAAATAAAAAAAGACGGAATCTATGTAGACGGAACATTAGGAGGAGCAGGACATAGTAAAGAAATATTAAAGAATCTTTCAAAAAAAGGATTACTGATAGGAATAGACAAAGATGAAGAGGCATTACAAGCAGCAAAAAACAATCTAAAAGAATATACAAATGTAAAGTATATTCATGGAAATCATGATGACATTAAAAAAATATTAAGAAAAATAGAAATTGAACAAGTAGATGGAATTCTACTTGATTTAGGTGTCTCATCGTATCAGTTAGATGAAAGGAATAGAGGATTTAGCTATTTAGGAGAAAATGAACTTGACATGAGAATGGATAAAACACAAACCTTAACAGCTAAAGAAGTTATAAATAAATACTCAGAAAAAGACTTAGCAAATATCATATTCGAATATGGTGAAGAAAAATTTTCGAAGAGGATAGCTAGGAATATTTGTGACTTTAGAAAACAAACCACAATAAATACTACAAAACAATTAGTAGAAATAATAGAAAAATCTGTACCAAGAAATAAAAAAGAAGGACATCCTGCAAAAAGAACTTTTCAAGCAATAAGAATAGAAGTGAATAATGAAATAAAGCCTTTATATAATACTATAAGGGATTGTATAAATTGTCTAAAACAACAAGGAAGACTATGTGTAATAACATTTCATTCATTAGAAGATAGAGCAGTAAAAAAGGCATTTATAGAAGCAAAAGGAAAATGCACATGTCCACCAGATTTGCCATATTGTGTGTGTGGATTTAAATCAGAAGGAGAGATAATCACAAAAAAACCAATAATACCTACAACAAAAGAACAGGAGGAAAATTCTAGAGCAAAAAGTGCGAAATTGAGAATTTTTGAGAAAAACTAAAGAAAGGAGTATAGCTTATGGCTTCTACAAAATATCAATATACTACTAGCCCAAGAAAATTAGAACCAGATTATAAGAGAAAACAAAAACGAAGACCCAAAAAGCAAAATTTACGAGTAGTAAAAGAAGTAAAAAGACAAGATATTAGAGTTTCAAAAGAAGAAAGAAAGCAACAAGCAAAAATAACTATGCTAATAGTTATGATTTTTGCTGTACTTTTAACCATAAGTTATAGAAATTCACAAATAAATGAAAGTTTTTCAGAAGTACAGAATTTAAAAAAAGAATTATCATCTGTTGAAAAAGAAAATGAACAATTAAAAGTAAACATTGAAAACAGCTTAAATCTTAATTATATAGAGCAAATGGCAAAAGAAAAGTTAGGAATGCAAAAATTAACAAATAAAGATACAGTATATATAAATTTACCTAAAAAAGATTATACCGAATCAGCATCAGAAAAAATTCAAATAAAAGAACAAAATTGGTTTCAAAAAATATTAGAAAAAATAAGCAATATTTTCAAATAAGAATAAAATAAAACGCCTTTAATAAATATTATTAGAGGTGATTTTTTTGGCACAAATTAAATTATCAAATAAGAAAAAAATGAAGAATGCATTATATATAGCAATTTTAATATTTATATGTTTGTTAATAAGAATAGGTATAATACAATTTATACAAGGAAAAGAGTTATCGCAGTTAGCATATGAACAACAGACATTAGATAGAGTAATAAATCCAAAAAGAGGAACAATTTATGATGCAACAGGTAAAAATATATTAGCCCAAAGCAGTACTGTCAATACAATAACTGTAAATCCTGTTAATATACCTAAAGAAAATAAAGAAAAAGTAGCAAAAATTTTATCAGAAATATTTGAGAAAGATTATGAAACAGTATTAAAAAAAGTAACTAAAAAAAGTTCAATAGAAACTATAGCAAGAAAAGTGGACAAAGAAAAAGCGGATGAATTAAGGACATGGATGGAAAAAAACAATATAACAGGGGGAATAAATATAGATGAAGACACAAAGAGATATTATCCATATAATACACTTGCATCACAAGTTATAGGATTTTGTGGAAGCGATAATCAAGGATTAGATGGAATAGAAGCAAAGTATGAAGAAGAATTAAAAGGGAAAAAAGGAGCGATTCAAAGACATACAGATGCTAAAGGTGGAGAAATAGGAAAAGAAGGAGAAAATTATGTAGCAGCGATAAACGGAAATGATCTTATATCAACAATAGATTTAACAATACAATCAATAGTAGAAAAATATTTGGAAGAAGCATGTATAGACAATAAATGTACAGATGGAGGAAATGTAATAGTAATGAATCCACAAAATGGGGACATATTAGCAATGGCGACATATCCAAGTTACAATTTGAATGACCCATATGTAGCATATACTCCAGAACTTCAAGAAAATTGGGACAATTTAGAACAATCAGAAAAAACAAAATTATTACAAGCAGTATGGAGAAATAAAGCAATAGCAGATACATATGAACCAGGGTCAGTATTCAAATTAATTACATCTTCAGCAGCATTAGAAGAAGGAATAACAGATACAGACAATGAAGGAGAATTTTCCTGCACAGGAGGAATAGAAGTTGCAGGAGTTAGAATAAAGTGTTGGAGGTATTATAAACCGCATGGCTCAGAAAGTTTAAGAGAAGCTTTAATGAATTCATGCAATCCAGTTTTTATAGGATTAGGGCAAAAAATGGGAGTACCCACATATTATAGTTATCTTAGAAAATTTGGATTATTGGAAAAAACAGGGATAGATTTATCAGGAGAAGCGGGTAGTATATTCTTAGCAGAAAATAAAGCAGGTCCGGTAGAATTAGCAACAATAAGTTTTGGTCAAAGATTTGAAATAACTCCTATAGAATTAGTAACAGCTGTATCAAGCATTGCAAACGGAGGAACAAAGATAACACCAAGAGTAATAAAACAAACAAAAAATGGTGAAACAGGTGAAATAACAAATATACCAGTAAAAACAGGGGATAGAGTAATATCAGTAGAAACAGCTGCAAAAGTATTGAGCATGATGGAATCAGTAGTAGCAGAAGGAACAGGAAAAAATGCGAAAGTAGCAGGATATAGAATAGGAGGAAAAACAGGTACATCAGAAGATGGTGTAAATACAAATAAATATGTAACATCATTCTTAGGAGTAGCTCCAATCGATGGACCACAAGTAGTAGTATTAGTTACATTATACAATCCCACGGGAGAAGGAGGTCACCAAGGAGGGGGTGTTGCAGCTCCTGTAGGTGGTCAAATATTTAGTGAAATATTACCATATTTAGAAGTTAACCAAGGAAATCAAGAAGAATTAGAGGCTACAGAAGAAGTAAGTGTGCCAAATGTAACTGGATTATCAATAAAAGAAGCAGAGAAAATATTAAAAGAAAAAGATTTAGAATTAAATATTGAAGGAATCACAGAAGAAAATGAAGAAACATTAGATAAAGAAAATACAGTAATTAAAGAACAAACCCCAGCTGCAGGAATTAAGATAAACAGGGGGAATAAAATTTTTATAAAATATTAAAATGAAGAGGTGTATATATTTGAAGGAGTGAAAGATTTGCAATATTTTTGCAAATCTTTCACTTTGGCTGAAAAAATTGTAAAACATGGAAAATATTGACTTACTTATGTAAACATGGTAAAATATAGATAGCCTTTATATTATAAAATAAGGAGGATGTAGAATGAAGAAAATAGTTAAAGAAAATAAAAAAATTAATATAAAAACCAACTTATTTGTAAAGCTGGCTTTTTGTTTTGCTTTTTTAGTACTAATTTCATTCATAAACCAAGGTAAAATTGCTGGCTCAGCAGTAATGGCAGCATCAAAAGATAAAATGTATTTATCAGATATGAAATATATGGAAGGTTCACATGCAGCTTCAGGGCATTTAATAAAGACAGACAAAGACGATAGTGACAAAATGATAACATTAAAGATGTCAGACAATGAATCTAAAGTTTTTGTAAAAGGTGTAACAGCATGGGCATCCTCAGAAGTTATATATGATTTAAATCAATATGATTATGATATCTTTGAAACATATTTAGGAATTGATATAAATGAACAAAGTAATTATTTTAATACAGGAGTAAAATTTTTCATCTACACATCTCAAGATAATACAAATTGGGATAAAAAACATGAAACAGGTGTTATGTATGGATGGAGTAATGCAGAAAAAGTTTCAATCAATATTAAAGATGCAAAATATTTAAAATTAGTTGCCGATAATAACAGTCCAAATTGGTGGGCTGAATGGTACGACGAAGCAATTTATGCAGACGCAAAACTATTGAAAGAAGGATACAAAGAAGAACCTGATAACACAAGAATTGACTTTATAAAAACAGTAGAAGAATATGATGAAATAATAAAACAACATGAAGCAAAAGGGGAAAAGATAGAAGGAGAATACGAATTAGCTTTATTACAAAGAGAATTTGTTAAAAATGTAGGGTATCAAATACTTGTAGACTTTGTAAAATGTGATGATGATTATAAAAATACAGTTCAATGGTTAATGACAGATTTAGAAAATATGAAATTATACATATATGGTGGAGAGCCTGATGGTAACTATCTATCTTCATTACAAGCTTTAACAAAATTATATACAGCACATAAAGCAGACTTAGACATTAAAGATGTAACAGTTCACGGAACGGTAAAAGGTGAACTATATAAAAGAATGATGATAACACTTTCTTTAACACATTCAGCACAAGTTGATTTATGGATGGATACAACAAGTCCAGAAAATCAATCAGACCCAGTTACACGTTATGAAATATTTAAAGACTTATATGAAAATGGACAATTCATAATTTCTAAAAATGACGATGGAACAGCAAAATATGACTATACACCAATGTTTGAAAGTTTGAAAGTAGAAGAAATGCGTTATGTTTTAAACAACATAATAGATGATGAAGAAATCAAATGGTTAAATGAATATACACAATATTATATAGATACAAATCCAAATAAAGAAGAAGAATTTTTACAACCACATCATTATATGAAATATATTTGGCCAGATTATGCAAAAGCAGAATTTCATGACTCAAATAAAAAAGATGAATGGGATCAAAAATATAGATATCCATTTTCACAATACGGAGTAACATATAGAAATGGAGTATATAAATTATGGATGAACATCGAGGGAGGAGCTGTTTGTGGAGGAATATCTAAAATAGGTTCAAACATCCGTGGTGTTCATGGTGCACCATCATCAGTAATAAGTCAACCAGGACATGCAGCACTTATTTATTATAGAAAAGACAAAAATAACAATGGCTATTGGACAATAGATAATGACGTAAGTGGTTGGGCACAATCAGGAAAAACAGAAAAACTATCTACAAGAATGCCTCTTGGATGGGGTAGTGATGACTATGTAGATGGTTGGGCTGCATCATATATAGTATTAGCTCAAGAAGCATTAAACCACTATGACAAATACGTAGAATCTATGCAACGTGTATATCTTGCAAATTCTTATGAAGGAGATGCAAATAAACAAGAAGCACTATACAGAGAAGCTTTAAGCATTCAATCGTATAATATAGATGCATGGAATGGATTAATAAAATTATATGAAAAAGAAGGAAATAAAAAAGAGGAAGACTATTATAATTTAGCAACAGATATTGCAAATAACTTAAAGGCATTCCCACTTCCAATGTACAATTTAACAAATGTAATAGGTAAGCACATGGAAAGCAATGAATATAAATTCAAATTTACAATGTTACAAACAAGCACATTAACAGAAGGAACAGAATTGCCAAATGAAAGTGACCTAGTTTTACAACCAGCAATAACAAGGACAGTAGCAAAATATTTGTTAGGGCAAATGGATACAGAACTTGCAAAATTCTCATTTGATGGAGAAGATGCAGGAAAAATAGTATTATCTGAAAAATTTGATAATGTAGGTATTCGTTGGGACTATATCTTAAAAGGAAAAACAACTAATTCAGATGAATGGACAAAAGTTAATTTTTCTGCTGACCAAGAACACAAAGTACAGTTAAGTGATGAAGAACTAAAAAGTATATCAGCTGAAAACGACATATATGTTCACATAGTAGGAACAAGTTATGATGATGCAAATTTATATAAAATAGATATTACGGAACAAAGTAATCCAGAAGTTTATGCAAATGATTTAGAAAACAGAATATTAGGTGTCAATGAAAATACTGAATGGAGTTATGCAGGAGAAGATAAATGGACTTCATATTTAACAGCTTCACCTGACTTAACTGGAGATAAATCTGTACAAATTAGACAGCCAGCATCTGGAACAATGTTGACAAGTGAACCTGCAACATATAACTTTACAGCAGATAATCAACCAGAAACAAGAAGATATGTACCAGTATCACATTTATCAATAGAAGATGTATCAACAGAAGAACCAGGTCATGCTGGATCTGCTTCAAATGCAATAGACGGTAATTATAATACAAGATATCATTCAAACTGGAATGGCCAAGACACACAAAGATATATGATAATTAAAGTTGACACACCAATTTACTTATCAGCTGTAGAATTTGTTCCAGCAGGTGGAGGAAATGGAAAAATAGTTGATGGTACAATTTATGGAAGTATGGACGGAGAAAATTGGGAGGTATTATCTCAACAAAAAGGATTAACATATGAAGGAGACTTTAATAACCCAGACTTTGGAAAAAATCCAAATAACGTTAAAAAGTTTGAAGTAGAAGATTCAAAAGAAGTTCAATATATAAAAATAGTAGCAGACAAAACAAACGGAAATTGGTTTACAGCGAGAATGTTCAATATATATGAAGATGTTGAAAAAAATCCTCACATAACAGCAGGAATTGCATATAGTACGACAAATCCAACAAATGGAAATGTTGAAGCAAGACTAATAAATCCAAGTGTGGAAATTGAAATAACAAACAACGACGGAAAAGACACATACGAATTTAAAGACAATGACACATTTACATTTGAATTTGTAGATAAAAAGACACATACAAAGAAAGGGTCAATAGAAGCAAAAGTTGATTGGATAGATAGAGAAGCTCCAACAGCTACAGTCGAATATAGTTCAACAGAACCAACATATGGAGAAGTACTAGCTAGATTAGTACCAAGTGAGGAAGTAGTAGTAACAAATAATGCACATAATGAAAACAACGAACAAGGTAAAGCTTATATATTTAAAGATAATGATACATTTATTTATGAATTCGAAGATTTAGCTGGAAACAAAGCTACTGCAGAAGCAAAAGTTACATGGATAAGATCAAATTCAGGGCCTCAAAATAATCAAGATATGCCAGAAGACCCAGGAGTAGATTCACCAACTACAGACCCAAGCACTGATCCAAGCGATGAACCAAGTACTGAGCCATCAACAGAACCAAGTGTTGATCCAAGCACAGAGCCAAGTGTGGACCCAAGCACTGATCCAAGTACTGATCCAAGCACAGACCCTAGTACTGAGCCAAGTACAGAACCATCAACAGAACCAAGTGATGAGCCAAGTACTAATCCAAATGATGACCCAAGTGCTAATCCTGATACAGATGAACCAAGTACAAATAGCCCTGAAACAAATGGTACAGGTTCATCAGGAGAAAATACATATCAAGGCAACTCAAATAATGAAACAGAAATAAATAACAATTATGTTGAAAATAGTAATCAAAGTAACAATACAACAAAAGGAAAGAATGGATGGAGTGCAGAAGACCCAGAAAAAGGAAACAATGAAAAAGAACCAATTGCAAATAAAATAATAAATGCAATAAAAACAGGTGCAAATCATTCAGTTACATGGGCAATAATCACATTAATAGTTCTTATATTTGTAGCAGTGGGAATAGTGATTATAAAGAAAAAAGTAAATAAAAATAAAGAATAGTTTAAACGATAGAAAAGACTATGCTAGGTGAAGAAAATGTAGATTTATTCAAATAAGAATAATCAGTATAATTAGAAAGAGATGCGACGAAAAATTGCATCTCTTTTATCAACTCTAAAAACTAAAATTATTAAATAAAATTTATTTTGTGAAAATATACAATATATTCATTCGAAAATTAATAATATAAATTTACAAGCATTTATTTTTTTGTTATACTATAGCTAGAAAATCAAAAAAGAAGTATATCCTATGAAAGATAAAAAGAGTAAAATAAAATAATTTAGTCCTACAAAAGAAAAGGAGTAAAAAATGATTAATAAAATAAAGGAAGAATGTGGAGTATTTGGGATTTATTCAAAAGAGTTAGAAGTTGATTTAGCAAGAAGAATATGTGTTGGTTTATCAGCTTTACAACATAGAGGAGAAGAAAGTTGTGGAATTGCAATAAACAAAAATGGAAATATACACTTCCATAAAGACATAGGTCTAGTTTCAGACGTGTTTACAGAAGAAGTAATACGTAAAATGCCAGAAGGAAAAATGGCGATAGGACATGTACGTTATTCAACAACAGGAAAAAGTAAAAAAGAAAATGCACAACCAATGGTAGTAAGACATAAAGAAGGAAATTTAGCAATTGTCCATAATGGCAACTTGACAAATGCAGTAGAACTAAAATCAGAATTAGAAGACCAAGGAGCAATATTTACAACGACAAGTGATACCGAAATAATATGTCACGTTATAGTAAGAGAAAGACTAAAAACCGGATCAATAGAACAAGCAATAAAAAATACAATGAA
>CANQGP010000009.1 GCA_947623285.1 uncultured Clostridia bacterium | reverse complement strand
TATTTTCATAGGCTTCCGCTTGGTTTGTTCTCTTGGAATTTATTGTTTACTTTTCAATGTACTTTATGTTCCGCAACAAGTCGCGTAACGATTTTAATTATACTATACCGATATTACTTTGTCAACACCTTTTTTCAATTTTTTTTAAATTTTTAGTTTCTATTTACTTGGCAAATAGAACTAACATTTTTATATGACATTTTTCTTAAAATATTCTCAGCTTTTTTACTTCTAACTCCTGTATTACAATATAATATTATTTTCTTATTTTTATCAATTAATTCTTGTTTTGCTCTTCTAGGCAATTCATAATATGGTATTGATATAGCCCCTTTAATATGTTCTTCCGAAAATTCTTGTTCACTTCTTACATCTATTAATATAGCTTTTTGTTTTTTATATTTGTTCCATTCTCTTTCTATTAATTCTTTATCTTCTATACAACTACATCTCATTTCTTTACATTTATCTATGCACTTATATACACTTTTATTATTTCTTTTACACATATTTATTTTTCTCATTTTTTCATCCTTTTTCAAAATTTTTTCTTATTCTAAACTTATTCTAAATTAGATAAATAAATTCCCTTCTTATATATATGCTTTTTACTAATATAATTTTACTATGTTTTTACACAAAGAATATTTATATTTACTTTTTTATTTCCTGTTTTTGCATAAAGAATTTTTATATTTACTTTTTTATTTCCTGTTTTCACACAAGAATGTTTATATTTACTTTTTTATTTCCCTCTTTTACACAAAAAATATTTCATATATATTTCTTATTTCTTCATTATTTAATATTTTTGTTATATTATTGTAATGTTTATGTAATCTTTGTAATTTTATGTTTCCTTTTTTTCTATTTTTTTACATTTTTATCCACTGTTGAAAACTGTGGACACTGTGGATAACTTTGTGAATAACTAGAATTTAGGTATTTTTTTTTATGACTTATTCACAATCATTTTTTCTTTTTTAATATCTTCATTTTCGTTTATTTTTTATGTGTACTCCATGTTTTTTTCAGCAAATATTTTATTTTTCCGTGGACCTCTTTTTCTTACTCAGTTTGTTTAGGTTACCTATCAAATTATTGTTCATAAAAATAGAGTAAAGTATGAATTTCAAGCAAATAGTGCTTTTTATACTTTACTCTTTAAAATTAAATTACATAATTCTCTTTTTCAATATTATCTTAGTTTCATATATACAAAATAAATCACTAGTAAAATTTCTAATATTGTAATTAGTGGAAATCCAATTACAAATGCTATTTTTTGTGTTTTATGTCTAAATGTATACATTCCTGCAATTGCACCTATTCCTCCACCCAATGCTATTATTATAAATAATGTTTTTTCTGGTATTCGCCATGATCCTTTTTTTGCTTTTCTTTTATCTAACCACATTATAAAAAAGCCTATTAAATTTATTACTATTACATATATCACTATATTTTTTAATGAAAATATTTCTTGCACTTTAATTCCACCTTTTTACTGTTTCTTCATTTATATTAAGTTTCTTACCAATTTTTCATATTGTTCATCCTTTTTATAAAACTTTTTGATAAAATTTATATAATTATTATATATCGTTCCTACTATTATCCAAATAAGCTAAGTTGATTACTTTGACTCATACCTTCCAAACATCCAAATTTCTTTAATAAGTCAGTAACTGAGTTTCCTATTTTTGAACGGATTTTCATATCATCTATTGACATGAATTTTCCTTCTTTTCTTGCATCTTGTATTCCCTGTGCAGCAACTGTTCCTAGTCCTGGTATACTGTTTAGTGGCGGACGTATACTGTTATCTTCTACTAAAAATTTTGTACTATCAGATTTATATAAATCTACTGGCAAGAATTTTAGTCCTCTTTCATAAAATTCCAATACTATTTCTAAAACTGAATACATTCCCTTGTCTTTTGCTGTTGCTTGATTTCCTAGCATATCTATTTCCTTCATTTTATTTTTTACTTTTTCTTTTCCATATATCATATATTCACTATCAAATTCATCTGCTCTTATTGAAAAATACGATGCGTAATATGCAATTGGAATATGCACTTTGAACCATGCAATTCTAAAGGCCATTGTTACATATGCTGCTGCATGTGCTTTTGGAAACATATACTTGATTTTTTTACATGACTCTATATACCATTCTGGCACATTATTGTCACGTAATAGTTGTTCATATTCTGGCCATTTTGGTTCTGCTCCTTTTGCAACTTTTCCTTTACGTACTGACTCCATTATTTTAAATGCTGCGTTTGAAGGAACTCCTTTTTTTATTAAATATGTCATTATATCATCTCTTGTACATATTGCTTCACTAAGTGTTGTTGTTCCTTCTTGTATTAATGTTTGTGCATTATTTAGCCACACGTCAGTACCATGTGATAATCCAGATATACGTATTAATTCTTCAAATGTTGTTGGACGTGTATCTACTAACATTCCTCTAACAAATTTTGTTCCAAACTCTGGTATTCCAAAACTTCCTACTTCTGAATGAATTTGCTCTGGTGTTACACCTAATGCCTTAGTTGAACTAAATATTGACATTGTTTCCTTATCATCCATCGGAATTTCTTGTGGATTCACTCCTGTTATATCTTGCAACATTCTTATCATTGTTGGATCATCATGCCCTAGTATATCTAGTTTCAATAGATTTTGGTCGATTGAGTGATAATCAAAATGTGTTGTAACTATATCTGAATTTGGGTCATCTGCTGGATGTTGTACAGGGCAAAACTCATATATTTCTCTACCTTTTGGTACTACTATTATTCCTCCTGGATGTTGCCCTGTGGTTCTCTTTATACCTGTGCAACCTTTTGATAAACGCAATATTTCAGCTTTAGTTACTGGTATATTTCTATCTTCATAATAACCTTTAACATATCCAAATGCTGTTTTATCTGCAATTGTTCCTATTGTTCCTGCTTTAAAAGTCGTTCCTTTTCCAAATATTACCTCTGTATATTTATGGGCTTTCGCTTGGTATTCTCCTGAAAAATTCAAGTCAATATCAGGTTCTTTGTCTCCATTAAATCCTAAAAATGTTTCAAATGGAATATCCATACCATCTTTTGCCATTTTAGTTCCACATTTTGGGCATTCTTTATCTGGTAAATCAAATCCATTCTTTACTCCATAATCTGTAAAATCTGAATATTTGCAATTTGGACAGCGATAATGTGGTGGCAAAGAATTAACTTCAGTTATTCCTGTCATGTTTGCAACAAATGATGAACCAACTGAACCTCTTGAGCCAACTAGATATCCATCTTCATTTGATTTCCATACTAGTTTTTGTGCTATGATGTACATAACCGAGAAACCATTTTTTATAATCGAATCTAATTCTTTATCCAATCTTTCTTGGACTATTTGTGGCAGTTTTTCACCATATAATTCATGTGCTTTATTATATGCAATATCTTTTATTGTCTGTTCACATCCTGGTATATGAGGTGGACATTTTTCTGAAGATATCGGACTTATTTTTTCACACATGTCTGCTATTTTATTTGTATTTGTTACTACTACTTCATACGCCTTTTCTTCTCCTAAATATGAAAATTCATCTAGCATTTCAGTAGTTGTTCGTAGATATAATGGTGCTTGATTATCTGCATCATCATATTTTTGTCCAGCTTCTAATATACGTCTATAAATTTCATCTTGAGGATCCATAAAATGAACATCACATGTTGCTACTACTGGTTTATCCAATTTTTCTCCAAGACTCACAATTTTTCTATTAATATCCCTAAGTTCTTCTTCATTTGCAACAATTCCCCTTCTGATTAGAAATTGATTGTTGCCTGTAGGTTGTATTTCCAAATAATCATAACTATTTGCTATTTCTTCTATTTCATCATCTGGCTTTCCTAGTTCTATTGCTTGATACAATTCTCCTGCTTCACAAGCACTTCCTAATATTAAACCTTCTGAATATTTTTTATATAAACTTTTCAAGATACGTGGCTTTCTATAAAAATAATCCAAATGTGAATATGACACTAATTTATAAAGATTTCTAAGTCCAATATAATTTTTTGCTAAAATAATTGCGTGATATGTTTTTAATTTTTTATATTCTTCTTTTTTAGCTTTTTCATCAACACTAACACTATTAATGTCTTCAACTGTTTTTGCCCCACGGTTTATTATTTCTGCCATCATAACTTTTAATACCTTAACCGTTGTATCAACATCGTCAAGCGCTCTATGTGCTACTTCTACTTTTATTCCTAATTTATCTGCTATTTTACCTAATTTGTATTTTTTAAAATCTGGGAACAATGCTCTTGCCATCGCTAATGTATCAATATATGTATAGTCAAATTCATATCCTAAACGTATTGCATTTTGTTTCAAAAAGCCAATATCGAAACTAGCATTATGCGCAACTAAAACACTTCCTTCAATAAATTCTAATATTTTAGGAAATAATTCTTTTATTGTTGGTGCATCTTTTACCATATCATCTGTAATATTTGTTACTTCTGTAACTCTCTCTGGTATATGTTTTTCAGGATTTACAAATTCGCTAAATTTATCTATAACTTCTCCGTTTTTTACCTTCATTATTCCAACTTCTGTAATTCTCTCTGTAGTTGCAGAAAATCCTGTTGTTTCTAAATCAAGAACACAATAAGTTGTATTTATATCCTGTCCCTTAAAATTTGTTACAATTGTATTATTGTCTGGAACTAAATATGCCTCAACTCCATAAATAACTTTCATGTCTGGGTTATCTTTTCCCAATAATTTATGTGCTTCTGGAAAAGCTTGTACTACTCCATGGTCTGTTATTGCAATAGATTTCATTCCCCATTTCATAGCTCTTTTAATTAAGTCTGTTGCAGATGTCATAGCATCCATTTGGCTCATTTTTGTATGCATATGAAGCTCTACTCTTTTAGTTTCTGCTAAATCTCTTCTTTCTACTTTTTCAAGTCCATTTGTTTCAACAATTGTGTTTGTCATTATAGTAAGTTCACCAGCAAATTGATCAAATTGCGCATTACCAACTAATTTTACCCCTTTTGCCTCTTTCATTCTTTTTAAAACTTTTTGAGCTTTATCAGGATTTAAAAAAGCCTTACAAGTTAATGTGCTTGTTCCATCATACACATCAAACATCATCAATGTTTTACCAGACCTTAGTTCTCGAGAATCAATATTAAGAACATCTCCTGATATTGCAACTCGTCCATCATCTATAGTTAAATCTTCAATTTTCATAAATTGTTCTTTTATATTCATATTTCTGCCTAAAATTAATGGTGTTTCCTCTTCGACTAATTCTTCTGATATGTCAGTATTTTTCAATTCATTTAGACTAATTGCATTTTCTTTTGGTTTATTTTTTATATTTGATGGATTTACTGCTTTGTCTGTTTCAGAACTTGTTACTACTGCCTCTTCCATCATTCTTGTAATTATTCTCTTTTGAGCTTTTTTGCTACTTTCTTGTAAAGCAGTCCTATCTTCCTCAGTAACATGTTCTTCTAACTCTACTTTATATTTTTTTCCATACAATTTTTGAATTGTATTTTGTATTTCCAAATCTGCTTTTTTTGCCTTTAAAAATTCCTTGCCTGGAATATGCATTTTAACATGTATTGTATCATCTTTTATCTCTACTTCACTCTTTTTCAATAGCATATTTTTTGCAAGTGGAAATTTATGTGATATATAGCAAATTATATTTTCCCATTCTTTTTCTACAGATTCTATTTTTGTTTTTTCTTCATATTCAATTTTTGTATTTATATTAGAAAACTGAAATCTATTTTTTAAAAATTTTTCTAAATAATATATGTCTTTTACTTCCAAATATTCTGGAGACTGCAAAATAATACCCAAGCTATTATCTCTTTTGCTAACATTTAAAGCTTTTACTCCGGCATTTTTAATAACAGATTCAGTTTGATAATCACTAAATATTTCTCCTACTTTTTTTGTTACTTCTGACATTTAAGTCTCTCCCCTATATTAACTTTGCTTTTCATATCTTTTATCTTTATGAAGCAATTCTATCACAACAAAAAAAATATTTAAACCGAACAAACAAAAATTGTGTCAAATTTTTTTACTTCACATATTATATATCATACAAAGGAAATGTATAAAGACAACATATCTATGAAAGGGGGTCTAGAATATGCCAGAAAATAGAGGTTGTGGTGGCTTTGGTTTTGGTGACGATTGCTGCTTAATGATAATCCTTATATTAATACTTGTATGCTGCTGTGGCGGTGGCAGAGGTGGAGTTTGCTAGTCCTACCAAATAAATATTGGTCTGATATTTCTATCAGACCTTTTTCTATTAATATTATATTATTTTGCAAGTATTATTATTCTATTTTCATCATCATCTGTACAACATTGTAAAGTAATTTCAGGTATATCTCCGATTTTTCTTTTCAAATAACTTGTATCTTCTGGTGTAGTTATAAATTTATCATAAATTGCATATTCTTTACTTGAACCATCCATTGCTGTAATTATAATTTTATCACCAATTTCTAGAAGGTTATTATTTGAAAAAAGTGTTCCATCTCTAAGATTATGTCCTACAATAAATGTATTTCCAGATAAGTTTATTTCTCCTGTTTTATATAATAAACAAGGTGCTTGCATCATTCCACTTACACTTACATTATCTAAAAAGGGTGTATCTACACCTGTTTTGGGTATTGTTATTTTTCCCGCAACTGTAAAACCATTATACATTGGATCTAATGGTGTTAGCTGAACCTCTGGTTCTACTGAAGGTTCGGGTGTAACTGATGGTTCTTCCTTTTCTACAGTCACACTCAATATATCGTTTTTTTCTTTTTTTATCATATTTTCTAATTCTGCAACATATTCTACTTTTTCTTCTTCAACTATTACTTCATCTTTTTTCGTTATGGCCATTATAAATACAATTACTACTGTCACTATACAAAGTATAATTATTATTTTTAAAATTAATTCTGTCTTTTGAAGTACATTTTTGTTGTTCAAAATTTTCACCTTCTACTTTATTTCTTGTCTATTGTTAAATATTGCATTTAGTCGTTCATCTGGATATGTTTTATCCAAGAATTGTTCAAATTCATTAGAAGCAGGTATTCCTTCTGCTCTTGCATTTTGTCTATCAGTTGCAATACAAGATATTGCAATATCAAAAATCATAAATAACATAAATATATAAGACAATAATGTAGTTCCCTTTTTCTCCAAAAGTTTTTCAGACTTTTCTAAAAATGGATAAACTGCTTTTAAAAATACTACTCCAATGATTCCCCAATATATACAATATTGTATGCTTGTTCTTCCATTTAAATTCAAAAACATTCCACTATATTCCCATGAAACTGAGCCAAAAAATATTTCTTGGAAAAATGATGTAAAGTATTCCATGGCTCCACCCAATAACATACTTTTAAAAAATACTTTTAACGGGTCTTTTTCTGTTTTTATTAAGAAATAATACAATAAAGCACCCATTCCATATACTTGTATGAAAGGTCCATAAATTAAACCTTTTCGTATTACAAATGTTCTTGTATATGCTAATCCATAAATCATTTCTGCAAAAAAGCCAAAAACACTACCAATTATAAATATCCAAAAACATATTAATATAAACTTATTTATTGCTTTTAATTTTTTCATATTTTACCCCATTTTTTATTTTCAAAAACATTATACATCATTTTTAATTTTTTTCCAATCTCTTTTGTATACTTTTTCCATAATAATTAATGAAACTAAAATGCAAATGATTCCTAATATAAACCCTGCTATAACATCACTTGGATAGTGAACATTAAAATAAATTCTTGTTGTTCCCATTATTAATATCCATAAACTTAATATTCCTATTACCAAAGCTTTCAACTTTTTATTTTTTATATATATGTATGCTAAACATATTAACATCCCATAAAAAGCCATATTATTTGTTGCATGTCCAGATGGAAAACTATATCCTGTTTCATTTATAAATAAAAATACACTTGGACGTGGTCTTTGAATAATATTTTTAATAATTGCATATGAACATGTACTAAGAATAGAATTAAATAAAATTAAGATTGCAAAATTTCGCTTTTTTACTGCAACTAAAATTAATGAAATAGCTAAAATAATTAATGGTAAAATCCTTATTCCTCCAACAAATGTGATTACCTCTAAAATAGTATGTAGTTCTCCCGATATATTTCTATGTATAAAATTAGTTACAGTCATATCTACTTTCACGGTTGCTTCCATACAAACTAATATAGTTATTGATATGAATACTGCTATCAAGATTATTAATGCTATAACTTTTTTACCTATTCTATTTTTATTCTCCATATACATACTCCTCACCTATAAATCTATCATAATTATATAAATTTGTCTATGTTTGTAGTATATCATTTTTATAATTTGTTTTTTTGATTATACTTGTTCTCAATTACAATCTCGTTTTTTGTCGAATTTTGCGATGAAAAGTGCTTTACTTTTTTTTAATTCTGTTGTATTATATTAATTGATTTTATCAAAAATATTTTTTCAAATTTAATTCTTGAAATTTCCCCAAAAAATTTATATAGTAACAAATTTAAATTAGGTAGGTGAAAAGTATGAATGTTTAATTATACAAAAAAAAATGTCAATATCATAACACTTATTATATCTATAATATTTTTTATTTTTATCAATTCTATTTTTTATATAGTTGATTCACATTTTCAAAATCAAAATCTTCCCCAAAATTCAGAAGTCGCTGAAGAAACAACACTTCAAACAGAATCTCCATCCCCTCAAGTTGAAGATATTGTTGAATCTGAGCCTTCTCCTGAAGTTATTGAAAGTCAACCTATTAGTTTATGGTCTATTAAAATTCCTATAATTAATTTAGAAGCTACTATTCACGAAGGTACTTCTGCTGATATTTTAAATAAATACGTAGGTCATTTTGAAGATACTTCAGTCTTTAATGGTAATATCGGTCTTGCTGCTCATAACAGAGGTTACAAGGTTAATTATTTTGAAAATGTAAAAAAATTAAAAAATGGAGATATAATTTACTATTCCTATAACGGAAAAGAAAAACAATATATTGTTGATAAAATTAAGGTTATAAAAGATACTGATTGGAGTAATTTGGAAAATACAAATGAAAATAAAATAACTTTAATAACATGTGTAGAAGATGCTCCCGCTTACAGAAGATGCATTCAAGCAAGCGAAAAGTGAGAGTAAATTTATATAAATAAAGGAGTGTATTATTAAAATGAAAATATTAAAAAAAATCATATCTATACTAATGATAATTATAAATATTGTATTACTTTCTGGAATTAGCAATACTTCCCTTGCTTCTGTTGGAATTGTTCCTGATAATGTAGAAGTTTATTGTGTGAAAATTCCTCCAGTAATTATAACATACAGAACCTTGGATTTAAAATTACCAATTTATAAATATAATGACATTAATGGAGTTTCTCATTTTGCTTTTAAGACATTTCAAAATCGTCCTGGAGCAGAAGTAGCATCCTATCCTCTAGTTGATGTTAGTAAGCTTGGCAGTTATTATGCTTGGCGCGCTATTTTATATGGTTACCCTTATAAATCTCCTCAAGAATTGCTTTGCAATAATGAATATGAGGCATATGCTGCTACTCAAATCGCGTTTTTAACAACTTTCGATTCAGAACCAGAATTATATAACTATCTTCCTAAAGAAGGTATTGATGAAGAGTCAAGAGCTTCTGCTGAGAGAATTCTACAAGCATCAAAAAATATTTATCATGAATCAAGAAATATTGAGCCTAAAGAATGTAATACTTTTAAAATTTCTCCTCTATATTATGTATGGAATCAAGATTCGAATGATTGTAGATATATTTCTACAGATTTTTGTATTGAAAAAAATCATGATATAGACAATTATACTGTTAGTTTAGAAAATATTAGTGAAGATTTGAAAAGTCAAGCAAAAATAGTAGATATTAACTATCAAGAAAAAACAACTTTTAATATTGATGAATACTTTAGAATAATGCTTCCTATTAATTGCTTAAATGAAGCTGGAAATATTCAAATAAAAGTTAGTTCTACTCTAGATTCAAGAATAGTATATTATGCTAATCCAGGTTCTCCGGGAAATTTTTCCATGCATAATAGTTATGCTCTTTTAAGCGATTCTTCTGAAAATATTAGTGAGAGTTTAACTCAAGAATATCCTAAAAATGAAACAAAAATAATTGTTGATAATCAAGATAGTGAAACTTTGGAGAAATTAAAAGATTTTGAATTTGAAATAGTTAATGAAAATAATGAAACAGTTTATTCAAATTTAAAAACAAATGAAGAAGGAAAAATAGAAATAGACAATGTAGTACCAGGTAAATACTATTTAAAAGAAACTAAAGTCTCTGATGAATATGTATTAAGTGATGAATTAATACCAATTGAAATTAATTTTAATGATACAATAACTGCTATTTTCAATAATAAAAAGGGTGAAAAGCCTGTAACTCAAATTGATAAAACAAATAAAGTATTGGAACCTGTTAAATTTCAAACTTCCACTATCAAAAAATTACCTGTTACAGGCATGTAAATAAATATGAATTATACTAGTAGCTATTATAACTATTTAAAATCAATATAAGTATTGAAAATTTTAAATAAAACAGTTATAATAAAAAAAAGTAATGACATAAAGTATATTTATAAAAATATTTTATAAAAGATTATGGAAGAAAAAGAGGTATAGTTATGAAAAAAGGATTAAAAGTCATAATAGCTATAGTAATTATTTCAATAATTGCAGGTACAATAGCATATTTTGTAACACATAAGACAAATAATAAAGCACAAGATTTTGAAATAGCAGAAGTCAAAGATTTCTCTTATTTTATTTTAAAAGAAAACAATAAATATGGTGTACTTGATAAATCTTCAAATGTAGTGATTGAACCAATATACGATGAAGTTAAAATTCCTAACCCTGAAAAAGAAGTTTTCATTTGCTATAAAGATAATGTATCAAAAGTTTTCAATTCTAAAGGAGAGCAAATTCTCACAAATTATGAAACGGTAGAGCCTATTAGACTTAAAAATGTTATAAGTAATTTATTATATGAAAAGACTACTTTGATATATACAAAAGATGGCAAAATGGGATTGATTGATTATAGCGGCAATGAAATAACTGAAAACAAATATGAAAGTATTGAAACTTTACCTTCACAGGAAGGAAAACTTTTAGTAAAACAAAATGGAAAAGTCGGAGTATTGAATATTAATGGATATGAATTAATTAAATGTTCTTATGATAAAATAGATTTAGACGGTTACTACTATGATAATAGCTACCAATATTCAGGTTTTGTAGTTTCAAACACAACTAATGAAGGTTATAGATATGGATATATTAATTATAAAGGTGAAGAAATAATAAAACCTGAATGTAGTGAATTATCTAGAGTAACAGAAATTGATAATAAGGATGATTGTTATTTAATTCTCGCAAAAAATGGTCAATTTGGAGTATATAAAAATAAAGAAAAACTTATAAATAATGAATATCAATCAATATGGTATGGAGAAGATAATGGAGTATTTGTTATTGAAAAAAGTAGAAAATATGGAGTTGCAGATATAAAGGGAAAAACTATATTGCCATTAGATTATAATCAAATAGATGTCACTGGTATTTGCATTTATGCTACCACTGATGATGGTGTAAAAACTTTCGACAAAAACGGAAAAGAAATACAAATGGAAGAAAATACAACAATTACAAATACAGAAAATTCTAAATATAGAATACAAACTCATAGTGACCCTCAAGCTGTAACATATGGAGTTATAGATGATTCTGGAAATGAAATTGTTCCTAAAGACTATAGCTATATAGAATATTTTGCAGATAATTACTTTATAGTTTCAGATATGAATGGTAAACTTGGAATAATAGATGATAAAAATAATATTATTCTTGATTTAAAATATACATCTTTACAAAAAGTTGATGGAACAAACATCCTTCAGGCAGGAATTGTTGATGGCAACACAACATCTACTGAGTTATATTCAAGTAAAATTGAAAAAATATGTGAAACAAAAGATGGTCTTATAAAAACTAAAGGAAACTATATTTATGTAATAGAAGATGGAACAACATATGTAGATATTGAAACACAAAAAGTAGTTCCAAATACTGAAGTCTTTGCAAATAATACTTTATTTGCAAAGAAAGACGATGCTACCGGATTGTGGGGATTTGTTGATAAATCTGGTACTAGTAAAGTAGATTGTATATATGATAAAGTTACAGAATTCAATAACTCTGGTTATGCTGGATTTAAAAAAGGTGATAAATGGGGAGTTATAAATGAAAATGGTGAAGTAATTTTAGAGCCAACTTACACTATTCAATCTGATATGGAATCTAGTGTAGATTTCATTGGAAAATATTATAGTGTTGAATATGGTTTTGGAGAAGTTTATTATACTAATGAAATTCCAAGCTAATTTCATTATTTCTTAAAAAGAAAGCATTTGTGCTTTCTTTTTTTGTGTCAGGCGGGGTCAAATCTTAGAGTCTTTATTTACAATCCTTGATTGCATATCCTAATTAGTCTCCTATTGTCGTAAACAACAAGGTTCTTATTACATAAGAAAAATAACACATATAAAATTATTGAATATAATATGATATAGAAAGGAGTAACTATGGAAATAAAATATTTTGATAATGCTGCAACTACGAAAATTAGTAAAGAAGTTCTTGAAGAAATTACACCCTTCATGAATCAAGAATATGGAAATGCATCTTCTATTCATTCTTTAGGAAGACAATCTAAAAAAGCCATTGAAGAAGCAAGAAAAAAAGTTGCAGATTTAATTAATTGCAATTCAAAAGAAATCATTTTCACAAGTTGTGGTTCTGAAAGTGATAATACTGCCATAAAAGGAACAGCCTATGCTTTACGTGGAAAAGGAAATCATATTATTACTTCTAAAATCGAACATCCTGCTATTTTAGAAAGCTGTAAATTTTTAGAAAATCGAGGTTTTAATATTACATATTTGGATGTTAATAATGACGGATTTATAAACTTAGAACAGCTTAACAACGCAATAACTAATAGAACTATTCTAATTAGCATTATGGCTGCCAACAATGAAATTGGAACTATTCAACCAATTACAAAAATTTCAAAGATTGCTCATTCTCATAACATATTGTTTCATACTGATGCAGTTCAAGCTATTGGAAATATTCCCATTGATGTTCAAGAAATGGAAATTGATATGCTATCTATGTCTGGACACAAAATTCATGCTCCTAAAGGAGTTGGTGCTTTATATGTAAAATATGGAATTCCTTTTGAAAAATTTATAGATGGTGGACACCAAGAAAAAAACAGAAGGTCAGGAACTGAAAACACTTCTGGTATTGTTGGTTTGGGTAAAGCATGTGAGATAGCTAAAGAACATTTAGATTCACATATGTTTGAATTAGAGCAACTACGCGATTATTATATTTCGCAAGTTGAAAAAACTATACCTAATGTACGTTTAAATGGTAGCCTAAAAGATAGATTGCCTGGTAATGCCAATATTTCTTTTAAGCTTGTAGATGGTGAAGCATTAGTTTTAGAATTAGATAAAAAAGGTATTTGTGCTTCTAGTGGTTCAGCATGTACTTCTGGTGATTCTACTCCCTCTCATGTGTTAAAAGCTCTCGGTTTGGATGATGATACTGCAAATTCTGCTTTAAGAATTAGCTTTAGTGAAGAAAACACAAAAGAAGATGTTGATTACTTAGTAGATAGTTTAATGGAAAGTGTGGAAAAATTAAGGGAATACAATGATTCCCTATATTAGTTTTAATTCAAAATAAAATTCTACACCGTTTTCTTTGTTTATTACTCCGTACTTACCGCCGTAATTATTCATTATCGCTTTTACTATTGCTAGTCCAATTCCTGCTCCGCCATCTTCTCTATGGCGTGATTCATCGGCTTTGTAAAAACGATTCCATACACGCAATTTTTCTTCCTTACTTAAAGCATCTCCTGTGTTAAATACAGATACTCTAACCATATTTGTTTTTTTGTTTATTCTATTTGATACTTTTATTATTTTCTCTCCATCTTTTTCTTTAGCATGTTTTATTGCATTTGTTAAATAATTTGTAATCACTTGTTCAATATAAAAATCATCTGCTAATGTATTAATATCATTTCTTTCATTAAATTCAATTTTTATATTTTTTTCATCTAGCATCATCTTTGATTTTCTAATTACTTCTTTTTCTAATTCTACCAAATTGAATTCTTTGTTATTAAAATCCCTTTTACCATATTCTAGTTTCATAAGTTCTAATAACTGTTTTACCAATTTATCCATTTTATTTGTTTCATCTAAAATTACTTCTGCATAAAATTTTCTATCTTTTTCACTTGTATTTACATTTTCTATTAAACCTTCACTATATCCTTGAATTAAAGCTATTGGTGTTTTTAACTCATGTGATACATCTGATATAAATGTTGTTCTCATTTCATTTATTTTAGATTTTTCTTCTATATCCTTTTCTAGCTCAATATTATTATCTCTAAGTTGCTTAATTGTTTTTTCAAGTTTATCTGACATTATATTTATGCTTTTTCCCAAGTCATTTATCTCATCTTCAGCATCTGTTGTTTTGTATTTATGACTAAAATCTAAGTTTGACATTTTCTTTGCTATAACATTTAATTCCAATATTGAGTCTGTAAATTTTCTTGATATTACAGTTACTATCACTGCTGCGATTATTATTGTGATTCCTGCTATTAAATATAAAAACTTATTTGAAATTCTTACACTTTCTTGGATTGAGTTAATTGGAATTCTCATATAAAGTCTATATCCATTATCTAACTTCGATGTTAATAATACATATGTCATATTGTTTCTATAATCTTGAATTTTTGAAATAGTCATATTTTCTGTCTGATCTAATATTTCCGAATCGGTTACTTCCATTCTATTTCGTATTCCTAATTGATAAAAAGTTGCATAAAAATCTTTATTTGAGGTATATATTAACTCATCTGATGTTCCTCTTAATACTATGTCAAAATCATTTCTTATTGCTATTTTTTCTAATTCTCCTTCTAAATCTATATCATTTTCTGCATTATTATAATAGTTATTTACCATTTGATATACTTCTTTTAGTTCACGCTGTTTACTATATGTATAAAAAGTTTCCAACACAGTGTTATTTAATATAACCAATACGATGATTATTAATAAAATTGTCAATGACAAAGTAAGGAATAGCTTAACTCTTATGGACTTCATTCCAATTTTTATGTTCTCTATAAATTCTTTCATTATTTCACCTCAAATTTATAACCTATTCCCCTTATTGTTTCTATATATTTTCCTTTTTTCCCAAGCTTATGTCTTATTTTTTTTATATGACTATCTATAGTTCTTGAATCCCCATAATAATCATAATTCCATACATTGTTTAAAATCTTATCTCTTGACAATGCAATATTTTCATTTTCAACCAAATATGTAAGTAATTCATACTCTCTCAAACTTAGTTCTATTTGTTTGCCATCTACTTTTACTGTTCTTCCTTCTTTATCTATTTCTATACCACCTAAGTTTTTAATTTCTTTTTTATCACCTTGCGTCCTTTTTAATATAGCCTCTACCCTTGCAACCAATATTTTGGGACTAAAAGGTTTTGATATATATTCATCAACTCCGAGTTCAAAACCAAATAATTCATCTTGTTCTTCTCCCCTTGCTGTTAACATTATTATTGGTACTTTAGACTCTTGTCTTATTTGTCTTAGAACAGACCATCCATCTAATTTTGGCATCATAACATCGAGTAATATTATACTTATTTTATTTTTATTTTCTTGAAAAACTTGTATTGCTTTTTCTCCATCTTCTGCTTCTAATATTGTAAAGCCTTTTACTTTTAAAAAGTCTTTTATTAATTTTCTCATTCTTTCCTCATCATCAACTATTAGTACGCAATTGTTTTCCACTACTTTTCCTCCTCTCGATGCGTTCCAAAATTAGATTTGTCAACATTAATTCTTTACATGGACAATATGTGCATTGTCTGCAAGTTTTATTTTTTCTTCTCTAACTATTTGCATTATTTTATAATTTATTCTTTCTCTTTCTTGTAAATATGTTTCATAATCTATTGAATCTGTGTAACTAGATACCATTACCTCTATTCCATTATCAATTATTTCTTCAAATTTTACAATTATTGAATCATCATCTATTTGTTCATTTTTTAATAATACTTTTCTTATGTTTTCTATTAATTTTTCTACTTTTTCTAATGGAGTATTTATATCTAAATATAATCTAGTTAAATATCTTCTTAATTCCATCTTGCTCCAATTTATTACTGAAGCATCTGACATTTTTGAATTTGGTATATTTACAACTGAATTTTCAAAGGTTTTTATTCTTGTACTTCTAAAAGTTATTTCCTCAACAACACCTTCAAAATTTTCTACTTGTATCCAATCTCCTACTGAAAAAGGCTTGTCTAAAAATATTACTGCCCCACCAAATATATTTTTTGCAGTATCCTGGGCTGCTAATGTAATTATTACACCACCAATTCCTACTCCTGCTATTAATCCATTTAAGTTATATCCTAATTCTGTTATTATAATTATAGCAGCACCTACATATATAACTGCTCTTATAGCTCTTAAGATTACATTTAGCATTGACTCATCTACTTTTTTCTTTGACTTTCTTTTTATACTACTTATCAAAGATGATTTATTACTAAATGCAGTTGCCAGTCCTTTTGCAAATATTATTGTTATTATTATCTTAAATGCTTTTGTTATCCATAGCATTACTTGATCATCTATTTTTAATTTTTCTTTTGCAAAAAATATCGCCAAATATATTCCTAAAACTCTTATAAAAGCTACTAAAGGATAATAAAAGGAACTTTTCTTTATCTTTTTAGAATCTTTTTCCTTTATTTTTATCATCTTTATAATTAAAAATGCAATTCCTGAACTTAACATCCAAAATGCAAATATTATAAGAATTCCTGTTATTAGCCTAACTACTGGTTGTTCTTCTAATTCTATTATAAATTCTGAAAAAGCTTGCATAGCTATCTCCTTCTTTATTTTTTATCACTTGTGTATTCGGACTATACCATATAATCTCTCAATTTTTTACTTCTACTTGGGTGACGTAATTTTCGTAATGCCTTTGCTTCTATTTGACGTATTCTTTCACGTGTTACTTGGAATTCTCTACCTACTTCTTCCAGTGTACGCGCTTTTCCATCTTCTAATCCAAATCTTAATTTTAATACTTTCGCTTCTCTTGGTGTTAATGTATTCATTACTTCTTCTAATTGTTCTTTTAATAAAGTATATGCTGCTGAATCATGTGGTGCTGGTGCATCTTCATCTCTTATAAAGTCTCCTAAATGACTATCTTCCTCTTCTCCTATTGGAGTTTCTAATGATACAGGATCTTGAGCTATTTTTTGAATTTCCATTACCTTTTCTACTGGAATTTCCATTTCTTCAGCTATTTCTTCTGGCGTTGGCTCTCTTCCTAATTGTTGAAGTAGATGTCTTGATGTTCTTATTAATTTATTTATTGTTTCTACCATGTGTACTGGTATACGAATTGTTCTTGCTTGGTCTGCTATTGCTCTTGTTATAGCTTGTCTAATCCACCATGTTGCATAAGTACTGAATTTAAACCCTTTTGTATAATCAAATTTTTCTACTGCCTTTATTAATCCCATATTTCCTTCTTGGATTAAATCTAAAAATAGCATTCCTCTTCCTACATATTTTTTTGCAATACTAACAACAAGACGTAAATTTGACTCTGCCAATTTTTGTCTAGCATCTTCATCTCCTTCTAGAATTCTCTTTGCCAAATCTAATTCTTGTTCAAATGTTAATAAAGGTATTCTACCTATTTCTCTTAGATACATTCTTACTGGGTCATCTACATTTATTCCTTCATATGTTGTCTCTGTTATTTCATTTATTTCTAATTCTTCGACTTCTTTTAAATCTTCTATATCTGGCTCTTCATCATCAAAGTCATCTTTTAGTAAGCTTACTCCCATTTCTTCAAAAGCATCAAATACTTGGTCTATTTGGTCTGGGTTTACATCATCTAACTCTTTTGCTAAATCTCCATATGTTATTTGTCCTTTTTCTTTTGCTTTAGCTAATATTTTTGATACTTTATCTTTTTTTATTTTTTTATCTTCCTCTGTCTCTACTCTTTTTCCTTTGTTGTCATTCGCATCTTCCTTTACTTTTGCCTTTACTCTCTTCTTTGCTTTTTCTAGAATTTTTGTTGCATCTGTTTTTAAAGTTTTTTCATTTTTATTTGATTTTTTATCTGTTTCTTTTTTAGTTTCTGTAGTTTTTTTAGATGTTTCTTTTTTAGTTGTTTTTGGCTTTTTTTCTGTTACCTTTTCAGTTGCTTTAGCTTTTTTCTCTGCTTCTTTTTTAGTTGCTTTAGCTTTTTTCTCTGCTTCTTTTTTAGTTGTTTTTGGCTTTTTTTCTGTTACCTTTTCAGTTGCTTTAGCTTTTTTATCTGCTTCTTTTTTAGTTGCTTTTGGTTTTTTTTCTGCTGCCTTTTTAGTTGTTTTAGCTTTTTTATTTGCTGTTTTTTTAGTAGTTGTTGCTTTTTTTACTGATTTTGTTTTTACATCCTTTTCTTTGTTTTCCTTTTCTTTATTCATTACTTCACCCCTATATATTTTTTCGTAATTCATTTTTTATGTATAACATCTCACTTAGTTTCATTATAATCCCTGTCTATCTTCATATTATTTTGAACTTTTTATTTTTGCTAATTCAAAGATAATATCTTTTAATTCTTGCTCATAGGCTGCTTTTGTATTTTCATCTTCTTCAGTTTCAATTAGCCCTACTAAATCAATTTTTCTTTGATTCATTTTTTCTCTTTTATATGCTCCTAAAATATCATCAATTGCTTTTTCTTTATCTTTTATTTCATAATCATCTATTAATATTTTTGTAGCATGACTTTGTTCTTCTTCACTCATTTGATTTAAAATACTATTAATATTACTATTTCCTTTTTCATACTCTTCATACAATTTTGTTGCAATTTGTTTGTTTATTTCACTCTGATAATCTTCAACTTTTATATTTTGTTTAATTATCTCATAAATTGTTTGATCCCCTGTTAATAAAAGTGAAACTATTGTATCTTCTCTATTTTCTATAGCCTTTGATGTTGTGCTTTTCTGTTGTAATTTCCTTGTTGTTTTAATTGTTTTATTTGCATTTAATTTTTTTTGATCATTTGTTTTTGTATAAGTTAGTTTATTAACTTCTGCATAAACAGCTTCTTTTGAAATTTGATAAGTTCTTGCAATTTTGTCTATATATACTTCCCTTTCTATAGAACTATCTATTTTAGAAATTAACTTTGCAATTTCTTTTAAAAATTTAATTCTATCATTAGTATTATTAATATCTAATTTTGTTTTTAAATTCTTTACTTTAAACTCAATAACAGATATTGCTTTATCCATTAAATGATTAAATCTAGCACTTCCGTATTTCAACACATATTCATCTGGATCTTTTGCACCTTCCATTTGTAAAACTCTAAGGTCACACCCCATTTTTTGTAATATACTTATTGATCTATTTATCGCAGTTTGCCCGGCTGCATCTGAATCAAAACTTAATATTATCTCTTCTGTGTTGTTTCTTAACAAATATCCTTGAGGCTCTGTTAATGCTGTTCCTAATGCTGCTACTACATTTGGAATTCCTCTTTGATGTAATGAAATTACATCCATATATCCTTCGACTATAAGTAAACGTTTTCGTATATCATGTTTCTTTGCAACATTTAATCCATATAAATGTCTTCCTTTACTGTATACTACATTTTCTGGTGAATTTATATATTTAGGTTTTGAATCATCTAATACTCTTCCGCCAAATGCAATAATTTTTCCTCTTGCATCACATATAGGAAACATTAATCTTTTACGATATCTATCAATATATCTTCCTTTTTCATTTTTATTTACAAGTCCAGATTCTAATATTTCTGGATCTTTAAATCCTGCCTTTGTTAGTTCTTTATATAATTCATCAAAATTTCCTGAAAATCCTATTTTAAATGATTCTAATGTTTCTTGTGATAATTTTCTCTTTTTTACATATTCTTGTGCTATTTTTGAAGATGGTTCATACAATTTTTTATGATAATACTCTGCTGCAAACTCATTTACTTTATATACCTTACTTTTGAACTCTTCTTTTTCTGCATCTAAATTGTTATTCAATTTTGGTAATGTAATATTTGCACGTTCTGCTAAAGTTTGAATTGTTTCATAAAAATTCATTCCATTTATTTTACTAACAAATGAAAATACATCTCCACCAGCACCACAACCAAAACAATGGAATATTTGTCTATCAGGTGATACTGAAAGGGAAGGTGACTTCTCGTTATGAAATGGACATATTCCAAAATAATTTCTTCCACTTCGTTTTAGTGTAATATATTGTGCAATGACTTCAACTATATCGTTTGCTTGTCTTACTTCTTCAATAATTTCACTACTATATTTTGCCACGTTCTTCCTCTCTTCCTTTTTATTTTATCCATAATTATATTATTCGACACGTTTTACATAAATCCTTCTTTGTTGAAAAAAATAATACACTTTCTAATCAAGTTGTTTCTTGTTTGAAAGTGTACTTTTTATTATATTAATCAACAGAGTTTCAAGGGTATCCCTTACAATCTTTGCTTACATAAGTTTTATTCGTTATCTTTGTGTCTCGTCTTTATCTTTTTGTAATTCACTATTTTCTTTATGCTTTTTTATTTCTTTCTTTTTAGCATATCCATCTAAAACATCATTAATCTTTCCCATTTCTTCAACAGTAAAGTTTTGTGATATAGTTACAAATTTTTGAATCTCAGAAAGTTGACCTTGTTCCAATCCCTGCAATTGATTATCTATTGAACTAAGCAATTCTATTTTTTCACTTGTTCCATTTATTCTAGCTCTGAAATTATCTTCATTAAACCTTCTATTATCTTTATCATAGAATGTCTTTGTAGCATTAATAAATCGTTTTTCTATTTTGCTTACTTCTTCTTTACTTAAATCAGGATTGTTCTCTCTTATATATTCCATAAATGGCTCAATTTGTTTTTCGTCACTATGTGTTATTTGAAATGCTATTTTATTCATTATTTGATCAATTACTGCTATTTTTAACTTTGATGTTTTATATACAGTCTTTAAAAAATCTTTATCATCATAAGTCGATTCAACTGTTGAATTTTTATATTCTTCTTCAATCATTGATGGAATGTTGTTTTTCAAAAGTTTTTCTGGTTCTAAATCAATGTATTGTATTTCCTCTTTCAATACTATTGTTCCATATTTTTTAAATTCAAGTGCTTTCTTTTTTGCAACAATTTTATTAATTTCTTGTTGTATGCCTTCTGGTATTTCCTTAAACATTTTTCTATCTATAAATTGGCTAATCTTATAATACAAGTCTGTTTCATTTGTGTCATATAGATTACTATTATATACTTTTTCCAGCTGTTCTTTCGTTTTTCTAATTTTTACCTGTTCCATTTCTTTTCTTTGCTTATCCATCATTTTTTCTTGTTCTTTTGATAGATTTGGTGGTGTCATATTTTCTAATGCTTCTTCCATTTTTCCATAGTCTAAATCTGGTTTTCTTGAATTTTCTATTTTTTTTGCAACAGTAAAAATCCCTTCTGCTACATTGTTTACATGTTCTTTATTTACATTAATATCATCATCTAGATTTCTTATTCCATCTATAGCCTTTCTTGCCACTTCTACTGGAGCCTTTTTTAGGAAATCTCCCACAGTCTTATCTGATATATCCTCAGTTTTTATAGCTGCTTTTACAAATCCATTTGTAATTCTAGGATTTTCATTTACTGATTTCACCATTACTTCTGAAGTATTTTTTTCTGGATTTTTTTCTGCCTCTTTTGTCTTCTCTATTGCCTCTCCTATTAATTTCCTGTTTTTTCTTTTATCTAACCAATCATAAAAATTTTGTATAAATCCCATATAATACACCTTCTTTTTTTACTTATTTTCCATAATATGCATCCTTTAATATCTTTTTTAATTCTTCAACTAAAGGTACTCGTGGATTTGCTGTTGTACATTGATCTTCAAATGCTCTATCTGCTAGCATGTCTAATTTTGACATAAATTCATCTTCATCGATTCCTGCTTCTTTAAATGATTTTGGAATATTTAGATGTTCATTCATTTCTTTTATTCTATCAATCAAACTTTGTATAAGTTCTTCTTTTGTTTCTCCTTTTAGACCTATTCGTTTAGCCATGTTTGCATACTGTTGGTCAGCTATAAAATATTCATATTTTGGGAATGATACAAACTTTGTTGGTAATGATGCATTGTATCTTATTACATATGGAAGTAATATAGCATTTGTTCTTCCATGTGATAAATGGAATTCTCCTCCAACTTTATGGGCCAATGAATGGTTAACTCCTAAAAAAGCATTTGTAAATGCCATTCCTGCAATTGTACTTGCATTATGCATTTTTTCTCTTGCCTCTTTGTTTGTTCCATCATCATAAGCTTTTTCCAGGTAAGTTGTAACTAAACCTACTGCTTTTTCTGCAAGTGCATTTGTATAATCTGATGCCATATTTGAAACATATGCTTCTAATGCATGTGTTAAAACATCCATCCCGGTATCAGCTGTTACAGTTTTTGGTAGGCTCATTACTAATTCTGGATCTACAATTGCAACATTTGGTGTTAATTCATAATCTGCTAATGGATATTTTTTGTTCTTTTTCTTGTCTGTTATTACTGCAAATGATGTTACTTCTGATCCTGTTCCTGAAGTTGTTGGTATTGCTACCATTTTAGCTTTTACTCCAAGTTTTGGAAATTTATACGTACGCTTTCTAATATCCATAAATTTTAATTTTAGTCCTTCTACATCAGCATCTGGATGTTCATAAAATAACCACATTCCTTTTGCTGCATCTATTGGGCTTCCTCCACCTAATGCAATAATTACATTTGGCTTAAATATTCTCATTGCTTCTACACCTTTTTTTATTGTATCAAATGAAGGGTCTGATTCTACCTCTGTAAAAATCTCATAATGACCTTGTTTTTGCCTTTTATTCAAATGATATAATATTTTATCTGTATATCCGAATTTTACCATACTTTCATCTGTTACAATAAATACTCTATCCATGTCTGGCATTTTTTCTAAGTATGCAATCGAGCCGGCTTCAAAATATATTTTTTCTGGAATTTTAAACCATTGCATATTAACTCTCCTCTTTGCTACCCTTTTTATATTAATCAAGTTTACTGATGAAACATTTGCTGTTGTTGAATTACCTCCAAATGAACCACATCCTAATGTTAATGATGGCATATTTGTATTGTATATATCTCCTATTGCTCCATGTGTTGATGGAGAGTTTACAATTATTCTTCCAGCTTTCATAGTTTCTGAAAATTTCAATATTGTATCTTCATTTTCGGAATGTATAACAGCTGAATGTCCTAATCCTCCAAATTCTAGTAATTGCTCTGATTTTTTAATTCCTTCTTCTTCATTTTCTACTATATAATAAGTAAGCACTGGGCTTAACTTTTCTCTTGAAAATGGATAATCTCTTCCTATTCCTTCTTCATATACTACTATTACTTTTGTTTTCTTTGGTATTTCAAATCCTGCTAACTGTGCTATTTGATATGGGCTTTGACCCGGAATTGATGATTTTAATTTAAATCCATTTTCTTCTGTATAGTCAAACATTGCTTCTTGTAATTTTCTTTTCTCATCTTCACTTACAAAATAGCAACCAGCTTCTCTCATTAATTTTTCAAACTCTTTATAAATCTCTTTATCTACTATAACTGCTTGCTCTGATGCACATATCATTCCATAGTCAAATGATTTTGACATAACTACATCATTTACTGAAGTTTTTAATTTCGCTGTTTTATCAATATAGCATGGGACATTTCCTGGTCCTACTCCTAATGCTGGCTTACCGCACGAGTATGCTGCTTTTACCATTCCTGTTCCGCCTGTTGCTAAAATCAAATTAACATCTGGATGATTCATCAACATTCTTGTTGCTAAAATACTAGGCTCTTCTATCCATAAAATACAATTTTCTGGTGCTCCTGCTTTTACAGCTGCATCCCTTAATATCTCTGCTGCTTTTTTACTACACTGCTGTGATGATGGATGGAATCCAAAAATAATTACATTTCTTGTTTTTGCTGCAATTATTGATTTGAACATCGTTGTTGATGTAGGATTTGTTACTGGTGTAACTCCTGCTATTATTCCAACAGGCTCTGCTATTTCTACATAATCTTCTTCATTATTTTCATTTATTATTCCAACTGTTTTTTCATATTTTATGCTATGGTATATATATTCTGTTGCAAACATATTCTTTGTTATTTTATCTTCATATACCCCTCTACCTGTTTCTTCAACAGCCATTTTAGCAAGTTCCATATGATGTTCCAGTCCAGCCATTGACATTGCTTTTATTATTTTATTTATTTGTTGTTGATTTAATTTTAAATATTCCTGTGATGCGACTTTAGCTTTTGCTACTAAATCATCAATCATTTCTTTTGTTCGCTTTTCTTGCTCAAAATCTTGATTATCAGACATATTTTAAAACTCCTTTTTTCTTTAGTGTTCCCAATATTATTATATATAATCAAATTTTTTTGTCAAGCATAAAAAAAATAAAAAATATAAAAATTTTTCAAATTCACTACGGTTTGAAAATCTACACAGAAATTCTAAATAATTAGCATGGCACCCTTCCGCGTCAAGCTGCGAACTCTTTCCATGCTAGTTATTAAGAATTTCTAATTTGATTTTCTGCACAACCGTTCATTTTCAAAATTTTTATATTTTTTTATTTTATTATTATTTTAAAATGTTGTTTTATATTGCTATTTTAAATTATTGTTTTAAAAATAATAAGATTCTAGAATTCTCACTTATAATCTTTGATTTCATAAGTAGTGAGCCAAGTTCTTGTTTTACAAAATTATTTATATAAATATTTTTGTGGATTTGTAGCAACTCCATTAACTCTTATTTCTAAGTGTAAATGTGGTCCTGTTGAATTTCCAGTTGAGCCAACTGCTGCTATTACATCTCCTGCTTTTACTTGCTGTCCTGCTTTTACATACATTTTGCTTGTATGTGCATACCATGTTTCTATTCCATTTCCATGGCTTACTTTTACTAGATTTCCGTATGAGCCTTCATTTTGTGCTGATATAACTGTTCCTCCTGAAGTTACTTTTATCGGTGTTCCTATACTACATGCAATATCCAATCCTGTGTGTGTTGATTTTCTTATTGAACTACTAACTCCAAATCTTGAAGATATAGTTCCAGTCACAGGTACATATGCTAATCTTATACCATTAACAATCGGCATTGCATTTATTCTTTCTTGTTCTTCTTTTTCTTTTTGCTCTTCTACTATTTTTTCTGCAACTTTACTAGTTATGTTTTCTTTAGCTGTTTCTATTTTATTAGTTTTTATTTCTTCAGCATTTGTTGTATATTTTTCTAATATACTTAAGTCTATATTTTCTTTTTTATCTTTTTCTTCTTCTTTTATTTGGTTAACTACATTCTCTGCATCTTGCAATGTATTAACTGCATCAACTGGCACATTGCCGACAGATATTTCATAATATTTATATGTTATATCAACATTGTCTTTAATTTCTTCTGCTATTTGAACTTCTTTAGTTTTTTCCTCTCTTGTTACAAGCCCTAATTCATAATTAGGTTCATTGTTATATTGTAATGTGTCTATGTTTCCTTTTTTATCATTTGTATTTAAAATTGTTGTTTTTACGTCTTCCTCAAATGCTTGTTTATTATTAATATATCCAACTTCTTCCCCAGAAATAGTTACTTTGTATGATGGTTTGAACTTTATAAATAATGCTAATGTTGGGATTGCTATTCCTACCATTGTTATACTAAGTAGTTCTATTCCTTTTTTTGTATAAAATCTAAGCTTTCGGTTTAAAATATATTTTCACACTCCTTATTTTCTTATATTATATTTATTTTCATTTTTGTTAAATTTATGCATATTTTTATGCACAATGACTATTATAACATATATTCTTTCCAAATGCAAATTATGTATACCCTCAAATTAAATTTTAATCAATTTGTTCTAGTAATTATTGTATTTTCAAGTATTTCATTAAATGACTTTTCTAAATATTATAATTTGTATATTTTACTTATATGTATTTATTTAATCTTATGGTGTCTGTAAAATTAAACCTTTCAATGCTATATTGAGTTAAAGAAAATAATTAGGAAGGTGAAAAATATGGCAGTAGATTATAATGTAATCGGGTCTAGAATAAAAAAAGCTAGACGTGCGAAAAAACTTACACAAGAAGAATTAGCAGAAAAAATTGATGTTTCCGTTGCTTTTCTAAGTAGAGTTGAAAGAGGTAGTTCTCATATAAATCTAAAGAGATTAACTCAATTATGTAATTTACTTGATGTTTCTGAAGGTTATATTTTAAACGGTTCTTCTAGCAATTCTAATGAGTATTTAAATAAAGAATTCAATGAGCTTTTAAAAAAATGTTCACCTGAAAAGCAAAAAATGATTTACAATGTTGTTAAAGCTATTGTTGAAACAGAAGAAAACTAAATAATCCATTTGTAATTTTATAATATATAAAGACTCCTAGATTTCTAGGAGTCTTTTTGCTCTATCTATATCTTTTTGAGTTGCATCTGGTACGTTTTCTAATTCGTATTTAACATTTAATTTTTCCCATTTATATTTTCCCATACTATGGTATGGAAGTAATTCAACTTTTTCTACTGTATTTAATGTATTTATAAATTCTTTTAATTTTATTAAATCTTTTTCATTATCAGTATATCCTGGTATTAGTACTTGTCGTATCCACATTTTTATATTATTATCACTAAGATATCTTGCAAAATTTAGTTCTAATTTGTTCGTTACTCCAACTAATTCTTCACACTTTTTTTCATCTATATGTTTAATATCTAATAAAACTAAATCTGTTAAAGATAATAACTCTTTTATATCATCTGTTATCTTTACCATTCCTGAAGTATCAATACAAGTATGAATTCCCTCTTGCTTTAATTCTTTAAAAAACTCTATTAAAAACTTAACCTGTAAAAGTGGCTCTCCTCCTGTTACAGTAACTCCACCATTTGGCATAATGTAATTTTTATATTTTCTTACTTGTTTTATAACATCTTCTAATGAACGATATTGACCTTGATTAACATCCCAGGTATCTCTATTATGGCAATATTTACATTGCAAATTACAACCTTGCAAAAACAATATAAATCTAATTCCCGGTCCATCAACAGTACCAAAAGATTCAACAGAATGTACTTTCGCATAATATCGTAGATCTAGTTTTTCTTCCATTCTTTACTCCCATTTATTTTTTATTAAAGCTACTTATATGATGCTTATATATTAATATCGACAAAGCCAAGACCCTGATTGTGTCGCCCCATCCATGTTTTGTCCCTTTTCCATTTACTACTCTTTTTTTCAACATAATTTGAATAAGAATTAAGTATATTGCTAGGCAAACAAATTTAAAATCAATGAGGCGTATATTTAATACGTTGATTTGATTTTAAATGAAGTTTAACGACGCAAGATGCTTGAGTATTATTCAAATTTAAATTCTTTCGTGAATAGTCCTATTAATAACATCAAGCTGTTGTTCTCTTGTCAATTTTGTAAACTTAACAGCATAACCTGAAACGCGGATTGTTAATTGCGGATATTTTTCTGGATGCTCCATTGCATCTTCTAATAATTTTCTATCAAATACATTTACATTTATGTGATGTGCTGTTTGTTTGAAATATCCATCAAGCATATTTACTAGATTTTCTATTTTTGATTCTTCTGTTTTTCCTAGTGTTGATGGTGTTATTGCAAATGTATATGAAATTCCATCTGATGCCGCATCAAATGGTAGTTTTGCTACAGAATTCATAACTGCTAATGCTCCATTTACATCTCTTCCATGTATAGGGTTTGCTCCCGGTCCAAATGGCTCTCCTGCTCTTCTTCCATCTGGTGTATTTCCAGTTGCTTTTCCATATACTACATTTGAGGTTATTGTTAATATTGATAAAGAGTGGTCTGCATTACGATATGTTTGATGCTTTCTCAATTTTTTTATAAACGTTTTTACTAATTCTTCAGCGATTGAATCTACTCTTTCGTCATCATTTCCAAATTTAGGAAATTCTCCTTCTATTTCATAATCTGTAACTAATCCAGTTTCATCACGTACAGTCTTAACTTTAGCATATTTTATTGCAGAAAGCGAATCTGCTACAACTGAAAGTCCTGCTATTCCACATGCCATTGTACGATACACATGTCTATCATGTAATGCCATTTCTATTGCTTCATATGAATATTTGTCATGCATATAATGTATTGCATTTAATGCTTTTATATATATTTTTGCTACATAATCCATCATTGTATCAAAATGTTCCATTACTTCATCATAATCTAAATACTCAGATGTGATTGGTAAATATTTTGGTGCAACTTGTTTTCCAGAGATTTCATCTCTTCCTCCATTTATTGCATATAACAATGTTTTAGCTAAATTTGCTCTAGCTCCGAAGAATTGCATTTGTTTACCTATTTTCATAGGAGATACGCAACAAGCAATTCCATAATCGTCTCCTAATGTAATCCTCATTAAATCGTCATTTTCATATTGGATTGATGATGTATTTATTGATGTTTTTGCTACAAAGTTTTTAAATGCTTGTGGTAATCTATCTGACCATAATATTGTTAAATTTGGCTCTGGAGCTGGTCCTAAATTTGATAATGTGTGTAATACACGATAAGAATTTTTCGTTACTAAAGTTCTTCCATCAATTCCCATTCCACCAATACTTTCTGTTACCCATACAGGGTCTCCACTAAATAATTCATTGTATTCTGGTGTTCTCAAGAAACGAACCATTCTTAATTTCATTACAAAATGATCCATTATTTCTTGTGCTTCAGCTTCTGTTATTTTGCCTGCTTTTAAATCTCTTTCAAAATATATATCTAAAAATGTTGATGTTCTTCCTATACTCATGGCAGCTCCATTTTGGTCTTTTACTGCTGCTAAATATCCAAAATATAACCATTGAACTGCTTCTTTTGCATCTCCTGCTGGTCTTGATATATCAAACCCATAGCTTTGTGCCATTTCTTTCAAGGCTCCTAATGCTTTTATTTGTTCTGACACTTCTTCTCTATCGCGGATAATTTCTTCTGTAAATGTGTCTGCATCTAATTCTTCTAATTCTGATTTTTTTTGGTCAATTAATGCATCCACTCCATATAAAGCTACTCTTCTATAATCTCCTATAATTCTTCCTCTACCATATCCATCTGGAAGTCCTGTTAATAAATGTGATGACCTTGCAGCTCTTACATCTGGTGTGTATACACTAAACACTCCATCATTATGAGTTTTTCTATATTTATGGAATACCTCGTCAATTTCTGGGTCTACATGTCTATCATAGGCTTCGCATGATTTTTCTACTATTCTTATTCCTCCAAAAGGCATTATTGCTCTTTTTAATGGTGCATCTGTTTGAAGTCCTACAATATCTTCTAATTCTTTGTCTATATATCCTGGTCCATGGCTTGCAACCGTTGATACTGTTTTTGTATCTATATCTAATACTGCACCTTTTGAATTTGCTTCTTTTTCATATAAGTCTAAAACTTCATTCCATAACTTTTCAGTCTTTTGAGTTGGTCCCTCTAAAAAACTGTCATCTCCCTCATATGGAGTATAGTTTCTCTGTATAAAATCTCTTACATTAATTTCGTCTGCCCAATCTCCTTTTTCAAATTTTTCCCATTGTTTGAATTCCATAAGAGCCCTCCTTATTATTTTTATTATTAACATTTTACCGCATAATATGATATCATATTTAAATTTTTTAAACAAGTGTTTTTACAACAAATTTTAGAATTATGAGATTTATCAAATTTTGGCATGTTTATAATATTTAGGCTCACTTTCATTATTTATTTTTTTCTGGATTTCCATTATTGGTATAGGTAATAAGGATATTGCTATTGTAATTAACCATTGAGTTATATTTAATGGAGCTACTTGGAATATATCTGCTAGCACTGGTATAACTATTACTATAATTTGTATTAATGCTCCCAATATAAAGCTTCCTAATAAATATTTATTTTCTGTTATTCCTGTTTCAAATATAGATTTTTCACTTTTTATGTTAAAACTGTGAATAAGTTCAGACATTCCGAGTGCAACAAAGGCCATAGTTCTTCCGATTGTTAATCCATAATATTTATTGCCTATACTAAATGTTACTAGTGCTAAAAAACCTATCATCAATCCTTCTGTTAATATTTTGCTGAACATACCATCTGCAAATATTCCTTTTTTAGAATTTAAAGGTTTTCTTTTCATTATATCTTCATCAGGTTTTTGCAAACCTAATGCAATTGCTGGGAATGAATCGGTTATTAAATTTATCCATAACAATTGAATTGCAACCAATGGAGATTTAAAGCCAAGAACCAATCCCATAAATACAATTACTATTTCTCCTATGTTTGTAGATATTAAAAAATGTACAGCTTTTTTTATATTGTCATATATGTTTCTTCCTTGTTTTACAGCCTCTGTTATTGTTACAAAATTGTCATCTGCTAGTATCATATCTGATGCATTTTTGGCTACATCTGTTCCATTTTTACCCATTGCAATTCCTATATCTGCATTTTTCAAAGCAGGACTATCATTTACTCCATCACCAGTCATAGCAACCACTGCGCCGGTATGTTGCCATGCTTTTACTATTCTTACTTTATGCTCAGGTGTTACTCTTGCAAAAACCGAATATTGCTGTATTTCTTTTTGCAATTTTGATTGAGACATTCTATCTAATTCTGCTCCTGTTATAGCCTTATCTTGCAAAGTCAGTATTCCTAATTCTTTTGCAATTGCTGTTGCTGTTGCAATGTGGTCTCCAGTAATCATTACTGTTTTTATTCCTGCTCTTTTACATTCTAAGACCGCTTCTTTCACACCTTCTCTTGGAGGATCTATCATCCCGATTAACCCAACATAAATCAAATTGTTTTCTATACTTTCAGAATCTATTTTTGATGGAATTGAAGTTATATCTAAATATGCTACCGCTATAACTCTCAAGGCTTTATTTGCCATTTCTATATTTTGTTTTTTTATTTTATCTTTTATTTTATAATCCATTGTTTCTAATTTTCCGTCTACATATATTTTTGTACAATGGTCTAATAAAATATCTGGTGCACCTTTTGTTATTATTCTATATCCAGTACCTTTTCTATGTATTGTACTCATCATTTTTCTTTGTGAATCAAAAGGAATTTCTTCAATTCTTTCCATTTGTTTATACAAATCATTTTTATTTTTATTGTTTTTTAGAGCATATTCTACTATCGCTTTTTCAGTAGGCTCACCTTGAACTACATTCCTTACAAATTCAGAATCTTTAGTATTTTCTTTTATAACTTCGCAATTGTTGCACATTGCTCCTAATTCTATTGCTAAATTTTCATTATTACTTTTTACTTCTACAACTGTCATTTTATTTTGAGTTAATGTACCAGTTTTGTCTGAACATATTACATTGCTTGAACCTAAAGTTTCTACTGCTGGCAATTTTCTAATTATACTATTTTTTCTTGCCATTTTAGTTACTCCAATTGATAGCATAATTGTTACAATTGCAGGTAATCCTTCTGGAATAGCAGCTACTGCTAGTCCTACTGAAGTCATAAACATTTCTACCGGATTAATATCTTTTATTATTCCCATTACAAAAATTATTGCACATATTGTAAGACATGTTATACCTAATACTTTTCCAACTTGTTCTAACTTTTTTTGTATTGGAGTTTGTGGTGTATCATTTTGCATTATCATTCCAGCTATTTGACCCATTTTCGTTTGCATTCCAATATCTGTTACAACTGCCTTTGCATTTCCACCTACTACCATAGTTCCCATAAATACTAAATTAAACATATCTCCTAATGCCGCATCTTTATTACAAATATGATTTTCATCTTTTAATACACTTTCGGTTTCACCAGTTAGACTAGATTCGTCCACTTGTAAATTATGTGTATCTATTAATCTACAATCTGCTGGTATATAATTTCCACTTTCTAAAATTATTATATCTCCAGGAACTAATTCCTCTGCACTTATATGTTCTTGTTTGCCATTTCTTATAACCTTTGCAGTTTGAGGAGTCAGTTTTTTTAATGCTTCTATAGACTTTTCCGCTTTTGTTTCTTGAACAAGTCCCATTATTGCATTTAGAATTACTATACCTATAATTATAATTGAATCAATATAATCATTAGCACCTTGAATTAAAGAAATCCCTGCTGATACAATTGCTGCAATGATTAATATTATTATCATAAAATCATTAAATTGTTTTATAAATCTTATTGCAAAACTCTCTTTTCTCTTTTCATTTATTACGTTTGTCCCATACTTTTCTTTTCTCCTTTTTACCTCAGTATTGTTTAACCCTTCTTCTTTTGTTCTCAATTTTGCTAAAGCATCTTCTTTTTTAATGGTCTGCCACATAGTATCTTCTCTCCTTTTTTAATAGTTTGCTAAACAGTATTTTTCTCCTTTTGTATAATTTTATTTAATTATATGTGGCTTGTACCTTTTTATGACAAACAAAAAAACCTCAAATGAGGTTTTTTATAGTGAGTCAGGTTTTCATTTTAATTTCATTGATAACAATTTTGAAATTCCATTTTCTTCCATGGTCACTCCATAAACTGAATCTGCCGCTTCCATTGTTCCTTTTCTATGTGTAATTACTAAAAATTGAGTTTCTTTTGAGAAGTTTTTAAGATATTCTGCAAAACGATATACATTTACATCATCAAGTGCTGCTTCTATTTCGTCTAATACGCAGAATGGTGCTGGATTGATTTTTAATATTGCAAATAATAAGGCTATTGCTGTAAAAGCTCTTTCTCCTCCTGATAATAACATCATGTTTTGTAATTTTTTTCCTGGTGGTTGTACTGTTATTTCAATTCCACATTCTAGTATATTGTTTTCATCCTCAAGTTTTAAACTTGCTTTTCCACCTCCAAATAATTCTTGAAATACTTCTACAAAGTTCTTGTTAATTAATTTAAATTTTTCTTTGAATTGTTTTTTCATTATTGATGTCATTTCAGTGATCACATTTCTTAATTTTGATAAAGTACTTTCTAAGTCTAAACGTTGTTCACACATAAAGTCATATCTTTCTCTCAATGCTCTATATTCTTCTATTGAATCTATGTTTATACTTCCTAAATCTTTTATTTGCTTGCGTAATGAATTTACTAGTTTTTGTGTGTTTGCAACATTTTCTGGCTTTTTATATTCGCCTGCGTTATTAGGTGTTAATTCATACTCTTCCCACATTTTGTTAATAATTTCTTCAACAGAATTATCTAATTTTTCTTTACGTACTTCTACTTTTACTATTTGAGATTTCAATTGTTCTATTGCACTAAATTTATCATTTATCTCTTCTTCTTGTTTTGCTAATTCTTCATTCTTTTCTGCTCTTTCTTGTTTCAAACTTTCTACTTTATCACCACTATTTGCTACATCTTTTTTTATTTCTTCAATTTTAATTTTTACTTCTTCTATTCGTTTTTCTAATTGAGTATCTGTTTCATATAATTCTTCTATATCTTTTTTCTTATGTTCAATATTTTTATTTGCATTTTCTATATCAAGCTTGATCCTTTCTTCCATTTCCTGTATAGATAATTCACTTTCGTCAAATGATGACACCGATATTTTTAAATCTGTAATATCTTCATTTAAATTATCTATATATTTTTGATCATCTTTATTAAGGTCTGCAAACTCTTTTATTTTTGCATTTAATTTTTGAGTTTCCTCAGTTAATTTTTCTATTTCTTCATTGATTTTTTCTTTATTTTCTATAGTCTCTTTTTTGCTTTGCTCTAATTTTTGTTTTTCGGCTTTTAATTTTTCTAAACGTTTTTCTAATTTACTAACTTGTTCTTCAATTGATACCATTTTTTGTTTTTCAGTAGCATATGTAATTTCCATTTCTTGCAATTCTTTTTCTAATGTTTTTGATTTTTCTAAGGTACTTTCAATTGACTTTTTATATTCTTCTTTTTCTGCCTGCGTTTTTTCTATCTTATCTTTTAATTTCTTTATCGCTTTTTCTAATTTTTCAATTTCTCTTCCTCTACCTAAAATGTTGACTGTCTTCTTTGATACAGAACCTCCAGTAATTGCTCCTGATGGATTTATTAAATCACCTTCTAATGTTATTATTCTAAATGTATATCCATTTTGTTTTGCTACTTTTATAGCATTATCCATATTATCTACAATTACAGTTCTTCCTAACAAACTGATTATTATTTGTTCATATTTTTTACTATATTTTATCAAGTCTGATGCAACACCAATTACTCCATTTTCTTTTCCTTTTATTCTGTCTAATTTTCTTCCTCTTACAGATGAAATTGGTAAAAATGATGCTCGTCCCAAATTATTTTTTCTCAAATGTGCTACCAATTTTTTTGCATCTTCTTCTGTATCTGTTACAATATTTTGAAGACTTGCACCCAAGCACATTTCTATAGCAGTTTCGTATTCTTCTGATACTTCTATGACATTTGCAAGCACTCCATGCATTCCTTTTCCAAGTTCTTTTATATTTTCACAATCTTTTAATAATGCTTTAACACTACGAATGTATCCTTCTTTTTCTTTTTCTGTTTCAATTAAAAATTTTAATTTTGATTCTTTTATTCTCATATCATTTAATGACATTTGAATTGTCTTTTCAAAATCTGCAATTTTTTTATTTGCTTTTTCATTTTCTTTTGAAGCTTCTTCAATTTGTTTAACTAATTTATTATGCTTATTGTCAATTTCTTGAAAGCCTTTTGATATATCTGCTTTTTGAATTCTGCTACTATCTAATTCTGAAATTGCATTTTGAATTTCATTGTCAACTTGCTTTTGCCTTTTAACATAATTTTCATAATTTACATCATTTGTATTTATCTCTGATTGCAATTCATACTTTTTATCTGTATTTTTTTCTACTGTTTGTTTATACCCTTCAATTTCGAGTTCTTTTTTTGAGAGTTTAGCTGTTAATTTTGCAAGCTCAGCCTCTTTTTGTTTTAACTCTTTATCAAATTTCTCCTTGTTTTCTTTTAGCCTATTTTTCTTTTCTTTTCTAAGTTCCATCTCTTCATTGAATTCTATAATCTTTTGTTTTAAATCTTCTATTTCTTTCTTAAATCTTTCTCTATTTTCTTCGTTATTTGCTTTTCTAGTATTTGCTATATTTATTTCAGAATTTAATTGTTCTATTTGTTTTTGACTTTCAAATCCTATATTAGACATGCTTTCAATTTTTTCTGTTATCTCGTTAATATTTGCTTTCAACTCTTCTTTAGCTTGTTTTATTTCTTCTAATTTAGCTTCTTCATCACTACAGTTTTCTGTCATTATTTTTGTGTTCTCATCTATTTCTTCAAGCTCTTTTTTATATTTTTCTATATTATGCAAAAATAATCCGATTTCAATGCTTTTTAATTCTTCCCTTAAATCTAAATATTTTTTTGCTTTCTCTGATTGAGCTTTTAGAGGTTCAATATTTGCTTCTATTTCTGTTAATATATCATTTATTCTTAATAAATTTAACTTCGTTCTTTCTAACTTTTTTTCTGATTCTTCTTTTCTAACTCTGTATTTTACAATACCTGCTGCTTCTTCAAATATATGTCTTCTATTTTCTGACTTATTACTTAAAATTTCATCTATTTTTCCTTGACCAATTATTGAATAACCATCTCTTCCAATTCCTGTATCCATAAATAATTCTAAAACATCTTTTAATCTGCATTGTGTTTTATTTATAAATACTTCACTCTCTCCTGTTCTGTAAATTCTTCTTGTTACTGTTACTTCAGAAAATTCTATAGGTAGAGAATTATCAGTATTGTCAAAAATCAAAGAGGCTTCTGCATATCCCAAAGACTTTCTACTTTGTGTTCCTGCAAAAACTAAATCTTGAGACTTTGTTCCTCTTAAAGCCTTCATACTTTGCTCTCCAAGAATCCAGCGTATTGCATCTGATATATTGCTTTTACCTGAACCATTTGGTCCTATTACACTTGTTATTCCAGGCATTAATTCAATTGTTGTTTTGTCTGCAAAAGATTTAAATCCTTGCATTTCTATCTTTTTTAAATACATTTATTTCACCTCTATTTTCGCATAATCGGATTATATCATAGAGGGTAAAAAAAAGCAAAATCATTATTGTCATAACCACCGATATTTTAAATTGTTCATTTACAATAATTATATTGGTAAATTATATCTTCACTTTGATTTTGCTTTTTATATATTCAAACTTTTAATTTTGCAATTATTTTCGATATTTTAAATATCGCTTTTTGTTTTTCTGGAGTACATTTACTTAAAGTTTCTTTAAATTCTTGGTTTAAATATTCATCTGATTTTTCTACAGTACCGGTTAGCAATTTACTTAATGGCACATTCAATACTTGACTTACTTGTGCTAGTCTTTGTAAATTTATCTTCCCCGAACCTCTTTCTACTCTGCTTACATATGCTGCTGAAAGTCCTAACTCTTTTGCCATTTTATTTTGTGTGTATCCTCTACTTTTTCTTACACTTTTTATTCTTTCACCTATAAGTTTATAATCTAGTGCCATTTTTACCACTTCCTTCCAGTAGTAAATATAGCACTAAAAAGTAAAAAAGTCAATCAAAAAAAGAGAAGTTTTTCTCTTTCTTAATCAAAATATTTACTTATTTCTTCTAGCCCATCAAAGTTTGCTTGTCTAAATACATCATATGCTACAATTGATACAGAATTTGATAAATTAAGTGAACGCAATGTTTTACGCATTGGTATTCTTATCGTTTTGTCTATATATTTTTGCAATATGTCTTCAGGCAATCCTTTTGTCTCTTTTCCAAATAGCAAAAATACTTCTTTCATATTTTTATAATCAGGCTCTGAATAAACATGTTTGCCTTTTGTTGTTACAAAATACATATCGTTTTCTTCTGGCTTATATTTTCGTAAAAATTCTTTAAAAGATGTATGTTCCTCTATTTCCAATTTATCCCAATAATCTAGTCCTGCTCTTTTTACCGCTTTTTCTGAAATTGAAAATCCTAATGGATATACTAAATGTAACTTTGCTCCAGTTGCTGCACATGTTCTTGCTATATTACCTGTATTTTGCGGTATTTCTGGCTCAACTAATACTATGTTCAATTTCATTTTTTATCTCCTTTTTTTATGTTTTGTCTTACATATTCATATAAAATTACTCCTGTTGCTACAGATGCATTTAAACTTTCTGTTTTTCCTTTCATTGGTATTTTTACCTTTTCATCAGCATTATTCATTATTTGTCCTTCTACTCCATTTGCTTCATTTCCAATTATTATAACTTTCTTTTTGTATTCTATTTCATAAATTGTTTTTGAAGTATTTGGTGTTGTAACAACTATTTTATATTTATGTTTTTTCATTTCTTTTAGTTCTTTTTCTAAATCTTCTGTTTCAACAATATTAACCCTAAAAATCGCTCCCATTGTTGACCTTACGACCTTTGGGTTATATGCATCTGCTGTCCCTTTTGATACTACTATCTGTTTCAATCCAATACTATCTACAGTTCTAAGTATTGTTCCTAAATTTCCTGGGTCTTGAATATCATCTAATACAACTATTACATCCTCATCATAATTTACCAAATTAGTTTCCTTTTTTGGTTTTTCTATTACTGCTAATATACCTTGAGGATTTGCTACTCCTGTTATAGTATTAAACACTTTTTGACTAACATATATACATTCATACTTAGCTATTTCATACATTAATTCTTTTGATATTGCTGACGTTCCTTCAGCTTCTTCACATATTATTATTTGTTTTATTTTTGCTTTTTCCTGAATTGCTTCTTGTATTATTTTTACACCTTCTATTAAATACTCATTATTTATGTCTCTATGTTTTTTATCTTTCAATTTTTTTACATGTTTTATAAATTCATTATCTTTGCTTGTTATTATTTGCATTTATATCATTCCTTTTTTATTTCTCTATATTAATATATCCTATAAGTTAGAAAAAATCAACTATTTTGCGTTTTTGTATATTTTAAGTTTTTCAAATCACTGTACTTTTTTACAAAAATAGTGTATAATTGTGCTAGTCTTTTTGACTTTGTCGATTAACAAATCTATAGACGGGAGTGATAAGTTTGAAAAATGATTACAATTTAATTCTTTTTCAAACGGATTTGTGCCTTAGAAAGGAATGGGATTAAAAATGAAACTAAGTAATTTAGGAATGAAAAAAATTAATTTAAATGATGTGGACACTACATACCCGGGTCAAAATATTTTATTAAAACTTGGTGAACTATATCAATATGAAAGTGGAATTTATGGATATGGTAATTTATGGACTAAACTTGAAAGAATTATTGAAAATATTATAATTGATGAACTAGATAAAGCTGGTTGCATTCAAGTTGAATTTCCTAAATTACAGCCCAAAAGTATTTGGGACCAATCAGATAGATGGGATGTTTACACTACAGAAAATGATATAATGTATACAATTGATTGTAACTTTGGTGAGTACGGTTTAGCTCCAACTGCTGAAGAATGTGTTACAATTTTTGGTGCTAATAGATTATTATCATATAAAAATTTACCTGTTATATATTATCAAATAAATGAAAAATTTAGGAAAGAAATCCGTGCAAGAGGATATTTATTTAGACCTAGAACTTTTGTTATGATGGATGCTTATTCTTTTGATACAACAGAAGAAAACATGCACAAAACATTTAATAAAATGCACGATGTTTACTTGAACATATTTAAAAGAATTGGTATTAACATTATTCCAGTTGTCAGTGATGGTGGAACTATGGGAGGAAGAGTTTCTGAAGAATTCCAAGCCTTTACTGATTTAGGTGAAGATATTATTTTATATGATGAAAAAAATAATGTAGGGCTAAACAAAGAAGTTCTAGAATTTGAAGATAAAGAAACTTTTATAAAAGCTTTTGGTGTATCAGATTTAAATAATTTAAAAGAATATCCTTCTGTAGAATTAGGAAATAACTTTGAACTTGGAACAAAATATTCAAGTTCTATGAATCTTAATTTTGTTGATGAAGATGGGAAAAATAAACCATATTATATGGGTTGTTATGGAATAGGTCTTGGAAGAATTATTGCTTGTTTGATTGAAAATAATATTATTAGAAATGGAGATAAAATTAAAGGATTTTCACTACCTTACAATATTGCACCTTATAAAATCCAAATTGTATATAGTGATGAAAATAAAGAAACTGCTGAAAATTTATATAATGATTTAACTTCTAAAGGTTTTTCTCCTATAATTGATGATAGAGAAAAATTGTCTTTAGGTGAAAAGATTAAAGACTCTTATGTTTTAGGTACTCCATATATCGCAATTTTAGGTAAGAAATTTGACGGAGAAAATGTTGAAGTTGAGGAAACTAAAACAGGAGAAAAATTTAATGTTAATATTAAAGAATTTGCAAAATTTTTTAAAGATAAATAATCAAGTAAAAAACTTAAATAATCTAGTAAAGGACAAAAGTTTAAATGCTTTTGTCCTTTTTTGCTGACTTGTGATTCTCCAGTAGTATGTCCACTGGTATGACTACAAACATCAATCTCAATATTGTCATTTAGTTTATCAAACTTTTTTTATTTTTTGCAAAAATTCTGTTACTCCTTTTAACAAAGTTTGTGCATTTTCTTTTTGTAAATCTAGTGTTATTCTAGGTTTTACTCCCGGTGAGAACTTTATTTTTGTTCCATATTCTTTTAATAATTTGTTTACATCTAGTTCGAAGTTGTTTGCGCTGAATGTTATTACTGCAAAGACTTTTTTGCTTGCTATTTTTTCGACTTTTATTGCTTTGGCTAGATATTTTATTCTTGCTATTTTTATTAAGTTTTCTACTTCTTTTGGCATATTTCCAAATCTGTCTATTAGTTCATCTATTATATCTTGGATGTCGTTTTCATTTTTGCATAATGCTATGTTTTGATATACTTCAATTTTTTGGTTAGAGTCTGATATATATTCGTCTGGTATATATGATGTAACATCTAAGTCTATTTGGATATCTTGTTCCTCTTCTATTTTTATTCCTTTCATTTCTTTTACTACTTGGTCTAATAGATTGCAATATGTGTCATATCCAACTTGTTCTAAATGCCCTGATTGGATTTCTCCAAGTAAACTTCCTGCTCCTCTTATTTCCAAATCACGCATTGCTATTTTGAAGCCTGAACCAAACTCTGTAAATTCACGAATTGCACGTAATCTTTTATCTGCTACTTCTGTTAATAATTTGTCACGCTTGTAAGTTATATATGCATATGCTTGTTTTTCTGACCTTCCTACTCTTCCACGAATTTGGTAAAGTTGTGCCAGACCTAATCTATCTGCGTTTTCTACTATTATTGTATTTGCGTTTGGTATGTCTATTCCTGATTCTAGGATTGTTGTACAAACTAGTACATTAGTTTTTCCATCTACAAACTCTTGCATTATTTCTTCGACTTGTGAACCTGACATTTTTCCATGTGCAAATGATACTTTTGCTTCAGGTACTAGTGCAGCTATTTGATTTACTTTACTTTCTATTTGTCCTACGTTATTGAATAAATAGAATACTTGACCTCCTCTTTCTAGTTCGCGTGTTATTGCTTCTTTTACAACCTCTGGATCATATTCTAATACATATGTCTGTACTGGTTTTCTGTTATGTGGTGGCTCGTATATTACTGACATGTCTCTTATTCCTACTATTGACATGTGTAATGTTCTTGGTATTGGAGTCGCTGTCATTGTTAATACATCTACATTTGTTTTGTATTGCTTTATTTTTTCTTTATCTTTTACTCCAAAGCGATGCTCTTCATCTACTATTAATAGACCTAAGTCTTTAAACTCTACGTCTTTACTCAATATTCTATGTGTTCCTATTACTATATCAACTTCACCTAATTTTAGTTTTCGTACTACTTCATTTTGATACTTCTTCGATTTGAATCTGTTTAATATTTCTACACGTATTGGGAAATCTTTCATTCTCTCTACAAATTCTTTATATTGTTGGTCTGCAAGTATTGTTGTTGGTGCTAGGTATGCTACTTGTTTTTGATCCATTACTGCTTTGAATGCTGCACGTAATGCTACCTCGGTTTTACCATATCCAACATCACCACATAATAACCTATCCATTGGCTTTTGCATTTCCATATCATGTTTTATTTCTTCTATGCAATGGATTTGATCTTCTGTTTCTTGATATGGGAATTTAGCTTCAAATTCACTTTGCCATGGGGTGTCTTTACTAAATGCAAATCCTGTTGTTTTTTCTCTTTTTGCATATAATTCGATTAATTCTTTTGCAACTTCACGCAAATTATTTTTTACTCTCGCTTTAGTGTTTTCCCATTCTTTGCTTCCTAGTCGATTTATTTTAGGTGCTCTTCCCTCATCTCCTATATATTTTCTTACCGAATCCATTTGGTTTGTTGGAACATAAAGTATATCGTCATTTTTATATTTTATTTTTATATAGTCTTTTATTGTTCCATCTGCTTTTATTGTATTAACACCTATATATATTCCTATTCCCGATGTTCTATGAACTACGTAATCTCCAATTTTTAAATCTGCAAATACTACTTTTTCTGCTTCTTTAAATTCTTTATTACTTGTTCTTTTCTTTCTTCTTTCTCCATCAATTAAATTATCTGCAGAAATTATTATTTGCTCTAGGTCACCACAAATAAAGCCTTCTGTGAGACTTCCTATACTAATTGTTACAAAACTTTCTTTACTTTTTACAATGATTGTTTGATTTAGTTTTTCTTCAAATAAATTTGGTACACTTTCTTGGTTTAATAAAGCTTGAAGTTTTTTCGCTTTTTCTTTACTATTTGTTAAAACATATACTCTTTTTCTTTCTGCAATATATCTATGCATGTCTTTTATAAAATTTTCTACATCACTTTTATAATAATTTACTTCTTTATAATTAAAATGATACTCTTCAAGTTGAAGCTTTGTTCTTTTATCTTCTTTTTCTATATATATTTTCTTGTTTTTGTTTTGTTCTATTTGTTCTCTTACTTCCTCAAGTGATAACATATTTTCTAATGCTTGAGGAATAAATTTTTCTTTTTCTGTTAGAGTTTTTAATAAATTCTTCAAATCTTCTTTTATATTGCGTGCACGTTGCTCTACTTTATTGAGTTCATCTATACAAATTACATAGTTGTTATTAAGATAATCAATTAAGTTTGCTTGATTTGAGTAAAAACAGTTAAAGTATTTATCTATTTTGCTTATATAATTTCCAGATTCTATTTGTTCGATATCTTCATCTATTATATCTTGAAATCTTTCTGTCTTTTTATTTTCCTGTTCTTCTTTAACATTTCTTGCTATTTGATTAAGCTTTTTACATACTTCTTCTACTGAATTTTCTAGTATAAATTCATGCGCTGGATTTACTTTTGCTTTTTCTAGATTTTTAATTGACCTTTGTGTAACAATATTAAAATTACGTATTGAATCTATTTCATCTCCCCAAAGTTCTATACGTAAGCCTTCATTTTCTGTAACTGAAACATCTATGATATCTCCTCTTATGCTAAACTGTCCTCTGCCTTCTATTAAATCTTCTCTAACATATCCTAAGTCCACCAACTTTTGCTTTACTTCTTCTAGGTTACACTCTTCTCCTACTTTAAATGATAAACTATTTTTATATAATACATTTTTTTCTGGTATTGTTTGCATTAGTGCTTCCACAGTTGTTATTACAATTAAGTTTCTTTTTGAAGTTATTTCATTTAGAGCCTCTATTCTTTCATATGGAATATCTTTGCTCTCTGCTACATAATCATATGTTACTATTTCTTTTTTAGGGAACAATACGACTTTATCTGTAAAATTTTTCATATTATCATATAAATTTTTAGCTTGGATTTCATTGTATGTGATTATACATATTGGTTTTTTTGAAAACTCATGAATTCCCATTAATTGTTGTACCATTCCCACGCCAGTTAAGCCTGATATTGCTATCGGACTTTTTTGCTTTTCCACATGATTTATTATCTCAATAAATTTTTGGGATTTTCCTAATTCTCCTATTATCGTATTCACGTTAAAATTTATACTCCTACCTTCTTGAATTTCAAGTTTATATAATTTTCAAGTTTTGCCATAAATTCACTTGGTTCAATATCTTTTTTTGCTACCATATCTAAGCCTTTTTCCCAACTTGCTGTAAGTTTTGGGTTTAGCATATCTGGCATTGAACTTCTTACTATGTCATAAATTATTTCACCCTTTTGAGTAGGTGTTACTATCTGCGTCTTTTTATTTATCTGCATGTATTTTATTCTTTCTAGTTTCTCTATTATTCCTCCACGAGTTGCACTTGTTCCTATTCCTGCACCTTTTATTTGTTCTCTTAATTCCTCATCTTCTATAAGTTTACCCGCATTTTCCATGGCTAGTATTAAATTACCTGAATTGTATCTAGATGGTGGTGAAGTTTCTGCTTCTTTTAATTCATAATTTTGTACTTCTAATTCCTGTCCTTTTTTCAAGTTTTTCAAAATTTCAAGATTGTTATTTTCTGCATCAGCTTTTTCTTTTTTGCTTTCCTCTATTTTATTTTTGTTTGTTGCACTTTTATCTACTACACTTTTGTTTATTGGCTTTAATATTTCCAAATAACCCTGTTTTACACAAACTTTGCCACTTGTGTGGAAAGTTTCATTTTCTACTGTTGCAGTCAATTGTATTTTACTATATTCTGCAGGTGGAAAAAATATTGCTAAAAATCTTTTAACTATTATTTCATATACGTTTTTATGTAATCCTGGTAATTTATCATAATTATCATACCCTTGTCCTGTTGGAATTATTGCATAATGGTCTGTTATTTTTTTATCATTTACATATTTAGTTTTTATCAAATTTGTAGAATATTTTTCTTCTTTCATTTTTTTGATGTAACCTTGAATTTCTTGATTTTTGTACCCTCTTGCAATTCCATTCAAATTCTTTGTTATTACTTTTGCTACAGCTGTTGATATAACTCTTGCATCTGTTCTAGGATATGTAACTAATTTTTTTTCATATAAATTTTGTATTACCTCTAATGTTTCATCTGGTTTTATTTTAAATCTTTTTGTACATTCATTTTGAATTTCTGCTAAATTGAATAGTAATGGTGCATTTTGTTTTTGTTTAGATTTTTTTAATTCTGTTATAACTGCTTTTTTTCCTGCCAAACTACTTACAAATTCTTTTGCTTCATTTTCTTTTTTGAATCCAGTTTCGTTATATAGTTTGGGTGATTCAAACATTGTAGACTTTTCATTTACTTTCCACTCAGCTGTAAAGCTATTAGTCCTAGATTCGTTTACTGAATTTTGCTTTTCAGTATTTTCTGTTTCTGCTTGCTGTTCACTAGCCTCCATTACAATTTTATAGTATTTAGTTTTGTTAAAGTTTCTTATTTCTCTTTCTCTTGATACAATCATGCCTAATACACATGTCATAACTCTACCAACAGAAATTGATGCTCTTTCTTCATTTATTCTATTTGCTAAATTTTTTCCATATATTAGTGTTAATAATCTAGAAAAATTAATTCCTATTAAATAATCCTCTTTTGCTCTTAAATATGCACTATCAGATAAACTATCATATTCTGATAAATCTTTAGCTTCTTTTATTCCTCTTATTATTTCTTCTTCTGTTTGAGAATCAATCCATACACGCTTTTTTTCTTTTCCTTTTACTCCTATCATTTGGTCAACTAATCTGTAAATATATTCTCCTTCTCTTCCTGAGTCAGTGCTTACATATATTGTTTCTACATCTTCTCTATTTAATAAATCTTTTATAATATTATATTGTTTTTCTACTGCTGGTATTACTTCATATTTCCATTCTTTTGGTATAAAAGGTAATGTTTCTAATCTCCAAAACTTTAATTTTTCATTATATTTTTCTGGATAGCTCATGGTTACTAAGTGGCCTACACACCACGTGATAAGCCACTTATCTGATTCTAAATATCCATTTTTTCTATTTGCATTTATCTTAAGTGCTTTTGCAAATTCCATCGCTACTGATGGCTTTTCTGTTATTAATATATTTTTTCCCATTCCACTGTCCTTTTTATTCAAGTTATTTTTATTGATTTATCTCTAAAAATTGATTTGCTATTTTCCTAATGTTCTCAATTTTTTGTTTAGTTTCTTCATTGCTAAAATTAAATTGATTGATTATTCTATTAATATAATCTTTATCTTTTATTATGTGAAAACTTTCCATGAAATTGATATCATATATAAAACTAAGTGTTAATACCATTTTATCTAGTTCATTTAATTGAACACCTTTTTCTCTTTTTATTGTATTTCTATTATTAAATTGTTCTTCTATTTCAGGTGATAATTTTGAGTTTTCAACTATCTTTTTTGCATCTTTCCAAAACATTTCAGCAGCTTCATAATATATATCTATCTTATCTGCATCTCTGATAATTTTTGCAAATAATTCTTCTTCTTGAGATAGCCCTTGTTCTATTTCAAATTTATTATGATTTCGTATTGCTTTTAAAATTATATTGTCATAATCGGCTATTTCTATGTATTTTCGAATATATTGATTTTGCTTTAATATTTTTTCTCCATAATCTCCATGGTCTATTGAATCAACATCTCTGAATGTTTTATATTGTTTATACTGTTCAAATCTTGCTATATCATGTAATAAACCTATCAGTTCTGCAAGCTCTATTCCATCCTCTGTTAGATTTTGTTCTTGTGCTATCTGTTTACTTATTTCCATTACTCTAAATGAATGGTCAATTTTATTATTTACTTTAGCTATTGTTAAATCATAATCTAAAGTATATTTTTTAAATTCTTGTTTTGCTTTTTCCAAATCAATCATTTATTTTCCATCCTTTTTATACATGTAATTCCATTTGTATTTTATTTTTTACTACATTTTCTCCTTGTTCATCTAACATTTCACTTACTTCTCTTTTACTTATCTCATATATATTGTTATATTTGTTCATTGTTTCTTCATCGTTGAATTTAAATCGATTATATAACTTATCTATATATCCGTTTTCATAAATTTTTTCTAAACCATATTTATAATTAAAGTCAAATAAATATGCAAAGTTTGCTACTAAAATATCTGCTGAAGTTGTTATGTCATTATAATTTATTTTTCTTTCTTCTGTGAACTGCTTATATATTTTTTCTGTAATTTTATCATCTTCAAAATTATCTTTATTATATATTGGTTTTGCATCTTCAAATGTCAATGAATAAAATATATCTGTTTTATCTGCATCTCTTAAAAGTTTTGCGTGCATTAAAGTTCTTTCATCTAATCCATCTTCTATTTTTGACCTATTATGATTTATAATTGCAGTTTTTATTATATTGTCATATTGTCTATCTTTCACAAATTCTTTTATCAAGCCCTGGTCAAATAAGACTTGTACACCACAAAGTGCATGATTTATGCTATCTTTATCTATGAAAGTATGATATCTTCGTATTTGTTCAAATCTACCTATATCATGCAATAGTCCTATTAATTCTGCAAGTTGCACATCTTCTTGTTCTAATTTTAATTTTTCTGCTATTTTTTTTGAAACTTTTGATGTTCTTTCTATGTGTTTTATTTTCAATTTTATTCTGCAATCTTCTGGATTATAGTTTTTTACATAATTTTTAAATGCACTTTTAGCTACTCCAATATCTATCATATATCACACCTCTTTAGATATGTTAGGTTCTTATCTTACAACTATATTGTATATTCTATTTTTTACATAGATTTCTTTTACAACTGTCTTTCCTTCTAGTTTGCTATCTATTGCTTCATGAACTTTTTCTTTTACTGTTGCTTCTTCTTCATCTTTTGCAATTGTTATTGTTCCTTTTAATTTTCCGTTAAATTGAATTGGTAATGTTATTTCATCTGCTATTGTTTTTGCTTCTTCGTATTTTGGCCATGTAGAGCTACTTATAGTTCCTTCAAATCCAAGTGTTTCATATAATTCCTCTGTGATGTGTGGTGCAAATGGATTTAATAATATTAAAAAGGTTCTAAATTCTGCTTTATTTATTTTTTTCAATTTATAGAATTCATTCACCATAGTCATAAATGTTGAAACAGATGTATTAAATTTCATTTCTTCTATGTCTGATGAAACTTTTTTAATTGCTCTATGCATCATCTTTTCAGTTTCAGGAGTATATTCATCTCCATCAACTACAAATTGTTGCATATTCCAAATTCTATCTAAAAATTTTGCACATCCTCTTATGCTTTCCATTGACCAACTTGCTGTTTGGTCAAATGGTCCCATAAACATTTCATACACTCTAAATGTATCTGCTCCAAATTCGTCTACTATTTCATCTGGGTTTATAACATTACCTTTTGACTTAGACATCTTTTCTCCATTTGTTCCTAATATCATTCCATGTGATGTTCTCTTATGATATGGTTCTTTTGTTGGAACAACTCCTATATCATATAAAAATTTATGCCAAAATCTTGAATATAATAAATGAAGTGTTGTATGCTCCATTCCTCCATTATACCAGTCGACTTGTGTCCAATATTCTAGTGCTTCTTTTGATGCTAACTCTTTGTCATTATGTGGGTCCATATATCTTAAATAATACCATGATGAACCAGCCCATTGTGGCATTGTGTCTGTTTCTCTTTTTGCTGGCTTTCCACAATGTGGACATGTTGTGTTAATCCACTCAGTTTGTTTTGCAAGTGGAGATTCTCCATTTTCTCCTGGTTCAAAATCTTTTACTTCTGGTAAAGTTAATGGTAACTCATCTTCTGGGATTGGAACCCATCCACATTCTTCACAATATACCATTGGAATTGGTTCTCCCCAATATCTTTGTCTTGAAAATACCCAATCACGTAATTTATAATTGACTTTTCTTTGTCCGATATTTCTTTCTTCTAACCAATCACTAATTTTATTTATTGCATCTTCTTTATTTAATCCATCTAAAAATTCAGAATTTATATGTGTACCATCTTCTGTGAAGGCTTCTTTTAAAATATCTCCCCCTTCAAGAACTTGTATAATATCTAGTCCGAATTTTTTAGCAAATTCATAATCTCTTGTATCATGTGCAGGAACTGCCATTATAGCACCTGTACCATAAGAAACTAATACATAGTCTGATATCCAAATCGGTATTTCTTTATTGTTCACAGGGTTTATAGCCTTAATTCCTTTTATTTCTACACCTGTTTTTTCCTTATTTATTTCTGCTCTTTCAAAATCAGATTTTAAACTTGCTTTGTGTTGATAATCTTTTACTTCATCTAAATTTGTAATTTTATCCTGTAATTTTTTTATCATTTGATGCTCTGGTGAAACTACCATATAAGTTGCTCCAAATAAAGTATCTGGACGCGTTGTATAAACCAAAAGTTCTTCATCACTATTTGTTATTTTGAATTTAACTTCTGCACCTTCTGATCTTCCTATCCAATTACGTTGTTGTGTTTTTATTTTATCTAAAAATTCCAAATCATCTAAATCATCTATTAATCTTTGTGCATATTCTGTAATCTTTAACATCCATTGAGATTTCTCTTTTTGAACAACTTCGCTTCCACATCTTTCACATACACCATTTACAACTTCCTCATTTGCAAGTCCAACTTTACAACCTGTACAGAAATTGATAGGCATTGTTGTTTTATATGCTAAACCTTTTTTATATAATTGAATAAATATCCATTGTGTCCATTTATAATAATTTGGATCTGTTGTATTTATCTCTCTTGACCAATCGAAAGAAAACCCTAAAGATTTTAATTGCTCTCTAAAGTGATCTACATTTTGCTTTGTAATTATTTTAGGATGTACATGATTTTTTATTGCAAAGTTTTCTGCTGGTAAACCAAATGCATCAAATCCTATTGGATACAATACATTGTATCCTTGTAATCTTTTCTTTCTTGCAACTATATCTAAAGCTGTATAACTTCTTGGATGCCCTACGTGCAGTCCTTGACCTGAAGGATAAGGAAATTCTATTAATCCATACCATTTTTTCTTTGTGTAATCTGTTGATGCATTAAATGTTCCTTCTTTTTCCCATCTTTCTTGCCATTTTTTTTCTACTGCTTTAAAATTGTAACTCATAGTTATACGCACTCCTCTCTTATTTTTCTACCGTATGCATTATATAACAAAAGTGCTACATTTTCAAGCTTTTGAGGTTGTTTAGTTGTAAAATTTCTTGTTATAAAAAAAGAATTATACTAACTTTAATAGATAGTATAATTCTTTCTTTGTAGTTTATATTCTTAATATATATTAAGCTGTTTTTATTTCAAGCCTTAGCTTGTCACTAATCATCGCAATGAATTCTGAATTTGTAGGTTTTCCTTTAGAAGCAGAAATTGTATATCCAAAAATACTTTCAACTGCCTCTTGTTGACCTCTTCCCCATGCTACTTCTATTGCATGTCGAATTGCACGTTCTACTCTACTTGGAGTTGTACCAAATTTCTTTGCTATTTGTGGATATAAGCTTTTTGTAATTTGATTTATCACATCAATATCTTCTACCACCATTATAATTGCTTCTCTTAAATATTGATATCCTTTTATATGTGCAGGAACTCCTACTTCATGAATTATATTTGTTACTAATGCTTCTAAGTTTTCTTTTACTTTTCCGTTATTATTATCTATTGCTATGTATTGTTGTTTTGGCTCTTTTAATAAAAAACTACTTTTTGGTTTTGCTTTGAAATATTTAAACTCTTTTATCCTTTTAATCAGTAATTCTATATCAAAAGGCTTTACTACATAATACTGAGCTCCTAAGCTAATAGCCCTTTGCGTTACTTTGTCTTGTCCTACTGCTGATAACATTATTACTATTGGTTTTTTATTTATTTCATTTATTTTTTCTAATACTCCTAATCCATCTAATTGGGGCATTATTACATCTAAAAGTACAACATCTGGCTCTATATTTGTTATCATCTCTATTGCTTCGGCCCCATCCTTTGCTACTCCAATAACTTCTAATTCTTCATGTTTCTCAATATATTTTGCAAGTGTTTGACAAAATTCTGAATTATCATCTGCTATTAATATTGAAATTTTTTCTTTCATAATTCTCCTCCTATAAAATATTTTTTAATCTTTTGCTTTTCGCATGTGATTGATTATATACTGATATTTTACAGGTTTCAAGGAAAATTGTTAAATTTTTCCAATTGTTTTTATGAAAGTTGTATTTTTTTATACTTATTCATATTTTCTTATTATAAATTTTTTACTTAACTTTTTACATTCTTTTATTTTTATACTTTTTAATTGTAATTCTTCTAAAATTTTATCCATTTGTCCTTCTAATATTTCTAAAATACATACAATATCTTCTAAATATTTAACTTCTGAAATGTTTATATTCTTTTTTTCGCAAAAATATTTAATTTTTTCAAACTCTGAATAATCTACTTTTATTTCTATTTGTTCTCCTAAACATTTTTCTACTTTTTCAGCTTTTTCTATTGCTTTTTTTAAACTGTCTGAATAAGCTCTAACAAGACCTCCTGTTCCGAAGCAAAACTCCTCCAAAATATCTTATAACTATAATTAATACATTACAAAGATTGTTATTTTGCAAAATTTTTAACATTGGTGCACCTGCAGTTCCAGAAGGTTCTCCATCATCATTTGCTTTTTCTATAATATTATCGTTTTCAACAACGCGATAAGCAATACAATGATGTCTAGCATCAAAGTATTGCTTTTTATTTTCTTTTATTAAATTCTCTATTTCTTCTTGGCTTTCTACATAATATAGCTTAGCTATGAATTTTGACTTTTTTTCTACTATTTGCACTGTTACATTTTTTTGTATTGTTATAAAATTATTCAAATTCTTGCTCCTCTATTTATTATCATTATTAAAGAAATCACCAAATAAGTCTTTGTTAAATTCTATTTCGTCATTATCATCATCTTCTTTTGCTTTCATTCTTTCTTCATGCCAAATATCTTTTTCGTCCCACATATCTTTTTCAGAATCTACAAAACTTGCTTTTTTCAAATCTTCTCTTAGTTTCTCTTTAAATTCTTTTTCTTCTCTTTCTCTTTGCTCCCTTAACTCTTCATCTGTCATTTTTTCCAATTTTTCATGTTCTTTTTCTTCTGAAGGCTCTTCAGGAGTTGTAGAATTTTCAAATTGTTCTTGCATATCAATTGGTGCTTCTTCATTGTTATGTTCAGAATTTTCTAACATTTCTTGGAACATTTGCTCATCTTTTTCTTCGTCTTTTGGTTCATCTACAATGTTATATGTTTCCTCTTGTGTAGGTATAGATGTATCTGTTTCTTCATTTTCAGAAAATTCTTTTGCATCACTTGTTACACCTTCTTGAACATTTTCTTTTTCTTCTTCAAATATATCTACATATTTTTTAGATTCTTTTTTTGCTTCTTTATTTCTTCTTTTTAATTCTGCTTTTTCTTTCTTTTCTCTTCTTGCCTCTTCCTTCATTTCTTGTTTTCTCATTTTTCTTTGGTCTGCTCCTCCGAAAATTAATATGAAAACTATAAGCAATATTAATATTAATAATACTAGTACTACTGCCATAATTTTACCCTTCCTTTCCTTTTAATCTTTTGCTTGCTTTTAATATACCATATTTACCATAAGCATATGTTAATCCACCTTGTAGATATGCTGTATATGGTTCTCTTAGTGGTCCATCACAACTTAATTCTATTGTTGAACCTTCTGTAAATGTCCCAGCTGCCATAATTATTTTGTCTTCATAACCTCCCATGTCTCCTGGCTCTGGCAATACATTTGAATCTATTGGTGAACTTGCTTGAATTCCTTGACAAAATTTAACAAGTCCTTCTGCTGTTCCTAAATTTATTGTTTGTACAATATCTGTTCTTTCTTCATTATATAATGGATCTACATCATATCCTTGTTTTTCGAAAAATCTACTTGCAAACACTACTGTTTTCAAGCTACTTGCTACTACACTTGGTGCAAAAAATAGTCCTTTCAATAAATTTGTATTTTGTCCTAATGATGGACCAATTTCTTTTCCTATTCCTGGCGCTGTTAGTCTTTCTGCACATAATTCTATCAATTCTTTCTTTCCTACTATATATGCTCCGCTTGTTGCAATGCCTGCCCCTAAGTTTTTCATTAAAGAACCTACTGCAATATCTGCTCCAACTTCTGTTGGCTCTCTATCTTCTACAAGTTCTCCATAGCAGTTGTCTACCATTATTATAACTTGATTGTTTACTTTTCTGATTTCTTTTATTATTTTTTCTATCTTTTCTATTGATAAGCTTTTTCTTTGAGCATATCCCCTTGAACGTTGTATCTCTACTAATTTTACATCTTGTTTTTGTAAACGTTCTACAATTTTTTTTGTATCAAAATCATTATTTACTAATTCTATTTGTTCATAATTTATTCCATAAGATTTTAGTGAACTTTTACTTTGTTCTTTTCCACATCCTATTACAGTTTGTAATGTGTCATATGGACTACCTGTTATGCTTATCATTGTTTCATTTGGTCTTAATAGTGCTGAAAGTGTTACTGATAAAGCATGTGTTCCTGAAATAAATTGAGTTCTTACTAATGCATCTTCTGTTTTGAATATTTCTGCATATATTTCTTCAATTTTATTTCTTCCTGGTTCATCTATTCCATATCCTGTTGATGTATTAAAATGTGATTCTTGAAGATTACATTTTTGAAATGCTTTTATTACTTTTAAACTATTAATTTCACTTATTTCATCTATTTGCTTAAATATTGGTTTGGTTTCTTCTTCTACTTGTGATGCAAGTTCTAGTAATTCTTTATCATCTATTGCATCATAAATTTTAGTTCTCACTTTTTATTAATTCCTCTCTGAATCTAAGATTAGTTTGAGAAAAATTATAATTATTTTTCAAACCTCTCCTATTCTATAGTATTATTCTACTATAAAAATTTTATAAAATCAATAGTAAAAAGGACATTTCTGTTTTTTAGAAACATCCTTTTTTATTGTGGTAAGCAACAAGGTCCTGGGGACCAACTAGCAATCTTTGATTTCTTAGTGGATCAGGTTCTTCTTATTGCTATATTAAAATATCAACTTTATTTAATTACATATTTTTTGATTAAGAATATTCCACCTGCTAACATTCCAAGTACTGTTGCTCCTAATCCAATATATAATGGCATTCTACCTGTTGTTATTGATAGGATAACTGGTGCATCGTCAATATCATCTTCTGCTGGTTGACCATTATCTGGTATTGAGTCTACATCTGGTAAACCATATTCATTATAATCTTCTGAGATTTCTGCTGTATTTACCTTTAATCCTAAATCATTTTCATTATTAATCCATGTTAAAACTATTTCTATATCTGCGTATTCTCCTGGTTGTAATAATGTGTCTTTTAGTTGATCTGTAACAGCTATATTATCACCTAGATATTCCCATAATGGATTATCTTCTGGTTTCATTTCTAAACCTTGTGGAATATAGTCTTTAACTTCTAATGCATATCCTTCTACTTCACCTTCGTTTACTACACGAATTCCATATTTGAATTTTACAACTGTAGAGTTTAATTTCTTTCTATTTAAGTCTACTTTTACTGTTTGTTCTGGATCATCATATGGTTGATGTCCTGTTGGAGTACTTGTTGTTACTCCATCTTCAGTAACTATTACTTCTGAAACCCATTTTCTTAATGCTAAGTCGAATATTTTTACTATTACTTTTTCGAAGTCATCATCATCTTCTTGTCCTGGTATATATTCTCCAGTTTCATCATCTTTATATCCTGGTTTGTTTTCTTCTGTTTGTGGGTCTACATTATCTTCTTCAGAATCTCTATCTACTGCTGGATTATGTTGGTCATCTTCATATTTTGTTATATCTGCAATATTTGTTATTTTGTAGTTACTTTGTACTGTGTTTTTAACTTTACACATTATTTGTACATCTTTATATGATAATACTATTTCTCCATTTTCATTTTTTTCAGCTTTCTTTATTAATTGATCTTTTAAGTAATCTGTTGTTACAGTTTTTCCATCTTCTGATACTGTCCAACCATATTGCTCATTAAAATCATTATCAATAAATTCTAGATATTCTGGTAAGTGGTCTTTTATCTCTGCTGCATATCCATCTTTATCGCCTTCATTATATACTCTTAATGTATATATTACTTCATCACCAATTGTTACTAATACTGGATCTTTAGGATGTTTATATTCTGCAGTAGTAACCATCTTTCCGTTCTCATCCTTTGTATTTAATTTTGAAGTATCTACTATTGGTTCTCTTCCTGTTATTTCTTTATCATTTACTCCTGTTATGAATTTTCTTAATGCTAAGTCAAATGAATCTAATATAACATTATCATAATCTTCGTCATCTTCATATTTTACCCATTCATCTGGTTTTGAATCTCTATCCGTTGGAGCTGGTGTATCTGGATTTCCATCATCATCATGTTCTGAAATTTCAGCTTCGTTTCTTAGAATTTCTCCTGTTGGAGCATCATCTTTTACTTTAAAGCATACTGATACTTCTTTGTAATTTTCCTCAGTAAATTCTTTTGTTCCATCAGGATTTTCTCCAAATGCTTTTATTAATTGGTTTGCTAAGTAATCTGTTGAAATAGTTTTTAAGTTAGAACCTTCATCATATGTCCAACCTATTTCTTGGTTAAATTGAATAGCTTTTATTTCCTCATCTGAATAACCTTCTGCTTTTAAGTCTTCCTCTGATTCTTTATCAGACCATAAGAATTCTAATCCTTCAGGGATATCTTCTGTTATTTTTGTTGCATATCCATCTATATATCCCTCATTATATACTCTAAATGTATATTTTACTACATCTCCTGCTTTTACTACTATTGGATCTTTATTTAATTGATAATCTGCTGTTGTTTCTTCATCTTCTTTTCCATTATTTAATTTTGATGTATCAATATTTTCAATTCTTTCTGTTTGTGCTTCACCATTTATTTCTGTAATTCTCTTTATTAATTTTAAGTCAAATGGTAAGTCTTTTTCTGGAATAATTACTTTTTCAAAGTCGTCATCATCTTGTTTTCCTTTCCAGTACTTATTGCTATCTCCTGGCATTACACTATCGTTTGAGTCATTTCCTTTATAGCTGTCAGGGTCTGTACTTACTAATCCATCTTTGTTAACTTGAGGTGTATTAGTTGGTTGAGAATCTCTATCTGTTACATCTTCAGTTGTAAAGAAATCTTTAGAAATCCATGCTACGTTTGTTAAAACTTTACCATCTGCTCCACCAGTTATATCACCAGTTACTTTACATTTATACTCAAATGTAACTGAATCTGGATCTCCTGATCCTGAATATGGTTGTAGGTTAGGAGAAGGATTCCAATTAGATGGACGTTCATCAATTGATGGTTGATCTTCAAATATTATTTTATTAGTTGCTTCATCATATTCACTTACCCAATAATAATTATCAGTAAATTTCTTTCCATTTCCATGATTTTCATGGTCATAAGGTTCTTCTCCTTCATAGTCAACTAAAACCATTCCTGCTGGTAATTGGTCTGTTACTTCTAATGCTTTTCCTTCTATATCACCTTCGTTATATATTGTAATTGTAAATGTTACGATATCTCCTATGTTTACTTCTACAGGGTTTTTTCTATGATTATATGTTGCTGTAGTATCGCTTCCGCTTGCTAATCCTGATGTTTCAGGATCTGGTGTTCTTGGAACATCTACATTTTTACCATTTACTTTTGTTATGTGTTTTCTTAATGCTAGGTCTGCAACTTCTTCTGGTTCTTTTCCTGGTATAACTACCTTTTCAAAATCATCATCATCTTGTTGTCCTTTCCAATAGTCATTTTGATCTGTTACAGGTCCGTTACTTTCATTTCCTTTATATTGATCTTTATTTTCATTTACAAGTCCATCTGCATTTACACTTGGTGATGATGAAGGGCTTGAATCTATATCTGTTTCTCCTCCTTCAAATTCATCATCGCTTATCCATGCAACATTTGTTAATACTTGTTTTTGTTCTTCTTCAGTTGCTACTACTTTACATTTTATTGTAACTGTATTTGAAGTTGGTTGTCCGTTTCCTGAATATGCTGCTATATTATTATCATTAACTTTTGTCAATGTTAATTTGTTTGTTGCTTTGTCATATCCACCTGCGTCTACTTTATAATCTCCTGTTGCTGATCCTTCTACATATTCTAATCCTGTTGGTAATTGGTCAACTATTTGTTTCGCTCTTCCTGCAACATTACCTTCGTTATATACTGCAATTGTATATTCTATTACATCATTTTCTTTTACTGTTACTGGATCTTTTCTATGACTATATGTTGCTGTATGGTCTGTTCTGTTTTCATTTTCTCCTATTTTGTTTGTATCAGTAATTGTTGGTGTACGTGGTCCTTGTGTAAATTGACTTCCTGTTGTTATACCTGTTATATATTTTCTTAGTGCTAAGTCAGCAAATTTTTCTGGAACTTTTTCTGGTATAACTACTTTTTCAAAGTCGTCATCATCTTGTTGTCCTTTCCAATAGTTATTATTTGCTGATACATCTGGATTGCTATTATGTCCTTTGTAATCATTTTCATTATCACTTACAAGTCCATTTGCATTTACACTAGGTGAATTTGAAGGGCTTGAATCTACATCTGTTGCTGTTTCTGCAAACTCATCTTGACTTATCCATGCAACATTTGTTAATACTTGTTTTTGTTCTTTTTCAGTTGCTACTACTTTACATCTTATTGTTATTGTATTTGATGCTGGTTCTCCGCTTCCTGAATATGCTGCTAAGTTTTCAGTTGTTTTTTTAGTAAATGTTATTTTGTTTGATGCTGAATCATAGCTTGCATCATAGTCACCTGTTACTGAACCATTTTCATATTGTAATCCTGTTGGTAATTGGTCAATTATTTGTTTTGCTCTTCCTTCTATAGTACCTTCGTTATATACTTTAATTGTATATTCTATTATATCATTTTCTTTTACTGTTACTGGGTCTTTTCTATGGCTGTATGTTGCTGTATGGTCTGTTTTGCTTTCATTTTCTCCTATTTTATTTGTGTCTGTAATTGTTGGTTTACGTGGTCCTTGTGAAAAAGTACTTCCTGTTACATTTGATATATATTTTCTTAATGCTAAGTCTGCAATTTTTTCTTCTTCAGGTTTCTCATGAATTTCTACTATTGGTTGTTCATTATCGTTTGTTGTTGAAGTCCATAATGTCATTGTCTTTGATGTTTTAGCATTTGCATCTTTATAATTATCTTTGTTAGCTGTAGCTGTTTTTATTAAATATTTATATAATAATTTTATTTGTTCATTTCTTTGATATCCTTGTTTTTCTTGTTGTCTTGGTGCTACTCCATAATCTGTGAATGATGAAAATGTTCCTTTTCCACTCTCATCTTGAGTATAGAATAACCATGAATCAGTATTTGTTTTATCATAAATAGATGTATTATCAGAATTTGTAAAATACCATAAAGCGGCTTGTTGTGCAACTTCTATATCATCATCTGTTAATGCATAGTCCCATTCGTCATCATATATCTTTGCTGCTTCTAGTAAACTTTCTTTTTTCGCAGCTGATGTTTCATTTGGTATATACATTAAATCTAGCATTGCTAATATTTCGTTATAATAATCTCCGTTCACTAAACCACTATATATGCTTTGGTCTCTACCTTGTCCTAATGCTGAAATTTCTTGTCTTTCTTTTACCATGTCATAACCTTTATTATATGTATCTATATCTCCTGCTGCATCAGGGAATCCAAATCCTGCTCTTAAACAGTATAAAGCATTTTGTGGTGTCTTTGGACTACTTGCGCTTGCTTGTGGATATTCTCTAATATTCCAAATCATCGCAGCGCTTCCTGCACCTGTTACTGGATTTCCTATTGCATATCCTAATCCTTCTTGAGTTCTTGTTCTAATTACACTTATTCCAAAATATCTTGTTTCATCTACAACTGCTAGGGCTTTTGCTTGTAATCCTGCAATAAATGCAACAATTAACATTATTGGAATAACTATTAGCATTTTTTTCTTCAAATTCATAATTCAACCTCTCCTTAATATCACATATAATGACAGTAATCTATCATTATTTTACTATTTTTTATATTTTTAAGTCAATAGCTTTTTTTTGAGTTTTTGCTTGTAATTTAAATTGATGGTCTGTTACTCTACAGCGGTAGGGCTTTCTGCGTTTCTCCGCTATGTAACAGCCTTATTACAATTATATTACATTTTTGTAAAATTTTCAATAGTTTATGTAAATTATTTTAAGTTTTTCTTGATTTTTCAACCATTTTCTGATTTTTACTTAGTTCATTTTCATATATTTTTTTATTTATCATATATTTAATATTGGTGATACTATGTTGAAAAAAATAACTACCTTTACTTTAATTTTTCTATTTTTTATCCAGTTTTCTCTATCATATGTATATGCAGATAATAGTGATTTTAACTCCTCTTCTATTAACTCTCGCTCTGCTGTTGTAATTGATAGAAACTCTCGGAACTGTATTATTTGGAAAAAATGAGTATAACAAAGTGAAAATGGCTTCAACTACAAAAATCATGACAGCCACTATAGTTATAGAAAAGTGCGACTTGTCTGAAATTGTTACAGTGTCTTCAAAGGCTGCTGGTACAGGAGGTTCTAGAATAGGATTACATACAAATGATAAAATCAGTGTTAATGACTTACTTTATGGTTTATTACTTTTTTCTGGCAATGATGCTGCTACTTGTTTAGCTGAACATGTTGGGGGAAGTATTGATGGTTTTGCTGAAATGATGAATCAAAAAGCTAGTGATTTACATCTATCTAACACTTCTTTTAAAACTCCTCATGGGCTTGATAAAGAAGGACATTACACCACAGCTTATGAATTAGCTATTTTAACAGACTATGCTTTACGAAATGAAACTTTTGCTAGAATTGTAAAAACTAAAAGTGCGACAATAAATATAAATGGAGTTCCTAAAACTATTAATAATACCAATGAATTACTCGGTAATTTAGATGGAGTTTATGGAGTTAAAACAGGCTTCACTAACGGTGCCAATAGATGTTTAGTTACTGCTTGTAAAAGAAATAATTTAGATATTATTTGTGTTGTTTTAGGCGCTGATACAAAAAATTTTAGAACTAGTGATAGTATTAAGCTAATTGAATATGCCTTTTCAAATTTTAAACTTACAAATATTTCGGAAATAATACGTTCTTATTTTAATGAATGGAAAGTTAATAATATCAATTCTTTTAATGTATATAAACCTTCTACTAATTCTAATCCATTAGACTTGAAACTCAGTGAAGAAGGTAATGATATAATTATACCTATTAAAAGTTCTGAAATTGATAAACTTTCTACTAATATTAATTGTGAAAAAAATCTCGTTCCAAACCTTTCTGCTAACTCTGTTTTAGGTAATGCTGTTGTTACTTGTGGAGATAAAGTTATCTGCTCACAAAATATTTTACTTTGCCATGATATTTATGCAAAAAACTTTTTTGAATATTTTCTCCAAATATTAAAAAAACTGCCTCCCTATGCAATCAAAGATTGTAAGTGAATTTTCAAAAGATTGTTGTCTACTATAAAAAAGAACTGCCTATTTAATAAGCAGTTCTTCTTTAATTATTTTACTAATTACGTTTAAATTACAATTTGTAATTTTATCCTATCATTAGTTAATTTTTATTTTACATTTTCTTTTATGTATTCAACAACATCCTCTACTGTTACAACTTTCTCTGCGTCGCTATCTGGAATTTCGATATCAAATTCCTCTTCTAAAGCCATTATTAATTCAACAATGTCTAAAGAATCAGCTCCTAAATCATCAATAAAAGATGCTTCCATTGTAATAGCTGAATCAGCTACACCTAATTGTTCTACTATAATTTCTTTTACTTTTTCTAATACTTCTTCTGAACTCATTTCTTCGAGTTCACCTCCTCTCAAGTTTGCAAATATTATTTGTTTAATTTCTTTTTTTATTATATATCATTTATAATATATGTTATTTCTTTTGTCAAGTAAATTAACAAATTATTTTTTGTTTTGTACCGGTTGTTCAAATTCTTCTTTCATTTTGTCTACTGCTTTATTCTCTACAAATTTTTCTGCTTGTATTATTGTGTATTCAAATAATAATTTATCACTACTTCCATGAGCTTTAACTACCGGCTTTTTTACTCCTAAGAATAAAGCTCCTCCATATGATTTATAATCCATCGATTTTGAAAATTTCTTTATCGCTGGTAGTGCTGGTATACTTGCTATTTTAGTTAATAAATTATGCTGTAAGCTTTCTGTAAGTGTTGTTTTAATAAATTTACCAAGTCCTTCTGTCACTTTTAAAAATACATTTCCTGTAAAACCATCTGTTACAATAGCATCTATTTCTCCTGTAAATGCATCTCTACCTTCTACATTTCCAACAAAATTTATACCTACTTCTTTTGACTTTTCTTTTAATAATTGATAACTCTCTTTTACTAATTCATTTCCTTTATTTTCTTCTGTTCCGATATTAAGCAGTCCTATTTTTGGCTCTTTTATTTTATATGTATTTTTCAAATAAACACTAGCCATTTGCGCAAATTGTAAAAGATTTATCGGTTTGCAATTTGTATTGGCTCCTGCATCTATCAACAATAATTGACTGTGATATGCTGGCAACATTCCTGCTATTGCTGGTCTATCTACACCTCTTATTCTACCTACTATTAATGTTGCTCCAGTTAATAATGCACCTGAATTACCTGCTGAAATAAATACATCCCCTTCTCCTTCTTTTAACATTCTAAATCCTACTACCATAGAAGAGTCCTTCTTTTTGCGTATTGCCACTGTAGGGATATCACACATTTCTATTGATTCTGTTGCATTTTTTATTGATAGACGATTTGATACTTCTTCCATTTCTTTTCCAGCAAATTCTTTTATTTTGCTTCTTATCACTTCTTCTTTTCCTACCAATATTATTTCTGCTTTTACTTTATCTATTGCATTTAATGCTCCTTGTATGTTGGCATCTGGTGCATTATCTCCTCCCATTGCATCTAAAATTATTTTCATCTTTTTTACGTTCCTTTCTTGCTCCTTGCTTATTAAATTATAGGTATATTGTATATTAATTATTACTTTTTTACAAGTAATATATATTAAAAAGATAAAACAATTAATTTTTATAATATGCGTTAGCGACCAAACGGAGCAAAGCGTAGTGCGATTTGGAGCAACTGACATATATTTTCTAATATGTAAGTTGCGACAACAAATATTATAAAAATTAATTGTTTTATCTTTTAGTATTAACTAAAAAAAGCAAGGGTTATAATTTATATAAACCTTGCTTTTAATAATTTATTACTCTATAATTTCTGAAACTACACCAGAGCCAACGGTCCTACCACCTTCACGGATAGCGAATCTTAGTCCTTTTTCAATAGCTATTGGTGTAATTAATTCGATTGTCATGTTTACGTTGTCACCTGGCATAACCATTTCTGTTCCTTTTTCTAATTCGATAACACCTGTAACGTCTGTTGTTCTAAAGTAGAATTGTGGTCTATATCCATTGAAGAATGGAGTATGTCTTCCACCTTCATCTTTAGTTAGAACGTATACTTGTGCTGTGAATTTTGTATGTGGATTGATTGTTCCAGGTTGTGCAAGTACTTGACCTCTTTCGATTTCTTTTCTATCAATTCCTCTTAATAATGCTCCGATATTATCTCCAGCTTCTGCTTGGTCTAATATCTTTCTGAACATTTCAACACCTGTTATTGTTGTTTTCTTTCTTTCTGTTGTTAAACCGATGATTTCAACTTCGTCACCAACTTTAACTTCTCCTCTTTCAACTCTACCTGTAGCAACTGTTCCTCTACCTGTAATTGTAAATACGTCTTCTACTGGCATTAAGAATGGTTGATCTATAGGTCTTTCTGGTGTTGGGATATAACTATCAATTGCATCTAATAATTCTTTGATTGGTTGATATACTGGATCATTAGGATCTGAAGCATTGCTTTCTAATACTTGTAATGAAGATCCTTTTATAATTGGAATTTCATCTCCTGGGAAATCATAGCTTGATAATAAGTCTCTAACTTCCATTTCAACTAATTCTAATAATTCTGGATCGTCAACCATATCTGTTTTATTTAAATATACAACGATATATTTAACTCCAACTTG
>CANQGP010000008.1 GCA_947623285.1 uncultured Clostridia bacterium | reverse complement strand
ATGCAAATTTTTATTTAACAAATTATTAAAAAAATTTTTTTAGAAAAACTATTGACAATTAATAGTTAGTCTATCTTACAATAAATGTTTATATACTTCTATATAATATCACATCTAACATGCATTTTAAAGCAAAATTAGCATTTTCATTTACCTTTTTCTATTTTCCAAGTTCCTTTTTTAGTAGAGCCGAATTCTTTTTAATTTTCCTGCCTCTTCTAATTTTTTTATGTTATATGATATTCCATCTCGTGATAAGCCAAGTGCTTTTGCCATCTGTATTTGAGTAATACTTGGATTTTTCTTAATTAATTTTATTATTTTTTCTTGTGTAGTTTCTTGTGTAGTTTCTTGTGTAGTCGTTTGAAGTTTAATCATATCATCAACAGCTTCATCTATAACTTTTAACATAAATTCTATAAATTTCGTTGATTCTCCATTATTATTACAATTTTGAATAACAGTATAATATTCTTCTTGGTTTTTCTTTATCATACTTTCAATAGGTAAATAAGTAAATGCTTTCTCCCAATGTGAAAGTATAACTGTTTGCCATAATCTAGCAGTTCTACCATTTCCATCTGAAAAAGGGTGTATAAATACAAATTCATAATGAAATATTGAAGAAAGTATAAGTGGATTTATTTTATCTTTTACTTCATTCATCCAGTTAAATAAATTATCCATTAAACTAGGAACTAATTTATGTGGTGGAGCCATAAATATTTGAACATCTCCATCATAAACGGCTTCTCCATGATTTCTAAATTTTCCTGCATCTTCTTCAATTAGAAAAGTAAGCATTTTGTGTACATTTTTTAAATCTTCTACAGAATAAGGATTTAATTTATCAATATGTTCATAAGCTTTATATGCATTTTTAACTTCTTGAATATCTTTTTGTTCTCCAATTACAAGTTTTCCATTTATTACATCTTCTACTTGAAATAATGATAACTGATTATTTTCAATAGCTAAAGAAGAATGAATTGACCTTATTCTTGTTTTTCTTCTTAACTCTGGAAATCTATTTAGACTTTCAAAATAGTTCGCTTCTCCTATTTTTTTCATAATATCTGATACATAATTTAACATTTTGTCAGTTATTTTATATGGTGGATAATCTATTTTCATTTTGCGCCTCCGTTTGTATTAATTTATTAAAAAATCTCATCTTGTATAATCTCAAATAGTTTATATACTTCTATATAATATCACATGTAACATATATTTTAAAGCGAAAATTAGCATTTTTTATTTTTTAAAAGTATAGTTTATTTTTTGTAAATTTTCAAATAACAAACCATATGTTTTTATATTCAACATAATTTCTTCAGGACTTCAAAGATTTGAGGTGTTTCACTTCAAATATTTGGAACAATTTGTAATAAAAACTTAATACAACATTAACAATATTGTAAAAATTTTGATGTATACTTATATAAGAATCACTTGTGCATACAAGGAGGAACTAATATGATAGCAATAATAATTGTTGTACTAATAGTAATCACAATAATTTATTGTAAGAAAAAGGCTAAAGAAAATTTCTTTTCTTCATTGGTTCGTGATGAAGAAAAACCTATAGACGACTTAAGCGGAAAATGGTTTTTGACAGCCGGTGAAGATAATCAAAGACCAGACAATTGTTATATGACATTAAATGAGGATGGAACTTTTTTTGCATCAGTAGTAGACGCGGCAACGTCGCCAAATGCTATAACTATGAAAGGTACATATATAGTAAAAAAAGATAATAACCAAAGTTTAATGCAAAAAATGCTTGATAACCCAGAAAATTATGAATGGTATCAGGTTGTAGTTGATGTAACAGAAACAAATACAAAAGATATAGATTCAAAATTAGCATATGGAATTGGCATAAATAAGAATAACACCAAAGAAATGTTGCAATGTGCATTAAATGTTGAAGAAGTATGTAGATGGAATAATATACCATTTTAGATATAAAAATTGATATCAGTTATAATTTAATTAATGCTAACAAACCAAAAAATAGAGTTATATACTCTATCCCTTAGAGTAAACATTAATAAAAAATGTATACTTTAAGGGGATCTTTTTTTATGTTTGTTGGTCAGAAACATCAGACACAGGAACCACCTCATATGTAAATTCAAGCCTAGCAACAGAAAAAGGTGGAGAAACAGGAAATAACCAAGGTAATGGTAAAATAGACATTCAAAAAATAACATATACAGACAACTGTGCTTATGGATATGTAAAAGACAATAAAATATATTACACATTACAATTAGTAGACCATGAGAGTGGAATAAATTTAAATAACAGTAAATTCATAATAGATAAAAACCAAAACAAAAAAGGAGTAGACTCAAGTGCATGGAGTAGTGGACAACAAGTAACAAGCGAAAAACAAACTGGTAACTATACACCAAATACTGGAGAAGGAATATATTACATACATTTATTATCAGTAGATAATGCAGATAATAAAACAGAAGTAATATCAAAATACATAAACTTTGCAACACCACCAGAAGATGGATGGGAATTTGAAGGATGGACACAATCAGGAACATTAGACAGCGACCCATCAAACGATATAATACCAGAAGAAGATATAACACCAGAAATGCAAGTATACTCATTATGGTCAAAAGAAATAACATCAACCTTCTATTATAACAATAATGGTGGTTCACCTATAAAATCTAAAGTATACAGAAATGCAAGTGGACAACAAGTAGGAAGTACAATAAGTGTACCTAGTGACCCATCAGCATCAGGATGGACATTCAAAGGTTGGTCAACAAATGAAAGTTATACAGACCTAAGTAGTATATATACAAGAACACAATTAACAGCACCAACAGAAAGTAAAAATTATTATGCATTACATGAAAAAGATGTAACAATAAGAAGATATCAATACAATGGAAAGACAGATACACAAAACGGAAAAGCTTATAGAGATTACACAAACGAAGAACATGGATATAAACTAACCTTATCATCATTAAGTGGATCTTCAACTCCAACCAACTGCTCAAATCTAGGTTGGAAAAAAGACTCAACATCTGCAAGTAAAACATATGATGTTTCAGTAGGAAGTTCGGTGACTCTAACCAGCAGCGCAAATTACTATATGCTTTATAAAAAAACAATATATATACAATATTACGACAATGATGGAAGTGCACTTTCTACAAGTGTATCAAATACTTCAGGAACAGCATATACAAACTATAACTTATCAAGCTCTATAGCAGGAAAAACACCAAAACTATCAAGCACATTGCCAACTAAATCTGGTTATCGCTTCTTAGGCTGGGCTACGAGTTCAGGACAGACGAAAGCAACATATACGAAGTCAGACTGTACAAGCCAAAAAGCAATAACCGGAACAACAAGCGACTTGCAATTGTATGCTGTATGGGAACAGAAAATAGCAACCAAAGATACCCCAACGAGTGATTTCGATGCAAATGCGACGGTTAACTTCCCAACGACAGCTGGAATTTCAACTTGGTATCCTTATGCTTATGACGGAACCAATTATTATGTAATAGCGGGACAATATTATAATCCGAGTCAAGGATTACCTTCTGGATTAAGTAAAAGTAGTGACAGTGACTTCCCATATGGAGTATATATGTCGTCAAATACAGGAAATGCACCAAGTGGTTCAGAAATTTCAACATCTGGATTCTGGAGAAGATATGATTTATCAATTACTGCACAGGCTAGCACAAGATTCTGTCAAAGATTATTAGATACATCATTCTGGAAGAGTAAATTTAGTAGTACATATACAGACGATGCAATAGGTAGTCCAACTGTTGAAATGCTTCATATGGCAAGCAACGGTAGAGACGGACTTACATTCTCTATTACAAAACGTAGTGCCTCTGACTACTCGTTCGACGGTTCGGTCGGCACTAAAGATAAGGCATTTAATATCGGACAAATTCGCGGTCAGTGCATTGATTATGATTTGGCCACTCCTACCGCTGATCCGATCTATATTCTCACTCTTAATAGCTTGGATGGCAGAGTTTGGAACACCGCCCGCGCCCATACTTCCGAGTCTGCCGGTAGCGGTTTACGTCCAGTAATAAAGCTAAACTCTAGGTTCAGAATAACTCAGTCAGGATCGAGTTACATAATTCAATCAAATTAATTTATGGAAAATATCGCGCCAACACGACAGCGTCGGTGATAACGCGTCCGATGTTAAACAGGCATATTATGATAAACTAATAGAACTAATAAATGTTGGACGCACTAAAGCTAAAAAATAAGCTGTATGTAATTAAAACTTATTGTTAATTGTATATTCTAACTTTACAATTAACACACATTTAATATAAGAAAGGCACATGAGAAATGAATAAAAAATTAAAAAAATTTTATATAAGTTAGTCATATTACTAACAATTTTCATAATAATTAATACAATGTTAGATATCACCAGGGTATTTGTTATAGCTAATGGAGAAGAAAATACTGAAGATGTATTTGATACAACATTAGCCAAAAAGATAACTGCAGAAAATTATGGAGATTATGCGGAATATGATGTAGATTTAAATAATTATTATAATTGCATTATTTGCTTGGCAGAAGTATAATAAAGATATTTAATAAAAATTCAACAAAACTTAATAAGATAGATGTTAGTGTTTAATCATTCAAGAAAAACCAGTCAAAAGAAATTTAATTTCTTCTGACTGGTTTTTAAAATAATATAATGTAATTTATTCACTTAACCAATTAGCAATATCAATTATTTCAATACCTTCATATTGATAATTATCATGTTTAGTCCTTGCTATTATCATTTTTGGATAAGCATCTTGTATTTTTAGTAAAGGATCTACTTCTCTACTAAAAGTGTCTTTATTACTTATATCATCTGATACTTGTATATAAATTTTCCTTCCTTGTTTTTGTGCTACAAAGTCAATTTCTTTTTTATATAATGTACCTACATAAACTTCATAACCTCTTCTTAACAATTCTATTGCAACTATATTTTCATAAGTTCTTTCATAATCCATATTGCTTGTTCCAAGTAATGCATATCTAAATGATTGATCTGCTAAATAATATTTGTCCTGTGTGCTTAAAAATTTTTTACCTTTTATGTCATATCTTTTTATTTTATAAAAAGCAAATGCATTACATAAGTATTCTATATAGTTGTTTATAGTTTTATCTGTTATTTTAATATTTTTTGAATTTAGAACACTAGTAATATTATTTATAGAAGTCAAATTTGAAATGTTATCTACTAAAAAGTTTGCCAAGTTTTGTATTATGTCTGTATTTCTTATTTTGTTCTTTTGTTTTATATCTCTAACAATTAATGTGTCAAATACATCCTTTATATATTGAAATTTTTCTTCTCGTGCTTTATAAAGATACGAACCAGACATTCCACCTTCGTACACATACTTTTCAAATGCTTCTTGTATTTCTTTGTAATTATAATATTGTTGAAATTCTTTAAAAGAAAATGGATATACTTCTATTTTAAAAGTTCTACCTGTGAATAATGTTGCTAAATCACTACTCATTAAAAATGCATTTGAACCTGTTATATAAATATCGTATTTTTCTTCTGCATGAAAACTGTTTATGGCTGTTTCAAATCCTTCACACATCTGTACTTCATCAATTAAAATAAAATTTTTCATTCCCTTTTTATAATGTTTTTCTACATACTTTATTAAGTCTGTATAATTCCTTAAATCAAAAAATTTTGACAAGTTGTAGTTTATATGGATTATGTTATTGTTCTTTACAGATGTTTTTATATATTTTTTAAACTCTTCCAAAAGTTTGGATTTTCCACTACGTCTAATTCCTGTAATTACCTTTATGTCAGGTGTGCCAATAATATTTTTTAATTTTTCCAAATACTCTTCTCTTTTTATTAATTTCATATTGAATCACCTAAATTAATTATACAATATTTATTTAAATCTACATCATATTCCGCATAATCTCCATAATTTTCTGCAGTTATCTTTTTGGCTAATGTTGTATCAAATACATCTTCAGTATTTTCTTCTCCATTAGCTATAACAAATACCCTGGTGATATCTAACATTGTATTAATTATTATGAAAATTGTTAGTAATATGACTAACTTATATAAAATTTTTTTAATTTTTATTCATTTCTCATGTGCCTTTCTTATATTAAATGTGTGTTAATTGTAAAGTTAGAATATACAATTAACAATTGCCTAATATCGAATACATGGCTTATCCTTTTTTCAACACGCCCAACACTTATTTAACAGTATGTTAGTTAACAAATAATACATCTTTTTTCAAGTGTTGGGCATGATTTTTTGCTTTTAAATGTGCTATCTTTCTATGTTTTCAAAATTTTGTCCGAGTTTGAGGTCTGAGTTCAACATGTTATTTATTAATATGATAGTTCCGCGGTTGTAGACGAGGTTTCAAGTATTTTGACTCCAGACTTCAACTTAACAACGGGGCGAAGCCCAAAGGAGGAGGGGGAAGTTATATACCCGGCGGAGAAGGTGTTACTACTTCCAACAGCAGCTACGTAGTCAGGGGGCTATACGTTCTATAAGGTGAAGCTAGCCAATAACCGCGTGCGTTAGTTTGGTCAGCGATTACAAAAGCGCGGTCGTCGGTTCGTAGGGTACCTGAGGGGTTTAGTCCTAAAGTATCCTGTGTATATGTTAGGGTACCCGATCCATATCTGGCATTATACGCATCTATAAACATCTCTAGTGAAGGCGCACCTATAGCTTGGTCTCCATATGTATTTATTACATAAGAACTCCACCAGCTAGTGTTCAATAATGACGCTGCGCAATTCGCGTTAGTACCAGTGTAATCATTTGCTTGCGATTTTCTCCACCAAGTTGATATTTTCGAATAAGATGAATTTGGAGTGTCGCTCCATGTTACCCAATAGCTATTGGAACTGGTCCTCTGTTTTAATTTTGTATTACTTGAGCTCATGTAAGTAGAATTATAAAGTACATAGTCATAACTTATTACATAATTATATGTTCCATCATTATAGAAGGGTTGCCATTCTGTTACTCCTGCTGAAGAACTTGCTGTTATTATCAAATCTTTAGCACTAGAGGAATTTGGATCTACTGGTGTTGATGCGCTCTTCCACACAGCATACAACGTTAAATCACTTGTCAAGTTAGAAACTGAAGTACCTCCTGATGTTGAACTGTAATCTACTGTTGAACTATTTTTTGTCTTAGTCCATCCGTTAAAGTCATATCCAGATTTTGTAGGTTTCGTAGTTGTTATTTTTGGTGCTGTTCCTGCTATAGAGCTTGATAAGTTATAGTTTGTATATGCTGTTCCTGAAGTATTTGATACACTTGTAGAAAGTGCACTTCCATCATTGTCGTAATATTTTATATATATTGTTTTTGTATAAAGCATGTAGTAATTTGCGCTGCTGGTTAGAGTAGTCTCAAGCATCATTTTTTGCATAAACATTTGGATAAAACAGAGGGTAAGCGATTAAACGCTTACGAATAAAATTATAGAGAATTAACTAAAAGTATTCAAAAATATTAAGATTTATGCTATACTATTTATAGTTTAGGAAAGAGAGGTATAGTTTTATGTTAAAATTATATTTAGATAATTGTTGTTACAGCAGACCTTTTGATGATTTAAAACAAGAAAAAATTAACTTAGAAGCTAGTGCTATAGAAAATATATTAAAAAAACATATTGACAAAAAGTTAAAGATATATAAAAGTATGGCTATAGATTTTGAAATATCTAAAATTAAATATGAAAATAAAAGAAGACAAGTAGAAGATTTATATGATGCAATGGATTTACTTGAGATAGAATATTCTGAAGAAATAAAAAATAGATTTATTCAATTAAAAAAATATAATATAAAAGACATGGATGCATTACACTTAGCATTTGCAGAAAGTGAAAAAGTAGATTATTTTATCACAACCGATAAGTTATTAATAAATGCATCAAAAAGGGCAGACTTAAAAATTAAAGTTATAAATCCAATAGAATTTATTATGGAGGTGATTTAGATGGCAGTAACTGTTAGAGAATTAGAAAAAATAAGACGAGAGGGTTTAAAAGCATTAAAAGATAAATTAGGAATAGAAGGTATGATTAAATTTATACAGATGTATAGTGATGGAAAGGGAGATTATACAGAAGAAAGAAAAGAAATGCTAGAAAATACAACTATAGAAGATTTTGAAAAATTTTTAGATAGTGAAAAATAGTAAAAGTTTCTATCTCAAATAATCAAGTCCTTCATGTTAATTGTCAAACTAATATAAGAAAAAATAACAATACAAACAAGAGATAAAACAGGAGGTAGTATATGAACGAAACCACCATTAGAGAAGAAGTTAAAGAATTACGAAATTTGTTAGAAAATAATAAAAAACCTTCTAACCACATTGTGTTCTATGAAAATTTCATACCATATTTTACTAAAGAAGAAATCAATAAATTAGTACTTCTATCATCAGGCAATAATAATTTTAATATTCATTTATTTACCATAGCACATCTAATAACTAAAGAGACAGCCTTAGAATATCTTAAAAACGAGGATTCTTTTGGTAAAACATCCTTTTTTGACGAACTTTCAATATCCAAAAACCTACCACATTTAGACTTTTTTATACAAGCATTTATTGATAATCTTCCTAGTATATATAAGGAAGAAGTTGAAGAGAATAAAGAACCATTTGATGATAGAAATGAAATAGCTAGAATGTGCTCTGAAATAGCAGAAGAGTTTATACAAAAGTCACTGAATGAGAACTCACTAGGAGCACAGCATTTAGATGAAGACAAATTGAAAGAAGTTCAAAAAGCACTTCCTGCTAACTATATATATTCGTTGTTATCCACTGAATTACAAGAAAAATATTTTGATGTTCTTATAGCTAAAAATAATGAGTATTCTCATGATGAAATGGATAAAATATGGGGAGCAACTAAGTCACAAACTCTAGATAAATACAATAAAATAAGAAGTATTTATAAAGAAAAAAATTATGATAGCAAAACATTACTTCAAGATACAAGAACGGAAAACAAAGAGTTGTGTAAGTATGTTTTTGAGAACGAGTTTAATACAAAAAACGACAAATTTTTCGAATTGTTTTATAACTCTAAAAAAGCTAACCCTGGATACGATATTGATACAAGGTTAATAAATCCAAAGTTTGACTTTTTAAATTTTGAACAATTTTCAAGGTTAAATGTAGCCGAAGATGATATGCTTGAAATAATTTCTGATTTAACTAAAACTGATTATGGATTCGAAATGGTAAAATATTTATTTGAAAACGCATATGAGCCTTTTTCAGCAGTTGGTAAACTGATTCGTAACATGGATGATTTTAAAGATTTATTTTTAGACCCCGAGTTTAACAAAAGAACATATGACCCAATTGAAAAAGACCAAATGCTAGCAAAAATTTCTAATATTATAATCGGAAATGATGAAAATGTATTTGCTACTTTTTCAGTAGAAGATTTAGAAAATTATGATGAATTGAGAAACTACGAAGTAAATAGAATATTTAAAAATCTTGATAATTTTAAATCTTCAAGATATGAAATAGAATCAGGATTTGCTAAAGAAAAGAAAGCAGAAGAAGGAAAATTTGCCATAATAGAAGCTCTTTATGGAATAAGCTTAAACGATGCTAAATCTTTAGTTAAAATATATGGAAAACATATAGAAGACTTAAACCCTGAAGAAGGTTCTATAGAAAGCAATATCAAAGACTTTGTGATTTCATTAAAAAATATTCTAAATTTAAATTATAGTGATACATTATTTTTAAGTAGAGATAAAGAATTTTTGCAAAACATATATGAGCCAGGATTTTACAACATTGCATCTATATCTGATGTAGAAAGTCACTTAAGAGACATGTATACTAAAGAATTTCAAAACAGCATGTTAAAAATAGATGAAAATGTGGAGCCAGACCTTACAGTACCTTATGGCGGAAAAGAAATAAAAGTTTATGAAATCCCTAGAAAAAACGAAACCGGAGAATACGAAGAAATTGATTTTGGGCTTTTTGCAAGAGTTGAAGGTGCATATGCATATGAATATCGAAAACCTGTAGATTATGCAGAACATTTTTCTCAAAAAGATGTCACCTATCATGGAAACTGTGAAAGCTTCATAAATCAAAGTATGACTTCTGTTGCAAGGCAAAAAGAAAAAAATGTATTATTCTTCTACGATGATTGTGAAACTATACATTTATGTGCACCATGGGATTTAAACACTTATGAATCCAACTTTGCCTTAGACCCCGCTAATGTAGGAGGTTATTATGATTCTTGTTTTATGATACCAGATAGATTTATAGATAATACAAGACATCTTCATAATGAATTTGTTTCTGAAAAATATAAATTTGACAATGAAAAAATAGAAATGCGAAAACCAAAAGTAGTTGGAAACTTTAAAGACGAACTAGATTCAAAAGTTAGCTTAAAAGACCATATAGAACAATACGAAGAAGGTTTGAAAGCAGCATATGATTTAGACCTACCAATTTTGGTTATTAATAGAGAAGCCTTAGCAATACAAGAACAAAATAGAATACAAAGAGAATTAGAATCATTAAGAAACTATGATAAAAACACTCAAGAATCATCTTACGAAAAAATATTAAGCAATATTATAAACAGAATTGAAAACAACAGAGTAGGAAGCAAATTTGTTGAAGCAAAGAGCAAAATGTTTAGTAACGAAAATAGAGAAAATGTAATAAATGAAATTGTAGAAATAATCGACAAAGTAGAAGAACCAGAAAGGTCTAATAGATACAGAACATTTATAGATGTTTTATTAGAAGAAGATGAAAAACCTGAAAGTGATTCAAGATTTTACAGTGTTACAGCAGGTGGAATTCACGAAAAAATCACAGAAAAAGAAAAATACAAACCACAAGAAATCAACCCTATAACACAAGTAAAACAAGACACTATGCACATGCGAGAAATATACAGAGAGCAAAAAGAAAAAGAATTAATAGAGCTTCAAGAAAAACTAAACAAACTAAATGAAAACGAACAAAGTAAAAATCAAATAAAATCCACGCAAGATAATATAGAAAGAGATTAAGGAGTGCCTATGAAAAGAGAAAATATTTTTACAAAATTAAAAAATTTCTTTTTAAAATTATTTAAAAAAGAAAAAATAAAAGAAATTTCAGCCGGTAATACAATTGAAGAACTTACAAAAGAAACTAAACCTAGAAACACATTGCAAGATTTAAGGGTAGAAGAAAATAGGCTCTTTACTTTACAAAATAAATTAAAAAGAAGTGTAATAAATGTTAAAGATTTGAATAATAAAGAATTAGAAGAGCTTATTCAATTATACAAAACGCAGATTAGGGAAAAAGTATCGGGCTAGTAAGCGCTTACTAAAAAAATCACTGCCACAGGCATTTCCATAAAATAGGATTTGCTTATGGCAGTTTTATGTTTTATTTATAGGTTCTATAATAATAAATTGGTAAAGTTGATGCACCCGCTTTAGTTCAGTTATCACTTTAGGTCTATTACTGGTGCATCTTTTAAATCACTACAATCTCTAAGTGTTCCTAAAATTTGTTCCTCTTTGTTTTGTTGAAAAATCTTAGTTGACTCGTGCACTAATTTAATAGTTAATGATTAATTTGAAAATCCGTATGTTCCATCTGATTTTTCTATAATCTTGACTCCAGGCAATAGACGAACTACAGGGCGCAAACCATAGGAGCTGGTGTTATCGAAGGCGTAGTCGTAGCCGTAGGCGCCGGTATATCGCACAAGTAGGAAATAGGTGCCGGGAGATGTACTATAGGGTGAAGCTAACCACAAACGGTTGCACTTAGACGTTTCTGTTATACAGAACGCGCGATCGCTCGTTCCTGGTTTTCCAGAAGCAAGGAGTCCATATGTCCCTTGCGAATAATTTAAAGTATCCGATCCATATCTTGCATTATACGCATCTACATACATTTCTAATGAAGGTGAACCAATAGCTTGATCTCCATATGTAGAAATTACATATGAACTCCACCAGCTAGTATTTAACAGAGATGCTGCACATTTTGCGTTATCATAAGTATTTTTATCTGCTTGAGATTTTCTCCAGAAAGATGATACTTTTGAATAACTTGAACTTGGAACTGCTGACCAATATACTGCATTTGGATATGAACTATTTGTTCCTTTTGCTAATTTTGTACTACTTGAACTCATATATGTAGCATTATATGGTACATAATCATAACTTATTACATAATTATATGTTCCATCATTATAGAATGGTAACCATTCTGTAACTCCTGCTGAACAACTTGCTGTTATTTTCTTTCCTGCTGCTTGAGATGAATTTGGATCTACTTCTGCACTTTTCCAAACTGCATACAACGTTAAATCAGATGTCAAGTTAGAAACTGAAGTACCTCCTGATGTTGAACTGTAATCTACTGTTGAACTATTTTTTGTCTTAGTCCATCCATTAAAGTCATATCCAGATTTTGTAGGTGTCGTAGTTGTTATTTTAGGTGCTGTTCCTGCTATAGAGCTTGATAAGTTATAGTTTGTATATACTGTTCCTGAAGTATTTGATACACTTGTAGAAAGTGCACTTCCATCATTGTCGTAATAATGTATATATATAGTTTTCTTATAAAGCATGTAGTAATTTGCGTTACTGGTTAGAGTCACCGAACTTCCTACTGAAACATCATATGTTTTACTTGCAGATGTTGAGTCTTTTTTCCAACCTAGATTTGAGCAGTTGGTTGGAGTTGAAGATCCACTTAATGATGATAAGGTTAGTTTATATCCATGTTCTTCGTTTGTGTAATCTCTATAAGCTTTTCCGTTTTGTGTATCTGTCTTTCCATTGTATTGATATCTTCTTATTGTTACATCTTTTTCATGTAATGCATAATAATTTTTACTTTCTGTTGGTGCTGTTAATTGTGTTCTTGTATATATACTACTTAGGTCTGTATAACTTTCATTTGTTGACCAACCTTTGAATGTCCATCCTGATGCTGATGGGTCACTAGGTACACTTATTGTACTTCCTACTTGTTGTCCACTTGCATTTCTGTATACTTTAGATTTTATAGGTGAACCACCATTATTGTTATAATAGAAGGTTGATGTTATTTCTTTTGACCATAATGAGTATACTTGCATTTCTGGTGTTATATCTTCTTCTGGTATTATATCGTTTGATGGGTCGCTGTCTAATGTTCCTGATTGTGTCCATCCTTCAAATTCCCATCCATCTTCTGGAGGTGTTGCAAAGTTTATGTATTTTGATATTACTTCTGTTTTATTATTTGCGTTATCTACTGATAGTAAATGTATATAATATACTCCTTCTGTATCTGGGGTATATTCTCCTGTTTGCTTTTCACTTGTTACTTGTTGTCCGCTATTCCATTCACTTGATTCTAGTCCTTTTTTGTTTTTGTCTTTGTCTATTATGAACTTACTGTTATTTAAATTTATTCCACTCTCATGGTCTACTAATTGTAATGTGTAATATATTTTACCGTTACTTACATATCCATAAGCACAGTTGTCTGTAAATGACGTTCTTTCTATTTCTACTCTACCTGCACCTTGGTTGTTTCCTGTTTCTCCGCCTTTGTCTGTACCAATGTTATAACAATCTGCACCATTATTTGAACCAGATGCATCTACATTATTTCCACCAGCACGTCCCGGGTTATCATCTTCTCCTGTTCCTCCTACAAAGCCTCCATAGGCAGTTGTTGAACCATATTGCTTACTTGTTCCGCTTGGTTTCGTTAAGAAGGTAGTTGTAAATCCTGTTCCTAAACTTTCAAGAGTGCTTGTTTTATACTGTCCATCTGCTCCATTCTTAGCGTAATTTGCACCTCTCATACTGTCTCCACCACCATTTCCTCCTGCAGCAATTAATAGAGGTTTTACTTTTTCACTGTTTTTAGCTGTAAGAGTATATGAACTTCCACTATCTACTTTTGTTACGAAGGTTCCTCCTCCGCCACCTCCTGATGTTTCATCACTAGAGCTACTAGATGGTGTTCCTGTTCTTGTTGGTGATTGTCCTACTGCCAATATTAATTTGTCTCCTGATTGTAAACTAAATGTACCATATGCATATGCTCCTTTTCCTCCCTTAGAAGCTGCTACACTGCTGCCTGATTTTTGTAATCCATCTCCTCCTGCTGCTCCATATGCTTTTATTGTGTATTCTCCGTCGTTTGGTATGTCATATTCTTGGAATTGTCCTGTTGCACCTGTTCCTGTTGCATTAAAGGTTTGGTTTGTTCCTTCTGCATATCCTTCTGGTGGTGCTATAGTATCTATTATTACTGGTAGGCTTGTTTCTTTTAGTTCTTCTCCTCTTGTTGTTTTTGCATATATTGTTGTGTCTTGTGTTACATCAAATGTTACTGTGTTTGTGCTGTTATCACATGATGTCCAGCTGTCTCCGTCTTCTTCTTTTCTATACTGTGTTGTTGCTCCTTCGCTATTGTCATATGTTATTGTTACTTTTATCGCTCCTGGTTGTTCAGACCTACTTGTTGTTATTTGTGGTGCTTTTATTGCTGCTTGTAAAGTATATCCGTCATCATCTTTTTGTAGCGGAACTGTGTGAGGAACATATACTACTGGTCTTAGACTAAAGTCGTGCCAGGTATAAGGTGCGTGTGAAATCTTTCCATCGTAATGTACTCTTATTTGACGATCGTCCCAGTTGTTAGATGGAGAAGATAACCATATTCCTGAACAACCGTTAACTACAGACGTATGAGGGAAAAATAATGGGTTATTATGTAAAACATCTGTTCCAAATTCATACTCGTCAGCTCCATTAATCTGGTATCCTCTATTTCTATATACACTAGGTGTTATCTCAGTGGTAGGTGCACTTGAATTCCATGCTTTTGCAAATAATTCCAAAGTTGGACTTCCAATTACTATCTCACCGTCAAAAGCTTCCTCTCTTCTTAAGCTTTCCCATAGCGCATTGTCATATAAAGTTGCTGTCATATTTGTATTACTTTGATTTAAATTTTTGTATTCTTTAAACATTTTACTAAAAAACTTATCATAAGTATTTTCATCCACATTTGCTAGTCTTGCAGTAATTAAATCAACATTAGTCCACCATACATTATATTTTGTATATCCCGAATCTGTTACTTTTTGTAGTCCTACATCTATTGCGTCTTGTGGAATATTACTTTGAGTTAAATAATCTTTTGTTATTAAATAGTAATCTCCTTGTGAAACAGTATTATTTGAATCTTCGGCATCTTCTGCTGTTGCTACATAAAAAATACTCCAATCTTTTGTTTCTGAGTTACCATCTAAATCTGAATATTGTATATCAGAACCTGCTAGTGTTGCTTTCCATACTGCATACAAGTTCAAGTCTTCTGTTCTTTCTGTTATTTCTGTTTGAGCTTGTGCTTGTTCTGCAGTGTATTCTATATCTACACTTGGTTCTGGGGCTAAGCTCCAACCTAGGAAGTCAAAGCCATCTCTTGTTGGCAATGTACTTGAAAGTTTTGGTGCTGTTCCTGCTATTGTTTGTGATAGGTTATAGTTGGTAAATGCTGTTCCTGTTGTTGGATTCATTGTTTCTGATTCTCCTGCTTTTCCACCTTGCAAGTTGTATATTATTTTTACTGTTTTGGTGTATAGCATATAGTAACTGGTGTCCGTAACCAGTTCTACTGAAGCACCTACTTGTTGATCTGCTGATGCTGCAGGTAATTCATCTGTTTTCCAACCTAATCTTGTACAGTTTTCTGGTAGTGTAGCATCACTTATTGTTGTTAATGTTACTGGGTAACCATGTTCTGCATTTGTGTAATCTTTATATGCTTGTCCTCCTTGTGTTTCTGTTTTTCCGTTGTATTCATATTTAGTTACTGTTATATCTTTTTTATATATTGCATAGTAGTTTTTATTTTCGGTTGGTGCTGGGATTTCTCCTTTTGGATGTACATCATCTTGATTTTGGTAATTTTCATTTGTTGACCAACCTTTGAATTCCCATGTATCAACTTGTGGAGCTTCTGGTACTGTTAATGTTGCTCCTACCTTATCTCCTTTATAGTTGATATATGCTTTTGGTTTTTGTTCTTCTCCTCCATTGTCGTTATAGTAGAATTTTACTGTTATTTCATATGAATAACTCATATAATATGATGTACTATCTATAACTTCTACTGTTGCTCCTTCGTCTGCTTGTACAAATCCTTCTTGTGAATTTGCAGTTTCTGATGTTGACCAACCTGTTGGAGTGTAACCTTCATGTGTTACTGAGTCTGTTCCTAATGTTATTGTTGCTTTTTTGTCTTTACTTCTGTCTCCATTTGTGTATACAGTTTCTGGTCCTATTGTTTCTTTCTTTCCTTCTGTTGGGTTATCGTCATCATATGTCCATTTTTCTACTGTTATTTGTTTTGACCATAATGGATGTAAAGGTGTGCTTGGGTCTACATCGCCTGGGTCTACTAAGTCTTCTTCTGGATTTTCACCTATTGTTTCTTCTTCTGTCCATCCTTTAAATTCCCATCCTGTTTCATCTGGTGCTTGTGGCTCTTCTCCTGATACCACTGTTTTTCCATCTTGTGTTGTTCCATCTGGTCCTACATATACTGTTTGTTCTTTTACTGGTTCTCCTGGTATTGTTCTTTTGAAGTTATATGATGCATTGTATTCTGCATTTTCTGTTAGTTGTACTGCATCTGGTGTTGCTTCTATTGCACTTCCTGGTTGTGGATTTCCTTCTCCTGTTTTCTTTATCCAGCCTCTAAATGTTGCTTTTACTGTTGTTTCTGGTTGTGTTCCATTGTCTGTAAAGCTTGGTATGTCTGCTGTTGTTCCTAAGTTTATTGTTGCTGGAACTACTTTTTTATTGTTTTTATATACTGTTCCTGTTAATGGGTCATCTCCTGGATGTGTATTTAAGTATATATTTCTTGTTACTTGTATTTCTTTACTATATGAAGCTGTGTATGTTTGACCTTCTTCTAGTTTTTCAGTTGGTTGTAATTTTCCTGAAGGTGTTGGTTCTGGTTCATCTCCTTTTGACCATCCTTCAAATGTCCATCCTTCTGGATTTGTTGGAGTTGTTATATCTCCTACTGTATCTCCTTTTGTGGTTTTTCCATCATTACCTACAGTTACTTCTTGTTCTGTTGGTTTTGATTCTGAACCTTCTGTGCTTACATTTATGTTTTTCGTGTACTTATATGACATATAGTATTCCATGTTTTGTGTTAGCTTAGCTGTTCCACCATTTGCTACTGCTGTTGGGTTTGTTGAATCTTGTCCATTTGGTAATGCTGAGTTTGGTGAGTCATCTGTTGACCAATGACGAGGTTCAGCTGTTTTTGTTTCTTCTACTGTTATACTTTCAGCTTGTTCTAGTTTGATTGCAGCAGGTGTTATTGTTCTTTCTTCTATACTTCTATATGCTGTTCCGTTTGTTACAACTCCTTGTGGTGGGTCTCCATATTTATGTGTTGTTGCTTTAACATCTTTTTTGTATACAGGATATATTGGTGTTTCAGGGTCTATTTTTGTGTCTGGGTTTTCTGGGTCTACCCAATTATCTTTGTTACCTGGGTCTTCTGGGTCTGTTGTCCATGCTTTGTTGTCTTCGTCTACTTTGTTGTTAGGGTCTTCATCTCCTGTTCCATCACCTTTTTGTTCTTCCCATCCATCTTCTCCTAGATTGTCTGGTAATTTTTTATCTTCTTCTGGGATTGGTTCTGTTTCGCCTGGTGTTTCGTCTCCATCTTTATTTACATATATTTCTTGTTTAACTGTTCCTTGACTTCCATCTGGTTTTACATATGGAATATCGTTTGTGTATTTATATGACATATTGTATGTTATTGTTTTTTGTGTAATGTGTGCTGGGTTACCTGGCTCTACTACTGTTTCGTTTACTGTTTCTTGAACTGATGGTTTTTCTACTTTTGCATCTGTTGATGTTGCCCAATATCTTGGTGTTACATCATGGTTATTTATTTGTTTGTTTTCTGTATCTGTTCGTAAATTTATTTCTGCAGGTTTTACTGTGTTGTCTTCTATACTTCTATATGCTGTTCCTGTTAATGGGTCTTCATCTGATGGAGCTCTGTTGTTATATATTTTTCTATATACTTTTACATCTTTTTTGTATACTGGATATATTGTGCCTTGTTCTCCTGTTCCTTCTCCTGTACTGCCTTCTGTATCTTTAGGATCTACCCATTCATCTTTGTTGCCTGGGTTTTCTGGATCTGTTGTCCATATATCGTGACCTTCTTCAAATCCATTTCCACCGTCTTCTTCACCTTTTCCTGTTCCTGTTTGTTTTTCCCAATCATCATCTGCTAAGTTTGGTGGGACTGTTACATCAGGTATTTCTGGTATTTCAGCTGGCTTTTCTTTTCCATCTACTCCTACATCTACTTCTTGTTCTACTTGACCTTGTGTAGTTCCTCCATCTCCGTTTTCATTTGGTATTACATAATCTATTTGTTTTTGATATGTGTATGACATATTGTATGTTGTTTCAGCTTGTGTTAGTTTAGCGTTTCCATTTACTGCAACTGATGTTGGATTTACTGTTTCTTCTCCTTCTGGTTCAGAAGAATCAGGTTCTCTTGATGTTGACCAGTGTCTTAATTCTACTGAATGTCCATTTATGTTTTTGTTTACTTCATCTGTTCCTAAGTTAATTACTGCAGGTTTTACTGTGTTGTCTTCTATACTTCTGTATGCTGTTCCTGTTAATGGGTCTACACTATGTAGTGTGTCATTATATATTTTTCTATGTACAGTTATATCTTTTTTGTATACTGGATATACTTTTGCTCCTGGGTCTAATCTTGTATCTGGGTCTTCTGGATCTACCCATTTGCTTTTATCTTCTGGATTTGCTGGGTCTGTTGTCCATGTTTTGTTTTCTTCATCTACTTTGTTGCTAGGGTCTTCATCATCTGTTCCATCACCTTTTTGCTCTTCCCATCCATCTTGTTGAAGCTTTTCTGGAACTTTTTTGTCTTCATCTGGTATTCTTGATGTACCACCTGGTGTTTCGTCTCCATCTTTATTTACATATACTTCTTGCTCAACTGTTCCTGTTGTACCATCTGGTTTTGTATATTCTATTTTACCTTCGTCTGCTTCTTCATCGTACTTGTATGACATGTTGTATGTTTGGTCTTTTGTTAAGTGTGCTGATTCATTTGGTCTTACTACTGTTTCATTTTCTTCTTCAGGTGGTTCTGGGTAATCTATTCTTGGCTCTGTTGAAGTTGCCCAATAATTTGGTACTACTTGATGTCCATTTATAGTTTTGTTTACGTCGTCTGTTCCTAAGTTAATTACTGCTGCTTTTATTGTTCCATCATCTACACTTCTGTATGCTGTTCCTGTTAGTGGGTTTTCACTGTGTGGTGTGTTGTTATATATTATTCTATTTACTGTTATGTCCTTCTTATATACTGGATATAGTGGTTTTGTTCCACCCTCTTCTTGTTCATCTGGTTTATATGAAGGGTCTGTTGGGTCTACCCATTCTTCTTTATTATCTGGATTTTCTGGATCTGTTGTCCATACTTTTTTGTCTTTATCTATGTTGTTATCAGGGTCTCCCTCATCTTTTCCATCACCTTTTTGCTCTTCCCATCCTTGGTCTTCTAGGTCTTCTGGTATTTTTGTATCTTCTTCTGGGATTTCTTGTGTTTCGCCTGGTGTTTCGTCTCCATCTTTATTTATATATACTTCTTGTCTAAGTGTTCCTTGGCTTCCATCTGGTTTTATATATGGAATTTCTGTTGCACTTAGATATGACATGTTGTATGTTATTTCGCTTTTTGTTATATGTACTACTGTATCTGGTTCTACTACTGTTTCGTTTACTGTTTCTACTTCTTGTGGTTTCTCTACTTTAGGATCTGTTGAAGTTGCCCAATATCTTGGTGTTACTTGTTTTCCATTTATTTCTGTAGTTTTTTCGTCTGTTCCTAAGTTGAATTCAGCAGGTTTTACAGTGTTCTCGGCTACACTTCTATATGCTGTACCTTCTAATGGGTCTTTTCCTTCTGGTGCTTGATCTTTATATACTTTTCTATATACTTTTACATCTTTTTTGTATACAGGGTATATTGGTGTTTTAGGGTCTATGTTTGAGTCTGGGTTTTCTGGGTCTACCCAATTATCTTTGTTACCTGGGTCTTCTGGAGTTGTTGTCCATGCTTTGTTGTCTTCATCTACTTTGTTGTTAGGGTCTTCATCTCCTGTTCCATCACCTTTTTGCTCTTCCCATCCATCTTGCCCTAAATTATCTGGTACCTTTTTATCTTCTTCTGGTATTGGTTCTGTTTCACCTGGTGTTTCGTCTCCATCTTTATTTACATATACTTCTTGTTTAACTGTTCCTTGACTTCCATCTGGTTTTATGTATGGAATGTCTTTTTTATAGTTGTATGACATATTGTATGTCATTTCTGCTTTTGTTATATGTACTACTGTATTTGGTTCAACTACTGTTTCGTTTATCGTTTCTGCTTGTTCAGGTTTTTCTACTTTTGGCTCTGTTGAAGTTGACCAATATCTTGGTGTTACTTGATGTCCATTTATAGTTTTGTTTACATTATCTGTTTCTAAATTGAATTCAGCTGCTTTTACTGTTTCATCATCCACACTTCTATATGCTGTTCCTGTTAGTGGGTCTCCGCTGTGTGGTGTGTCGTTATATATTATTCTATTTACTGTTACATCTTTCTTGTATACTGGGTATAACTCTTTTGTTCCTCCACCATCTTCTTTTTCTTCTGGTTTATATGAAGGGTCTGTTGGGTCTACCCATTTTTCTTTATCATCTGGATTTTCTGGGTCTGTTGTCCATACTTTTTTGTCTTTATCTATTTTGTTGTCTGGGTCTCCTTCATCTTTTCCGTCACCTTTTTGTTCTTCCCATCCGTCTTCTTTTAAATTATCTGGTACTTTTGTATCTTCTTCTGGAATTTCTTGTGATTCACCTGGTGTTTCGTCTCCATCTTTATTTATATATACTTCTTGTTTAAGTGTTCCTTGGCTTCCATCTGGTTTTGTATATGGGATTTCTGTTGAATTGATATATGACATATTGTATGTTATTTCATCTTTTGTTATATGTGCTACTGCATTTGGTTCAACTACCGTTTCGTTTACTGTTTCTGTTTCTTGTGGTTTCTCTACTTTAGGATCTGTTGAAGTTGCCCAATATCTTGGTGTTACTTTTCTTCCATTTATTTCTTTATTTACATTATCTGTCCCTAAGTTGATTTCAGCTGGTTTTACAGATGAATCTTCTGTACTTCTATATGCTGTTCCTGTTAATGGGTCTCCTTCTGGTGCTGTATTATTATATATTTTTCTATATACTTTAACTTCTTTTTTGTATACTGGATCATATTCTACACCTTTTTCTGGCTCATCTTCTTCAGGTTTTTTGATTTCTTCTTCTGTTATTCCATCATCATCGTCTTCATCGTTTTTATCTATCCAGCCTTCAAATTCCCATGGTCCATCATCCCAATCTCCTGGTGATGGTTGATCTGGGAATTTTATCGTAGGATTGTGGCTCTCTGTATAATCTTCGTTCCTTTGTTGGATATCAGCTACAGTTGTTAGTCCATTTAGCTGCCATACTTCACCGTTTGCTACATAATATAAATCATCTGTAGTTAGGTCTACAACAAAGCAATCGTCCAATTTTAGGAATTCATCACTCCAACCTTCCTCTATCTTTGTTCCGCCTTTTCCTAGGTCGCTCTCAAAATCGACGGGCACAAAATTTTTATATACCCCCAATTTTAAACCTTCCGTAGTCTCTACAGGTGTTACTATTTCGTTTTCTATTAATGTGTCACCATTAACTGTTTTACTTCTATCTCTTTGTTTCACCTTGTTGATTTTTACTTTTCCGATGTATACATCTGTTAACTCTCGTAAATTACCAAGGTTTGATTGAACTTTTGCGTTTTGCGTTTCGTCAATTATACCTTGGTTTGATGTTAGCATAGATATTGTTATTCCTGAAATTATTAATAACACTATTACTACTATCCCTAGAGCTATCAGTGTTACACCTTTTTCTGTTGCTTTTGTCTTCCACATAATTCTTCCCTCTTTCGTTTTATTTGCACTCAAAAGTGATTGCAAATTAATCATAACATACTTTTTTATTTTTGTATATATTTTTTTGTCATTTTAATTAAGATTTTTTTAATTTTCTTTCTTTATTTTTCTTTAGGGCTTTTCGGGTTTGAATAATTTGGAAATTTAATATATAATGTAGGAAAAAAAGGATATAATATTATTATGAAAGCTTTAATAACAGGTGCTTCCTCTGGTATAGGAAGAGATATGGCTAGAGTACTAAGTGATAAAGGCTATGAATTAGTACTTGTAGCAAGAGATGAAGAAAATTTGAAAAAATTACAAAGTGAATTGAAAACAAAATCTACGGTGTTTCCTACGGATTTAACTAATGTGGAGAATTGTAAGAAATTATATGAACAGGAAAAGGATATTGATTTATTGATTAATAATGCAGGGTTTGGGGATTGTGGTTTTTTTAATAAAACTAGTTTAGATAAAGAGCTTGCAATGATTTCTACAAATGTAACTGCATACCATGTTTTGATGAAATTGTATTTGAAAGATATGATAGAAAAAAATAGTGGTAAGATTTTAAATGTTGCTTCAATAGCAGGTTTTATGCCAGGTCCTTTGATGGCAACTTATTATGCGACTAAATCATATGTTGTGAGAATTTCTGAAGCTATTAGACAAGAACTTAAAAAGTTAAAGTCTAATGTTCAAATTAGTATTTTGTGCCCCGGACCTGTAAGTACGAATTTTAATAAGGTTGCTAATGTGAAGTTTCATTTGCGAGAAGCTAATAGTATGGATGTTGCAAAATATGCGATTCGCAAAGTTGAAGCTGGAAAGTTTTATATTATTCCGGGGTTGGATGTGAAGATTGCAAAGTATTTTGGGCATGTGGTACCTGATACGGTTTTGGCAAAGATTTGCTTTAAAATGCAGCAAAGGAAACTAAAATAAATCTTTGCCCGTCAAGCGCGGGCTTAAGTTATTTTTGAAATTTATGCATTATTGTTCCTACGGTGTGGACGATTGGTGTTGAATTTTTATTTGCTATTTCTTTTCCGATTGCTTTTCCTCCTACTGTTAATGCTGCGACTAATGCACTAAGTATGAATTGTATGTTGAAATCTATATGAAAATTTTGAGTTATTTTCATTGATATTAATGCACTTATTGCACCACTAAGTACCCCGCAGATGTCTCCGATTACGTCGGCACAGATATTTGCTACTTTTGATGCGTTTTTTATTAGTTTTATTGAGGTTTTTGAACCTTTTACTTTTTTTGTTGCTTTGGCATGGAATTCATGCTCGTTTGCTACTGTTACTGCAACTCCAATTATGTCGAAGATTATACCTACTAATATTACTAGTATTAATATTAGTATTGCTGGTACTAGGCTTAGGTTTGATACTCCATTTGCTGATATGTATGAAAATATCATTGATAGTATAAATGTTGTTATAAATACTTGAATGAACCATTTTGCATTCGAGTTTTTATTTTTTTCTTTCATATTTATATTCCTCTTTCTTTGTTTTTTAATTAGTTTTTCATAATCTATTTTTTCATAGATTACTTTACACTATCCTTTGTTTTGTTTTTTATAATACCTCTTTTGTTAATAAAATTTTTTAGGTATATTGTGTGTATCGTTATTTACTGCAAAGGACGCATTTTTGAATATGCGCCCCTTTTGTATGATTTTATGATTTATGATGGTCAAAGCCTAAGTAAATTTTACGGTTTAGGTCTGGTCGAATTTCTCTATCCCCCACTTAGCATTACTGCTAGAGCCGTTTCCGTTTAAGGGAAATATCTATATTAATTTATAGACACCAGATCGCCACTTAAATCCGTACCTTAATCCCTAGACTTCTATGCCGCTAAAGCAAACATTCTAGAAGTTTTCCTTGACATACTTTTCATTTTACTAGTCTTTTTTGCAAATGTAATTTCATAATCTGAAAAATATATTACTTGGCCTTGCAAATATAGTTTTCCATTAAATTAATCCCAATACATTCACTCAAGACAGGCTACTCTATGTATTTTGTGTCTTGGCACTCAACATAGGTTTTACTTAACTATGTTAGTTAAGCCTCCACGAAACCAGGGGATCGTATGTATGCCACTACACAGTACCCTAATTTCTTTACTCCCTGAAAACACACAAAACTGGCATTCCGCGCATCTACAAGAAACTTCAACGATGTGCCCTTTAGTGGATTTTTAGCCCCACCCTCGTAAAATGTGTATGACTAGAATAATGCACCATCAGTTTATATTATACTACTTTTTTTCTTCTTTTTCAAGTTCATCGTCTTCATTTTCATTATTTTGGTTTATTATTTCGTCGACAGTTTTCATTATATCTTCTAAACTTTCGTCAAAATCATCCTTTTTATATGTTAACATTTTATTGTTTCCTCCTTAAATTATTTTTTGCAAAAACTTTTGATAATTAGTCTTTTGTCGATTTTTGTTTTCTCTTGTCGATGATTTTATCATCTTTTGAAATTTTTTTCAATTGCATTTTTCATAATTTTGTGATATAATGGTTGGCTGAGAGGTGAAATTATGTCTTTGGACTATTTGAAAGTTAATATTTCAAGTGGAAATTCGTTAGATACTCCACCTGAAGAATTTTATAGAAATTATACTGAAAATCCACCTTTTTTCGACACTTTTGAAAAGGTTATGGTTTTGATGAATTCTATGATTAAAGAGAATTTTTCTGATTGTTCTATAACTCTTTATGGTCGTATTAAATCAGAGAATAGCTATTTTCAAAAGACTTGTCAAAAGGATAGAATTTTCGATATTTATGCGTTTAAAGTAATTGTTGAGAATGTTGGTAAAAGTCATGAATTTGATGAGGATTTGATTAATGATTTAAAAGCTGATTTTCTAAATTCCAATTTGGATATTAACTCTAATGATTTTTACAATATAGCTCTTGCAAAAGAAATTTCTAATTCTTTTGCTGATTATGCTTTACCGCATTTGAAAGATGTCAATGCTTTGAGCTTGACTCAACGTAGCAAAGATTATTTAAAGGATAATGGGTTTGTTTCTTTTTTACGTACTTTGAAGACTTACCCTGACCGTAATAAACGTATTCCTTGTAATATAGAGTTTCAATGTAGATCGGCTAGAGTGGACTTTTTTTCTCCTTTTAATCACCATGATTATAAGAAGAAAAAGTATGGCTCTGATATTTCTACTTTTCCTCGCAAGGAGTTTGATAAATGTAATTCTTTGGATGAGTTTGATTGTTTATGTAGAAAATGTGTGCCTTGCTATGTGTATTTGAAGAATAATAAGCTTGTTAAGGTTCCTAATTATGCTAATTTTTTACATTCATATTCTATTTATTTGTTTGAAAAAACTTATGATTCGGATGGCAATTCTAAATTTACTCATCAAAAGGATTTGGATAAACTTAATCATTTTATGAATTTGACTACTTATAATTCACGTGTTAAAGATTGGACTAATAAGAATTTTGGAATTTCTGATAAAAATAATTCTACAGGAGCTAGACAAGCTGGAGGTTGGGAATTATAAGGAAATTGTGGTTTTGCCACATGGCAAAAGTTTTGCTTTTGAGCAAATGTTTTGTTTTTGAGCAAATGTATAAACTTAATATTTTGACATAGAAAATGTCCCCAAATTATTAAACTTTTTTAGCTAATAATTTGGGGACTCTTTATATTTCTAAATTAAATTCCTGTTGCTATTATAGTAGCTTTTACTTTTTTTCCTAATTTCGGATTCATTGTAGTTCCAAAAATTACATTTGCATCTGGGTCTATTCTATCATTTATTAATTGGATACTGTCATTGATTTCTTTTAGTCCTAAATTTTTTCCTCCTACTATTGTTACTATAACTCCTTTTGCATTATCTATTTTTATTTCTGTTAGTTTGTTTTCTATTGCTTGTTTTACTGCATTTTCTACTGCAGATTCTCCTTCTGCTATTCCTATTCCCATATATGCTCCGCCTTTATATTGCATAATGGTTTTTACGTCTGCATAGTCGATGTTTATATCTCCTACTGTTGTTATTAAATCTGTAATACTTCTAATTCCTGTTTCTAATACTTTATCTACCATTCCGAAGGCTTCTTTTACTGTTGTTTTTGTTTCTGCAATTTCTAATAGGTTATCATTTGGAATTATTATTAATGCATCTACTACTCTTCTTAAATCTGCTATTCCTTGGTCAGCTTTTAATTTTCTCTTTTTTCCTTCAAATGTGAATGGTTTTGTTACTATTCCTACTGTTAATATTCCTAAGTCTTTTGCTATTCTTGCTATTATTGGAATTGCTCCTGTTCCAGTTCCTCCACCCATTCCAGCTGTTAAAAATAGCATGTCTGTTCCTGCTAGAGCTTTTTTTATATCTTCTTTATTTTCTATTGCTGCTTTTTCTCCTATTGCTACATCTGTTCCGGTTCCTAACCCTTGTGTTGTTTCTTTTCCAATTTGTATAACGTTGTTTGTTTTTGAAACTTTTAATATTTGTGTGTCTGTATTAATTTGCACAAAGGTTACGTTTTTTACCTTTTCTTCTATCATCTTGTTTACTATGTGATTTCCTGCATCTCCTACTCCAATAACCTTGATATCTGCTTGCTCTTCCATTTTGGACCTCCTACTTTTATTTGTATTTGTTTTACATTTTTTATTTTTTTAATTTGTTTGCTTTTCTATTTTTTAATTCGTTTCGCTTTTTTATTTTTTAATTTGTTTTGCTTTTTTTATAGGTAAAAATTGATAAAAAGCTCCTTGGAAATTCTATTTTTTTCTAAAAGAGCTTTTCATATGTGTGACATGTTCTCACTACCTAAGAGGTAGGAGCTTTATTGCCTAATATAATTTACATTATTGTTTTCACTTTATGTTTATTACGTTATATTGTAATTGTTTTTTTGCGTTTTGTCAATACCTTAAGACATATTTCTTTTCGAAGATTATTTTTTATTACAGTGGCTTTTGTTTATCTAGGCTGTGAATTGTAACCTATATTTTTATATTTTTTATTATTTTTTGAATGTCTTCTCTTTCAAATATAGATTTTGCTGTAGTTTCTTTGAATTTGACTTTTGGTTTTATTTTTAGATTTAATATTTCTGTTTCTTTGTATGGGAATGTTATTTGATATTCGTCTAAATCTTTGTTATAGTAGCCAAATCCTTGTATTCCGGCTTCTGTTGTTATGTTTTCAGATTCGATTCCTATAGTTTTTACTTCTTTATATTTTTGAAAATCTCCCATGTATTCGTCTTTAAGGATATTTTTATTTATGCTTACGTCTATTATGTAATCACTATCTTCTTTTGATATTTCGGTTATTTTTTCTTTGTCGTTTGTGGTTTGCTCTTTTATATATTCTTCATCTTTTAAATGTTCTATTACGATTGTTGCATCTTCTATTTGTATTTCTTCTTTTACTATGTTTATGCGGTCTCCTACATATATTAGTGTTATTACAATGCATATAGATATTATGATTATTAGTGCTATAATTGTTATTATTGTTTTTCTTATTGGTGAGGCTTTGCTTTTTACATTTTCTAAATTCTTCATTTGGTTTTTCCTTCCATTTATTTTTATCTTTTATGCAATTCTGTTTTATGTAATTTGGTTTATTGTTTTTTGTGAAGCTTTGCTTAATTATTTTTTTGAAGCTTGGCTTAATTATATCATCTTTTTTTATAAAAATAAATATTATTGAATTTGTTTTATAAAAAATGTATGAATTTGTCGATGATGTGAAACAAATTTATACAGAATATTTAAGTTATTATATTTTCCAAAAAAATTGAGGTGTTCAAAATGAACACCCCGTTGGTCATTATTTCATATTTACCCCCAAAAGTTCTTTCATAATAAGTTTTTTAACATCTTTGTTTTCAAAGAAACTCTTTAATAACGTTTGCTTTTTCACTTCTTTATTATTTATTATTCTCTCATCATATATTTTTATGAGTTCCCTTTCTTTTTGTTTGACTGCTGATTCCAGCTTTTTTTGAAACTTTTCAATATCTTCACATGGCTTTCTTAAAATTTCTGCTAAATCATCTCTAGTGATATAAGCTCCCATGATATCTTCAAACGCTTTGTGAATTCGCCCTGGTTCCCATTCTTTTTTTCCAATGTTTCCAAAATTAATAGGATTGTCTATGAATGGGTATTCAATTATATTTACTTCTTCATTTTCTGACCATCTTGTAGCACATCCCCAGTCATGAATCACGCACTTGTCGCTTTCTTTATTCTTTTCGTATCTATAATCGTAAAGGATAAGTTTGCGCCAATATTTTACGTATATTTCATATAGCTGGTTTAAATTATACCAAAATGGTGCTCGTACAACTTCTTTTGCTTCTTCTGCTGTTGAAGAAAAATCTTCTAATTGAATCCGTAAATCCTTTAATTCATTAAGTGTTTCCAAGATCTTGTTATCTAAAGTTTCGTTTGTCAATGTTTTTCCTTTCTTCATTAAAACTTTTGATTGACCATTTACATTACGAATTTTCTTTAACGATTGTTATTATAGCACTTTTTTACGTTTTTGTCAAATTTTATGTTAAGTGATGGTTTATACTTTTTTTAATCTTAATGCGTTCAATATTACTGTTATGCTACTTATTACCATTGCAGCGCTTGCTATCATTGGGTTTATTGAAATGCCAATTGGCTTTAGAACTCCTATTGCAATTGGAATCATTAGGCAGTTATAGAAAAATGCCCAAAATAGATTTTGCTTTATGTTTCGTATTGTTTTACTGCTTATGTTTATCATTTTTAGTATGCTATTTAGATTGTTTTTTGTTAGAATTACATCTGATGAGTCCATTGCTATATCTGTTCCGCTGTTGACACTTACTCCTATGTCTGCACTTGCTAAGGCTGGACTGTCGTTAATTCCATCTCCACACATCATTACAAATTTGTTTTGTTCTTTTAGATCTTTTATTGCTTTTGCTTTTTCTGATGGTAGTACGTTTGAAATTACTTTTGTTATTCCTATTTCGTTTGCTATTTTTTGTGCTGTTTCATCGTTGTCTCCTGTTAGCATTATGGTTTGTATTTTGTTTTGTGTTAATTTGTTTATTACTTCTTTTGTGTCTTCTCTTATTATATCGTTTACTCCAATTAATGCTAGGATTTGTTTGTTTTCTACTACATAGATTATGCTGTTTCTTTCTTTTGTTAGTTTGTTTTCATCTTTTTTGTATGGATTTTCTATTTTGTATTTTTCTAGCATTTTTGAATTTCCTAAAAGGATTTTTTTATTTTCTGATGAGGCTTTAGCATTTTCAGAAGAATTTTTATTGTTGTCTTGTTTTTTATTTTCGTTTAAGTCGCATGCAATTCCTAGTCCGGCAAGGTTTTTTATTTCTCCTGTTTGTATCGGCTTGATTTTATTTTGCTCCATATAATCTGTAAAGGCTTTGCCTATTGGGTGTGTTGATTTGCTTTCTATACTTCCAACTAATTGCAATAAGTCTTTTTCTTTCATTTCACTGTAGTTTATTATTTCTGATAATTTTAATTTTCCATATGTTAGTGTTCCTGTTTTGTCAAATACTATTGTGTTTGTTTTTTGTGCGTTTTCTAGGATTTCACTTTTCTTTATTAGTATTCCGTTTGATGCACATACCCCTTCACTTATAACTACTGCCAGTGGAGTTGCTAGTCCTAAGCTACATGGGCAGGCTACTACTAATACTGTTACAAATGTTGTGATTGCTGCTTGTATTCCTTGCCCTATTATTAAGTACATTATAAATGTTAGGATTGCAATTATTATTACTGCTGGCACAAAATATCCTGAAACTTTGTCTGCTACTTTTGCTATTGGCGCTTTTGTATTACTTGCTTCGACTACGAGTTTTACTATTTCAGATACTGTTGATTCTTTTCCTATTTTTTCTGCTTTGTATTCTATATATCCATCATAATTTAAACTTCCTGCGATTACTTTGCTTCCCGCTTCTTTGCTAGCAGGCTTACTCTCGCCTGTTATAAAGGACTCGTCTAGGTGAGTCTTACCAGAAATAACCTCACCATCGACTGCGATTTTCTCGCCCGGTCTACTTATTACAATATCACCTTTATTGATTTCATCAAGTGTTACTACTTTTTCTACACCGTCTATTTTTATTGTGGCGTTTTCTGGAGTTATTTCTACTAGCTTTTGAATTGCCTCTTTTGTTTTGTCCCTACTTATTCCATCTATGTATCTACCTAGTTTTATAAAGTAGATTACTATCGAGGCTGATTCGAAATACAAGTTCATTACTTGATGGTGGTTTCCGTTTAATACTAGATACATGTTGTACAAGCTATATGCTAAACTTGTTATTACACCTATTCCTACTAATGTGTCCATGTTTGGTGTTTTGTGTATTAGATTTTTGTAACCATTTTTTAGGATGTCAGCTCCATAAATTATAAAACATATTGTGAGTATTAGCAGGCTTATCATATAGTTTGTTGCATGTGTATGTGGGTCTAAGAATGGTATTGTTGGCAAGTTTATCATGTGCCCCATTGAAATATACATTAGTATTATTGCTAGGATTGTAAAGATTATGAATTTTATTTTTTCTTTTTTGTTTTTTCTTTCTGTTTTTATTTCTTTGAATTCTCCTAGACTTTTAAAACCCGCTTCTTTTACGAATTGTTCTAGTGCGGCTTGGTCTAACTTTTTTTCGTCATATTCAATTGTAGCATTTGCCATTACGAGATTTACTGATGCTGTTTGTACTCCTTCTTGCTTGTTCAAATATTTTTCTAATCCTTTTGAACAAGCTGAGCATGTCATCCCTTCTATGGATAGAATTATTTTTTTCATAAAAAATCTCCTTTAAAGCTAGCCTGTGATTTTGGACTAGCTTTTTTTATTTGTAATTTTAATTATTTGCAATTTTAATTATTTGTAGCTTTCTATTATTTGTGTTTTTAATTATTTGCATTTTTCTATTATTTGCAATTTTTTGTTTTACTCTTTTACGGTAAAGCCTATATCTTCTATTTTTTCCTTCATTGTTTTTTCGTCTACGCTGTCTTTTGCTGTTATTGTTACCGTTCCTGAATTATGGTCTGCTACGACTTTTTCAATTCCTTCAATTGTTTTTAATGCATTTTGCACTCTGTTTTCGCAGCCATTGCATACCATTCCTTCTACTTTTAATATTGTTTCTTTCATATTGATTCCCTCCTTTTAATTTTAGGGCTTAAATTTCCCAATAATTTTAGAGTTTAAAGTTGCCCTAGATTTTATATTTTGTTATTTTATATGCTGTGAAATTCTTTATGTATTTATTCTTTTATTTTTTGTGCTTTGATATTCATCGTATAATTCTTGGAATTTTTCACTGAAATGTGGTGCATATTTTTTTAGGTTGATTGGCTTTATTTCTCTATTTGTAAAGCAATGTTTTGTTTCTCCTGTTAATACGAGTTCTCCTGTTTTTTTGTCAGTTACTTTATACCCTACTGTCATTCTTACTCCTGAATATTCTTTTAGATATGGTTCTATTATAATTGTATCTGCAAATGTTACGTGGTGTTTATATTTACAGTTTACCCCTAATACGGGGATTGTTATTCCTTCTTTTTCCATTTGCTCAAATGGCATTTCTTTATATTCTAGCCATGCACATCTTGTTTCTTCTAAGTATCTTATGTAGTTTGAGTGATGTACTACTCCCATTCTATCTGTTTCATAATAATTTATTTTTCTTTCATATTTAAATCTCATTGCTGTTTATGGCTATGTTTTTAGCCCTTCCTCCTTTCTCTTTGGTTATGTTTGTTGTTATAACACTTTTCTAACTGGTTACTTATTTGTGTTTGTTCTTCTAGCACTTTTTCTAAAACTAGTTGCTTGTTTGTTCTTATGTTTGTTGCTCTAATGCTTTTTCTTTTTTGATTATATCATAAACTTTGTGTGTTGGAAGTCCTACAACTGTTGTGTAGTTTCCCTCTATTTTTTCAACATGTACACTGAATTCTGTTTGTATTCCATAGGCTCCTGCTTTGTCCATTGCATTTCCAGTATTTATCCATTTTTCTATTTCTTGTTCTGTCATTTCTTTTAGGAATACTTTTACTTCATCATATGTTTTATATTCTTTATATTGTCCTTCTTTTTCTACAATTATGCTTAATCCTGTTATTACACTATGGATTCTGTCACCTTGTAACAATTCTTTTATCATTTCTTTTGCGTGTTGTTCACTTTTAGGCTTTCCATATATTTTTCCGTTTTTTGCAACTATTGTGTCTGAACCGATTATTAATCTATCTCCTTGCCCTTTTGTTTTTTCGTATATGTCTTTTGCTTTTATGTAGGCTAGTCTTTTTGCTTGCTCTTGCACTGTTAAGTTTTGTTGTAATGTTTCGTCTATATTGCTAACTATTATTTCAAATTCTGGTACTATTAGTTTCAATAATTCTTTTCTTCTTGGTGATGCTGATGCTAGTATTATTTTCATTGGACCCTCCTTATTTTATATTTAATAAATAATTCCATTGTCTTTTTGATATTGTTTCATAGTTTCAATACACTCATCTCTATCCATTTGTTTTAATGAGATCATTTGATTGTTTCCTTTGATGAATTCATAAATGTCATCATCTCTGAAACCAATATTTGCTGCATCTTTTTTTGTGCATCCAAAATAAACTTCTTTGATGTTAGCCCAGATGATTGCAGACAAACACATTGGACATGGCTCACATGAAGTGTATAAAATATAATTAGATAAGTCATTAGTGTTTAGAACTTTACATGCTTCACGAATGGCAACTATTTCAGCATGTGCTGTTGGGTCTTTATCTTTTAAGACCTTATTGTTACCATTGGCAATGATGTTCCCTTCTTTGTCTACAACTACTGCTCCAAAAGGTCCGCCTTCATGGTTGGCAATACCTTTATCAGCATTTTCTTTTGCTTTTTTCATATATTTATTCATAATAATTCCTCCTTCTTTTAATTCTTCTTTCCTATTTTATTAAAACTAATCATTATTCAAAAAATTCATTACTAAATCTATAATTATATCTTTTTCTTTTGGATTTGATTCTGCTATTAATAAAGTTAATGCAGTTAAAGTATTGTTATCTATTGTTTGCTTTCCATTTTTATATAAAATGCCATAAAAATTTAAAAAGTATATAAATAAAGTTGCTGCAATTCTTTTATTTCCATGCATTCACTATATTCAATTTTTCTTTCATCTATATTTCCGGCTGGTTTTGTTAATGTTTTATGGTCATAATCATCTAGTAAATCAAGTGCTTTTGAATAATCTCCAATTACTTTTAGAATTTCTTTTGCATCATTTCCTTCCAATCTTTCATCAATTCTATTTGCAATATCAATTAATTTTATTGTCTTTTCTAAATATTCTAATCTTTTTTGATTTACAGCATATCCTTTTAACATGTAGTCTTTTAGTACTTTAGTAGCCCATTGTCTAAATATTACACCATTATTACTTTTAACTCTATAACCAACACTAATAATCATATCTAAATTATAGTATTCAATTATATGCTTTTGTGTTTTTCCTTGAATTGCACCATGTTTAGTGGTATTCTCAAATTTTGCGACTACCACTTCATCTTTTAATTCTTCTTCAAGAGCATTATTGATATGTCTTCTAATTGTCTTATAATCTCTTCCAAATAATTTTGCCATTTGTTCAGTATTTAACCATACTGTTTCGTCCTTCAAATTGACTTCAAGTTTTACACCTTGATTTTCAAATAAAATAATTTCATTTTTCTTTTCTTCCATAAGAACACTTCCTATCTTTATAAATATTTAGTTTTTACTACATATACTACTATTTATAAAAGTGCATTTATTATTTCGAAAACTTTTGTTTGTATTATAACTCAACTATTGTTATATGTCAATACTTTTATCGACTATTTTTAAGAAAATTTTACAATTATTTTCTTAGCAATTGACATGATATGTACAAGGAGTTTTTTTATACGAAGTGCAGAAAAAATTAGAAGAAAAGAAAATTTGAGATTTATCCTAATTCTAAGAATAAATCTCAAACTCCTAACAACTGATTATATAAAATAAGCTTGGAATTTCGATATTCAAAAATCCTAGCTTTAATTTTGGTTGCGGGGGCAAGACTCGAACTTGCGACCTTTGGGTTATGAGCCCAACGAGCTGCCAACTGCTCCACCCCGCGATATTAATTCCTTTTTGCTAAGGCTTCCCCTATTGTACTATATTTTTTTCATTATGTCAATAGTTGATTTTTCATATTTTTATTATTAGTATGTTTCAAGTAGGTTTTTACTTTTTTTATTTTTTGCTTACTTTTATTTTTTCACTCTTTTATTATATTCGTTTTTTTCTATTTTATTCCAATTCTATGTGTAGTGTACTGATTATTTTTATTTTTTCTGTTGTTATATAAAGGTAGGGAAGAGATTATTTTTATTTATCCTCTTGTTTATTAATGGTTTTAAGTGTATAATTTTATTAAATTTATAAAGGAGTACTTCTTAAGATATGGGAAAATTATTTGTTATTGATGGCACTGATGGAAGTGGTAAACAGACTCAATTGAAAATGTTGATGGAAAGGTTTGACCTTGAAGGGATTGATTACAGAACTGTTAGCTTTCCTAATTATGATAGCCCAAGTTCTTCTTTGGTTAAGATGTATCTATCTGGTGAATTCGGCAAAAATGCTAAGGATGTCAGTGCATATGCAGCTTCTACTTTTTTTGCTGTTGATAGATATGCTACTTTTAAGAAGGATTTTGAAAATTATTATAATGATGGTGGTATTATTTTGTCTGATAGGTATAGCACTTCTAATATGGTTCATCAAGCTGGTAAGATTCAGGATAAATCTGAACGTGATAAGTTTATGAAATGGCTATGGGATTTTGAATTTAATATTCTTGGCCTTCCTATTCCATCTGAGGTTTTCTTTTTGAATATGCCTATAGAGTTTTCTTTAAAACTTATGGCTAATAGAGAAAATAAATTTACTCATGATTCTAAAAAGGATATTCATGAAAGTGATAAAAATCATCTGATAGATTCTTATAATGCTGCTTGTGAGGTGGCTAAAGATTATGATTGGTATGAGATTAATTGCATTAAAGATGGAAAGATTAGATCTATTGATGATATTCATGAGGAAATTTTTAAGGAGATTAAAAAGAGTTTTAGCAACCGCTAAAACTCTTGATTGTTTTTGTTTTGTCTTTCTCTATCACTTTGTTCGTCAAATTCGTCATATATATTTCCTAGGACTTCTTCTATGGCGTCTTCTAGGGTAATTAGACCTACTACTTCGTGTCCTTTTTTTACTACTGCTATTGCTTGTCTTGATCTTTGCATCATGCGAAATACGTCGTCTAGTTTTTCTTCTGGTGTTACGAATGTTGGACTATACATTATTTCTTTTAAGTCTATTTCTGATTTTTTTGAGTAATGCAATAGTAGTGATTTTATATTTATTATTCCTATTACATTGTCCCTTTCGTCTTTGTATACTGGAATTCTGGTGTATTTACTTTCTTTTACTATTTTTAATATTTCTTTTTTGTTTGAGTCTATGTCGACCATTACCATTTTGTTTTTTCTTGTCATTGCTTTTCTTACTGGTGTGTCATTAAATTCAAATACGTTAAATATTAATTTTTTCTCTCCTGATTCTATTGCTCCTTCTTCTCGTCCTGTTATTATTATTTTTTTGATTTCTTCTTCGGTTATTTGCTCTTCTTCGTGTTCATCAATGCCTAATAATTTTGATACTAGGTTCGTTGTTTTTGTTAGTATCCATACGAATGGTGTGAATATTTTGTTTATTGTTCGTATTAGTCCTACTGTTTTGTATGCTATTTTGTCTGGATATGCTAAAGCTAATCTTTTTGGAACAAGTTCTCCAAATATTAATGTGAAGTATGATAATATTACAGTCACTAGTACTACTATTATTGGTTTTACTATTCCATATCCTATACTTGCTACTAGCCCAGCAAATGCTGATGATTGAACTATTACTTCTGCGAATGATTCTGCTGCAAATGCACTGGCTAAAAATCCTGCTAATGTAATTCCTATTTGTATTGTTGCTAGGAATTTACTTGGATTGTTTACTAATTGTTCTATTCTTATTGCTTTTTTATTTCCTTTTTTTGCTTCTTCTCTTAATTTATATTTATTTACTGATAGAAATGCTAATTCTGATGCTGAGAATATTCCGTTTAATGCAATTAAGATTATTAGCAATATTACTTGTCCAAACATATATCTTCTCCTTTTTTATATGATAAAATGATTATAACATTAAATTACACAGTAATCAAATCTTTTATTGAGTTATATTTTGCTTCACCTATTCCTGATACGTCTTTTATGTTTTCTACTGATTTAAAGTTTCCATTTTCTTTTCTGTGCTGTATTATTTTGTTTGCTGTTGATGGACCTATTCCTGGAAGTTCTTCTAGCTCTTCTTGTGTTGCTTTGTTTATGTTTATTTTTGTTTTGGTTTTGTTATTGTTTTGGCTTGTGGTTTCTTGGTTAGATTGTTCTTTTGCTGAATTTGTTTCTTCCATATTTTCTATTTGCTCTCCTTTTTTTGGTATGTATATTTTCATTCCATCTTCTACTGGTGTTGCTAAATTAATTTGTGTCATGTCTGCTTCTTCTGTTGTACCTCCTGCTTTTTCTATTGCATTACTTATTCTATCTCCTTCTTGTAATAGCATTATTCCTTCTGTTTGTACTGCTCCTGCAACATGAACTATTATTTCGTTTTTTGTTGTTTCTTCTTTTTCTTCTTCCTCTTTATTTTCTTCTTCATATGTGCTTAGATTTTGGTTTTCTATTGTACTACTTTCTCTTGAGTAAACATAGCTTAGTAATAGTATTGTTACTATTGACAAAGCTACACCTATTATTATTTTTTGCTTTTTTGTTAGGTTCTTCATTTTTATTCCTCCTTTGATGTTTTGTTTTTTTATTGGATTTTGCTTAATTGATGTATTAATTTTTTAACTATTGATTTTTACTAAATGATGTATTGATTTTTTAACTATTGAATTTTGTCGAAAAATGATATATTATTTATGGGTATGGAATTTAAGATTTTTATATAAATTTTATTTTGAGAAGGGAATGATTTTTTGATGAATTGTTTGAGAAGAGTTTGCGTGGCTTTTTTGATTGTTTTCATTTTAGCAACAGTTAGTCTTCCATATATGGCTAATTCTGTTTTTGCTGATGATTCAATGCCCGAGATTGCTTCGCCTGCCGCCGTTTTGATTGATAATTATACTGGCAGTGTTCTTTATAATAAAAATATGGATAATAGAATGTACCCTGCAAGTACTACTAAAATTTTGACTGCTATTCTTTCTATTGAAAATTGCCAATTGTCTGATATGGCAACTGCTAGCCAAGATGCTATTACTTCTGTTTTACCAGGATATTCTATTGGAGATATCAAAGTTGGAGAGTCTTTGACTGTTCAAAATTTATTAGAGGTTTTGATGGTTCACTCTGCTAATGATGCTGCTAATGTTTTAGCTGAACATGTTGGTGGTTCTATCGAAAATTTTGCTAATATGATGAATGAAAAGGCAAATGAAATTGGCTGCAAGAATTCACATTTTCTTAACCCAAGTGGAAAACAAGAGGATGACCATTATTCTTCAGCTCATGATTTAGCTTTAATTATGAGATATTGTATGAAGAATTCTACTTTTAGACATTTTTCTAGTTTGCGTTCTTGCGTTCTACCAGCTACTTCTTTTGCTCCTGAAAGAGATTTTAATACTACTGTTGATATTTTAGTTCCTAATTCTTCTAGCAGACACAATTACTATTATCCTTATGCTATTGCTGGAAAAACAGGTTTTACTACTGAGGCTGGAAATTGCTTAGTTTCTGTTGCTAAAAAAGATAATATGGAATTAACTTGTGTGATTTTGGGTGCTGAGGTAGCAGAAGATGGCTCAAGTATTCGCTCTTTAAATACAATTGACCTTTATGAATATGGATTTAATAATTTTAAAATAGATACTATTTGCAAAAAAGATGATGTTGCTCAAAACTATACTATTAAAAATGCTTCTGAAGAAACTCGTGATTTACCTTTAGTTTTTAAAGAAGATGTTAAGGTTTTGGCTAATGCTTCTGAGAATTTAGATTCTATTGAACCTAATATTTCTTTGGATCAAAATTTGAAAGCTCCTATTTCTGCAAATCAGAAAGTTGGTACTGCTACATATACTGTTGATGGTATTTCATATTCAACTGATATTTTGGCTTCACATGATGTTGAAAAATCCATTTATTCTGATTTGATTGTAAAGATTGGAATTGCTTGTGCTGTTTTAATTATTCTTGCACTTGTTGTAGTTTTAATAAGGAGTGTTTCTAAACATATGTAATTAATTGATTTTGTGATATACTCTCACTGCCTTAGGTAGTGGGAGTTTTTTTATAAATAAGGAATTCTTTGTTTATGACAAAAAGAGGAGCATTTTTAATAATGCCCCTTTTTTATATTTATAAGTTATTGTCTATAACAATAAGTTTCAAGTTTTTAGAATGCTTTCTAATTTTTTATTGATAATCTGTACCAATTGTTATACTTATATCTGACTGACTTGTTGTTGATGCATTGTTTGATATGTCACCAGTTCCAAGTACTGTTTTTATTTCATTTATTATCTCGTCATTTGCATATTTTTGATTTGTTATAACTGTTCTTGAAGATGTTATTGGTGTTGTATTTGTTTTCTTTTTGCTTTTGCTTGTTGTTGTGGTTGGTTTTGTTACTTTAAATCCTGCTGCTTCTAATGCTTGTATTGCTTTTTCATATTTGTCTGTTCCACCTGTTCCATCTACTATTTGAATGTTCAATTGTTCTTTTGTTTTGTTTTCTGCTGAAGTTGTGTTTGTTTTTGATGTTGTGTTTGTTGTATTTGTTGTGTTGGTATCTTCTCCTTCTGCGTTGTCTCTTTTATAGAACAATTTGTTTACTAGTTCTTTTGTTGCTTTTTCGTCACATTTATAGAACCATAAATCATTCATCATTTTAGGTTGTCCTGGTAATGTGTCACTTACTAAATTTTCTGTTTTAAATTCTACTAGATATGGTAAATAGTCTTTTGCGTCATTGAAGTTTATGTTTGTTTCTATTGATTCTTTTGCTATGTCTAATATTTGACCTAATTTGAATATGTTTTCTACTTTTAGGGTTTGTCTCATTGTTTCTGACATAAATTCTCTTTGTGTTCTCATTCTTCCAATGTCGTTGTCTCCATATTCTGCAGGATAGCTTGTACCATTGTTATTATGTCTGAAACGTAGTAGTTGTTCTGCTTTGGCACCGTCTATTTCTTGTTCTCCTGCTTTTAAGTCTATGTGTAGATTTTGTGTGGGGTCATCATATTTCATATCTATTGGAACATTAAATGTTACTCCACCTATTGCGTCTACTAATTTTACTAATGCATCTGTTTCTACTACTGCATAGTATTTTATGTCTAAGTCTGTTAATTCATTTACTTCTTCAAGAACACCTTCGGGACCATTCTTTATAGAGTATATAGCATTTATTTTGTCACTTCCTGTTGCCTTTTTTTCACTATATCCAACAAAAGTATCTCTAGGTATTGACATCATTGTTGCTTTTTGTGTGTTTGGATTATATGATGCTACTATTATTGTATCTGTTAGTTTTGTATCTATATCTATACTTATTCCCATTAATAATGCTTTGAATTCTGGTAAATTCTTTTTAGTGTTTTCATCATGTCCTAATGCTGTAGCTAAAACTCCTTGTAGTCCTCCACCGTTTTTATATGTATAATAAACAAATCTACTTGCTAGTGCTATTAATATTAATAGTATTATTATAATGAATAGTTTTAATATTTTATGCTCTTCTTTTTTCTTGTTTTTCTTCTTTTTGTCTTTTTTTGTTTCTAGAGCTCTTTTTCCTTTATTTTTTCCCAAATTATTCACTCCTAAAATTTACTCGTATCGGTAGTATATCAAAATTTTACATTTTTTGCAACATATTTTTCCCTAAAGTTTGTTCTATTTGTTTTTGTTCTACATTAATTGTAATACTACATTTTGATTTAAAGTTCGTTCGAAGTTTTTTCTACTTAAATAACATATTGATTACGTTGTTTTCATACATTATTTTTGTCGCATAAGTTTTCTCTATTGTTTGATATGCAATGTTTTGAGGATTTACATTTGTTATAAATTGAACTATTGTTAATCCTATAAATACTATTAGTATTCCTCGAATAATTCCATACAATACTCCTCCAATTTTATTAAATTGTTTTAGTATTGGAAGTTTTGCTATGAAGTCTGCAAGTGTTTTTATGCATCTTACTGCTATTCGAATGCCTAGTAAAAGTATTATAAATACTGCTAAACGTATTATGTTTATTGACATTTCTCTGGCTGCAACTGGTAGCAATCCGCTTCGTGCTTGTTCTACTGTTATTCCTAAATAATTTTTTTCTTGGTTGTTTTCGTCTTCCATCATTGTCATTACTTTTTCATATATATGATTTTCTAATGTTTCGTCGACACTTGTTACATTTATTACTAAGTTTGCGATGGGATTATATAATACGACTGTTACCAAGATTGAAATTACCAATGCTACTAATTTTACAGCCAAATTTACAAATCCTCTTCTATATCCTAAATAGGTTGATAATACGATGAGTGCTAATATTACTATATCTAAAATGATACCTATAACCATAGTTTTCTCCTTTACAATTTTATTATTTCTATTTTGTTTCTATATACGATTCCTGCTAATTGGTTTGATAATACTATATTTGTTATTTCTTGGTTTGCTATATATTTTTTTACTAGCCATCCTCCGCTATTTACAAATTCTATTTCAGTTCCTAAGTTTAATGCTATCATGTCTTCTCTTGCATATAAATTTTTTGTTACTTCTCCTACTTTATATTCTTTTTCTTCTCTGTTTTCTGAGTTTATAATTCTTAAAATAGAATCTGCTGTGAATAGCCCTGAAGATTTTTCTTCTAATATGACACTACTATTTGATAATTCGATTGATGAGAAGTTTACTCTTTTATCTGTGTTTTGATTTATTACTTCTTCTTTGCCATCACTCATTATTGAAATTGCGTCTGTGTACATACATAATAATTTATTTTTATTTTGATAGCTTATATTTGTTATTAATCTTCCTGATTCAGATTTGTATGTTTTTTCTATTGATTCTGTTGAGTCTTGTTGTGATTTTTCTACTGATATTTCTTTTACTGTTGATTGAATAGTTGTACCAGATGTATCAATTTCTGCTATGGCTAAATATTTGTTGTCATCAGATATGCTTATATCTGATGTTAAAGTTGAAGATAAAAATGTTCTAAATAGTTGTTCACCTTCTGGATTGTACATTTCGATTACTGTTTTATATATTGTGTTTGTTATGACTATTGCTACAAATCCATTTTTATTTACATATATTTGAGAGATGTTTCCTTCTACTTTTTTCTCCCATTGTACAATTTTATTTGTTATTAAATATGCTTTTTGTCCGCCTTTGTCTGCTACTGCTAAAAATCTGTCGTTTGCACTAAATAGCGGTGTTGTGATTTGTAAGTCAAGTGTTGCTTCTTTGTTTCCTGATGAGTTATAGATATCAAAGTTGTTTTTTGATAATACTCCTAGATATTGACTGTATGCATAACTTTGTGCATTTTCATCTTCTAATTCTATGTATGCCACTTGCTCTTGTAATATTTCTTTTCTTAGTATGTTTTTGTCTATCCAAAGTCTTATGTTTTCATTTTTTATATAAAAAATAAGTATGACAATAAAAGCTATAACAAGTATAGCTATTAGAGCTATTATTAATATTTTCTTTTTATCTTTAGGCTTTTCTTTTGTTTCTGCCCACAAATCTTTCATTTGTTTGTCTCCTATTTTGTTAGGTTTTCACTTGCGTCCATTTTACTATATTTTAAGTTAAAAAGCAAATGTATTGTTTTAGATGCTTTTTTAATTCAAAAAAGAAAATGTGTTGTTTTAGTTGTTGTTTTAATTCAAAAAAGCAAATGTGTTACATCTTATTTTTGTTTTAGACATTGAAAGATTTGGATTACTCCTAAAATTCCAAACAATGGATATGCTGCATTTATTAAATTTGCAAATCCTATATTTGAACAGAGTACTCCTATTATACAAATTAATATTGCTACAAGTGTTCTTCTATTTTTTATGCTTACTAAAAAGCTATTTCCTAATGTTACTGATGTTGTGAATATTGAAAGACTTATGATTGCGCCATAAATTATTTGTATGATTTGTGACATGTTTGAAACTACGTATGCTACTGGCATTTCTATTTGTTTTATTTGTTTTCCTACATTTGATAATGTTATGAACAAGATTGTTCCTAGTATTATTGTTATTATTCCTGTTAATATTGATATTTTTCGTATTTGTTTTTTGTCTTCTAAAAATTGCTCTAGTGTTATTAGGCCTGGTATTATTAATATGCTGTTATATCCAGCATATAATAGACTACTTATTAACCATCCGCTTCTTTTCTGCTTCTATAAGCTGAATGTTTACAATAGATGTTTTTATTGTCATTACTCCTATTAATAAAACTGCTATTATTAAAAATGGGACTACTATGCTGTTTGCTTTTACTACTCCTTGTACATTTTTCATAAAAATAAAAAAGCAAAGTATTGCTAAAATGCTACTTCCTATTATGTGGTTTATTCCTAGTCTTTCTTCAAAGTATGTTCCAAATCCTGCTATCATTATGAAGAATGTTATTAATACGAATTTGTTTATTACATTGTTTGTTATATATTTTAAGTTTAAATATTTTCTTTTTGAACTCTTTGGGATTAATATTTCTAAAAATTCTTTGTAGTTTTTTATATGATATTTTTTTACTAATTTTAGTACTTTGTTTATGACTATACTCATTATTACTGCTGCAAGAGCAAGTCCTATTATTCCCTTTTTGCCATATACGTAAAAGAATAAATATATTTCTTGTCCTGATGCAAAGCCTGCACCTATTAATGTTCCGATTATTACATATACTACTTTTAAAACTTTTTTCATAAATAAAAACCCCCATATTAGTATATGAGAGTTTTTAAAATTTATTATTTTTTACGACGTCTTACTTGCCATACTACAATTCCAATTATTATTATTAATACTGGAACTCCAAATATAACTGCCATGATTATTGCATTTTGTTGTTCTGTTGCTGTATATGTTACTGTTCCAGTGCTCTTTCTTGATGTTATATCTTCTTCTCTATCTACTAAATATGCTATTGAGTCTGTTGCTAATACTTTGTTGTATGCATATGTTATTGCTCCTGCTTGTGAGCTACTGAATAGTGGCATGTCTGTTATAAATTGGCTTTCACCATAAAGTATTAATTTTGATTTCTTTTCTGGCTTTCCTTCGTCAGAGTTTCCTTCTTGTACTGTTTTGTCTAATTCTGCTCCTATTGTAAATGGACCTTTTTCGTCTCCTTCTGTGATGTTGTTTACTGTGTTTGCAAAGTTACTTCTAAAGTATGATCCTTCACTTGCTTGTAATAGTGTTGTTGATTTAACTTTTAATTCTTCTAATTTATCACTATCTTCTATTATGTTCAATTTTGTTGGATTTATCATTAATAGACTTGTTGCATTTTTTGTTGGTGTTGCTGGCATTACATTTGGCATTATTATGTCTGGTACTGAATTTGTTCCGTCTGTTATCATTTTTGTTGAATCTGTTTCTCTAATTGCTCCAACACTAAATGGTTCTACTCCATATTCTGCTAGTATTTCGTTTATGTTTGGTGTTTCTGTTTTTTGTCCTGTTGCTCCATTGAACCATAATATATTTTTTCCTTGATATATATAATCTTTTATTGCATTTTTTGCAACTTCGTCAAAGTCTTTATTTGGAGATACTATTACTAATGTATCACAATCATCTGGTACTTTTCCTGTTGATAAAATGTCAAATGAATCTACTTCTGTTACTTCATTAGATAGGAACATGTTTAGGTATGACATTCCCATTTGTAATGAATAAGCACTATATCCATTTAGGAAATATACTTTTGGTAGTTTTTCTGTTGTAACAGCTATTATTGATGTTGCAAGTTTTTCATCTGCTATACTTATTGTTTCTCCTGAGTTTGAATCATATGTAGATAAATCTTGTGCTGTTAAAACTTTTGATCTGTCACCACATTCAACTATTATTCCTTGACTTGAATTGTCTGTAAGTTCATATTTTGTTGCAATGTCTACTCTTTCATTTATGTCGATTTTTTCTGCTTTGATGTGTTCGTTTACATTTTTAAATTGTTTTGCTAAATCTAAGTTTGGATCATCATCTGATGTTCCAACAAAGTAGATGTTTACATCTGATTTTATGTCTTGGTTTTTTATTTTTTCTTTTACTTCATCTGATAAAGTATATAATTGCTCTTGGCTTAAGTCTATTGGTGCTAATTCCAAGCTTTGTAATACTACTGTGATTGCTATAAATACAGCTACTATTGCTAAGACTAATATTGTTGTTGTGGTTCCTTGAATTAGCCATCTTTTCTTTATGATTTCTATGAATTTACTTGATTTTTTTTCTTTTTTAGCTTTTTTATCTTTTTTATTTTTTGAAGCTTTTTTTGTTTCTTTAGATTTTGATTTTGAAACTTCTTTTTTGTTTGTTGTTGCTTTTGAATTTTCTTTTGTTGTGTCTTTCTTTACTTCTTTAGTTTGTGATTTTGAAGCTTCTTTTTTGTTCGTTGTTGCTTTTGGAGTTTCTTTTGTTGTATTTTTCTTTGCTTCTTTAGCTTGTGGTTTTGAAGCTGGTTTTGTATTGGCTTGCTTTGTATTTGAAGCCTTTTTGTTTGTATTTTGTTTTGCTTCTTTAGCCTGTGGTTTTGAAGCTCCTTTGTTTGTGTTAGTTGATGCTTTTTTTTCATTTTCTTTTGCGTTAGTTTGTTTAGTATTTGAAGCTTTTTTAGCTGTATTTTTTTTATTTTCTTCTTTCACTTTATTCCCCCCTATCTTACACTTTTTCTTCTTTGCATAAATATTATTGTTAATAGTAAACACATTATTGTGAATGTAATTAATGTTACTGTGTTTGCTATATCTATTTGTCCCTCAGGGAATTTTGTGTATATATTTATTAAAGAAAAGTTTGAAAATATACTATTAAAGTCTGGTAAGAACCACATTAAGATGAAGAAACCTATTGTTATTACTCCTGCTATTATTTGGTTCTCTGTTATACTTGATGCTAATATTCCAAATGAAATGTATGCCATTCCTAATATAAAAAATCCTAGTAATGTTATTAATGCTGTTTGTATGTGTGGCATTCCGAAGAAGCATAGTATTCCGAAGTATAACATTGTGCATAGTTCTGTTATTAATATTATTAATGATGCTGCTATGAATTTTGCTATTACTATTTTTGTTATACTTGTTGGTGATGTTAATAATAATTGTTCAACTCCTGTTTTTCTTTCTTCTGCAAATGTTCTCATTGTTAATATTGGTACAATGAATGTTAATATTGTTGAACCTGAATAAAATATGTATTCAAAGTTTGTTCTTCCGTAGCTTACTACATCTGTATAAAAGAATATACTAAACATTATTAAAAATAGTCCTATAAATACATATCCTACTGGTGATAGGAAATATGATTTGAATTCTTTTTTTATTATTGCTCCCATTTTTTATTTCTTACCTCCCTTTTCTATTATTTTCATGAATGCATCTTCTAGTGTTGCATCTGCTTTTTTCATTTCAAATATTGTTATTCCTTCTTTTGCAAATTTTTCAAATACTGTTTTTCGTAAGTCTACATCTTTTTCTGCTTCTAGCATATATTCTTTTGTTTTGTCTTCATTCTTTTTAATTAGTTTTATTGATTTTAGTCCTTTTATTTTACTTTTTATTCCTTTCATTTTGTTTTCTTTGTCTTCTACTGTTACATATATGCTATTGCTTCCTGATACTTTTGCTTCTAAGTTTTCTGGTGTATCAATTGCTACTATTTTACCTTTATTTATTATTATTACTTTATTACATATTTGACTTACTTCTGATAATATGTGTGAACTTAATATGACTGTATGTTTTTCTCCAAACTTTTTGATTAATGCTCTTATTTCTGTTACTTGTTTAGGATCTAGTCCTACTGTTGGTTCGTCTAAGATTAGTATTTGAGGATCTCCTACTAGGGCTCCTGCCATACTTACTCTTTGTTTATATCCTCTAGATAAATTACGTATTAATTTTTTTTGAACATCTTCTAGTCCTGTCTCTTTTATTACTTTTTTCACTTGTTCTTTTCTTGTTTTTTTATCTACTTTTTTTAGTTCTGCCATATATGTTACAAATTCTTTTACTGTTAAATCTGTATACAAAGGCACTCCCTCTGGCATATAGCCTATTTCTCTTTTAGCTTTTTTAGCTTTTTTTAACATATTATAACCTGCTACTGTAACTTCTCCACTTGTTTGCTCGATATATCCTGTTATAATATTCATTGTTGTACTTTTTCCAGCACCGTTTGGTCCTAGTAATCCTATGATTTCGCCTTCTTTGATATTAAAGCTTATGTTATCTAATGCTAAGACGTTTCCATATTTTTTTGTAACGTTTTTTACCTCAATCACAAGATATTCCTCCTTCATTATATTATTCTGCTTGTTATATTATCATGTTATAAATTTATTGTAAAGCTTTTCACAAAAAATTCACAATTGTTGCTTCCGTATGGTTTGTCGGATTTTCCTTTTTGATTTTACATCGTTTTTTGGAATTTTGCAAGTATTTGTGATTGCAAAGCTTAGAGCATCTTTTTATTTTATATCCATAATAAGAACCTGTCCCACTTATGCAATCAAAGATTGCAAGTGGATCCCCAAAACCTTGTTGTCTATGGCAAACAATCCCCAGAAAAATATCTGGGGATTGTTAATACTCTGAAAGGCTTAAAAAGCTTTTTCTATATTTTCTATATCTATTGTTTTTTGCTCTCCTGTAATCATATTTTTTAATGTAACTACATTATTTTTTACTTCATCATCACCAATTATGATAACATATTTAAATTTCATTTTATCTGCATATTTGAATTTTTTTGCAATCTTTTGGTTTTCTATATTTGATTGTACCTTAATTCCTTTGTTTCTTAATTTTGTTTCAATTTTGGCACAGTATTCATAATCTTCTGTCATTGAAATTATCAATACGTCTGAAATAGATTCATTTTCAGATGAGATTATTCCATTGTCTATTAGTAAAAAGAATAATCGTGTTAATCCAATTGATATTCCTACTCCAGGCATTTTTCTTTCTGTGTAGTATCCTGCTAAATTGTCATATCTTCCTCCTGAACATATACTTCCAAATTGTCTATATTCATCTAAAAATGTTTCATAAACAGTTCCTGTATAATAGTCTAATCCTCTTGCAATTGTTAAGTCTATATTGAAGTTTTCTTCTGGTACTTCAAAAATTCTTATGAATTTAACAACTTCTTTTAATTCTTTTAATCCTTCTATGAAAAGTTCATCTTCTATTTTCATATTTTCTAGTGCTTGTATTTTTTCATCATTGCTTCCACTTATTTTGATAAATTCCATTATTTTTTCTACTTTATCGTCTTGGATTATTTGGCTTAGTTCTCTTTTTACTGCTGTTGAACCTATTTTTTCTATTTTATCTATTGTTCTTAGAATATCTGAAGTTTGGTTTTCTAAATTTAAACTTGAGAATAGTCCATTTAATATTTTTCTGTTATTTATGCATATTGTGAATTTATCAAATCCTAATTCTTTAAAAGTATTGTAAATTACTGCTGGCATTTCTGCGTCATTTATTATTGATAATTCTCCATCTCCTATTATGTCTATATCACATTGATAAAATTCTCTGTATCTTCCTCTTTGTGCCTTTTCACCTCTATATACTTTTCCTATTTGATATCTTTTAAATGGAAAACTTAATTTGTCATAGTATTGTGTAACATATTTGGCTAATGGTACTGTTAAGTCAAACCTTAAAGCTAAATTATTATCACCTTTTTTCAATTTATAAATTTGCTTTTCGGTTTCTCCCCCTGCTTTTGCAAGTATTACATCTGCGCTTTCAACTATTGGTGTGTTTAGTGGTGAAAATCCATATTTTTCATACGATTTTTGTATTGTTTCTTTCATTTTATTGAACAATATTTGGTCTTTTGGAAGTAATTCCATAAAACCAGGTAATGTTTTTGGCTTTACTTTATCTTTCATAATTTTCCCTCATTTTCGTTTTTATATGCGACTTTTATTTTGCTTCCCAAAATGCTTTATATGTTCTAAACGCTGAGTAAACATCATATTTACTTGTTACTTCATATGGTGCATGCATTGATAGTAGTGGAACTCCGCAGTCGATTACATCTGCTCCTTTGTTTGCTAAAATATAAGCTATTGTTCCTCCACCGCCTATGTCAACTTTTCCTAATTCTGCTACTTGATATTTTATGTTGTTTTCTTCCATTATTTTTCTTACATATGCTACAAATTCTGCATTGGCATCTGATGCTCCTGATTTTCCTCTTGCTCCTGTATATTTGTTGATGCTCATTCCTTTTCCTAAGAATCCTGCATTTAATTTGTCTGATACTGATGCATATATTGGATCAAATCCTGCATCAACATCTGCTGATAACATTTTAGTATAACAAAATACTTTGTCTAATAAGTTTGGTCTATTTATTCCTGTTTTGTTTAATAGCTCTGATATGAAGTAGTCGAATACATGAGATTCCATTCCTGTATTTCCCATACTTCCGATTTCTTCTTTGTCTGATAATATACATACTGCTGTTTTTTCAACATGGTCTAATTCTAACATTGCTGTAAGTGATGTGTATGCACATATTTTATCGTCTTGTCCATATGCTGCTACCATGCTTCCGTCTAATCCAAGTGTTCTTGCTTTAAATGCTGGTACTATTTCTATTTCTGCACTTGTTAAATCTTGTTCTGTTATTCCATATTTTTGATTTAATATGTTTAATACATTTAGTTTTACACGTTCTGGTGTTTCCTCACTTCCATAAGGAATGCTTCCTAATAATAGGTTTAGGTTTTCTCCTTCTATTCCTTCTTTTAGTTTCTTTTCCATTTGGTCTTGTGCTAAATGTGGTAATAAATCTGTTATTGTAAATATTGGGTCGTTTTGTCCTTCCCCTATATTTACATATATTTTTTCACCATCTGGTTTTACTATTACTCCATGCAAGCTTAATGGAATTGTTGTCCATTGATATTTTTTTATTCCTCCGTAATAGTGTGTTTTTAGATATGCCAATTCTCCATCTTCATATAATGGGTTTGGCTTTAGGTCTAGTCTTGGTGAATCAACATGTGCTCCTACAATGTTGATTCCTTCTTCTATTGATTTTTCTCCTATTACTGCTAAATACATACTTTTGTCTCTGTTGATGTAATAAACTTTGTCTCCTGGTTTTAAAGTTTCGCATTTTAATACATCTACAAATCCTTTTGATTCTGCTACTTTTTTTGCTTCTGCTACAAATTCTCTTTCTGTTTTTCCTTTATTTAAAAAGTCCATATAGCCTTGAGCATAATTGTATATTTCTCTTTTCTCTTCTTCTGACATTCCTTCCCATCCAGTTTTTTTGTTTTTGAAAAGTTTTTGTTTTAGTTCTTCTCCCATAAAATTTCCTCCTTAGTTTTTATTTTTATATTCATTTTGCCATAATTATATCATAAGATTTGCAATTTTCTACCTTGTTTTTAAAATAATTGTATTATTTTTTTCGATTTTTATTGACTTTTATCGTTTCTTTTGCTACAATTTCCTTAATAAATCATATATTTATATGTTTTATTTTTTGTTTATTGAACTAGATTTCTCCTTTGTAAGTTATCTAGTTCTATTTTTTTATATTTTAGACAACTTTTAAGAAATTCACTCACAAACTTTGAGTGCGTTGGTATGAGTAGGTTTTTATTGTGCTAGTAGTTTAGCTTCTTACTCTTCCTCACCTTTTAATTTCTCTGCTCTATCTGCAGCTATTAAATTGTCTATCATTTCGTCTAAATCCCCATTTAAGAAGTTTTCCATTTGATATATACTCATTCCGATTCTATGGTCTGTTATTCTTCCTTGAGGATAGTTGTATGTTCTTATTTTTTCACTTCTGTCTCCTGAACCTACTTGTGATTTTCTCGCATTTGCAACTTCACTGTCTTGTTTTTGCTTTTCCATATCATATAATTTTGTTTTCAACATTCTCATTGCATTGTCTTTGTTTTGAAATTGAGATCTTTCTGTTTGACATTCTACTACTATTCCTGTTGGCTCATGAATTAATCTTACGGCTGAAGATGTTTTGTTGATGTGTTGTCCTCCCGCTCCTGATGCTCTGAATACTTCCATTTTTATGTCTGCTGGATTTATTTCTATTTCTACATCTTCTACTACTGGCAATACTGCTACTGTTGCTGTTGATGTATGTATTCTTCCACTACTTTCTGTGTCTGGAACTCTTTGAACTCTATGGACTCCACTTTCGAATTTTAGTCTGCTATATACACCTTTCCCTGTTATCATAAATGATATTTCTTTATAGCCACCTAGTTCTGTTTCGTTTTCATTTAATACATCTAATTTCCAATGCTTTCTTTCTGCATACATTGAGTACATTCTAAATAATGTGCCTGCAAATAGAGCTGCCTCTTCTCCACCTGCTCCTCCTCTTATTTCGCATATTATGTTTTTGTCGTCGTCTGGGTCTTTTGGGATTAATAGCACTTTTAGTTCTTCTTCTATTTTTGGAAGCTTTTCTTTTGATTCATAGTATTCTGCTTCTGCAAGTTCTTTTAATTCTTTGTCTTCCATCATTTCTTTTGCTTCATTCATTGTTTGTTCTGTTTTTTTGTATTCTCTATATTTTTTTACTACATCTTCTATGCTTGCATGTTCTTTCATTAGTTTTTGCCACTCAGATTGGTTTGCTATTACTTCTGGGTCGCTTATCATTTTTGTAAGTTCTTCATATCTTTTTTCTACTTGTTCTAATTTATCAAACATAATGGTCGTCTTCCTTTCTTTTTATATTTATATAAAAGCCTGCCCCCGCTTATGTAATCAAAGATTACAAGTGAGGACTCCTGATAATAAAGAAACTTTGCCCTATTGTATATGTAAAAAAAAAAGATACTGGACATGTATCTTTATTCTACAGGTATTTATTATTATGGTGAGCCAGGAGGGTCTCGAACCCCCGACCCCAGGCTTAGAAGGCCTGTGCTCTATCCAGCTGAGCTACTGACCCAAATATCATAGACGACAATTATAATAACATAAATTAGAGAAAAAGTCAATATATGAAAACCAAAAAAGCGGAATTTTTCCGCTTCTTTAATATATCTAAGCAAGAAGTCTCCTGCAAGCTGGTGAAAGCATATCTCAGAAATGTTTTGCAACCTTCTAAACAGATAGATAGCTTATATTTCTATGTAGTTAAATTTTATTTCTTCGTTTTCTAATATATCTTTTTCTCTATTGGTGCATGTGAAAATTATTGACTGTCTGTCTTTTAAACTTTCTGATAAATATTTTAATATGTTTTTTAATCTATCATTATCATAATAAGCAAAACTTTCGTCCATTATTATTGGTAATTTTTCTTTAGTTAAGTCATCTATCATTGATAATCTTAGTGATAAATATAGTTGATCTATTGTTCCTATGCTAAGTTTGTTTGCTGTGACATAGTTACCATTTTCTAGTTCTACTATTAAGCCTTCTTCTTCGCTGTACATTGCTTTTTTGTATTTTCCGTTTGTTATTGTTTCTATTTTTTCTGATAGTTTTTTTGTGAATTTTGGAGTTACTTGTTCTTTCATTTCTGTATATGCGTCTGATAGTGTTTCTTTTGCAAGTTCTATACTCTTTTCTTTGTCTTGAATGTTAGATAATTTTTCTTGGTCGTTTGCAAGTTTTTCTTCTAGTTTTGATAAGTTGTCTAATTTTGGTTCTATGTTTTCTTTGTCAAGTTTTAGTTCATGCATTTTTATTTTGTTTTTGCTTATTAGATTTTGAATGTTTTCGATTTCGCTATTTATATTTTTTGAGTATAGCAAATTTTCAATTTCTGCTTGGGATGTTTGAGTTTGCTCATTGCTTTTTATTCTATCTATTTGGCTTTTTACTTTTTCTTGACTTTCAGTTTTCATTTTGCTTATTTCATTTTCTATTTTTGAATTGTTGTTTTTTATGATGTCTATTTCATTTTCGATTTTGTTTTTTTCAGTTTTTAAATTTTCTAATTCGTTTTTGTTAAATTTATTTTTTATTTTATTTTTTAAAATAATTGAAAAAATTAAAAATGCTGGCACTGTAAGAAGAAAAATATAATTTATTATTTTATTTTTTATAAAAATAAATTGTAAAATGTTTAGTATTATTAATATTATTGTCCCTAAAATCATTTTCAAGTTTAATGATTTTTGTTGCTTTCTAATTTTTTTGTTTTTTTCTGATACTCTTTTTTCTTCATTTTCTTTTTCTTCTTTTTGTTCTTGTAAGTTATATATTTTCTGTTCGTTTTCTTCTTGCATGTTTTCTTGTATTCTCATTTTTTCGTCTTCTATTATTTTTTCGTCATTTATTTTTTTTATTTTATTAGCAAGCTCTAGTTTATTTTCTAAGTCATTTATCCTTTTTTGTATTGTGTTTTTGTTTTCTTCTATTTCATATTTTAAGTCTTTATATTCTTCTAGTTCTTCTTTTTCGTTTTGTAGTTCTTCTATTTCTCTTGTTAATATATTTATTGGTTTTTCTCGTGAGCGCTCTGTTCCTACTTCGTCTAATTGTTTTCTATTTAGTCTGTTCATTGCTAATTTAAATGAAACATTGTCTTCTCCTGTTCCTACTAGGTTAGATATTTTTTGTATTAACATTGTTTGGTTTGAATTATTTAATTTTACTTCTTGTTGATTTATTAAAAAGGTAGAATTAAATAATTCTTCATCTATTTTTGTTTGTTCATAAAAGAATTCATTGCCTTTTGTTTTGTCTATATTAAATTGTTTGGATATGTCTGATTTTTTTTCGTCAAAGATTTGTGGATTTTTTCTACGGAAATCTCGAAAAATTTCGTATGTATTTTTGTCATCTAGTTGATATTTTAATTTCCCAGAGAAGTCATTTTCACCCCATGGAGCATATTTTTCAAAGTCAGATATTTCTTTGCCTTTTTTGTTTTTTGATATGCCATATAGCGAGTTTTTTATAAAACTTAAAAGTGTTGATTTTCCGGGATTCGTTCTCTCCATAAATTATATTTATGCCATCATCTAATTTTATGTTTTTGTCTTTTAACTTACCATATCCATTTATTTGTATTTTTTCTATTTTCAAATTTAATTCCCTCCATGTTATTCTAAAATCTCTAAGCCTATTTCAATTGCATTTTCTATGATTTTCTTTGTTTCTTCTTTCTCTTCTCGCCCTAGCTTTTCAAGCATTTTCTTTGCAAAAATGCCTCTTAAAGAAGTCTCTTTTGATATTTTTTCAAGGTCATAGTTGATATTTGTTTGATTTTTTATTTTTATTATTTTTTCATTTGTTACAAATTTATATAATTCATATGGGTCGATTTCAAAATTTCTTTTTCCTTTTAATGTAATTTTTATTAATTTATTTACAGTTGTACCAAGGGTTTCAAATTTTTCTGAATTTATTTTTTCAATTAATTCTTCTTTTGATAATATTTCTGTTACATCAATTTCTTCTTCATAAAATTCTATATCTTTTAATTTTATAAATTCTTTTTCTATTTTTCCTTTTTCGACTTTTCCTACTACCATTCCGCGTGCACCTAGCTCATCAAATCCCAACGGAAAAGCGGAACCTGGGTATACGATGTTTTCTTCAAAATTTGGCTTATGTATGTGACCTAATGCTATATAATCGAAGTTTTTTTCTTCTAATACTTTTTTTGAAATAGGATTATATGGGTTTTCTTGATTTTGTGATGCATCTAAATCAGCATGCATTACTAAGATGTTTATTTTATTTTCGTTTTCTATTTTTAATTCTTCTATTTTTGAATCTTTGCAATAATAATCATCAAATCCATATCCATAAATATCAGCTTCTTGTGTTTCCACTTTTTCTACTTTAGATGTGAATATTTTTACATTGTCATTCCATTTGAATTTGTTGTAGTATGAATTTTTTATAAGTGGGTCATGATTTCCTGGCGCTATATATATTTTTGTTTCTGGAATTTCTTTAAATAGGTTATTTATATATTCAATTGTTGTTTGTCTTATATATGCTTGTTCATACAAATCTCCTGCGATAAATATCGCTTCCACTTCATTTTCTTTTGCATAGTCTATTACTTTTTTTAAAGCTTTTCTCTGTGCTAATCTACATAGGTCTCCTAAGCCTTCTTTGTCTGATAAATTTACAAATGGACTATCAAAATGAAAGTCTGCTATATGTATAAATTTCATTTTTAATTTCATTCCCTTCTAAAGCATAAATCTGTTTGAAAAATTGTAATTATTTCCAAACTTCCTGCATAGTTTTGTTAAAAAAAGTGGCTTTGATTGCCACTTTTATTGTTAAAAACAACAAGGTTCAAGGTTCTTATTTCTCTGTTCCAGTATTGTTTTGGTTTTCATCACCTTCGTCAATTGGTCCGAATAGTTCATCAAATTTTGCTTCTAATTCTTTTTGTAAATCTATTCCACCATCGTCTATATCTATTATTGGTGGAGGCATTACTGGTTCTTCTGTTTTTTGTTCTTCTTTTTCAGTTTCTGTAGGTGTTTCTTCTATTATGTTGTTTTCTGACACTTGTTCGTTTTTATTTTCTTCATCTTTTTCTTCTGATATTTCAAATAAATCATCTAATGATTCTACTTTTAAATCTTCTACTTTTTCTGTTTTTTCTTCATATGGATTATATGGATTGAACTTTCGCCATTCTCCTCTTTCTATTTCTCCAATATCATTATGGCTTATTTGTGCTGCTTGTAATTCTTTTATCATAGGACTTTCGAAATAGTAGAATTTTTTTGTCTTTACTGGTTTAACACCTTTTACAAAAATTATGGAATCATCTACATCCATTCTCCTTAATTCATCTGGTGTCATAAGTGCTCTTGCCATAACTTGGTCAGATACACTTTTTCCTGTTCTAAAGTTTTTCCTATCTTTATTAACTGAAATATTGTCTCTTTCTATTGTTTTTTCTCCTAGTGCTTTTGAGAAATATTCTAGTGTTTTAAATGAGTTACTTCCTAAAAATACATGTGTATCACAGTTACCCATTATTGTTTCATATGATTTTTCATAAACTGCTTCTAATTGGTCAACATTTTGCAAAATAACACTGAATGAAATATTTCTACTTCTACTTGTTGATATTTTTTTATCAAAGTCTGGTATTTGTCCAATGTTTGCAAATTCGTCTAATATGAAGAATGTTTGTGTTTTTAATTTTCCTCCATTTTGGTCTGCATAGTCATATAATTGTTGTATCATTTGCGAGAAAAATATTGTTAATAAAAAGTCATATGCTGTATGTGTATCTGGTGATATTACATAAACTGCAGTTTTTTTGTTTCCTATTTCATCAAAATTTATAGTATCTGTTGATGTTAATTCTGCTATGTCTTTAGAGTCAAATTTTGCAAGTTTTGATTGCAAAGAACTTAGTATTGAGCTGTATGTTTTTTCTGGTGCTATTTCGATATTTTTATAATTCATTCTTGCTGGATGATCATATGGAAGTTGAGACATTAAGTCTGTTAATAAGTTACTTCCTCCATTTGAGTTTGCTGCTCTAACTAATTCTGCACAGCTTGCTAAGTTTTGTTCTTCTTCTGGTCTTGTTGCAATTAGATAATATATTAATGCTTTTAATAATGTTTCTGCACTATCATCCCAGAATGGGTCAGCACTTGAGCCTTCTACTTTTTGTCCTTTTACTATTGTGTTTGCTATAACGTCTACATCTAATTCTGAATTTATATGCATTAATGGGTTATATCCATCACTATATTGTGGTCTAACTAAGTTTAATACTTTTATTTCATATCCATGTTCTCTTAAATATCCTGCTGTTGCATCATATAATTCTCCTTTTGGGTCTGTGAAAACATATGAACCTAACATTTGGTATGCATTTGGAATTGAATAAGATGCTGATTTACCAGAACCTGAACCGTCCAACTACCAATACGTTTACGTTTCCTCTTTTATCAACTGGTAAGTAATTTCCTTTTGCTAATAGGATTCCTTTATGCTTATCTAGTATTCTATATTGTTCTCCATTTTTACTCCAGTCACTAGAACCATGTTCAATATCTGTGTATTCATTTTTTGGTGCTGCTTTTACAAATCCAATAAAGAAAAATATTGAATATATTAATGTTGCTCCTAATAGTGTTCCTATATATTCTGGTATTACCCCAAACTTTGCGACGCAGTCAAAAGCGTGTATTGGATTTGTTATAGTTTCTCCAAGTTGTTGCAAAGCAACTTGTAATGCATTACCTGTATGTATTCTTGTCAATGCTGCATAACTAAATGTTAAAGATGGTATTAAAAATATTGCCATAAATATCCATATGACTACATACACAATAAACGCTTTTTTGTTTCGCCTAATTGCGCCTTTCACTTTATAACCCTTCATTTATTCACCTTCTCTTTTGCTTATTAATTTTATAATATTTATTTTAAAACTAATTTTTAGACTATTATTTAATATTATTGTCTGAAATTTATTCGGCTCTCTCTCTTGAGTCTTCTATTTTTATTACTTCACAATTGCCTTTTATAATTTCTTCTATACCTTCTTTTCTAGGTATTTCCCAGCCGTTTCTACGGTTTAATTCTCCTTTTTCATCTTTATAAACTTCTTCTGCACAAAGTTTGAAATTGTATGTATATCCTGCTGGGTCATTTGTCTTTTCTGTCATATTTAAATAATCCTCCTTATTTATCTTCTCTTATTTCAAATGCGAAATAAGATTTATATGGTTTTAATTTACATTTCCCTTTTACTTCATTTGTTGATTCATCAAAATACAATTTTGGTTTTACTTCTTCTGTTGTATCTAAATCAATAATTGATATAGACCTTTTTAAATTTGGAGTATAATTGAATTCTTTATATTCTGTTTCTTCAGGATTTATTGTGTTAAATTTAAGTTGTGAAGGTTTTTTGCTTATTCTAACTTCATTACCTATTAACAAACCTGAATTTACTATTACATTATCTTCACCGAAAGATAACATAACTAATTGATTTCCTTGTTTTTGTGGCTCATCAATATAGTATGTTTTTCTACTTAAATCTCCAACAATTTCTTCTGTATTTTGTAATCTTTCGAGTGTGAATTTAGGATATTTATTCAGATATTCTCTTCTTGTTTTGTTAATCTGGTAAATGACAGTATTAACTCCTTTTTGGTCAGTTATACTGAAGTGTTTCCCTTGCAAATTTTCCATGAGTATCTCCTTCCCTTGGATTATAGTTTGATAACTTGTCCAACTTTTCAAATATTTTTTTCTCTTCATTTGTTAGTTTTTTAGGAACCATTATTTTTGTTTCTAAAATTAAATTTCCTCTAGTTCCATCTTCTTTTATATAGCCTCTATTTAGTATCGTGAATTTTTCACCACTTTGAGTTCCTTGTGGTATATAAATTTTTGCTTCTTCACCATCTATTGAGTTAATTACAATTTTTTTGCCTAGTGCTGCTTCCCATGGAGTTATTTCTAAAATGTTGTATATGTTTTCACCTTTTAGTTTGTTTTGTTTGTCATTTTGTATGTTTATTTTTATTAATAAGTCTCCTGCTTTTCCTCCGTTTTTTCCTGCTTTTCCTTGCCCTATTAGTCGTATTTTTTCTCCTTGTCTAATTCCTTTTGGAATTTCAATTGCAAGAATTTTTGTTTTTCCTTTTTCATTTTTTAATGATATCTTTTTTTCTAAGCCATGAAAAGCTTCATATATATTTATATTTATTGAGGTTTCGATATTTTCTCCTTTTATTGGTTTCCCTCTATATGTTTTTTTTGTTTGACTTGCTACATCACTTCCAAATAACATTCCTTTTAGAACTTCTTTGGAATTTCCGTTTTTGTCAAAGAGATTACTTTTTCTGCCAACATATAAATTCCATTTTCTATCATATTTTCTTTTTGTGGCTGGAACAGAAAGAATTTTATATGCTTCGTTTATATCTTTTATTATTTCTTCTGCTAAGTTATTTCCTACATTTAAATCTGGATGATGCTTTTTTGCAGCAGCCCTATATGCTACTTTTAATTCATCCATTGTTACTCTATTTGTTTCTAATCCTAATATTTTATAGTAATCTTTAAAAACCATTTGACATCCTCCCAAAACTTGGTGATTTTATTATAGCAAATGAAAGCAAAAAAATCTATACCTTTAATACAGATTTTTAACTTTTTTCCAAATTAGATTCACTTTTTCATTTATCTCTTTTCAATTATATGTTTCAACAAAAAAGGATTTATAAAAAAAACGAAGAATAAAACAGATAGTATAAATTGTTTTCACAACAACAAAAAAATAAATAAAGGATGCGATTAATTATGAAAAAAATAACTGTTAAAAATATTTTAAAAGTGACAAATGGAAAATTAATAGTAGGTGATTACAATAAAGAGTGTAAAAATGTTTTGACTGATACAAGAAAAATTCAAAAAGGTGATACTTTTGTTGGTATTAAGGGAGAGACTTTTAATGGAAATAATCTTTGGGACAAAGCAATAGAAGCTGGAGCCAATATTGTGATAGTAGAAGGTTTTGATGCTTTAGACTTATTAAATGTTAAAAACAAAACTAAGGCTACTTTAGATTTCTCAGATGTTGCAATAATTTTAGTTGAAGATACTATAAAAGCATTGGGACAGCTTGCAGCATATAAAAGAAGTTTGTACGACATTCCTGTTATAGCAATTACAGGAAGTGTAGGAAAGACAAGTACAAAAGATATTGTTGCAAATGTTGTGTCTCAAAAATATAAGACTTTAAAAACTGAAGGCAATTTTAATAATCACTTGGGTGTTCCTTTGACTTTGTTAAGATTAGATGACCATGAAGCAGCAGTGATTGAAATGGGTATGAATCATGAGGGTGAGTTACGTTATTTAACAAATATTGCTAAACCTACAATTTCTGTTGTTACTAATATAGGAACTTCACATATTGGAAATTTAGGTTCTAGAGAAAATATATTAAATGCTAAAATGGAAATATTAGAAGGAATGGAAGATAAAAATTTAGTAATTAATAATGATAATGATTTGTTACATAAATATTATGAAGAAAATAAAAGTCAAATAAATATTAAAACTTTTGGAATAGAAAATCAAAGTGATGTAATGGCAACAAATATCGTGTTGAACAGCAATGATAGTGAATTTAAATATGGAGATGAGACAATAAAAGTTCCTGTAGGTGGAGAGCATTTTATTTATAATTCTCTATGTGCAGTAACGATAGCAGAGTTGTTAAATATAGATTTAGAAGAAATTAAGCAAGGAATTGAAAATTTTGAATTGACTCAAAAAAGAATGGAAATTATTACTTTGAAAAATGGTACAAAGGTTATTAATGATAGCTACAATGCAAGTTATGAATCGATGAAAGCTTCTTTACAGTATTTAGCTAAATTCAATCAACCTCGAAAGATTGCAGTTTTAGGTGATATGTTAGAATTAGGTGATTTTTCAGAAGATTTACATATAAAAGTTGGTGAGGAAGTAGAAAAAAATAAAATAGATTTGCTTTTATGTATGGGAAAAGAAGCAGCTAATATTGTAAAAGGTGCTAGTGAAGCTGGCATGGAGTTAGACAAAATAAAATATTATAAAACACAAGAAGAGATAGTGGAATTTTTAAAAGAAAATATGTCTTCATCTGATGTTATTTTATTTAAAGCTTCCAATGGAATGAAGTTCTATAATATGGTTGAAATGTTAAATTTATAAAATTTTTATTTTTGTTCAATTTTTGATGACAAATAGTGTAGAAATATGTTATAATAAGTTAGTTTTAGTAAGATTGAAAGAAGGAGATTTTAAGTTGGGAGCAAAAAATAACGTAGAAAAAAAAGAAGCAACAGATAAAAAATCAACAGTTAATAAGACAACAACTAAAGAGTCATCAACTAAGGAATCAGCAGTTAAAAATCCATCAACTAAAGATTCCTCAGCTAAAGAATCAAAAGCTAAAAATCCATCAGCTAAAGATTCAACAGCTTTAGTAGTTTCTAAACAAACTAACAATTATGAGGATACTAAAAAAACTAGCACTTTTTCAAAAGTCTCAATTGCTCTTTTATTTATACCTGTACTTTTGTTATTAGCTTTTTCTGTTTTTACTTTTTATAATACGACAAGTGAAACTATTGCTAATGGTGTATTTATAAAAGGTGTAAATGTTTCAGGTTTATCAAAAGAATCTGCTAAGGATTCTATTGAAACTTTTATAAAAGAACATTCTTCTGATGAGATTATTTTAAAGCATAATGATTATGAAACTTCGGTTTCTCTAGAGCAAATTAGTGCTAATTTTGATATAGATTCGGCTATTAATGAAGCTTATTCTTTAAATAAAAAAAGCAACATTCTTGTTAACAGTCTTCAAGCATTAAGATTACTTGTTGCTCATACTGATATAGAACCAAAATTTACATGTGATGAAGAACAATTGACTAAGACTTTGGAAGACATTTCTCCAAATTTGCCAGATACTATTATTGAAAGTAGCTATTATATTGAAGGTAATACTTTGGTTGCAACAAAAGGTAGAAAAGGTAATATAGTTAATGTTCCAGAGATGAAAGAATATGTAAAAAGTCAAATTAATAATTTAAATTTTAGAGATAAACCTATTAATATGATAACAATTGAAAAAACTCCTAAGACTTTAGATATGGATGCAATATATAATGAAGTTCATAAAGAAGCCAAAGATGCATATTTTACACCTGAGCCACTTGCTTTTTATCCTAGTGAGGATGGTATTGATTTTGCTATTTCATTAGATGAAGCAAAACAAATGGTAAATGCTGCAGAAGGAGAAGAGTGTGAAATTCCTTTGAAAGTTTTGACCCCAAATGTTACAACAAATATGATTGGAAATGAAGCTTTCCCTGATCAACTTTCAGAATTTTCTACAAGGTATGTAAATAACCCTAATAGAACAACTAATTTACGTTTAGCTGCAAATAAAATAAATGGTACTGTTGTAATGCCAGGAGAAACTTTTTCATATAACAAAGTTGTAGGTGAAAGAACTATTGCTGCTGGTTATAAAGATGCTGCAATATATGTAGATGGTGAAACTGTAGATGGATTAGCTGGAGGTATTTGCCAAGTTTCTACAACTTTATATGAAGCTGCTTTATATGCTAATTTAGAAATTGTTGAAAGACTTAATCATCAATTCGTACCTTCTTATATAGGTGCTGGTTTGGATGCAACTGTTGTATGGGGATTGACTGATTTTCAATTTAAGAATAATCGTAATTACCCTATAAAGATTTTATGTTCTGTTGAGAATGGAGTTTGCTATTTCCAAATTAGAGGTTTAGCAACTGCTGATGATTATCAGGTTAAGATTTCTGCTACTTCAAGTTCAACAGCTACATCTATCAATGCTGTTACTTATAAAACATTATTTAAGAATGGACAACAAGTTAGTAGTGAAGTAATTTCAAGGGATACATATAAAAGACATTAATTAAAATATCATTATGAGATGGATAGATTGTAAGTAGTTAAATTATTTTAAGAGATATTTATAAGAAATTTAAAATGTAAAAAAGCCGTTATAATGACGGCTTTTTTGTTTTTATGGTTTTATGGTTTTGCAGATTACATAGTCAATGTTCCATCAGGTGTATTGGTAATTATTAATATATCTTCTTCCCTTCCATTTTCTGCATTTATATAGACTAGAAATTCTCTATCTTCTACCTTTCCTTTGAATTCATAACATAAGAGTTCTGTTTTCCATTCTGTTGGAATATATGCTAATCCTTCGCTTTGTATTTGTAAGTCTTTGTTTAATGTTTTTTTAGCTTCTTCCTTTGTGATTTTTATTTTGCTTGTATCTCTTTGTGTATGATTGTTTAAATATCCACTTGTTTCTATCCCTAAAACTTCTCCATTATCTAATGCCACTTTTACTTTTATTAAATCTGGATACATTACAACTTCATTTTGTGTATAAGCATAGTTTATTGTTACTATTCCTTCTTGTTTTAAATAATAAGTTTCTTTCATATTTTCAAACCCTTTTTGTGCTAAATATTCTTTTCCTTTTTTGTTTGCTTCTTCTTGAGAAATTGCTTCTGTGTTTACATCTCTATTTGAATTCATATATACGATGTGTGCACCTTTTTTAGATATTCCGATATTTATATTTTCTCCTTCTTCTGTTTCTACTGAGAAATCATAAACTGGAATTGTTGCATTTTCTGATAATCCTAAATTAGAAATGTTTTTTATTGATATTGCTTCATTTCCTGTTTTTAAAAATTCTTCTGCTTTTTCCTTTGCTGTTTCTTCATCTACATCTTCTCCTGTTAATCCTTTCTTTTCTTGGTTGGTGATATGCTCTGAAAATGCTCCATCATAAATTAGGCCTGAATATTCATGAAAATTATCTTCCATTTGAGAAAATGCATTTTCGTTCATTGAACTTACTTGTTGTGCAAAGGCTACTTTGTCTTTATTTTCCAATTCTTTCCACTTAAATCTTCCTGAATTTAAGTCTTCTGATAATTGATTTAATGTGTTTTCAAGTTCTTGACTGTATTGATGTAAATTTTTTAGGTTGCTTAAGTCTTCGTCACTCAAACTTTCATTATATATATTTTTCCTTGATAATGAATAACTATAATCACTTACCTGATTTAAAAACTTTTCGGTGTTTTCTAATTCTTGGCTTTCAATAGGAAGCATTGATAAATATGTTTGCGCTAGATTTGCTTCTCGCCATAAGTTTGTTAATGTTTCAGCACCATGTTCAGGTGTTGTTGATATTAAAGATTTTGCTAGATAAGTTTCCACATTTTGTACATAATCTGTTAATTGATAAAAGGCTGAATTATATGAGTTTTCTGATGTTTGTACATATTCTTTATTTTTGTTATAGATTATTATTGAAAGTCCTATGATTAAAATTATTAATAAGGCTATGCTACTTGCCATATATGCTTTTTGTAATTTTTCTTTTTTGTTCATTATATATTCTCCTTGCTAATTGTATTTGCAAATTTATGCTTTTTGACGTGTAAATTTTTATATTATAAATTTATACTTTTGGTGTGCAAATTTTCATATTATAAATTTATACTTTTGATGTGCAAATTTTCATATTTAATATTTTTCCTTTTTTTATAAAAATTATTCCATTTTTTCATATTTTTTGGTAAAATGTTCATATAACAAATGACAAGCAATTTATTTATAAATTGAAAAATTTTCAAATTTTAATAAAGAGGTATGTTTTTAAAATGAAAATATTGATTTTTTATGCTTCATATGGAGGCGGTCATCTTTCAGCGGCTAAGTCTATAGAAGAATATATTAATAAGAATTATCCAAATGAAGATACTGAATTAATTGATTGTGTAAAATATGTTAATAAGACCATTGAAAGTATTACTACTGCTGCATATAGAGGCATGGCTAAAAAAATGCCTTGGGCTTGGGGAAGAATTTATTCTGATTCTCAAAAAGGTCCATTAGCACATTTATCTTCTAGGTCAAATCAAATTTTAGCTATTAAATTGTTACGTTTATTACGTGAGAAGAAGCCTGATTTGATTATTTCTACACATCCTTTTGGTAGCCAAATGTGTGCTTATTTGAAAAGAAAAGGCAAAATCAATTCTAAGATTGCAACTATTATGACAGATTTCGCTCCTCATGATCAATGGCTTGTTGGAGCTGAACAGACTGATTACTTTTTTGTTGCTAATGAAAAGATGAAAAAATATATTAGTAAAAAAGGTATTGATAAAAACAAAGTATATGTAACTGGAATTCCGATTTCTAGTAAGTTTTTAAAAGAACATAATAGAGATAAAATTCTTAAAAATTTTGGTTTGAAAGATAATAAATTAAATGTTTTATTTTTCGGTGGTGGAGAATTTGGTTTAGGAAAAACTCGTACAGTTTCAATTTTTGAGAGCTTTGTAAAATATAAAGGTGACATTCAAGTTGTTGCTATTGCTGGTAAAAATGAAGCTATGAAAGAACAGTTTTTAAGTATTGTTGATAAATACAAGAAACAAGATAGTGTTAAGGTTTTAGGTTTTACTAACAAAGTACCAGAGTTAATGAGTATTTCAAATGTTGTTGTTACTAAACCTGGCGGTCTTACTACTTCTGAGAGTTTAGCTTCTAATTTACCTATGATTGTTATAAACCCTATTCCTGGACAAGAAGAAGAAAATGCTGGATTTTTAGAGAATAAAGGTATTGCAGTTTGGATTAGAAAAAATTCAAATGTTGATGAGATTGTTGAGAATTTACTTTCGAATCCTATGAGGTTGGATGATATGAAAAAATATACTTATGAGTTATCTAATAAGACTTCAACTAAAGATATTTGTGATATTTTATTAAATCCTGACTCAACTATATAATGATATTTGTGATGTTTTATTAAATCCTGACTCAGTTATATAATCAGAAAAAAAGGATAAGATATTTTTAAGGCTACTGAAAAAGTGGTACAAAAAATAGTGAACTAGAAAATAATTTTTTCTAATTCACTATTTTTCACGTATACAATTTTGTTTATATTCCTTCATCTTCTCTAATATGGTCATAGAAGCATGCTTTTGTTACATAAGTATATGGTAATAACCAGAAAGTACCTATTCCATATGTAAATACTGTTAGAATAGCCCATCCGATAAAAGATAATGTTAATAGAACATAATCACCTTTTCTACCCTTCATTAATTTTTTACTTTTTTCTACTGCTTCTTTTGCTGTTATATTAGGCTCATCATAAGCTATATTGTTTGCTAGAATATATCTTAATGCTACTGCAATTAAAAAACCAAATGCTACAATTATTGCTATCATTTCAAATAAAAGCATTATAGTAACTACTGTTTGAGCTGCTTCTGTACTTACTCCTATAGCTCTTGTTATTAGTGTTAATAATACTCCTGCAAGTATACATGCTCCATATGTAATAGCTATTATTATAATCATTTTTAATGTTATCCAAAGGCTTATTTTCCAACTTCTTGCAAAGTTTTTAAATCCTATTTTCCAGAAGTCTAAAATTTTTACTTCTTCACCTCTTTTTAATTTTAAGAATGATATGTTTATTCCAAATGCTAATGGTACTCCAATTATAATTGATACAATTGAAGATATTAATTGAGCTAATGATGCTGCAGTTGATGTTGTTGAAATACTGCTAGAATTTTGGTAAAAAGGTAAAAGTACTGCATATGTAATAACAAATTCAATAACAAATACTATAACTGCTTGAACAAATACTATTAAGGCACTTTTTCCCCATTTTTCTGTCAAGCATCTTCTTGCTTCTTTTCTTAACTCGCTTGTTGTTCTATGTATTTTTCCTGTAGTTCCATTTCCACTACTTTGATTGTTTGTTTGATAATTTGTATTTGCGTATATGCTTGCATTTTGTTCTTGTGAGTTAATTGGAGTTTGATTTGTATTTTGTTCTTGCATATTAGTTGAAGCTTGGTTTGTATTTGGTGTTTCGCTTTCTTTTTTTATTGGGAATTCTGCTCCACATTTTGGGCAAAAATTAGCCCCTTCTGGTAATTGATTTCCACATTTTGGGCAAAACATTTTCCCACCCCCTTTTTCTTTCGTTTTTTGTTACATAAAAATTATAATATATTTTGACAAATTGTGCAATATTATTTTTATATTTCTCTTCTTCCTTCTAATGCTTTTGTTAATGTTATTTCATCTGTATATTCTAAATCACCACCTACTGGAATTCCATGTGCTATTCTTGTTACTGTAATTCCCATTGGTTTTATTAATTTTGATAAATACATTGCTGTTGCTTCTCCTTCTACTCTTGGATTTGTTGCAAGTATTACTTCTTTTACTTGTCCATCCATTAATCGTGAAAGCAATTCTTTTATTTTTATGTCGTCTGGTCCTATCCCATTCATTGGTGATATTGAACCGTGTAATACATGATATACTCCTTTAAATTCGTGAGTTTTTTCCATTGCTATTACATCTCTTACGTCTTCTACTACGCATATCGAACTTTGGTCTCTTTTAGGGTTTGCACATATTGGACAAGGATCTGTGTCTGTTATGTTATAGCATTTGCTACAATATTTTAAGTTCTTTTTTGCATTTACTATTGCTTGTATAAATTCGTTTGTCTCTTGTTCTGGTGAATTTAAAATATAAAAAGCAAGCCTAGCTGCTGTTTTATTTCCTATGCTAGGTAGCTTTTCAAAACTTTCTATTAATTTTTCTATTGATGGTGAATAATATGACATTTTTCTTCATTCCTTTTATTGTTATAAATACGATTATGTAATGGCTTTTATTACATTAACCCTGGAATATTAAATTTTCCCATTTGTCTAGCTTGTTCTTCATCTACCTGTTTCATTGCATCATTTATACATGTTAAGATTAGGTCTTGTAGCATTTCAACATCATCTGGGTCTACTACATCTTTTTGTATTTCTATATTTTTTACATGTTTTTCTCCTGATACTGTTACTTTTATTGCTCCTCCACCTGCTGTTGCATTAAATTCTTTGTTTGCAAGTTCTACTTGTGTTTGTTCCATATCTGCTTGCATTTTTTTTGCTTCTTTCATTAAATTTCCTATATTCATTCCTCCAGGAAATCCTCCTCCTGGGAATCCTCCTCTTCTTGACATTTAGTTTTCCTCCTTTTTTATTTATTAGTTTATAATTGTTTTAATCTTTTAATTGGCAACTTACTGATTATTTTTAATCTATAGTTTATTAACTGTTTCAGTTTGCAAATTATCAATTTTTTATTGACACATTGCTAATTATTTTTAATCTACAAATTTAAATGGGATATTGTTTCCTTCTGCTATTTGTTGTATATCTGCACTTGTTTGCACTTGCTCGTTTGAGCCTTCCATATATTTTATATTCATAGTTTTCCCTAATGACATTGATACTAATGTAGATATTTCTCTTTTATTTTCTTCTTTTTCTAATACGGTTTTCCCAAATGGACTTATTGGTTTTGCAAAATATATTCCGACTGTCATGTCATTTATTTCTTTTGCTTGAGTTCCATTTAAGTTTGAAGCCAAGACCATCTTTCCTTTTGTTTTTAATTCATTGATTACTTGTGGCCAAAAGTTTTCTGGATTTGCTTTTATTTTTTTTGTAGTTTGTTGTTTTGTATTTGCTGCTTTTTGAGACGTTTTATTTTTTTCTACTGGTTGCATTGTATTGTTTGGTTTACTTTGTGTTTGAGCTGCTGGCTCGATGTGTGCAGTATTCATGTTATTTCGTGGAATAGAATTTTGCACAGATATTCCTTTACCGCTTCTCAAATATTTTTCTATTTTTGATATTCTTTCTTCTAATGATTGTGTTTCTGCAGAATTTTTATCACATAATCTGATTATTCCTGCTTGAAACATTATTACTTTTTGTGTTGAATTTTTTAAGTCTCTTTCTAAGCTTGATAATTGATATATTATATTTACTAATTTTTCTTTTGATACTTCTTTTGCTAGTTCATCTATTTGTTTTCTTTCTTCTTCATTATATATTTCTGATTTTCCCGAAGTTTGATAAATTAAAACATCTTTACTATATTTTATCATTTCCCACACGAAGTTGTTCAAATCTTTTCCATCTTCTAATACTTCATTTGTTGCATTTAATGCGTCTTCTACATTATATTCTACAATTGCTTTTATGATATTGTGTATATGTGTTGTTTTAGGTATTCCTACTAATTCTTTTACTTTTTCACTATTAATTTTGTTTTCGCCATCTTGAACACATCTTTCCAATATTGATAAAGCATCTCTCATTGCGCCTTCTGAAAGTACTGCTATTATATTTAGAGCATCTTCTGTATATTCTATTTTACTTTCTTTACATACGATTTTTAATCTTTTTATGATATCATTATTTGGAATTTTTTTAAAATCAAACCTTTGACATCTAGATAAAATTGTTGCTGGCAATTTTTGAGGTTCTGTTGTTGCAAGTATAAATTTAACATGTTCTGGTGGTTCTTCTAATGTTTTTAGTAATGCGTTGAACGCACCTGTTGATAGCATGTGAACCTCATCAATTATATATACTCTATATTTTGCTTTTGTTGGCAAAAAATTGACTTCTTCACGGATTGCCCTTATGTCTTCTACACTATTATTTGATGCTGCATCCATTTCGACTATATCTGTTAATGAGCCTGAAATTGCTCCTTTACAGATTTCACATTCATTACATGGTTCACCATCTTTTGGATTTAAACAATTAATTGCTCTTGCCAATATTTTTGCTGTTGAAGTTTTACCTGTTCCTCTGGTTCCATTTAATAAATATGCGTGACCAACTCTGCCTGATATAATTTGATTTTTTATTGTTTGTGTTATGTGTTCTTGACCTACCATTTCTGAAAATGTTTTAGGTCTAAAAGTTCTATAAAGAGCTGTGTACCCCATTTTTCACATCTCCTAACTTTGATTTTTTACCCTTTTTGTTTGGGATTATATATTAATTAAGTTTGATTCCTCTATGGAAAGTAAACTCCACATAGAGGGGTTCTACTTATTGCTGCTTCCTTCCGGACCTGACAAGATTCATAGTTCTCTATTGGCTTTACTCTCCATAGAAAAATCAAACTTACTTTTGTATTATATATCAATTTCTTTTAAAAATCAACTTATTTACATCAATTATTTCATTAGATGATGCTCCTTTTTCTACAATCCCTTCTATTGGTACTTGTGTGTTAACTGTTGTTTTAAATTCTTTTCTTGATGCTAATTTTATTGTCATGTCAAATTTTATTGTTGTTTTTAAGTCTTCTTCTTTTGTTCCTAATTTTTTCAAAATTTGACTATAGTCTAATTCTTCTTCATTTGAAGCAAATTTTGCTATGTTTTTATTAGTATATCTAAAATATATTAAATCTCCTTGATTAGACATTTGCATTTGCTTTACTTTTGATTCTGCCGCACCAGTATATTCAATTTTATCGACTTTATTTTTGTCTTCATTTTTAAATATCTCTTTTTCAGATTCTGCATCTGGTTTATATATTATATTTTCACCTTGTTCTTTGTTTTTTGTGATTTCAAAATTTTCTATTACTACTGATTCTATTGCTTCTTCAGTTCTTCCATGATAGTTGTTGTTTTTTTCGATATATATGTAAAAGTCATTGTTTTGGCTTACATCTAAGTTCCATCTATCTGCTGATTGGTCTTTTGAGTCTTCTCCGTCTACTGAACTTATAACATTTATTTTTGATACTTCAAAAGGCATTTGCGTTTCTCCTTCTGAATTATATTTTGCTATTCTTACATATGCAAATGCTATTAAGCCTATAATTATTAATGTTATTATGCAAATATGAAATGCTTTTGTTTTTACTAAGGTTCTAAACCATCTTCTTAGTTTTTTCATTTTTATTTCATACCTTTCTTATTTCAAGGCATACATATTTTCGAAAGCCTTGATTTTAATTAGTTTTTGTTTTTCTTAACTCTCTTAGCTCTTTAAAGAATTCTTTTAAGATTTTTTCACATTCTGCTTGCATTATCCCTGTTTCTACTTCAACTTTATGATTAAATGTATAATCTTTAAATAAATTTAGTACAGACCCTGCTGCTCCTGTTTTTTCATCCATTGTTCCGATATATACTTTTTTTATGCGTGAATTTATTATTGCTCCTGCACACATCGAACATGGTTCTAATGTTATATACATTTCACAATTAATTAATCGCCATGCTTCTAATTTTTTGCTTGCTTTTTGGATTGCTAATATTTCTGCATGTTTGGTTGTATCTTTTTTTGTTTCTTTTTGATTATGTGCTCGTGCTATTATTTTTCCATCTTTTACTATTACGCATCCTACTGGAACTTCTAATTTATCTGCTGCTTTTTTTGCCTCTTTTAAGGCTTTTTTCATAAATTTTTCTTCCATAGTTCTCCTTGTATTTATTGTATTTGTATCATAAATATATTATAGTATTTACACTGTTTTGTCAATGATACAGGGCTTTTGACACTTACAAAATAAAAATAATAAATTTTTATTTATGCTATATACTTTCCCAATAATAATATAAAATATTTTTATCAACATCATAAATTCCTATTTCGTAACCTGTTGCATTTTCTTTAGTAACATTCTTTTTTTTGTTTTCATCTCTTGTTCTACATACTAATTCATAATAATAAAAACC
>CANQGP010000007.1 GCA_947623285.1 uncultured Clostridia bacterium | reverse complement strand
TCTATATTAATCGTAGTAGGAGTTGCACTAGAAACAGTTCAACAATTAGAATCTCAATTAGCAATGAGACATTACAAGGGATTCTTAGAATAAAATGTATAATTAATAAGAAACTTGTTGTAAGTAAAAACAACAAGTGTCTTATTGTCATAAACAACAAGATTCCTGAAAACCCACCCACAATCTTTGATTGTGCTGGTGGGTAGGGTTCTTGTTTAGCTCACATACATATTTATCTCAAACACATGTTGAAAGTTGCTTTCATAGTTTTTTGCATATTTATTATATAAAATATTGGTAGATATTCAAAAGATTATGAAAAGTAATCTTAAAGAGATAAGAAAGAAGGAATTTTATTATGATAATTATCATGTTAGGAGCACCAGGTACAGGCAAAGGAACTGTTTCTGGAATGTTAAGTAATGAGTTAAACATTCCACAAGTATCAACAGGAGATATATTCAGAAAGCATATAAATGAACATACAGAATTAGGAGAACTAGCAGAAAAATATATATCAAAAGGACAACTAGTTCCAGATGACGTAACAATAGATTTAGTAAAGGACAGATTACAACAACAAGATGTTCAAAGTGGAGTTATATTAGATGGATTTCCAAGAACAGTAAAACAAGCAGAAGCCTTAGACAATATGTTAGAAAATATGAACAAAAATGTAAGTATGACAATAAATTTAACAACACCAGAAAAGGAATTAATAGAAAGAATAGTAAACAGAAGACAATGTCCAAATTGTAAAGCATCATACAATTTAGTATTAAATCCACCAAAGAAAGAAAATATTTGTGATAAATGTGGACATGAACTAACAAAAAGAAAAGATGACAACAAAGATACATTTAAAGATAGACTAAAAACATATTTTAATCAAACAAGTCCATTAGTAGATTATTATGAAAAACAAAATAAATTATATTCAGCATTAGTAAGCCAATCAATAAATAAAATGGGAAAAGATGTAACAAAAGACGTAGTAGAATATATAAAAAAAAACCATATAACATAAAATGAATTTTATAGAATTTAAAAGCTTAAATTCATAACAGTAGATGGGAGAGATTAAAATTGGTAACAATCAAATCCAAAAAAGAAATAGGGTACATGAGAGAAGCTTGCAAAGTAGTTGATGCAGTATACAAAAAAATAGAAAAAGAAATAAAGGCAGGAATGTCAACATGGGATATAGACCAAATAGCTGAAAAAGAAATGGTACGACTAGGTGCAATACCAGCAGAAAAAGGATATAGAATAGGAATACCTGGAGTACCAGATTACCCAGCAGCTACATGTATTTCAGTTAATGATGAAGTAATACATGGAATACCTTCAAAAGATAGAATAATAAAAGAAGGCGACATAGTAAGTGTTGACACAGTAGCATTAAAAAATGGATTTAATGGAGATGCTGCAAGAACATTTATGATAGGAAAAGTATCTAATGAAGCAAAAAGATTAGTAGAAGTTACAAAACAAGCATTTTTCGAAGGAATAAAATATGCAAAAAAAGGAAATAGAATAGGTGACGTAAGTCATGCTATAGGTGAATATGTGTATTCAAAAGGGTATAGTGTAGTAAAAGAATTTCAAGGACACGGCATAGGAAAAGAAATGCATGAAGACCCGGGAATACCAAACTATGGAAGAGCAGGTAGAGGACTTAGATTAGAACCTGGAATGACATTAGCAATAGAGCCAATGGTAATTGAAGGAAGAGAAGACATAATAGAACTAGATGACGGGTGGACAATAATAACTCAAGATGGAAGTTTGGCAGCACATTATGAAAATACAATTTTAATTACAGAAAAAGAGCCAGAAATCTTGACTTTACTATAAATATAGTGTATACTATAATAGTTAATGGATAAAAATGGCAATATTTCGTCATAAATAAAGTTAACAAAAAATAAAAACTCTTTAAGGAGGTAATAAATCTTGGCAAAGGAAGATGTAATAGAAGTAGAAGGAAAAGTAGTGGAAGCACTACCAAATACAACATTCAAAGTAGAACTAGAAAATGGACATCAAGTATTAGCACATATTTCTGGAAAACTAAGAATGAACTACATAAAAATATTACCAGGTGATAAAGTAAAATTAGAATTATCACCATATGATTTATCAAGAGGAAGAATTACTTGGAGAGGAAAATAAAACATAAAAAATTCATAAAACAAGATTACAATATAATACAAAGTTTTAAATGAATTTAGAAAAGGAGTAGAACAAAAATGAAAGTAAGACCATCAGTAAAAAAAATGTGTGATAAATGCAAAGTAATCAAAAGAAAAGGTGTAATTAGGGTTATATGTGAAAATCCAAAACACAAACAAAGACAAGGATAATATCCTTTACAAATTAAGTTAATAACACAAATTTGGTAGCGGCTGTTAAACCTAAAAAGGTTTATATATCAATTTGTGTTTATTTGCAGTTTAGGAAAAAAATCCTAAACTCATATATATTGTTTTAAAGAAACTAGAGGCTAGGGTAAACACTAGAACATTTCCCTTTAGAAATTCTTAAAACAGCAAACAAAAATAGAAATTAATAACAAAAATAATTTGGAGGTGTAAAACAAACATGGCTCGTATAGTAGGAATTGACTTACCAAAAGAAAAGAGAGTTGAAATAGGACTTACTTATATCTATGGAATAGGAGTATCTAGTTCTAGAAAAATCTTAGAAAAAGCTGGAGTAAACCCAGATACTAGAGTAAAAGACTTAACTGATGAAGAAGTTAGTAAAATAAGAAAAGTTATTGACGAATCATATACAGTAGAAGGAGACTTAAGAAGAGAAGTTGCTCTAAACATAAAAAGATTAACAGAAATTGGATGCTATAGAGGACTAAGACATAGAAGAGGTCTTCCAGTTAGAGGACAAAGAACAAAAACTAATGCTAGAACAAGAAAAGGCCCTAGAAAATTAGTAAGTAAAAAGAAATAACATTTATAATCTCAAATAAGGAGGGAAATTTAGAAAATGGCTAAAAATGTGACAAGAAAACCAGTAGCTAGAAGAAATAGAAAGAACATCGAAAAAGGTGAAGCACATATTCACTCAACATTTAACAATACAATTGTTACAATAACAGATGTTAAAGGAAATGCAATTTCATGGGGAAGTGCAGGAGAACTAGGATTTAAAGGTTCAAGAAAAAGCACACCATTTGCAGCAGGACAAGTAGCAGAAAAAGCTGCAAAAGCTGCTATGGAACATGGATTAAAAACAGTAGAAGTATTTGTAAAAGGACCAGGTGCAGGTAGAGAAGCTGCAATCAGAGCACTTCAAACAGCTGGTTTAGAATTAAGTAGTATAAAAGACGTAACACCAATCCCACACAATGGTTGCAGACCACCAAAAAGAAGACGTGTATAAGATTAGGTGATTAACAAGAAAGGAGTAAAAATAAAATGGCAAGATATAAAGATGAGCAATGTCGTATTTGTCGTAGAGAAGGACAAAAGCTATTTTTAAAAGGTTCAAGATGTTACTCTGATAAATGCAGTATAGCAAGAAGAAACTATGCACCAGGAGAACATGGACAAAAAAGGACAAAGCTTTCTGAATACGGAACACAATTAAGAGAAAAACAAAAAACAAAAGCATATTATGGAGTTGGAGAAAAACAATTTAGAAAATATTTCGAAATGGCTTCAAACAAAAAAGGTGTAACAGGTGAAAACTTATTACAAATCTTAGAAAGTAGACTAGACAATGTAGTATATAGATTAGGATTTGGAACATCAAGAGCACAAGCAAGACAATTTGTAACACATGCACAATTTGAAGTAAATGGAAAAAAAGTAAACATACCATCATACCTAGTTAAACCAGGAGATGTTATAACAGTTAGAGAAAATAAAAAAGATAATGGAACAATAAAAATAAATATTGAAGAAACAGCTTCAAGACCAGTTCCAGAATGGCTAGAAAAAGACGTTAAAAAATTAAGTGGTAAAGTAGTAAGATTAGCATCAAGAGAAGATATAGATCTTCCAATAGAAGAACATTTAATAGTAGAGCTTTACTCAAAATAATAACCCTATCCGAACAATTAAAAATTGTAATCGGATGTGGAGAAACATTATTGTCAATAGTGACAATAATAATAAATAGGTACAAACAATTAATTAAAACTTTATATAAAAGTTTGAAGAGAGAAATCTCTATTTAGGAGGTAAAAATGATAGAATTTGAAAAGCCAAATATTGAATGTCTTGAAATGGATAATACAAATAATTATGCAAAATTTGTATGTGAACCATTGGAAAGAGGATATGGAGTAACAATAGGAAACTCATTAAGGAGAATATTACTTTCATCTCTTCCTGGTTGTGCCATAACAAGTGTAAAAATAGATGGAGTTTTACATGAATTCTCAACAATACCAAATGTTGTTGAAGACGTACCAGAGATAATAGTAAACCTAAAAAATGTTAGAATGAAATTTGATGAAGTAGAAGAAAAAGTTTTACGTATCAATGTAAAAGAAGAAGGAGAAGTAACAGCAGCAGATATAGAGACAGACGGAACAGTAGAAATACTAAATCCAGAACTACATATTGCCACAGTATCAAAAGGTGGAAAATTAGTAATGGAAATGACAGCTGACAAAGGAAGAGGATATAACTCAGCAGAAAAAAATAAAAAACCAAATCAAGATATATCAGTACTTCCAATCGACTCTATATATACACCTGTTAAAAAAGTAAACTATCAAGTAGAAAACACAAGAGTTGGACAAATGGTAGACTATGACAAATTAGTTATAGAAGTTTGGACAGACGGAAGCTTAAAAGCACATGAAGCATTAAGCTTAGCTGCAAAAGTAATGACAGGACACTTAGATTTATTTATAGATTTATCAGAAGCTACAAGAAATACACAAGTTATGATAGAAAAAGAAGAATCTAAGAAAGAAAAAGTATTAGAAATGTCAGTTGAAGAATTAGAATTATCTGTACGTTCATTCAACTGCTTAAAAAGAGCTGGAATATCAACAGTTGAAGACTTAACAAACAAAACAGAAACAGACATGATGAAAGTTAGAAACTTAGGTAAAAAATCACTTGATGAAGTAACAAACAAATTACATTCATTAGGATTAGATTTTGCTCAAGAAGAAGAATAATGAAAAATAAATAAGGAAGGTGAAAAAATTGGCTACAAATAGAAAACTAGGAAGACCAACAGACCAAAGAATGAGTATGCTTAAAACATTAACTACAGACTTAATTCTACATGGCAAAATAGAAACAACTTTAAATAGAGCTAAAGAAGTAAAATCAATAGCTGATAGTATAATTTCATTAGCCGTTAAAGAAAAAGATAATTTTGAAACAGTAGAACAAAAAGTAGTTACAGCAAAGCTAGATTCTAATGGTAACAAGGTAACAGAATTAACAAAAAGCAAAAACGGCAAAGAATATCTTAAAGTAGTTAAAGAAGAAAAAATAGAAAAAAGACAAAAAGATATGCCATCAAGATTAAATGCTAGAAGAAAAATAATGACAAAAATAAATAAAGTAAAAGATAGCGACGGAAAAAATATTGATTTACCATCAAAATTATTTAATGAAATAGCTCCAAAATATGATAGTAAAACAGTAGGTGGATATACAAGAATAGTAAGAGTTGGACCAAGAAGAGGAGACGGAGCAGAAGTTGCTATATTAGAAATAATTTAATGAAAGAATAAAAATTAGAAGGAGTTTTATTGATAACCCTTCTTTTTTTTGTCATATTTTGATTACATTGGCAGGTCAGGCCCCTTTTTAACACAAAAAAATTATATGAATATAATAGTTATATAGGAGGCAACAAAATGGTAGAGTTTATAACCAATGCAATAATTTGGACTTTAGCCCTATATGGCTTATTTGAAATAATAAAAGAAATAATATATATGTATACATACACAAAATTTAAAAGTGATGGAACATATTTACTAGTGATTGCAAAAAATCAAGAAAACTCCATCGAAAACTTTTTAAGAACAACAATTTTTAAAATAATATATGGTAAAGAAGAAAATTTAAAAAATATAATGGTGGTAGATTTAAATTCTGAAGATAACACAAAACAAATAATAAAAAAGATGTCAGAAGATAATGATTGCTTAAAATGTATAAGCTGGAAAGAATGTAAAGATATAATAGATAATATAAATGAAAAATAATAGAGATAAAAAAGATAGAATAAAAAACCTTTTTATAAAAAATAAAAAGAATACCTTGAAAAGTATTCTTTTTTAGTATAAAATTGCATTAACTATAAAATAATATAAGTACTAAAATATCGAAAAAAGGCAAAATCAGTATAATTCTCCAACTTGTAAAAGCCTTAAGAAAGGAATGATTTAACAAATGAATAAAAAAACAGTTAAAGACATTGAATTAAAAGGAAAAAAAGTATTAGTACGTTGTGATTTTAATGTACCAATGGATGAAAACAAAAATATAACAGACAATACAAGAATAGTAGCTGCTTTACCAACAATAAAATATTTATTAGAAAATAACTGTGCAATAATTCTATGTTCACACTTAGGAAGACCAAAAGGAGAATTTAAACCAGAATTTTCTTTACAACCAGTGGCCGAAGAATTGTCAAAACAATTAGGAATAAACGTAATAATGGCAAAAGATGTAATAGGAGAAGACGCAACAGCAAAAGCAGAAGAATTAAAAAATGGAGAAGTAATGCTATTAGAAAATGTAAGATTTCATAGAGAAGAAACAGACAATGACCCAGAATTTGCAAAAAAACTTGCAGAATTTGCAGAAATATATGTAAACGATGCATTTGGAACAGCACATAGAGCACATGCATCAACAGCAGGAGTAGCTAAATATTTACCAGCAGTATCAGGATTTCTAATTGAAAAAGAATTAAAATTTTTAGGACAAGCACTAGAAAATCCACAAAGACCATTCGTAGCAATAATAGGAGGTTCAAAAGTATCTGATAAAATAGGAGTAATAGAAAATTTGTTAGAAAAAGTGGACACATTAATAATTGGTGGAGGAATGGCATATACATTTATTAAATCAGAAGGTTACAATATAGGAAGATCAATATGTGAAGAAGACAAATTAGATTTAGCAAGAGAAATAGAAGAAAAAGCAAAACAAAAAAATGTAAAATTAATGCTACCAATAGATACAGTAGTAGGAAAAGAATTTGACAAAGACACAGAAATGAAAGTGGTAAAATCAAGAGAAATTCCAGACGAATGGGAAGGAATGGACATAGGAGAAGAAACAAGACAAAGTTATATAGAAGAACTAAAAAAAGCAAAAACAATCGTATGGAATGGACCATTAGGAGTATTTGAATTCCCAAGATTTGCAGAAGGAACAAACGCAATAGCAAGAGCAATATCTTCTATAGATGCAACAACAATAATAGGTGGAGGCGACTCGGCAGCAGCAGTAGAAAGAGCAGGACTAGCAGACAAAATGACACATATATCAACAGGAGGCGGAGCATCACTAGAATTTTTAGAAGGAAAGAAATTGCCAGGAATTGAATGTTTATTGGATAGGTAAAAAGGAGGAACTAATATGCGTAGGAAAGTAATAGCAGGCAATTGGAAAATGCACATGCTACCAAACGAAACACTAAAATTCATTGAAGAATTAATACCACTAGTAAAAGACACAAAAAACGAAGTAATATTATGCGTACCTTTCACAGATTTATTTTATGCACTACTTGCAGCACAGGGAACAAATATAAAAATAGGGGCACAAAATATGCACTATGAAGAAAAGGGAGCATATACTGGAGAAGTATCACCAGAAATGTTAAAAAGCATAAATGTAGAATATGTAATAATAGGACATTCTGAGAGAAGACAATATTATAATGAAACAGATGAAAGTGTAAATAAAAAAATAAAGGCAGCATTTAAGGTAGGATTAAAACCAATAGTATGTGTCGGAGAAACATTGGAACAAAGAGAAGCAGGATTAGCAGAAGAAATAATAACAACCCAAACGAAAAAAGCATTAGAAGGCTTAACAAATGAACAAATAGAGAATACAATTATAGCATATGAACCAATATGGGCAATAGGAACAGGGAAAACAGCAACTAACGAAGATGCAAATAACTCAATATCAGCAATTCGTAAAAAAATTGTAGAAATATGTGGACAAAGCACAGCTGATAGAGTTATAATACAGTATGGCGGAAGTGTGAAATCAACTAATAGCAAAGAATTATTTGCTATGTCTGACATAGATGGAGGACTAGTTGGTGGAGCAAGTTTAGATGCAAAAGAATTCAGCAAAATTGTTGAAAGTGAATAGAAAAGGATGGAAAAAAATGAAAAATAAACTAACAATGCTAATGATATTAGACGGATTTGGAATAAATGAAAACAAAGATGGAAATGCAATAAAATTAGCAAAAACACCAAACTTAAATAGACTAAAGAAAAAATATCCAAATGGAGTAATATATACAAGTGGACTAAAAGTAGGATTACCAGAAGGACAAATGGGAAATTCAGAAGTAGGACATACAAATATTGGAGCAGGAAGAATAGTTTATCAAGAATTAACAAAAATAACAAAAACAATAGAAGATGGAGACTTTTTTACAAATCCAGAATTTATAGCTGCAATAGAAAACTGTAAGAAAAACAAATCAAAACTTCATATACTAGGATTAGTATCAGATGGAGGAGTACACAGTCATATAAGACATTTATATGCATTATTAGAAATGGCAAAAAGAAGAGATTTTGAAGATGTATATGTTCATTGCTTTTTAGATGGAAGAGATACACCACCAACTTCAGCAGAAAGCTACATTGCAAAATTAGAAGAAAAAATGAAGGAAAAAGGTGTTGGAAAAATAGCTACGATAGCAGGAAGATTTTATGCAATGGATAGAGATAAAAGATGGCAACGTGAAGAAAAGGCATATAGAGCAATGGTAGATGGAGAAGGAATAAAAGCAACAAGTGCGATAAAAGCGACAGAAGACTCATATCAAAAAGAAGTATTTGATGAATTTGTTGAACCAACAGTAATATGCAGTAATGGAAAACCAGTAGCAAAGATAGAAAAAAATGATTCAGTAATATTCTTTAATTTTAGACCAGATAGAGCAAGACAAATAACAAGAGCATTGGTAGACCCAAACTTTAACGAATTCAAAACAAAAAAATTAAACTTATATTTCGTATGTTTCACAAACTATGATGAAACAATGCCAAATGTAAAAATAGCATTCAAAAAAGAAGACTTAGTTAACACATTTGGAGAATATATAAGCAAAAAAGGATATACACAGTTACGAATAGCTGAAACAGAAAAATATGCACACGTAACATTTTTCTTCAATGGAGGAGAAGAAAAACAATATAATGGAGAAGAAAGAATATTAGTACCATCTCCAAAAGTAGAAACATATGACATGAAGCCAGAAATGAGTGCATATGAAGTAACAGAAAAAGTATTGGAAGCAATAAAACAAGATAGATTTGATTCAATAATATTAAACTTTGCTAACACAGATATGGTAGGACATACAGGAAATCTAGAAGCTGCAGTAAAAGCAGTTGAAGCAGTAGATGAGTGTATAGGAAAAATTGTTAGCTTAGTAGAAGAAAAAAAGGGAAACCTAATAATAACAGCAGACCACGGAAATGCAGAGCAAATGATAGACTATAAAACAGGAGAACCACACACAGCACATACAACAAATCCTGTACCAGTATTTTTAATTACAAATGATAAAAATTTAAAATTAAAATCAGGTGGTAAATTAGCAGATTTAGCACCAACAATGCTTGATTTAATGAAACTTCAAAAGCCAAAAGAAATGACAGGAGAAAGTTTATTAATTAGGGAGTAAGAATAAAATATGTTAAAACATACCAAAAAAATAGAAGAAATATATGAAGATATACAAAGAAAGCTCTACTATATGGTGCCAGAAAAATGGGACGAACTATATTTGTACGCCTCAGTAATCGATAAACCGAATGGCACTTCAACAGGAGAGCTATTCTTCTATTATATACCAAAAGGAATATTAAGAAAAAAACCAGTAAGTGGATATGAAATACCAACAAAATTCAATTTAGACGAAAATGAATATTTAAAATTAGTAGACATTTTATATGCAAAAATAAAAGAACTCAGATTTGAACAAAAAAAATTAGATATAGAAGGAATATGGAGTAATTTAACATTAACAATAAAAAACTCAAAATTTAAAATAATATATGATTATGAAGATTTAGCAAAATCAGATTTTAACAGTTATGAAAGACATATATTATGGAGACATTATATACTTGGAATATCATTAGAACAATGTACAAGAGAAGAAAAAGGAATAATAAAAAGATATGAAACAGGAGCAAAAGTATTAGCAAGAAGAGAAGAATATGAATCAGGCATATATATAAAAAATATAAGAAATATAGTTGACTACACAACACAAAGTTATGATAACAACACAAGAGACATTGAATATATTGCAGATGAAGAAAAAATAGTAAAAAACAGAAAAAATCAAATATTAATGAATGAAGAAGTAATAAAAGAAGAAGAACAAGACGGAAAATATCAAATAAAAATAAAAGAAGGAAAACAAAAAACTAATACTGGAGAATATCAAGGTCAAAAAGAAAAAACAAAAAGCAAAAACAAAACATATGAAATAAAAATAGAAAAACCACAAGAAAAAAAACCAAAAAAATATACTTTAAAATAAAAGTAAACAAAATGTAAAAAAGCAAAAATAAAAATAAATACAACAAAAAATATACTTTAAATAAAAGCTATAAATATGCTTAGAAAGGAAAGAAAAAATGATATATACAGAGGAATTAAAAAACATGTGTGAAGTTCGAAAAGGAGTAAATCACGGACCAGCACCGATACCAGAAGAAGGAAAATGGGTAAAAGCAAAAGAAATAAAAGACATCTCAGGATTGACACATGGAGTTGGTTGGTGTGCGCCACAACAAGGAGCATGCAAATTAACATTAAACATAAAAGAAGGAATAATACAAGAAGCATTAATAGAAACAATAGGTTGTTCAGGAATGACACACTCAGCAGCAATGGCAGGAGAAATTTTAACAGGAAAAACAATCTTGGAAGCTTTAAACACAGACCTAGTATGTGATGCAATAAATGTAGCAATGAGAGAACTATTTTTGCAAATAGTATATGGAAGGTCACAATCAGCATTTTCAGAAGATGGACTTCCAGTAGGAGCAGGACTAGAAGACCTAGGAAAAGGAACAAGAAGTCAAACAGGAACAATTTATTCATCAAACTTAAAAGGACCAAGATATTTGGAATTAGCAGAAGGATATATAACAAAATTAGGACTAGACAAAGATGACCAAATAATTGGATACGAATATGTTAATTTAGGAAAAATGATGGAAAACATAAAAAAAGGAATAGAACCAATGGAAGCTATAAAACAAGCTTCAGGTACATATGGAAGATTTGAGGAAGCAGTTAAAACTGTTGACCCAAGGAAGGAGTAGAAAAAATGGCAATAACATTCGAAAGTTATGAAAGAAGAATAGAACAAATAAAACCAGTAATGGAAAAATACGGAATAAAAGATTTTGAAGATGCTTTAGAAATATGCAAACAAAAAGGATTCAACCCCTATGAAATAGTAAAAGAAGTACAACCAATATGCTTTGAAAATGCAGCATGGGCATACACTTTAGGTGCAGCAATTGCAATAAAAAAAGGATGTACAAAAGCATATCAAGCAGCAGAAGCAATAGGAGAAGGATTGCAAGCTTTTTGTATACCAGGTTCAGTAGCAGATGATAGAAAAGTGGGAATAGGTCATGGAAATCTAGCAGCAATGCTACTATCAGAAGAAACAAAATGCTTTGCATTTTTAGCAGGACATGAAAGCTTTGCAGCAGCAGAAGGAGCAATAGGAATAGCAAAATCTGCAAACAAAGTAAGAAAAGAACCATTAAAAGTAATACTAAATGGATTAGGTAAAGATGCAGCACAAATAATATCAAGAGTAAATGGCTTCACATACGTAAAAACACAATTTGATTACTTCACAGGAAAAGTAGAAGTAGTAGAAGAAATACAATACTCAGAAGGAGAAAGAGGAAAAGTTAGATGCTATGGAGCAGATGATGTAAGAGAGGGAGTAGCAATAATGCACTTAGAAGGAGTAGATGTTTCAATAACAGGAAACTCTACAAACCCAACAAGATTTCAACATCCAGTAGCAGGTACATATAAAAAAGAATGTATAGAAATAGGAAAAAAATATTTCTCAGTAGCTTCAGGAGGAGGAACAGGAAGAACTCTACACCCAGACAATATGGCAGCAGGTCCAGCATCATATGGTATGACAGACACAATGGGAAGAATGCACTCATCAGCACAATTTGCAGGAAGCTCTTCAGTACCAGCCCATGTTGAAATGATGGGATTAATAGGAATGGGCAACAACCCAATGGTTGGTGCAACAGTATCAGTCGCAGTAGCTTGCGAAGAAGCAATGAAATAAAAGAATATACAATTAAAGATTGCAGTGTACACCCCAGAATTTTGTTAACTATGACAATAATAATAAAAAGCAACCTTGCTTGTTAATATTAATTTAACAAGTGAGGTATTTTTTTGTATAAATTTAAAAAAAATGGAAAAGATATCAATAAATATTTTTTTTGGGAGGATAGATATGGAAATAAAAAAACATTTAAGTATAACAGGAACATCAAATGTATCATGGAAGGATGCTACTGTAAAAGCAATTGCAGAAACTGCAAAAACAATAGACTATTTAACAGGAGTAACAATAGTAAACCAAAGAGCTGATATAGAAAATGGAAGAATATCAAAATACTATGTAGATTTAGACCTAGATTTTATAGTAGACATCGAAAGAAAAAACAGCAACCAACAACAATAGAAAAACATCGAAAGAAAAAACAGCAACCAACAACACAATAGAAAGGGAGGATTAAAATGGACAATCCAACAGAAAGCCAAGAAGCATATAAAAAATATGTAGACAAAAAATCTCCTAACTCGCCAATTTTAAAAAATTGCTTTAATGCATTTTGGGTAGGAGGATTAATTTGCACAATAGGTCAAATAATATTTAATATTTGTCAAGAAAGACAAATGGACACAACAACGTCAAGCACAATAGTTTCAATAATATTAATAGGAATATCAGCATTTTTAACAGGACTTAATATATTTAACAAAATAGGAAAATTCGCAGGAGCAGGTTCATTAGTTCCAATCACAGGATTTGCAAACTCAATAGTATCTCCTGCAATGGAATATAAATCAGAAGGATATGTAATGGGAGTTGGCTCAAAAATGTTCACAGTAGCAGGACCAGTACTTGTATTCGGAATTTCAGCTTCAATAATAGTAGGAATTGTTTATTTAATTTTCAACACCCAAGCGATTACATTGGTGTAGAAAATTACAAATATTTGCCTAGAACAATAGAAACAATTATAAAAAATAACTAGGCGGAAAGGAATAAATTTTTTGATATGGAAAAAGTAGGTAAGCAAACAATAAAATTTAATGCACCCCCAACAATACTAGAATGTTCAACAATAGTAGGACCAAAAGAAGGACAAGGTCCACTAGCAAAATATTTTGACCAATGCCTAACAGATGAATTTTGGGGAGAAGAAACCTGGGAAAAAGCAGAAAGCAAAATAGTGAAAGAAACAATAAATTCAGTAATCAACAAATCAGGAGTAGCAACAGCTGACATAGACTATTGCTTTGCAGGGGACTTGTTAAACCAATGTATATCTTCAAGTTTTGCAGTAAGAGATTCAAACATGCCATTCTTCGGAGTATTTGGAGCATGCTCAACATTTGTAGAAGGAATGTCACTTGCAGCAATTTTAACAGAATCAGTTGCAAACAATGTATTATGTGCAACATCAAGCCATTTTTGTAGTGCGGAAAAACAATTTAGATTTCCACTAGAATTAGGAAATCAAAGACCACCAACATCTCAATGGACAGTAACAGGATCAGGAGCAGCAATAATTTCAAAAAACGGAAAAGGTCCATATATAACACATATAACAACAGGCAAAATAGTAGACAAAGGAATCAGTGATGCAAACAACATGGGAGCAGCAATGACACCAGCATTTATAGACACATTAACAACGCACTTTGCGGACACAGGAAGAAAGCCAAGTTACTACGACTTAATACTTAGTGGAGACTTAGGTTATGTAGGAAAAGACATAGCAATAGACTTAGCTAAAACAAATGGCTACAACATCAAAAGCAACTACAATGATTGTGGAGTTTTAATATTTGACAAAAACGCACAAGATACTCACTCTGGAGGAAGCGGTTGTGCTTGCTGTGGCTCAGTCTTCTCAGGGTATATTTTCAACCAGCTAAAAACAGGAAAACTAAAAAAAGTATTATTAATCGCAACAGGAGCATTAATGAACTCAATGAGTGTGCAACAAGGAGAAACAATCCCAGGAATAGCACACGCAATAAGTATAGAAGTATAAAAATATACAAAAGACAACAAAGACAAATAATAGCTACAAGAAAAGTATACAGATAAAAAAGGAGAGGAGAAAAATGAATATAAATTGGGCAAATGTTTTTGATATTATGAGCCTAGTAAAATGTTTTGTAGTCGGAGGAATTATATGCATTATAGGACAAATATTAATAGATAAAACAAAACTCACACCTGCTAGAATTCTAGTATTATTTGTTACACTAGGAGCAGTATTAGGAGGTTTGGGTATATATCAATATTTAGTAGACTTTGCAGGATGCGGAGCAACAGTACCATTAACAGGATTTGGCAATAACCTAGCAAAAGGCGCAATAGAAGGAGTAAGCCAATCAGGATTGTTAGGAGCATTTACAGGAGGAGTAAAAGCATCAGCAGGAGGAATAGCCAGTGCAGTTCTATTTGGATATTTAGCTTCATTAATTGCAAAACCTAAAATGAAGAAACAATAGTGCATTTCTGTCGAAATTTGTCGAACGATTCTTACACAAACTTCTTGATAAAACTGATATTTTATGGTAAAATAATTATAATGTTAATAGGTACAATTTATTTTGTACGGCAGTTGCGACTGCCACAATAACCTAAAAGTCATTGGAAGGGAATAGAGCCCTTCAAGGTTGATTAGGCAACGTAAAAATCTTAAAATTTTTTATAGTTATACTATAACGTTGATTAGGCAACGTACACAATCGCAAAATTAAATAAAGGGCAATTATGGTACTAAAAAGTATTACAGTTGCTCTTATATTTTTATCAAAAGTGATGAGAGTATCTCACAATATCAGGTTGGAGGTGTAAAAATGGAAAATAAAGAATATAAAGCTAAAGTATCAAAAGTAATTGAGAAAGCTAGAGAAAAAGGAGCAATAAAAAAGTATTCAGAATTTATAAAGGAAAAAGACGCACAAGAATATAATTTATTGAAAGAAGAAGTTGAATATTATGAAACACAAGAAGCAATAAGGCAGTAATCAAACTGCTTTATTTTTTTTGCCATAATTACAAAAAACTCTAGTAATTTGAAAAAAATAAATGTATAATCACCATAAAAGAAAGAGAGGAATAAACATGGACAAAGCAAGAACAATAGCATTAAAAACACTATATGAAATAGATAAAAACAAAGCATACTCAAACATAGCCTTAGATAAACAATTAAAAGAAAACAAAGATAAAATAAACGACAAAGATATAGGATTAATATCAGAAATAGTATATGGAGTAACAACATGGAGATTAACACTAGACGAAATAATAAAAAAATATTCAAAAATACGATTGAAAAAAATATCTCCGTGGATTATAAACATTTTAAGAATGGGTATATACCAAATAATATTTTTAGATAAAATCCCAAAATCAGCAGCGGTAAATGAAAGTGTAAATTTAGCCAAAAGATATGGGCACAAAGCAAGTAGCAATTTTGTAAATGCAATCTTACGAAAAGTAGAAAAAAGTGATTATGAAAATTTGTGCGTTAATCAACCAAGGCAAGAATCATCAAAGATACAGCAGCAAAATAGCAACAATCAACCAAGACAAGACAAAACCCTACAAGATGAAATAAAAAGAATCTCCATATCAACATCAATGCCAGAATGGATAATAAAAAAATTATTAGAAGAAAAAGAAATAAATGAAGTGGAAAAAATTTGCAAATTTTCAAATGAAAAGGCAAAAATTAGCATACGCATAAATAGATTAAAAACGACAAAAATAAAAATAGAAGAAATTCTGAAAAATGAAAAAATTGAATTTGAGCAAGGTTTATTAAAAGACTTCCTATATATAAATAAAGTAAAAAACATAGAAAAATTAGAAAGCTTTAAAAAAGGACTGTTTACAATACAAGAAGAAGTAGCATCTTTGCCATGTTTGATATTGGAGCCAAAAGAAGATGAAGTAATATTAGATGCATGTAGTGCACCAGGTGGGAAAACAACATACCTGGCAGAATTAATAAAAGATAAAGGAAAAATAGAAGCATGGGATATATATGAACACCGTACTAAACTTGTAAAGGAAAACGCAAAAAGATTAGGAATCACATGTATAGATGTAAAAATAAAAGATGCCTCTGTGCCACATAATAACGCACCACATAATAATGAAAAACATGAAAACAAGCAATTTGATAAAATTTTGTTAGATGTACCATGCTTAGGTTTAGGAGTGATAAAAAGAAAGCCAGATATAAAATGGCAAAAAGAAGAAAAAGACATAGCAGAAATAACAAAAACTCAAATGCAAATATTAGAAACATGCTCTAAATACTTGAAAAAAGGAGGAACTTTAGTATATTCAACATGTAGCATTTTAAAAGAGGAAAATGATGAAATTATAGAAAAATTTTTACAAAGTAATAAAAACTTCACACAAGAAAAAATAAAACTTACAAATTACTTTAAAAAATACATTAATAAAAATGGAAATTTAGCAGTATATCCAGATAAAAAAACAGATGGATTTTTTGTTGCAAAATTAAGGAAAAATTAAATATTACAACTATATTACATTTACATTACTTTTCTATTAAAAGTATTGACTTTTAAATATAAAAATATAAAATATAGTAAGAAACATGACAATGCAACAAGTTTCTACATTTTAGAAAAAAATAAAATTAATTCAAGTGTTTTTTTTAGAAAAGAGCAAATAATAAAAGAAAGAGTTAAAAAAGGAGTTCAAAATGGCGAAATGTTTAGGTTTATATATTGAAGACAATATAATCAAATATGCAAAAGTTTCAAAAGAACGTGAAGACATCAAAGTAGAAGCATTTGGAATGGAATTTTATGAAAAATTAGACAAAGCAATAGACAAAATAGTTGAAGAAACTTACAGTCAAAAAACACCGATAAGTATTAATTTAGTAGGGGAAAATTATAACTTTTTCCGTGTTTTTTCTTTGCTTTCAAAAAATGATTTACAAAAAGCCATAAAAACAGAATTTGAAACATATTGTGAAGAGAATGGATATAGTCCAAGTGTATTTGAAACCCGTTATGCGGTGGTAGACCAAAAGGATGAAAAAGATAAGTTTAAAATTATCTATGTGTCTGAAAACAAAATAGAAATGAGTAAAACAACGCAACAATTGAGTGGACATAGAATTTCAGCAATAGCGCCAATTCCAATGATTTTACCAAATCTATTGGGACTAAATGATGACATAGTAGAAAAAGAAAATGCACTAATAGTAAATATTGAAGAAAATGCAACTATAACAACAATTATAGATAATAAAATACAACATGTTGATTTACTAGAAGAAGGAAGTGCAGACTTTTTAAATAAACTAAACCTAAAAGAAAACTCTTATGCAAAAGCTTATGATATATGTAAAAACACAACAATATATACTACTGCAGGTAAAGAATTACAAACAACGCAAGACCCTGCATACATTGACGACATTATGCCAACGCTATATTCAATAGTAAGCACAGTAAAGAAACAAATAACAGATAGTGTAGAAAAAATTAAAAAAGTATATATCACAGGAACAGGAGCAATGATTAATAATATAGATATATACTTCCAAGAGTATTTAGATGAAGTAGAATGTGAGGTTTTAAGACCATACTTCATACAAAATACAGGAGATATTAGTATAAAAGATTATGAAGAAGTAAACACAGCGATTTCATTAGCTTTATTAGGATTAGGCGAAGGACTAACAGGAATGAACTTCAAAGCTAAATCTTTATCAGACGGAGTTCCTGATTGGTTGAAAATGGACATAGGTTCTGGAGCAATTACAAATGCATTAAGTTCGCAAAATAACAATTTAGGTGAACCATATGATAAAACAGAATTAATCCTTTTAAGAGTAGCAATAGGAATATTTTTGTTAGTAGTAATATATTCTGGATTTTCAGCACTATTAAACAGCCAAATGAATAAAAAAGAACAAGAAACAGAAGCACTAAAAGAAAATACAAAAGAACAAATAGTGTTAGCTGAAGTAGATAATGAAAGAATAAAGTCAAGAACAAATGATTATTCTGATTTAGTAGAAGAAATAACAGAGCAAAATGAAAAAGAAGCGGATGCAACAAGATCAAGAAATCAAATACCAGATTTATTAAATCAACTAATGTATATAATCCCAGAAGATGCAAGAATAAAACAAATAGAAAATACAAAAGATAATCATATAGTGATTTCAGCACAAGCAACAAAATATGAACAATTAGGATACTTTAAAGCAAAAATAAAATCAGAAGGAATATTAACTAATGTAACATCATCAGGTGGAGATAAATCAGGTGGAATAATTACAATTAAAATAGAAGGAGATTTACCATGAAAAAATTGTTATTAACAGCATTAATAGTCATACTAACAATACTTCTAGTTTTTACAGTAGTTAAAGGATGGGGAGTAGGTCCAGTAAACATATTAAGTATTTCACAAATGCGTGAAAAAAATGCTAAATTAGACAAAGAAATACAAGATGCAAAATTATTAGTTGATAAAGATTACGAAGGACAACTTTCAGAACAAGATGTAAATATAAAAGATTTAGAAGAAATTAAGAAACAATACGAAGATTTAGTAGCAGTAAATGTAGATGAAAATGCTGAACCAAGTACACAATTGCAAAGATATGAAATGGAATATTTATGGGCACAAGTTGGTAACCATGCAAAATCAGAAGGAGTAACATTAAAAATAGATGTATCAAAAAGTTTTGACCCTAATGCAGAAGACGAGCAACAAGAAGGAGAAAACCCAGAGGACACAGAAAACAAAGAAGATACAAGAAACACTATAGGAAATAACGCAACAGCAAAAGAAAACGGAGTAGAAGATCCAAATCAATCAACATTAGAAGCAGCAGTTGTTACATCTACAAGTACAGGCGCAGATGCTGCAGAAGATGTAAAATACGATTTAACATTCGAAGCAACAGGAAGCTATGTATCAGTAGCAGATTTTATATATGCAATTGAAAATGATTCATCATTAGGATTTAAAATAGAAGAGTTCAAAATGACAGAAGGAGCTTACATTGAAAGAGATGGTTTTGTAGTTGGAACATTTAAATGTAAAGGAATAAGAATTAAAAAGATTACAAAAACTACAGAAGAACAACAAGAAGAAGAAAAGAATGACGGAAATACAAACAACACAACAAATAACACAACCAACAATACTACAAATTCAAGCAGAACATCAAACAGCACAAATAAATCTTCAACAAGCAATTCATCAAGATAAGTTTAGATACAAAGTATAAAGGAGCATGAAAATGAATAAAAAAGTTTTCAAAGAAGTTATAATAGCAATGCTTTTATGTTTAGCAATCATATTAGTATTAGGAGTGGTATTATATAGTTATGTGCCAGCAAATAAAACATTACCAGACAAAGTAGCATATACAACACCAGAAAATGTAGAGGATGAATTAACAACATCATCTGGAGCTGATACTGATGAAATAGTACTAACATATGAAGTTGATAATAGTGATATGAATAACTACGAAAATGTAAATAGCTATAATCCAGGAAAATCAAATCCATTCACACGATTTTTAGAATTAGAGGATGGAACAATAATTACAAATCCTAAACAAGGAGTGGATTCTTCAAAAGCAGATAGTACAAGCCAAGCGCAAAGTGGTAGTTCGACAGGAAGTAGTAGTAATGCATCAGGAAGTACAACTTCCGGCACTGCATCAACTACTGGAACAACCCCAGCAACAGTAGGTGGTTCCAGTAGTGGAGGAAGTAATGCTAGTAATTCAGGAAGTTCAAACACTGGAACTAATAACGGTGGACAACCAGGATATTACAACTACAAAAATGGCAAATAAAAAAGTTTTTAACGTTATAATTTTATAAATTAAAAAATATTCAAAAGAAAAGGAGGAAAAGAAAATGGCAAAAGACAATAAAGGTATTACATTAATAGCATTAGTAATCACAATAATAGTATTACTAATACTAGCAGGTGTATCTATAGCTATGTTAACAGGAGGAAATGGATTATTAACAAAAGCAGCAGAAGCTGAAGTAAACAATGTAAGGGGAGAAGTTTGTGACAGAATAAATACAGCATTAAATGCATGCTATGCGGAAATATTGTCAGAACAATATGGAGTTGGAGAAAAATTACTAGATGATGATCACGGCGATGAAATATTAGCATCCAATGGACTTGATGAACTTAAAGAACATGGAACATACACAGCAGAATCAGGTGCAGACGGTGTTACTATAACATGGACAGCAACTGATGATGATTATAAAACACCAACAGAAACAATAGTAGGAAAAATAGTAAAAGATACAGAGAATAAAGAAAAGAAAAAAGTTCCATATACAGTAACAGCAGCTGACATAAAAGGTGGAGCACAAGATTAAAAGAAAATTTAAGGAGGAAAATTAACAAATGAAAGAAAACAAAGGTATTACATTAATAGCATTAGTAATCACAATAATAGTATTACTAATATTAGCAGGAGTATCAATAGCAATGTTAACAGGAGGAAATGGATTACTAACAAAAGCAGCAGAAGCAGAGGTAAACAATGTAAGAGGAGAAGTTTGTGACAGAATAAATACAGCATTAAATGCATGTTATTCAGAAATATTATCAAATCAATATGGAGTAGGAGAAGATTTACTTAGTAGTAACAAAGGAGAACAAATCCTAGAAGCTAATGGACTTAAAGAACTTACAGCACATGGAACATACACAGCAGAAACAACTGCTGAAGGTGTTACTATAACATGGACAGCAACTGATGATGATTATAAAACACCAACAGAAACAATAGTAGGAAAAATAGTAAAAGATACAGTAAATAGTGCGAAGAAAAAAGTTCCATATACTGTAAAAGCAGCTGACATAAAAGGTGGAGCACAAGATTAAAAGAAAATTTAAGGAGGAAAATTAACAAATGAAAGGAAACAAAGGTATTACATTAATAGCATTAGTAATCACAATAATAGTATTACTAATACTAGCAGGAATATCAATAGCAATGTTAACAGGAGGAAATGGATTATTGACAAAAGCAGCAGAAGCTGAAGTGCAAAATGTAAGAGGAGAAGCATGCGATAAAATAAATACAGCAATAAATGCATGTTATGCAGAAATATTATCACATCAATATGGAGTAGGAGAAGATTTATTAAATTCTAGTGCAGCAGAAACAATAAAAAACAATAATGATTTTTCAATATCACACGGAAAAATTGAGGTTACACATGCTGATACTGATGGTATTACAATAACATGGACACCAGATGAAACGAAAGACAAGGATTATGGAGATCCAATAGAAGGAAAAATAGTAAAAGATACAGTAAACAGTGAGAAGAAAAAAATTCCATATACTGTAACAGCAGCTACTATAAACCAAAAAGCAGCAGAAGCATCAGCCTCAGCATCACCAGCTGGCTAATAAAAAATTAAATAAACTATAAAGAACTTAGGCATATGCGCTATAAAGTAGAGTATATGCCTAGTTCCATAAATATATCAAAAAACGGAGAGAAAATAAAACATGGACATATACAACGTGATTTTTTATGTATTAATATTCATAATAGGAACACTATTTGGAAGTTTTTATACATTAGCAGTATATAGAATACCTAAGAAACAAGACATAACACATACACATTCTTATTGTCCTAATTGCAATCATAAGTTAGGAATACTAGATTTAATTCCAGTATTTAGCTATATATTCTTAGGCGGAAAATGTAGATATTGTAAACAAAAAATAAGACCAAGATATTTCATAATAGAAACACTATCTGGGTTTACTTTTGTTGTTTTAGCATATTTAATGAATTTAGACATATATGCAGTAACAGATGAAATTGCAATATCAGGACCAAAAATATTAGAATATATCTTTATGGTATTATATATAACTTTTGTAGTGCTAATGGCAGTAACAGAAAAAGAAAACAGAAAAATAGAAAAATCCGTATCTGTATATGGAATTGTTATCTCTATAATGTATATAGTATATCTATGCATAAGAGAGCAAGCTGTTATATATAGATATGTTATATTCTTAGCATTTTATGTACTTATATTAGTATTAGATACAATAACATTAAAAAAATATGCAAAAGATTCATATACAAATGGAATATTATTAACAGTAATAACAATGGCAATATTTACAGGAGTGGAAATTACAGTAAGCACAATAATTTATGTACTATTAATTATATTCATATATATGTTACTAATGAAACTAAAGAAAAATTCAAAAGAAAACAGGAAAAAAATAGGTGACAAAGATTTAAATAAAACATTACCAATAGGATTTTATTTAGGAATAGCAAATGTAGTAACGTTTTTTGTAGTAATGATTTGTGGGAATTTAGTAATATAGAAAAGAAAGGGAAGTACAATGAACATTAGAAGTCAGAAAGGATTTACAGGTGCTGATGTAACAGTTGCAGTTTTAATTGTTACAGTATTTGCTGCTATTATTGCAACCTTATATCAAAATTATGTAACAACTTCAAAAGAAATACAAAGAAAAGCAGAAGCAACACAATATGCAGTCGAAACAATAGAAGAAATAAAGCAAAATTCTGCTGAATACTTTACAGGTGAAAATGAAACAAAAGAAAGAATAGAAGTGTGTGATAACGAAGCACTAAAAGACAACACAGCCTATTCAAAAACAGTCTTTTTAGAAGATTATTCAACATTAGGATTAAAACCAGATGCTATGCCAGGATATGTAAAAAAAGTAAATGTTAGAATAGCATATAAATTAGGAAAAGACATAAAATCAGTAGAATTAAGCACAGTTATTTCAAAGGAGAGTTAAAAATATGAAATCACAAAAAGGTGTAGCTCTAACATCTGTAATTGTATACATAATTATAATGTTAGTAGTAATATCAATAATATCAGTAATTACAACCTTCTTTTATAACAATGTAGAAGAAGTAGGAAAGGATGTAGACCCTTCACAAGAATTTACACGTTTTACTAGCTTTTTTATAGACGACATAAATAAAACAAATACTGAAATAAAAGAATGTAGTGAAAACGGTGAATATATAATTTTATCAGATGGAACTCAATATACATTTGCAAACAATGCAGTATATAGAGATAAGGTAAAAGTTTGTGACGGAGTTGAAAATGTAACATTTGAGTATGAAAATAATGAAGAAGGAAAAAATATAGTAAATGTAAAATATAAATTGACAAAAAATACTGAAGAAAAAACAACAAAATTTACAATTGGGTAAATTGCGGATATAGAAAGAGAGGAAAAGAATATGGATATGAGGAAAAGACAACCTATAGGGGTTGAATTAGTAAAAAGAGGAATAGTAAAAGAGGTTGACATACACAGAGCTCTTGAATATCAAAAGTCTCATCCAGATAAAAAATTGGGAGATATTTTACATGAATTAGACTTAGCAGAGCCTAAAGCATTAATTGAAGCAATAGGTGAAGTAGTTGGAATAAAAGGAATAATAATAGGAAATAGAGACTTTAACTTGCGTTTAGTAGATTATATTTCAACAGAGGTTGCAAAAAATCAAAAAGCATTACCATTAGAAATAAATTCAGGAAGAATAAAAGTAGCATTTTCAAATTCTACTGATGCAAGAGGTATGGAAACAGTAAGATTATTGCTATTAAATAAAGGTCTTGTAATGGAACCATATATAACATTTGATAGAGAAATAAAGCAAATACTATCAAACTTAGAAGGTGTAGCAACAGACGAAATAAAAGATGATAGAAATACAAATATAACAGCATTAGTAGATAGCATAATAAGAACAGGAATAGAAAAAAGAGCGAGCGATATTCATATAGAGCCTATGGCTGAACAAGTACGTGTAAGATATAGAATAGATGGCGAATTAATTACAGCTGCAAAATTACCTAAATCAAAACAATCACAAATTATAGGTAGATTAAAAGCAATATCAAATATGCACCAAGAAAAACAAGAAGCACAAGACGGACGTATATTGATATATGACGATTATAGCATTCGTGCCGCATCACAACCAAATGTATATGGAGAAAAATTTGTTTTAAGATTATTACAAAAAAATGCATCAATTAGAGACATATACGAGCTAGGCTTCCCAGGAGATGAAAACCAACTTAAAACAACAGTAGATAAAAGAAACAGTATAATGGTTGTAGCAGCTCCAACAGGAGAAGGTAAAACAACAACACTATATAGTATAATGGATTACTTGAATAGACCAGAAATAAATATAACCACAATCGAAGACCCTGTTGAAGTACGTATAGAAGGACTAAACCAAATAGAAATCGACGGAATGAAAACAACATTTTCTAAAGCATTAAGAAATGTATTACGACAAGACCCTGACATAATTTTAGTTGGAGAAATACGTGACCAAGAAACAGGAGAAATAGCAATACAAGCTGGACAAACAGGACATTACGTATTATCTACAATTCACACAATAAATAGTGTAGAAACAATAACAAGATTAAGAAAAATGGGATTATCAGATTATGACATAGCAAGCACACTTTCAACATCTATATCACAAAGATTAGTAAGAAGAGTTTGCCCAAAATGTAAAAAAGAAAGACCATTTAATGATTTTGAAAAACGAGTAATAAACGGAATAGGAGAAAAATACGGAGTAGAATTCAATACAAGTGGAACAACTTTTGATGCAGTAGGATGTAAATATTGCAACAACACAGGATATTATGAGAGAATAGGAATATTTGAAATATTACAATTAACAGAAGACATAAAAGAGCTTATAATGAATGGTGCATCTAGCATTGAAATAAGAAGAAAAGCATTAGAAAATGGATTTAAACCATTAATAATAGATGGTGTAAATAAAGTTATACAAGGCTTCACAACAATAGAAGAATTAAACAGAAAACTAGCACTTTACTAAAGATAAGGTAAAATCATAAAGGAGGAAAAAATTATGAATATGGATATGAATAGAATATTAGATATAGCAATGGAAAAAGATGCATCAGATATTCATTTAGTATGTGGAAATAGACCATTACTAAGAATAATAAGAGAATTAGTTCCAATAGAAGGTAGCGAACCTTTAGTAGAAGATGACATGTACGAAATATATGACTTCTTAGTAAGAGGAAATTTACAATTAGACGAATTGTATAACAAAACGAAAAAAATAGACACATCATATCAATATAAAGATATACGTTTAAGAGTAAATATAGCAATGTCTGATAACATACCAACTGCAACACTAAGACTTATAAAAAATGAATTGCCAAGTTATGAGTCATTAGGAGTTCCAGATATAGTAAGAAGAATGACATATCAACCACAAGGGTTAATGCTAGTAACAGGAAAAACAAACTCAGGAAAAAGTACAACACTAAATGCATTAATAAACCATATAAACGAAACTCAAAACAAAAAAATACTAACATTAGAAAACCCAATAGAATACAAACACACATCAAATAAATCTTTAATAGTTCAAAGAGAATTAGGAAAAGGAAAAGACTTTTTAACATTTAGTGATGGAGTAAAAAACTCACTAAGAGAAGACTGCGACATTCTAGTAATCGGAGAAATTAGAGATAAAGAAACAATGGAAGCAGCAATAGAAACAGCAGAATCAGGACACTTAGTTATAGGAACACTTCACACAAGGTCATGTGCAGAAGCAATAGACAGAATGATAAACTTCTATGAAGTAAGAGACCAAGCAAGTATAAAATACTTACTATCTTCACTATTAAAACTAGTTACAGCACAAAGACTACTAGAAGGAGTAGATGGAAAACCAGTTTTAGTACCAGAAGTTATGGTAGTAGACAACACAATAGCAGGTATAATTAGAAAAGACAAAATAAGCGTATCAGAAATAGAAGACGCAATACAATCAAATGCAGAAAAGGGAAGCATTGGATTAATAAACTCACTTGCTGAATTATTTGTAGCAGGAAGAATATCATTAGATTTAGCAAAAGCACAAATAGAAGAAAAAAATATAAATGTATTAAATAGAACAATAATGCAATTAAAAATCAAAAGAGGACAAAAAGCATAAAACTAATTTAGTAATAAATTAATTAAAAACTAAAAGAGGCAAAAGAATAAAACTAATAAAATTTAGCAATAAAGAATTTAACAAAAATAGGAGGAAGAAGTAATGCCAACATACCTATATAAAGCTGTAAACACGAGAGGCGAAGTTGTACGAAACAGAGTTGAATCAGGAAGCAAAAGAGTTCTAGTAAGACTTTTAAAAGACAACGATTTAACACCAGTTGAAATACAACAAGTAGGAGCAAGAGGAATAGCTACAAGAAACAAGAAAAGAAAAAACATTAACCAGTTACAAGAAATAATGGAAAATGTTAACACTACAAGTATTGTTAGACAAAGAAAAGACGAAACAATAAAAGAAAAAATAAGCAAATACTTTATAGGTGCAAATAAAATTACAAAAAGAGACTTAGTAGTATTCACAGAAAACTTCTACTTATTAAAGAAAGCAAACTTTAATAACATACATGCCTTAACAACAATAATAAAAACAACAGAAAACTACACATTTAAAAGTATATTGGAAGATATATTAGTAGGAGTTGAATCAGGAGAAAACATGTATACAACAATGGAATATTACGAAAACGTATTCCCATATCTGTATGTAAACATGATAAAAGTAGGTGAACTCTCAGGTTCATTAACAAACTCTCTTGAACAAGCAGTAAAATATCTAGATGACACAACAGCATTAAACAAACGTATAAAGAAAATATTAATACCAAATATTATACAATTCATAGGATTATTAGTACTATTATTTGTAGGAACATTATTTGCAATTCCAGCAATCCAATCAGTATTTGACGAAGTAGGTTCAACAGATACATTACCACAAGTTACATTATGGTTTGCAGATGTTGTGGACAACCTCATAGCATATTGGTATGTACCGACACTGATAATAGTAGGAATAATAGTTGCAATAGTATTATATATTAACACACCAAAAGGAAAATACAACTTCCACTACTTTAAATATAAAATGCCAATATTCGGAAAATTAATATTTGCATTAGACTTTTCAAGATTACTAAAAGCAATACTATTAAACTTACAAAATGGAATGAGAATACAGGACGCATTGGAAGTAAGTAAAAGTGTTATAAAAAATTACGTTTTATTATCAGTAATAGAAACATCAATAAACAACGTATTAATGGGTTCATCATGGATAGAGCCAATAGAAAAATCAGGGTTAGCATCACCAATGATTGTAGAAATGTTAAAAATAGGTATGCAGACAGACTTGACAGAAATGATGGAAAAATTAGTTGAATATATGGAAATAGACATAAACCAAATCATGGACAGAATAATGGCAGTATTACCAGAAGTAGTTTATGCTATAGTTGGTGTAGTATTAATCTTCTTCGTAGTTGTAGTATTAGTTCCATGTATCCAAGTTTACATGGGAAACTTCTTATTCTCAGCATATGGGGTTTAGTGCACACCGCATTCAAAAGTTCAAAACACGAAGTAGAAAGAGCACTAAATGAAATTTTAAAAAATAAGGACCTGACCCACTTATGCAATAAAAGATTGCAAGTGAGTACACCAGAACCTTGTTGTCTTTGACAATAAAAAAGCCGTTGGGTTGCCAGCGGCTTTTATGGAACTTACTTATAAAGGTTTATAGGAAACCTTTTAAAAACCTAAATATATTAAAAGGAAAAAATAAAAAATGAAAATTGGAATAGACTTAGGCGGAAGCCATATTGCAATAGGAGTAGTTAATAACGAAAACAAAATAATAGAAAAAAAGGAAAAACATTTAACAAATGAAGAAAAAAGAAATATAAAAGAAAACATAGAAAAATATATAATAGAAAGTATAAACGAACTAAAAACAAAAAATTCAATAGAAAGTATTGGGATGTCAGTACCAGGCACCATATGTGAAAATAAAATATTAAAATCAGTAAACCTAGGAATAAAAGAAGAATACAACCTACAAGAAAAAATAGAACAAAAATTAAATATACCAACAAAAGTAAAAAACGATGCAAAATGCGCAGCACTTGCAGAAAACAAAATAGGATGTCTAAAAGGAATTAATAGAACATTATTCATAACTCTAGGAACAGGAATAGGTGGAGCAATTATAATAAATGGAAAACTATTGGACACAGGAAAATACCCAGGAATCGAAATAGGTCATATGATAGTAGAAAAAAACGGCAAAAAATGCAAATGTGGGAAACAAGGGTGCTTAGAACAATATGCTTCAATGAAAGCATTAAAAAACAATTTGCGAAAAGAACTGGGATTAACACAAAAAACTAGAGGAGAAGAATTGCTACGAATAATACGAAATAACAAAGAAGAAAATGAGAATTATCAAAAAATAGAAAGCACAATAGAAGAATTTATAGAATACTTAGCAATAGGCATATCAAACTTAATAAATATATTTGAACCCGAGGCAATTGGCATAGGCGGAAGCTTTGTGTATTTTGAAGATGTTTTATTAGAAAGACTTAGAAAAAAGATTGTAACAGATAAATTATTATTTAATAACAGAGAGGATTTAAAAATATTTTCAGCAGTATTGGAAAATGATGCAGGGATAATTGGTGCAACACTGGAATAGTGATTAATACTGAGATTGACCATTTTGTTGTCAACAACAAAATGGTTCAAATGCGCTCTGGGCCTGAAAAAATGCTTGTTGCAAATCCAACTTTTTTGAGTTCACAAAAAATTCACAATAAATTTAGCACAATCACTTGACAAGTGCTAAAAAAGTATATATTATATTAGAAGTTAGCAAACAAAGATAGAGAGTGCTAAAAAATCAAAACAACTAATACCAAAAGAATAAGCATATAAAAAAAGTTTGTTAAAAGAGGTGAAAAAGTTGTTAAATGACAGAAAAAAAAGAGTGTTACAAGCAATTGTAGAAGAATATGTAAACACTGCAGAGCCGGTAAGTTCAAAATCTTTAGTAGAAAAAGAAAATTTACAATATAGTAGTGCAACAATAAGAAATGAAATGGCAGACTTGGAGAAAATAGGATTTTTAGAAAAAACTCATACATCATCAGGTAGGGTGCCATCAGAAAAAGGTTATAGATACTATGTTGATGAATTGTTAAAAGATGATAACATAAGTGTTGAAGAAGTAAAATATATAAGTGAAAAATTAGAAACAAAAGTAAATGAAATCGAGGACTTAACAAAAATAACAGCAAGTACAATTTCAGAAGTAACACATTATACAACAGTTTCCATAGGACCAAAAACGAAAACACAGTTAATAAAGGAATTAAAATTTGTATTAATTAACCCAAGAATGATGTTGGCAATAATTATTACAAATACAGAAATGATAAAAGAAACAATAATAAAATTTGAAGAAGACATCAATGAAAAACAAGTAGAAACAATGAATTATATGTTCAATCAAAAGCTTAAAAATCAACCATTAGAAACCATCGATAGACCCTTAGAAGAATATTTATATGATGAGATGAGTTATAGTGTAAAAGTAATAAAGCCAATAATAGAGCAAATAAAAAAAGTGCTACAACAAGATGAACAACTATATTTAAAAGGTGCAAATAATGCTTTTGATTTACCAGAATTTAATAGCCTAGAAGTTGCCAAGAATTTTATAAATATATTAGACCAAAAAGAACTTGTAGAAGATGTACTAGAATCAGGACTAGCACAAGACATTAACGTATATATAGGAGAAGAAAATCAAAAAGAAGAGTTAAAAGATTTTAGTATAGTGACATTTAAACACAAAATAGGAAACAAAGACATGGGAACAATAGGAATTATAGGACCTAAAAGGATGGACTACTCAAAAGTAATTTCAGTAATGAAATATATAAATAAGAAATTGAATGGCGATCAATGACAATACAAACAATTATAAAGAAAGGAATATGTATAATGGAAGAAAATAATGAAGATTTGAAAAATAATGATTATGAAGATGCTACTCAAAACAGCGAAACCAACACTCAAGAAACAACCCAAGATGTAGCACAAGAAGAAAATTTAAATGAGCAAGAAGATTTACTTAAAGAAACTCAAGAAGAGTTAGAAGACATCACTGATAGATATAAACGAATATTGGCAGAATTTGAAAATCACAAGAAAAGAAGTCAAAAAGAAAGAAGTATGTTATACAATTCCATACTTTCAGATATCGTAGCTAGCCTTTTACCAGTAATGGATAACTTAGAAAATGCTGTAAAAGCTGAAACACAAGATGAAGAATACAAAAAAGGTGTAGAATTAGTATTAAAACAATTTAAAGATGTATTAATAGCAAATGGAGTAGAGGAAATAAAAGCAGTAGGAGAAATTTTTGATCCAGAATTACATGAAGCTGTAAGTAGTATTCAAGATGAAAATTTGGGAGAAAAGGAAATTGCAACAGAATATAGAAAAGGTTACAAAATAGGAACAAAAGTAATTAGACATTCAATGGTAGTTGTAGCAAATTAACTACATTAAAAGGATGATTGAAAAATGAATTTAAAAGAAATAGAAAAAAAGTATACAGTAAAATATCTCCCCAAAAACATGAAAGTAGAAAAAATACAAGAAATAGAGCAGATATATTTATATAAAGATAAAAACACTACCATACGAATTAGAAAAATAAATGAATGTAATTGCAACAAATATATCTATACAGTAAAGACAAAAGGAGATATTGAGCAAAACACAGAATTGATGGCAAATAGATATGAAATTGAAAGTGAAATTTCAAAAAAATATTTTGAAGAATTAGAGAATAAAAAAATAAACAATAAAATAATAAAAAGACGAGTAGTCGTGCCAATCAAAAATAATCTTAAAGTAGAAATAGATGTCTACTATGAAAGGTTAAAAGGTTTTTTAACAGCAGAGGTAGAATTTCCAACTGAAGAAGATGCTAGAAATTTCAATAAACCAGATTGGTTAGGAAAACAACTAGATTCTAAAAAATTTTCAAATGGTAGATTAGCCAAAATGACAGACGAAGAATTAACAATAAAACTTAAAGAAATTGAAAACAAAGAAAGCAAAGAAATTATCAAAACACTAAACAATCTTTGATAATTTGCAAAAATTAAATTAGTTATTAAATTTTTAAAATATAAAAACATTTATAAGGAGGATTTAAAAATGGGAAAAATCATAGGAATTGACTTAGGAACAACAAATTCATGCGTAGCTGTAATGGAAGGAGGAGAAGCTGTTGTTATACCAAATGCAGAAGGTGATAGAACTACACCATCTGTTGTAGCTTTCTCAAAAGAAGGAGAAAGATTAGTAGGACAAATAGCTAAACGTCAATCAGTAACAAATCCAGAAAATACAGTTATATCAATCAAAAGAAAAATGGGAACAGATGAAAAAGTAAATATAGAAGGAGATACATTTTCTCCACAAGAAGTTTCTGCAATGATTTTACAAAAATTAAAAGCAGATGCAGAAAATTATTTAGGACAAAAAGTAACACAAGCAGTTATTACAGTACCAGCTTATTTTAGCGATAGCCAAAGACAAGCAACAAAAGATGCAGGAAAAATCGCTGGACTAGAAGTTTTAAGAATTATCAACGAGCCAACAGCTGCAGCTTTAGCTTATGGAATGGATAAAGAACAAGACCAAAAAATAATGATATATGACCTAGGTGGAGGAACATTCGACGTATCTATTCTTGATATTGGAGATGGAGTATTTGAAGTTCTATCTACAAATGGTAATACAAAACTAGGTGGAGATGACTTTGATGAAGCAATAATTAACTATTTAGTAGAAGAATTCAAAAAATCAAATGGAATTGATTTAAAAACAGATAAAATGGCAATGCAAAGATTAAAAGAAGCAGCTGAAAAAGCAAAAATAGAATTATCAGGTGTTCAACAAACACAAATTAATTTACCATTTATAACAGCTGATAGTAATGGACCAAAACATTTAGACATAACATTAACAAGAGCTAAATTTGAAGAATTAATAAGTGATTTAATTGATGCAACAGCAGAGCCAGTTAATCAAGCATTGAAAGATGCAGGTCTAACAGCTAATGATATTCACAAAGTATTATTAGTAGGTGGTTCAACAAGAGTTCCAGCTGTTCAAGCAGCAGTTAGAAAAATAGTTGACAAAGAACCAGACAAAGGAATCAACCCAGATGAATGTGTTGCGATTGGTGCAGCAATTCAAGGTGGTGTATTATCAGGAGATGTTAAAGACTTAGTATTATTAGATGTAACACCATTATCACTAGGTATCGAAACATATGGTGGAGTATTTACAAAATTAATTGAAAGAAACACAACTATACCAACTAAAAAATCACAAGTATTCTCAACAGCAGCAGACGGTCAAACTTCAGTAGAAGTTCACGTATTACAAGGTGAAAGAGAAATGGCTGCATATAATAAAACATTAGGAAGATTCCAATTAACAGGAATTCCAGCAGCACCAAGAGGTGTACCACAAATTGAAGTAACATTTGATATTGATGCAAATGGTATTGTTCATGTATCTGCAAAAGATATGGCAACAGGAAATAGCCAAGATGTATCAATAACAGCTTCAACAAACCTAACAGATGAAGATATAGATAAAGCTGTAAAAGATGCTGAAGCGCATGCTGCTGAAGACAAAAAGAGAAAAGAAGAAATTGAAACAAAAAATAATGCAGAAAGTTTAGTATATAGCAGTGAAAAAACATTAAATGATGTTGGAGACAAAATAAGTAGCGAAGAAAAAGCAAAAGTTGAAACTGAAATAGAAAATACTAAAAAAGCTATAGAAACAAACGATGCAGAAAAAATAAAAGAAGCAACAGAGAAATTGACAAAAGTATTCTATGAAATGTCAGAAAAATTATACAAAGCAAATCCAGAAGCAGCACAAAAAGCAGCTCAAGAAGCAGCACAAGCACAACAAACAGAAAGTGAAAGCACAGATGACAGTGGTGCAGTAGATGCAGATTACAAAGTGGAAGATGAAGACAATAAATAAAATGACATTTTAAATATTGGAGGAAGAGATGGCAGAAAAAAGAGATTATTATGAAGTTCTTGGAGTTAGCAAAGATGCTACAGATGAGCAACTAAAAAAAGCATACAGAAAACTTGCTAAAAAATACCATCCAGACGCGAACTTAGATAATAAAAAAGAAGCCGAAAAGAAATTTAAAGAAGTAAATGAAGCATATGAAACGTTATCTGACCCACAAAAAAGAAAAATGTATGATCAGTTTGGACCAGACGGCCCTCAAGGATTTGGGGGTGCTGGTGGTCCATTTGGAGGACAAGGCGGATATTACACATATAATGGTAGTGGCTTTGATGGATTTGATGGCTTCGGAGACTTTGGAGATTTAGGTGACATTTTCTCTTCGTTTTTTGGAGGAGGATTTGGAAGAAATGCAAGAAAAAGTCAAGGACCACGTAAAGGTGCAGACATCAACTTGCGTATGGATATAACATTTGAACAAGCATTTTTAGGAATAGAAAAAGAAATTTCTGTTACGAGAAATGAAGAATGTACCACATGTCATGGAACTGGTGCAAAGCCAGGAACATCAGTAACAAAATGTTCAACATGTAATGGTACAGGAAAAGTTAGACAGGTACAAAACACAATATTAGGTCAAGTACAAACAACAAGAACATGTAGCAACTGCCATGGAACAGGAGAAGTAATTAAAGAACCTTGTGAAACATGTGGCGGTAAAGGTACAGTTAGAAAACATCCAAAAATAAAAGTAAAAATACCAGCAGGAATAGATAATGGTCAAACAGTAGTCCTAAGAGGAGAAGGAGAGCCAGGAGAAAAAGGTGGACCAAAAGGCGATTTATACATCACTCTTAGAATAAAAAAGCACAGCATTTATACACGACAAGGCAAAAATGTGCTTTGTGACATACCAATTACAATTACACAAGCAACATTAGGAGCAGAGCTAGAAATTCCATTAGTAGATGGAACAAAAGCAAAATATAAAATACCTGATGGAACTCAAACAGGAACTAAATTTACAATAAAAGGAAAGGGATTCAAAGGAGTTCATTCCTCATCACAAGGAGATTTAATATTTACAGTAATAGTTCAAACTCCAAAACGTTTATCAAAAGAGCAACGTGAACTATTAACAAAATTAGCAAAAACAATGAATGAACAACCACCAGTAAAAAAACGTGGATTGTTTGGATAAAAAAATTGCCCTCAATAAAAAAAGCACTTCATTTTTGAAGTGTTTTTTTGTAAGAAATTTATAGATGGAATTTCCTAACAATTTCATCTTTCACATCATTTGCACTAAGTAGCATTGTTATTATAAAGTTTGCAAAAGATATTCCTATAGCTGTATATGATAGCATTATATTTTTTACCATTCCTTCATATATAAATATTATTGGCAATATACTAAATATTAAAATAATTAATTGATATATAGCATATCTTATATATCTTCTACTACTTACTATTGTCAAGAAAAACATCGTAGTATTTGCAATTATTATTGCAATAGGAATGGCTATATTTAAAGCCCAACCTTTATTTCCTAAAGCATAATCCACATATAATGCGAGCAAAGATAATGCAATTGTTTGAATCATTACATGACCTGCTATATTTATGTTTTTATTTATCGAATACATCACCGTTATCCATGCATATATTATTCCTGCATTACAAATTGCAGCCCAATGTATTTTAGGAGTTGTTAATTTATTTATAATTACTAATAATATTGCTATTGCAACAGAAAGAAGTATCAAATACTTTAATAACTTCTCTGTTTTTTTAGCACTAATTTTTTTTGGATATATCATCTAAAACACCATTACTTTCTACTTTTACCTCAATTCCTTGATTTATTAAGAATTGATAAAAAGCTTTTTCAATTTTATTATCATTTAAGATTGATGTAAATGTAAACACTAGATTGTTCCCAAGTGTACATGATGAACATTTAATTTTCTCTACTGGTTCAGGAGCTATCAACATTGCAAAGTAATCTATATATTTTTGATAATCTCCTATAATTCCCACTCTGCCTATATTTGAATAAGTCATAGTTGTGTATTTCCTGATTTGTGTGTAACTAATTCTTACAATAAGCTTTTTCAAAAATAGGGGAATCACTCTTATAATTGGATTTAATAATATTTTTGCATTTCCTGACATTGTTTTATTAAGCTCTTCACGAGTTAATCTTTTCTTAAAATCTTTTTTTACAAAAGCTAGAATATCATCAAAACTTTTCAAGTCTTTCATATATGCCTCCAAAGTTATATAAGAAAAGAAATTTGACAAAGTTTTAGATTGATAGAATTTTCTTAAATCAACAGGTATGCATAATTTTATTGGTTTTTCATCTTTATTGTTTATATAATTTTGTGTATAAATGCTATAAATTAAAAGTGCCGATAAATATTGAGTCACTGTAGCATTATGCTTTTTGCACACTTTTTGTAATTGCTCAAAATTTATAATTTGATGTATTGCCGAAATAGCACCTAGTCCTATTTTCTTACCTCTTATTATATATGCTTTTTGAGAAGAATTATTTGACTTTGCTTTTTTATCATAATTGATTGCATAACTATCTTCCATGGTGTAATCTTCTACTTTTTTTGTAACCCTTATATCTTCCGGAAAATCTTTTGAATGTACTAGTTCTAAATATGTGTATATTATCTCTTTAAAAAATATGCTTGCACTATTTCCGTCTGCAAGTGAGTGAAAGATATCTAAATTTATTTTGTTCTTAAAATATGTCACTTTAAATAAGTAATTATTATTAGTTCGAGGATTAATATATTTACATGGATATGTTTTTTCTTTTCTAATTATTGGTTCTTTACTATTATGTTCAAAATAATACCAGAAAAATCCCATTTTCATTCTAACTTTAAATGACTTATATTTTTGCAAAGCAATGTTTACGGCCTTTTCTAAATTTCTCTTACTAATATTTTTTGTAAGAATCGCAGACAACCTAAAAACAGTACTGTACTTTTTTCCTGTTGAAATTGGAAAAATCTTTCCCGAATTATCAATTTTTCTCCACTCTAAATGTTTTCTATTCATTTAACTAATACATTCCTCCTATAAAAATAAACAAAAATCAGATAATTACTTAATCATATCTACTAATTCTTTATATCCTTTTTCTGTTAGTTCCTTATTGTTTTTATGCTCAATTATCCAATTATGTGCAGCTCCATCATATGTTTTAACTTCAATATTTCTATTTTTTTCTTCAGCTTTTTTTTGCAACTCATAAACATCCGGATTTAGAATATCATTTGTTCCTGTGAATATTGTTACATATTTTAACTTTGATACATCTCCATATAATGGACTTACTAAATAATCGGTTGTTTCTATATCTTTTGCATATGATTTACCTGCAAGTTTTAATGTATTTATATTCAAATTTTTATCCTTTTTTTGAACTTCCTTCATTGCCTCATTTGACATACTTACATCTAGCCATGGTGAAATCAAAATAGTCTTATTTGGAACTCTAGCATTTTTTTCTAGTTTTTCCATTAACGATAGTGCTAGTCCACCTCCTGCAGAATCGCCTAGCATTATTAAATTTGAAGTTCCAACTTCATTTATTGTTTGCTCATACAAAGGCTCTATCATTTCAAAAACTTCCTTATAGCTATACTTAGGGGCTAGTGGGTAATCTGGAATTATTACCTTAGCATTTGTATCATTAACTAATTTTTCTATAAATTCCCAATGTTCTTTTGTCATTTCAGCCATATATGCACCACCATGCAAGTAGAAAATAGTTTTTTTGATATTAACATTCTCATCTTTTGGTGATATAGTAAACACATTTCGATTATTACTTTGACTTGTTTCAACTTTCAAATCGCTTTCTATTTGTTTTGTTGGCTTTGAAACAACCTCTTTTTGCGCAAAATATGCAAAACTACATGCTATTAGTATTACTATAATTGGAACTAATAATATTTTAGATTTTGCTAATTTTTTTCTTCTATGTTTAGTTCTTCTAACTTGTGGACCTGCTTGTTGTCTTGTTTGTTGCCTTGCTTGTTGTTTTGTCTGTTGCCTTTCCTGTGGTTGCGCTCGTCTTACATTTCTACTTTTTGGCATAACTCTTTTTCCTACATTTCTTTTTCTAACTTTTTTCATTATTACCTCTTTTATTTTTCAATATTTACATTATTAATATACCAGATTTCTAATTATATTACAAGAAAAAACAATATAAAATCATATTGAAAAAAATCTTTTATAATGTTAATATAAGGTTGAATAAGTAAAGGAGAAATGTTTAAAATGGTAAATAAAAACAGAGAATTAAAAAATGGAAAAAAGATTAAAATAAAATTAAAAACAGTTTTGTTGATTGGTATTATTATTTGTTTAATAGTTATTTGTGTAATTACATATATAATTATAAAAAATAATAAAAATAAATCAACTGTTTACAATAATAGCAATAAAACCAAGCATCAAAGTATTATAGACATAAATGAGCTGTTGTTAGAACCAGTAGAAAAACCAATTATATATCTATATCCCAATGAAACCATAGAATTATCAGTTACATTAGGAAAACCTGAAAATGTTACCTGTTCATATCCAGACTATAAAAGTGGCTGGAATGTTATTGCACATCCAAATGGGACTTTAGTTGATATGAATACAGGAAGAGAATTATATTCATTATACTGGGAAGGGGTTAGTGATAATAGATTAAGCAACCAAGAAGAATTAAAAGAAGGATTTGTTGTTCGAAAAGATAACTTAATAGACTTTTTAGAAGAGAAACTTGCAATATTAGGACTAAATGAAAAAGAAGCAGAGGAATTTATAGTGTATTGGCTACCTAAATTACAAGAAAATGAATATAATTATATACGATTTGCTACAATGGAAGAGATAAATGAAATTATGCCTTTGGACTTTTCTGTAAGACCAGATACATTAATAAGAGTATTAATGCAATATAAACATTTAGATAATTATACAGAAGTAGCAGAACAAAAAATAGAAACGCCAGAAAGACATGGATTTACAGCTGTTGAGTGGGGTGGAACTGAAATAAAATAAGGAATGGTGATGATGAAAAATATAAAAGATTATGATTTACCGCAACTAAAAGAAGAAATGAAAAAACTAGGGCAAAAACCATTTAGAGCAGAGCAAATATTTCAATGGTTATATAGAGATAAAGTAAGTAGTTTTGATGAAATGACCAATTTATCATTAGAATTAAGAGAATTGCTAAAACAAAACTATACAATGAATGAATTTAAAATAATAAAAAAACAAGAAGCAAGTGATGGAACAAAAAAGTATCTATTTGATGTATTAGATGGAAATGCAATAGAAACAGTATTAATGAGTTATCATCATGGATTTACAATTTGTGTAACAACACAAATTGGATGTAAGATGGGTTGTAAATTTTGTGCATCAACAGGAATTCCATTTATACGAAATCTATCAAGTGGTGAAATAGTAGAACAATTACTTGCAGTTGAACGTGATACAGGAGTACGAATTTCAAATGTAGTATTCATGGGAATTGGTGAACCATTGGATAATTACGAAAATGTCATAAATGCAATTAGAATAATAAATAATCCAAAAGGAATAGAAATAGGAGCTAGACATATAAGTATTTCAACAAGTGGCTTGGTACCACAAATTTATAGATTAGCTGACGAAAATATTCAATGCACACTTTCAATTTCATTACATGCTACAAACAATAAAAAAAGAAGTGAAATGATGCCAGTAAACAATGCATATCCAATAGAAGAATTAATACAAGCATGTAAAGATTATATTGCAAAAACAAATCGAAGAGTGTCTTTTGAATATGCTCTAGCAAAGGAAAATAACGACAATTTAGAAGATGCAAAAGAATTAGTGAAATTGTTAAGAGGAATGAATTGTCACGTAAATTTAATACCAATAAATAAAATTGAAAATGGCAAATATACAAAATCTTCAATAGAAAATATTATGAAGTTTAGAGATTATTTAAACAATCATGGAATAGTAGCAACAATACGTAGAGAATTGGGTTCTGATATAGATGCGGCGTGTGGGCAACTTAGAAGAAAATCTTTAGTTGATAAATCGAGCTAAATGTAGTAAAATATACTAGAAGGAGAAGATGCAATGTTATTGGATGAAATTTTAAAGAATAAAATAAAAGTGTATGCATTTGTAGGACCATCTGGAACAGGGAAAAGCTATAGAGCACAAATGGTAGCAAGAGAAAAAAATACACATTTCATAATAGATGATGGGCTATTAATAAAAGATAATGAAGTAATAGCAGGAAAATCTGCAAAAAAAGCGGACACCAAAATTCAAACTGTAAAAAAAGCATTATTTTTTGAAGAAAAAGAAAAGGAAAAAATAGTAAAAGCTATAAAAAAATATCGTCCACAAAGCATATTAATACTGGGAACTTCTGATGGAATGGTTGAAAAAATAGCAGCGAATTTGGGATTACCAGAAGTTTCAGAAATAGTATATATATCAGATGTGGCAACAGAACAAGAAATGAAGACAGCAAGAAGAATAAGGAAAACAGAAGGAAAACATGTAATACCAGTGCCAACATTTGAAATAAAAAAAGATTTTTCAGGATATTTATTAGACCCACTACAAATTTTCAAATCAAAAGGAAAAGGCAAAAAACCATACATGTCTGAAAAATCAATAATAAGACCAACATTCAGCTATATGGGGAAATTTACAATATCTGATAATGTGTTTAGACAAATTGTAGAGTACTTAGCTGCAAAAAATCCAGCAATATATAAAATCCAAAAACTTAGAGTAGATAATTACGGAGAAGGAGTAAAAATATATATGGAAGTAACAATAGTTTATGGATACAATGTAGTAGATGGATTAAAAGCATTTAAGGAAAAGGTAGTAAAAGAAATTGGAAAATTAACTTCAATGAATGTAGAAGAAATTGAAGTAGTAGCAAGAAATATATTTGTACCACAAAAAGATAGTCAAGATTAAAAGGGGGAAAACAATGTCTTTCATAGTAGCGATAGATGGTCCAGCAGGAGCAGGAAAAGGAACAGTAACAGAGGAAATAAGTAAACGAATAGGTCTAATAAATATTGGTTCAGGTTCAGCATATAGAGCAGTAGCTTTGAAGACTATAAAAGAAAATATAAAATTGGAAGAAACCGAAAAAATCATAAAGTTATTGGATGACATACAAATAGACTTTGGAATGAAAGACAACAAAGATATCATATATTTAGATGGAGAAGAAGTTACTGAAAGAATAAGAGAAAAAGACGTTAGCGATATAGTTTCACAAGTATCTTCAATAAAAGAAGTAAGATTTAAATTGAACGATATATTTAGAAAATGTGCTCAAGGAAAAAACATAATAATGGAAGGCAGAGATATAGGTTCATATGTATTTCCAAATGCAGATGTAAAAATATATTTAGATGCAACAGTAGAAGAAAGAGCAAGAAGAAGGTTTAAACAAAATAAAGAAAAAGGAATAGAAATGACATATGAAGAAATAATTGAAAACATAAAAATGAGAGATAAAAATGATAAAGAAAAAGAAATAGGAGCATTGGTACAAGCAGAAGATGCAATATACATTGACTCAACTGGAATGACTATAAAAGATGAAATAGAAGAAATAGTAAAAATAATTGAAGAAAAATTTTTGCAAAACAAAAAATAAATACAAGGCAAAAATTTTGCAAAATAGAATAATGAAAAAAGTGATGCAAAAAAGGGGAGATAATTTTTAAAATGAAAAAGTTTTTTAAAGGAATAGTAAAATTCATAGTAAGAGGTGCTTTATATTGGTGGTTCAAAATCAATAATAGAGCAAAAATAATAGGACTAGAAAATGTACCAAAAGAAGGACCAATAGTATTTTGTGGAAATCATAGAAGTTACATAGATCCACCATTAATGGTGGCGACAGCAAAAAGAGATATGAGATTTTTAGCAAAAATAGAATTGAAAGACAATCTATTTTTTAGATTCTTAGGTTGGGCCTTTGATGCAATATTTGTAAATAGAAATGAAAAAGATGTAACAGCAATAAAAGAAGCACTAAAAACTTTGAAGAGCAATAATTGTATAGCACTATTCCCAGAAGGAACTAGAAATGGAATGGAAAAAGGAGAAAAAGCAAAAGATGGAGTAGCATTTTTTGCAGTAAGAAGCGGAGCGAAAGTAGTGCCTTGTGGAATTAAAGGAGGACTAAAAGGAGACAAAAAGGTAACGATTACATATGGAAAACCATTAGATTATAGCCAATATAAAAATTGCAAAGACAAAGAGCAACTAGACAAAATAACACAAGAAATAATGGATAAAATAGTGGAATTAGCAAAGTAAAGAGTTTAGCGAAGCTCTTTTTTTGTTGCATAGAAAAATTACATATGCAACAAGATTAATTTATATATATTTGCCCAAATGCAAAGCATTTGTGGCATGTGCTGAAACCAATTTTTTTGTTGACAAAATAGGCAAACAAGTGTATAATAGAATAGTTGAAAAATGAGAAAAAAGAGGGAGTTTTAGAAAAATGAATAACCAAAAAATAAGAAATATAGCAATAATTGCACACGTAGATCATGGAAAAACTACACTAGTAGATGCATTATTAAAACAAAGTCATGTATTTAGGGAAAATGAACAAGTAGAAGAAAGAATAATGGACTCAAACGACTTGGAGAAAGAAAGAGGAATTACTATATTATCAAAAAATACATCAATAATGTATAATGACATAAAAATAAATATAGTAGATACACCAGGACATGCAGACTTTGGAGGAGAAGTAGAAAGAGTTCTAAAAACTGTAGATGGAGTTCTATTATTAGTAGATGCTTTTGAAGGTGCAATGCCTCAAACAAGAGAAGTTTTGAAAAAATCATTAGCATTAAATTTAAAACCAATTGTAGTAATAAATAAAATAGACAGACCAGGAGCAAATCCTCAAAAAGTTTTAGACCAAGTAATTGAATTATTCATAGAATTAGATGCTTCAGATGAACAACTAGAATTTCCAGTAGTATATGCTTCTGCAAAACAAGGAATTGGAAAAATGAATGTCGATGATGAATCTGACAATTTAAACTGTTTATTTGAAACAATAGTAAACACAATCCAAGCACCTAATTGCGATGAAGACGGACCAGCTCAAATGCTAGTTTCAAACATAGATTATGATGATTATGTAGGAAGAATAGCAGTAGGTAGAGTTGAAAGAGGAAGCATAAAAGTAGGAATGCCTGTATCAATTTGTGGAAAAGAAGATAAAGTATCACAAGGAAAAATTGCAAAAGTTTATACACATGTTGGATTAAATAAAGTTGAAGTTGAAGAAGGAAAAGCAGGAGATATCATTGAACTTGCAGGAATACCAGACATCAACATAGGAGATACAATTTGCGACTTAAATCATCCAGAAAAAATTCCATTTGTAGATATAGACGAACCAACAGTCTCTATGACATTTAGTGTAAACAATGGTCCACTTGCAGGAAAAGAAGGAAAATTCATAACATCAAGACATATACGTGACAGACTATTCAAAGAATTAGAAAGAAATGTTAGCCTAAGAGTAAAAGATACGGACCAAGCAGATTCTTTTGAAGTATCAGGAAGAGGAGAGCTTCATTTATCAATTTTAATAGAAACCATGAGAAGAGAAGGATTTGAATTATTAGTATCTAGACCAAAAGTTATTTATAAAGATATTGATGGAGTAAAATGTGAGCCAATAGAAAGATTAGTAGTAAACGTACCAGATGATGCAATAGGTAACGTTATAGAAAAATTAGGACAAAGAAAAGCAGAAATGGTAAACATGGAGCCAGCAGAAGAAGGTCATACAAAAATCGAATTCAAAATACCTTCAAGAGGATTAATAGGATATAGAACAGAATTCTTAACAGACACAAAAGGCGAAGGAACAATGAACCACATATTTGATTCTTACGAACCATATAAAGGAGATGTTGTTTCAAGAGTAAGAGGAACAATAGTAGCTTGGGAAAATGGAAAATCAGTAGCTTACGGATTATACAATGCACAAGATAAAGGCGAATTATTCATCGGACCAGGTGTAGAAGTATATGAAGGAATGATAGTTGGCTTAAACTCAAGAGGAGAAGATTTAGCAATAAATGTATGTAAAGAAAAACATCTAACAAACACTAGAGCATCAGGTTCAGACGAAGCATTGCGTTTAGTGCCACCAATCCAAATGTCATTAGAAAAAGCAATTGAATTTATAGAAGATGATGAGCTTGTAGAAGTTACACCAAAATCTATACGTTTGAGAAAGAAGATTCTTGATACGAAGGAGCGTGAACGTGCAGCACGTAATAAAAACTAAAATCTTCAGCATCTTACTTCGTTAAGCTTCGGCACCTACTCGTCGACGTATATAAATACGCCTACCTCGATAGTTGCCTTGCTTGCCTAGTAATATACTAAACATTTTAAGTTTTTTAACACGAAGTAGTAATAATGAATAAATTTAAGTGAGTGAGTAATAATGAATAAAGATGAATTGGGAAAAATAAAGAAAAAAGCCCTTGCCGACCATATTCCAATAATAATGGATGATACTTTGGAGGTAATAAAAGAACGTTTAGCTAAAAATCCACCAAAAAAAATATTGGAAATAGGAACAGCAGTTGGATATTCTGCAATTTGCTTTACTGAGTTTTTAGATGAAGAAGGCAGAATTGATACAATTGAAAGGGAAAAAGATAGAGTTCAAGAAGCAAAGGAAAACTTCAAAAAAGCAGAGGTAGAAAACAAAATAAAAATATATGAAGGTGATGCTGTTGAAATATTACCAACACTAAATGAAAAATATGATGCAGTATTCATTGATGCAGCAAAGGGTAAATATCCATTCTTTCTAAAGGAATCATTACGTATGCTAAACAAAAATGGAATAATATTCGCAGACAATATTTTATATAAAGGATATGTAATGAGTGATTACAATAAACATAAACAACGTACAGCAGTAAGAAATTTAAGAGAATATATAAAGCAAGTAACAGAGAATCCAAATCTAGAAACAGAAATTTTAGAAGTAGGAGATGGACTTGCAATAAGTAAACAACACTTTTAATGGTGTTGTTTTTTAAATAAAAAATATTATGTCTAAAACAATTGAAAAATAGAAAAACTATGTTATAATTAATTTTATAATAAAAAAATAGATTTTGTCACATGCTACAAATGCAAAGCATTTGGGCAAATGGTGAAAAATACGAAAGAATATCTAAAAAATAGGGGAAAAGGGGAAAAATATGCAAATAACAATAAAAGAAGTTATTAGACAGGGCAAAAGGAAAAATAGAACAATAGATAGAACTCTAATTGAAAAAGCATATGAATATGCAGAAAAATATCATAGAGGACAACTAAGAAAATCAGGAGAGCCATACATAATACATCCATTAAGTGTGGCATATATAGTAGCAGATTTGGGTTTGGATACTCAAACAATTTGTGCAGCATTATTGCATGATGTAGTAGAAGATACAGAAGCAACATATGAAGATATAGCAAAAGCTTTCAATGAAGAGATAGCACAGATTGTAGAAGGAGTAACTAAATTAAATCAATTGTTCAAAACAGCAGAAGAAAAACAAGCTGAAAACTATAAAAAGATGTTTATTGCAATGGAAAAAGATATAAGAGTAATATTGCTAAAATTAGCAGATAGATTACACAACATATCAACATTAGAATATTTGAAACAAGATAGACAAATTGCAATAGCAAAAGAAACAATAGAATTTTATGCTCCAATAGCTCATAAATTGGGTATGTACGATATGAAAATGAAATTACAAGACCGTTCATTTAAATATCTATATCCAAAAGAATACAAAAATATAACAAGTAAAATAGAAGACAAATTAAACGAAAACAGAGATAAGCTAGAAAAAACAAAACAAAAACTAGACAGAGAATTAAAAAAGCAAAGAATCACAGCGATTTCAGAAGTCGAAACAAAACACATATACAATATATTTAAAAAAATGCAAGAGAAAAAAGTCACTATAGATCAAATAAAAGACTTATTTTCTATAAAGATAATAACGAAAAATAAACAAGATTGTTATAAAGCATTAGGAGCCTTGAACACAGCATATAAAAGCATACCACGAACATTTAAAGATTATATAGCAATCCCAAGAAACAACATGTATCAAGCAATACACGAGATAATAATAGGAGAAAAGGGAGTAACTGTTGAAGCACAAATTTGTAGTTATGATATGAATATACTTGCTAAATATGGAATAACAAATTATTTTAGATATATAAAACAAGAAGATAAAGAAGGAATGGTAATACAAAGCCAACTAGCAGGAATACATGACACATTAGAATTAAAGCAAATCACAACAGACCCTAACGAATTTTTAAATACATTAAGAACAGAATTATTTGATGATGAAATATATGTATTCACTCCAAAGGGAGATATACAAGTACTTCCAAAAGGCTCTACAGCAATCGATTTTGCATATCATATTCATACACACATTGGTAGATACATCAAGTCATGTAAAATAAATAGTGTGGAAATGCCAATAACAACAAAATTGAAAAGTGGAAGAATAGTAGAAATAATAACATCAAAACATGAATGTATTCCAAAAAGAGAATGGCTAGATATTGTAAAAACAGCAAAAGCAAAAAGAGAAATAATAGAACAACTTGAAGAAAATCAAGGAAAAGAAAAAACAAAATATTTAGTAGAAATAAAAGCTGAAGATAAAATAAATGTCATCTTAGATATAACAAAAATATTTACAAAAATAAGATTAAATATATTGGCTTTTAATACAATAGTAGAAAATGATGAAACAAAAGTAGAAACTATAATGGAAACAAGAAAAATAGATAAGACAGAAGAACTAAAGAAAGAATTGTTAGAATTGAAGGAAATAAAAGAAGTAGATATAAAAAGTTTGGATGAATAATGCAAAAAAATAGATATAAAAAGTTTGGATGAATAATGCAAAAAAATAGATATGAAAAGTTTGAAGGAATAATACCAAAAAAGCAGATGTAAAAAATTTGGATTAATAATACCAAACGAAGGAGGAGCAATGAAGCCAGAATTATTAGCGCCAGCAGGAAGTTTTGAAAAAGCAAAAATAGCATTTCTGTATGGGGCAGATGCTGTATATGCAGGAACATCGTCGTTATCTTTAAGAACAAGAGCAGATATGCAAAATGACGACCTAGAAAAAACAATTAAATATGCACATGAAATAGGGAAAAAAGTATATGTAACATTAAATATTTTTGCATGGGATGAGAAATATGAAGAAATAACAGAAATGGCAAAAAAACTAAATGGATTAAAGCCAGATGGAATCATAGCAGCAGATGGAGGAGTTATTGAAGTATTAAAACAATATGCTCCAAATGTACCAATAAATGTAAGTACACAAGCTAATATAGTAAGTTTACACGATTGTGAATTTTGGCAAAAGAATGGTGCGAAAAGAATGATATTGGCACGTGAAATGAATAAAAGTCAGTTAAAATATATTATGGAAAACAAACCAAAAGATATGGAAATAGAAATATTCATACATGGTGCCATATGCTTTGCCTTTTCAGGCAGATGTTTTTTAAGTGATTTCATGACAGGAAGAAGTGCAAACTTAGGAGACTGTGCACAAAGCTGTAGATGGCCATACAATCTATATGCAGAAGAAGCCAACAATCCAGGTGAATTAATGCCAATAGAAACAAACGAATATGGAACAAGCATATTTTCATCTAAAGATTTATGTTTGATAAAAGAATTGCCAGAAATAATCGACATGGGAGTGGACAGTTTAAAAATAGAAGGAAGATTAAAAACTGAATATTACTTGGCAAGTGTAATCAATGCATATAGACATGCTATTGATGATTACATAAAAGACCCACAAAATTATGATTATACAAAATATTTAAAAGAATTAGAAAAAGTAAAAACGAGAGATTTAACAACATTTTATTTCAACGACAGAAAAAATAAAGACATACAAGAATATGCAGGAAGACAATATAATGAAAAATATGAATTCGGAGCAAAAGTCGTTGATATTGATGTTGATATTGATACAGAAACAAATGAAAGTGAAATAGCAAAAATATCTGACACTACAGATGCAAAGGTATATACAGTAGAAATAAAAAATAAATTGCAAGTAGGGGACGAACTAGAACTATTAATTCCAATGCAGTTAGAACCAAAAGTATTTAAAATAGAAAAATTATGGGATTATGAAACAAACGAACCAATAGAAAGTATAAGCCCTGGAGTAAAAGGGCAAAAAGTAAAAATACAATTGCCAGTAAAAGCAGAAAAAGATTGGATAATCAGAAGAAAGAAGTAAAAATATTTCAAATAGAAACCTGACCCACTTATGTAATCAAAGATTGTAGGTTCAAAAACCTTATTGTATATTATAATCAAAAACCTTTTTATGAAATCAAAATCATAGAAAGGTTTTTTAATAGCTTGAAGTTAATTTCTGTTTTTTACTTTTTGTAATGTCTTGAAATTAATTTTTAGATTTCACTTTTTTGTTAACTCCTAATACACCACCTAGAATTCCACACATAGCTCCAACAACAATCATAATAATAGATTGTAAATTCAAACCAAATTTCCAATTCAATAAACTTGAAATAAGATATAAAATCAATAAATAAGATATTCCAACAATTGCACCATTAAGAATACCGTTCTTTCTAATTTTAATATTTCCTAAAAAACTTCCTAGCAAAATACTTAAACCAGTAATTATCATTGTTACAGGTTCTATTATTATCTCATTTATATTTGTATAAGTTAATAAAGCCGCAAATAATAGCAAACAAATTAGAGTTACCAATAATGCAATACTCGTTCCTTTTGCTATATAAATACCATTTTTCATATTTATAACTATTCCTTCCTAAGGCATAAATTAAGTTCAAAAAGATATATATTATTTTTCAAACTTCACCCCTCTTGGTTAATTATATTTTCTGAAATTATTTTTATTACAGATTTGCATATGCGACTATTATATTAAATGAAATTATAAAAATAGCCAGGTCGTTGCAATTCAATAAATTTAATAGGTCAGGCACTTTTAAAATTACAAAACATATAATTTAGTGATAAGTAATTTGGAGGTGCATTACAGTTTTAGGGTCTGGATACATACAGGGAAGCAATTTATTCCCCGAACCACTTTCAAAAGAAGAAGAGCAAAAATGTTTAGAACAAATGGCTAATGGAGATGAAACAGCTAGAAATAGATTAATAGAGAGAAATTTAAGGTTAGTTGCATACATAGCAAAAAAATATGCAAATACAAATTATGAACAAGAAGACTTAATTTCGATTGGCACAATAGGATTGATTAAAGGAGTAAATAGTTTTAACTTAGAAAAAGGTTCAAGATTATCTACATATGTTTCAAGGTGTATTGATAATGAAATTTTAATGCATTTGCGAGCAACAAAAAAATTAAATGCTGAAGTGCATTTAAATGAACCGATAGGAAAGGATAAAGATGGAAATGTAGTAACATTACAAGAAGTTTTAGAAAATGAAGAAAGAAGTATAGAAGATGAAGTTGATATTAAAATTAAAATAAAAAAGTTGTATGATAAAATGAAAAATGTTTTAAAAGATAGAGAAAAGATAATTATAGAATCTCGTTATGGACTTGATGGAAATGAACCTAAAACACAAAAGGAAATTGCTAAAAGTATGGGAATTTCCCGTTCTTATGTGAGTAGAATTGAATCAAAAGCTATTGAAAAATTGAGTAAAGAAATTGAATAAAAATAGAGAATATAATTTTACTCAAGTTATGAAAATCTAAATATTAAAAAAGAAAAAGGTCCCCTGTTAAACTAACAAGGGACTAGAAATATTATTCTAGTAATAATATTTCATAATCGATACCGAAAATAGACCCGTCCTTCAGATGAAAGTACAGTTTATCAAGTGTGAGATCTACGCCTTCTGGAATGAAAATCTTTTCATTCGGTCCGACAGTAATAACCACTTTTGATCTGTTGTCTGATACATTTATCATAGATATTCTGACTTTTGCCTGATGCGCATTGCATCTAGCAAAGTTTAACAAAGCTTCATTTGCACTGTTATATACATCAGTAGACCATTCTTTTGAGAGAATAACTCTAACAGGAATAGTTACTTTTCTTAAAGTATGATCCAGATAAAAAACAAAAATATTACTTGTCAGTACATCAATATGGTATGGTCTCATAGTTAATACTCCTTAGGTTTTTGAATACTTTGAATACTTTCTTAACTAAGTCTTGAATACCGTAACACAATATAATATTAATTAATATCACATCTTGTTAACATGTCGAATTTTCGTTAACAGTATATATATTAACATATTTACATAAAAAAGTCAACCGAAAACACAAAAAATATTATGTCGATTTGTGTCGAAACCTGTAAGCTAGTTATATCAATCATTACAAAAGATGAAAAATTTTCAAAAAACTATTGACAAAATATTTTTTGACGAGTATAATTCCAATTAACATTTTTATATTTTTCAAATAATTCGAATCAAAAATTTAAATATCCGGGAAAATCTTTCCCAAAAATTCACAAATAAAATTTAAAATTTATAAATAAGGAGGGGAGTTGTTGTCTAATAAAAGAAAAATATTGATTGCAGTAATTATACTACTAATCTTAGTTGTATGCTTTTTAGTTGGACGAGCCTATGCTAAAAGTGCATCACAAATTAAAGGAAGTGGAAATGCTCAAATTGCAAAGTGGGATTTTAAAGTAAACGGAGAAACTACGCAGGTAAAAGCAGTAACACTAAAAGATACAAACAATAAAGAAACTTTAACAGAAGGAAAAATAGCACCAGGAACAAAAGGTTTTTTTGAAATTATAGTGGATACAACTGATTCTCAAGTAGATATTGATTATGAAATTAAATTTGAAAACGAAACAACTAAGCCATCTAATTTAATATTTAAATGTGGAGAAGTTGAAAGCAGTTCAATTAAAAATCTAGAATCAATGTTAAAAGGGAGAATAAAAAAAGATGATGAAGAGAAAATAAAAATTTTTGCAATCGAATGGGAATGGAAATATCAAACAGGTAGTGAACCTCAAGTAATCCAAAAGAATGATGAATTGGATACAAAAGAGGGGTTGCAACTTACAAACTACGCATTTGATATTATAGTTACAGGAACGCAATCAGTTGAAGAGTAGAGTTTACTAGTTACAAAATAATAAATATGAACAAGCCCTGTCATAAAATTTTTTTCCAACAGAATTCTTAATTGTGTGAAGGCTCCTATATATTCTATACAAAAAGAACTCTTAGTAACTTAAAACTTTAATCTTAGAAAATCTAATAGATTTGCAATTATTTGAAAATATAAAAATGTTTTCAATAAAAATCAAAACATATGGAAATCATAAAATCAATTAACATAAAAAATGAAAGGAGAAAAATGAGATTAAAAATTACAAAGTTAATTTCACTTTCAATACTTATTTTATTATTATTTGGAACAGGAATAGTATGTGGAAAATATATAACTCAACAAACTATAAATGCAAATTCAGAAATTGCTAGACCAGTAATCGAAATAGAACAAGGTCAAAATATAAATGTTAATGATCAAAATACCACAGCAAACTATAATTTTGCAGTAAAAAATTATGATGATAAAGGGAACATTACAGACACTGATATGAATTATACAATAGAAGTTATAAATAGTGGAGATAGTAGTATAACTTACAATTTGTATAGAGAAAATCAAGAAATACCCTTAAATAAAAACAAAACAAATAAAATTTTAATTCAAAAAGGAAAAAAGGAAAAGCATAAATACACATTGAAAGTAAGTTATGATAAATCAAAAAGTAAAGAATTTGTAGATTTAACAGAAGATATAGGTATAAAAGTTTATTCAGAGCAAAAACAATAATAATATATTATTTCGAAATAAATAAAATCCAAATCAAAATTTTAACAATTTTAAATAGAAAGGAGGTCAAATTGAATAAGTTAGCAATATCTATTATTATACTATTTTTTATGATTGGGATAGGAACACAATCAACAGCTAAATATATATCATCACATCTGTTTATAATAGGAAATATAAAAATAGACAGAGAACAGCCCCGTATAGAAATAAAAAGTATTAAAGAGCAAAAAGATAATCAAACAGTAAACTTTAGAATTAAAATAATAGAAAATAATATAACATATAACATATTGAATAATGAAAATATAATATTAAAAATTAATAATGGTGTTTCCTCTCCGACTAACATTTCTTCAAATAATATAAAAGTAACTAAAGTTCTCGAAGAAAATGATGGTATAACATATGATATAAGTGTAAATTGTTCAGGAAAAGATAAAATACTATCTCTTATTATAAAAGATAGTATAATAATGGACATTGCTGGACAAGGAAATAAGCAAGTTGAGTTTACATATACACTAAATAACAATTAATACACTACATAAAATTAACATTTTGCATAAAAACAGTTGATATTTTTGATAATTTACGATAAAATCTATAAAGACTAAAATTACTGTATAGGAGGAGTAACATGGTAACTCTAGATGATGTTATTAAAAATGAAGAAGTAGAAGCTCTAATTGTAGGAGCTCAAAAACAATTGGACGGTCTAGGATATACAGAACATAGTCATAGACATATATCAATAGTATCTAAAAGAGCAATGCACATATTAAAAACATTGGGATATCCACAAAGAAAAGTAGAACTAGCAGGAATAGCAGGATATTTGCATGATATAGGAAACTGTGTAAATAGAGTAGATCATGCACATAGTGGAGCAATACTAGCATATAACATTTTAAAAGAGATGGGAATGCCAGTAGAAGAAAGAACAGAAATAATGATGGCAATAGGTAACCATGACGAAGAAACAGGAACAGCAGTAAGTGAAATATCAGCAGCATTAATTCTAGCAGATAAATCAGATGTGCATAGAGATAGAGTTATAAATACAAATATATCAACATTCGATATTCATGATAGAGTAAATTATGCAGTTACTGATGCAAAATTAACAATGAATGAAGAAGAAAACAAAGTAACTCTAGATTTAAAAATTGATAATAAATTGTGTCCAGTTTTAAACTATTTTGAAATATTTATGGCAAGAACAATGATGAGTAAGTATGCAGCAAAATATTTAGGCATATGGTTTGAATTAATTATAAATGGAACAAAATTATTATAAATAGGTGAAAGGAAGAAGCAAAATGAAAGGAAGTAAAATTAAAATTGTAACAATTATAGCAGTCGTAATATTAATAGCTTTAGTAGGATTTATAGGTGTATATACTCAAGTACAAAATAGAATGGAAAATCAGGTAAAAGACTATTCTTTTGCTATGGATATTGATGGTGCAAGGTTTATAGAACTAACTCCAAGTACTGCAACAAAAGAAGATGAAGAAGAAACACAAAGTGCTGAAGTAGCAAGCAATGAAGAGGAAAGTAGTCAATCAGAAGAAACTGAAAATAAAGAAGCTGAAAAGGTAAATCCTGATGAAGTATTAACTAAAGAAAATTATAAATTATCAAAAGAGATAATAGAAGAAAAATTAAAAAACTTAGGTGTACAAGAATATATAGTAAGACTAGATGAAGAAACAGGAAAAATAACTGTAGAAATAGAAGAAAATTTAAAAACAGATGAAATATTAGGAAACCTAATTACAGTTGGCAAATTTGAAATAAAAGATGCTGAAACAAACGAAGTATTAATGACAAATGATAACATAAAATCAGCACAAGTTATGTATGGTTCATCATCACAAGATGCAACAGGTGGAACAAGTGTATATTTAAATATAGATTTTGATAAAGAAGGTGCAAAAAAATTAGAAGAAATTTCAAGCACATATACACCAGCACCAGAAAATACAAATACAACAAATACAACAAGTAGTGAAACAACAGAAGAGTCAGCTGCAGAAAACACAGAATCTACAGAAACAACAGATTCTTCAACAGAAGAAGCAGCAGACAAAAAAGTAACTTTAACAATCGATGATAACGAAATAATGAGTTCAAGCTTTAGTGAAGTAATAAAAACAGGAAGCTTACAATTATCATATGGACAAGCAACAACAGATAAAACACAATTAAATGAAAATGTAGATAAAGCAAATCAAGTAGCAAGAATTTTAAATAATAGACTTATGCCAATAGAATATGAAGCTTCAGAAAACGAATATCTTCTATCAGATATAACAGAAGATGTACTAGTAAAAGTAGAAATAGCAATTGCTATAATAGCATTAATAGGATTAATAATTTTAGTAGTAAGACATAAAATAGATGGATTATTAGCAGCAATAGCATATGTAGGTTTAGCAGGAGCTTTATTGTTAATAATTCGTTATACAAACACAGTATTATCATTAGAAGGAATAGCAGCAATAGTAATAACATTGATATTAAACTATGTATTTACAGCTAAGTTATTAAAAACAAAATCATTAAAAGAAACATATAAAGATTTCTTTATTAAAATAATACCAGTAATAATTATGAGCATAGTATTTTGCTTTATAAACTGGCTTCCTATTTTAAGTTTTGGAATGGTTATGTTCTGGGGAATTGTAACTATTGCAGTATATAACTTTATAATAACAGGAACATTACTAAAATTAAGAATGGGAGGTACTAACAATGAAACAAAATAAAAAAATAATAATAGCAATACTATTGATAGTACTAATAGCAGGAATTGTAATGGTATGTGTTAAAGGATTCAGTTTTGATTTAATGTATGCAAATGCAAAAAGAATAGAATTAAATATAGGTAAACAATTTGAAGAAAACGATGTAAAACAAATAACAGATGAAGTATTAGGAAAAGGAAAGGCACAAATAAGAAAAGTTGAACTCTATGCAGATTCAATATCAATAACAACACCAGAAATTACAGATGAACAAAAACAAGAAATTGTAAACAAGGTAAATGAAAAATATGAAACAGAATTAAACGCAGAAGAAGTTTATGTTATAAACATAGCACATTTTAGAGGTAGAGATATTGCTAAACAATATGTATTACCATTTACAATATCATCAGCTATAATTTTAGTATATATATTAATAAGATATAGAAAATTAGGAGTATTAAAAACTCTACTAAAAACAGTTGGAATAATGATATTAGCACAACTAGAATTATTAAGTGTTATAGCAATAACGAGAGTTCCAATAGGTAGAATAACAGTTTCATTAGTATTAATAGTGTATATGTTAACATTATTAGGAATAACTACAATATTTGAAAAAGAATTACAACAAATCAAAGAAAAAGAACAAAAAGAAGAGGGAAATAAATGACAAGAACTTTACCCACTAACATGGGTAGGTTCCGAAGAACCTTTTTCTCTTTGGAGAATAAAAATAGGGCTTGAGCAAAGCTCTTTTTTTGTTGACAGAACATAGAAAAATAGGTATAATAAAATCGTATAAAAATAAGCAAAAAGGAAGAAAAAATGAGGAAAAAAGTATTATTTATTTCAAGCACAGGAGGTCATTTAGATGAACTTTTGCAATTAAAACCTTTATTTCAAAAATATGAATATAACATAGTAACCGAAAAGGATAAATCAAACTTAAATTTGAAAGAACAATATGGAAAAAAATTATATTTTTTACCATATGGAACGAGGTCAAAATTATTCACATATATATTTAAGTATTTTTATTTGTGCCTAAAAACAATCTATTTATATATACGAATAAGACCAAAAGTAATAGTAACAACCGGAACACATACAGCAGGACCAATGTGCATATTAGGAAAAATATTTGGAAGCAAAATTGTATATATCGAAACATTTGCAAATACCAATAAAAAAACAGCGACAGGAAGACTAATATATCCAATAGCAGATTTATTTATAGTACAATGGGAAGAAATGTTAAAAATATATCCCAAAGCAATATATGGAGGGAGAATCTATTAAAAATTATAATGATATATGAAACCAATATATTAAAAATTTTGGAGACACATAGAAGGAGAATTTATTAATGATTTTAGTAATGTTAGGAACTCAGAATAACAGTTTCCACAGATTGTTAAAAGAAGTGGAAAACAACATAGAAAATAAAACAATAACAGAAGATGTAATCGTTCAAGCAGGATATACAAAATATGAATCAAACAAAATGCAAATAGTAGATTTTATATCAAGAGAAAAACTAGAAAAATTACAACAAGAAGCAGACTTAGTAATAACACATGGTGGAGTAGGTTCAATAATCCAATCAATCGAAAAAGGGAAAAAAGTAATAGCAGTACCAAGACTTCATAAATATGGAGAACATGTAAACGACCATCAAAAAGAAATAGTGCAATTATTCAATAAGAAAGGTTACATCATTGGAATCGAGCAAGTAGAACAACTAACACAAGCGATAGAAAAGTCTAAAAAATTCACACCAGAAAAATACATAGCGGACAATTCAAAATTAATAAATATAGTAGATGAATTTATAAGCAAAAGTTTACACTTAGATAGTAAATAAGTAAGAAGCCTCTTACTTTTAAAGCAGTGAAAACATCTCAAAATAGTGAGAACATGTTAAGGCAATTAGAGATATATTAAGCAGTAAGAATATGTTAAGATAGTGTAAACATGTTATATGAGAAGGAGGAAACTAACGTGGAAGAAAACATAATGAGACCAGAATTAGAAGATAGACAAGAAGAAAGAATGGAAAATACTTTAAGACCAAAAACATTAGAAGAATATATAGGTCAAACAAAAGTAAAAGAACAAATGAAAGTGTATATAGAAGCGGCAAAAAAAAGAGGAGAACCTTTAGACCATGTTCTACTTTATGGACCTCCAGGATTAGGAAAAACAACATTATCAAACATAATATCAAACGAAATGAATTCTAATATAAAAATAACATCAGGACCCGCCATAGAAAAGCCAGGAGACTTAGCAGCATTGCTTACTAACTTAGAAGAATTTGATGTCCTATTCATAGACGAAATTCATAGATTAAGCAAAAGTGTAGAAGAAATACTATACCCAGCACTAGAAGACTACACATTAGACATCATAATAGGAAAAGGTCCAAGTGCAAGGTCAATAAGATTAGACTTGCCAAAATTCACACTAATAGGAGCAACAACAAAAGCAGGTTCATTAACAACACCATTAAGAGACCGTTTTGGAATAGTAAACAGATTAGAATTATATGGAGAAGAAGATTTAAAATCAATAGTAAAACGTTCAGCAGGAATATTAGACATAGACTTAGAAGAAGATGCAGCAACAGAAATAGCAAGAAGGTCTAGAGGAACACCAAGAATAGCAAATAGATTATTAAAAAGAGTCAGAGACTATGCAGCAGTATTAGGAGATGGAACAGTAAACTTAAAAGTCACAAAACACGCACTAAATCAACTAGAAATAGACGAACTAGGTCTAGACGAAATAGATAGAAAAATATTAGACATAATGATAGTTCAATATCAAGGAAGACCAGTAGGAATAGAAGCACTAGCAGCAACAATCGGAGAAGAAGTCGACACACTAGAAGATGTGTATGAACCATTTTTAATACAAAAAGGATTTATAGCACGAACACTAAGAGGAAGACAACCACTTCCACCAGCATATGCACATCTGGGATATGAATATAAAGGAGAGTAAAGTAAAAAAAATAATTACAATTTTTTCCAAACAGGTTCATGTGTTTTAGAAAGGAATAAGATTAAAAATGAAACTATTAATGCACACATGTTGTGCTCCATGCAGTGTATACTGCATAGACACACTAAGAGAAGAAGGAATAGAACCAACAGTATATTGGTATAATCCAAACATACACCCATACATGGAATACAAAGCAAGGAGAGACACACTAAAAGAATATACAAAAAGCATAAACGTAAAAGCAATATTTGAAGAAGAATATGGCTTAGATAAATTTTGCAAAAACGTAATAGACGATTTACAAAATCGTTGCGTGAATTATTGTTACAAAGTAAGAATGGAGCAAACAGTAAAATATGCAAAAGAAAACGGATACGATGCATTCACTTCAACATTATTTGTAAGCCCATATCAAAAACATGAAGAATTAAAACAACTATGCGAGCAACTAGCAAAAAAATACGAAATAGAATTTGTATACAGAGATTTTAGAGTAGGATTTAGAGAAGGGCAAGCAAAAGCGCGAGAGCTTGGGATGTATATGCAGCGATATTGTGGTTGCATATTTTCGGAAAAAGATAGGTACCAAAAGCAAATTGAAAAAGATAAAATTACAAGTATTTAAAATAAATGAAAGAGCAATAAAACTATATGAAAGAATTGGATTCAAAAAAATAGATGAAACAAAAACGCATTATGTAATGGCTTTAGGCAAAAGAAAAGATTAAGATAAAGAAGAAAGAAGGAATTTAATGGATAATGAAATAGAAAATCAAGATGACAATAAAATATTAATTTATACTTCTGATGATGGACAAGTCAAGATAGAAGTAAGACTGGAAGATGAAAATGTTTGGTTAACTCAAAATGCAATGGCAAAACTTTTTAATACAACAAGAAATAATATAACAATACATATAAAAAATATTTTTGAAGAAAGAGAGTTAGAAGAAAAATCAGTTAGTAAGGAATCCTTACTAACTGCCTCGGACGGGAAAAAATATAAAACGAAATTCTATAACTTGGATTTAATAATATCAGTTGGATATCGTGTGAAATCAATTCGTGGTACTCAATTTAGAATATGGGCAAATAAATTAATAAAAGAATATCTAATTAAAGGATATAATTTGAATGTTGATAGATTTAAAAATAATGGTGGAGGAGTATATTTCGAAGAAGTATTAGAAAAAATTAGAGATATTCGTTCATCTGAAAAAGTATTTTGGAGGAAGATTTTAGATATCTATGCAACAAGTATCGATTATGATGCAAAAGACGAAAAAACAAAAGAATTTTTCAAAACGGTTCAAAACAAGATGCATTATGCAGTACACAGAAACACGGCAGCAGAAGTAATATTTAATAGAGTAGATAGCAAAAAAGAAAATATTGGTCTAACTAACTTTAAAGGAAATATGCCCACAAGAGCAGAAACAGAAGTTGCCAAAAATTATTTAACAGAAAAAGAATTAGATTTATTAAATAGAATGGTATCAGCTTATTTGGATGTTGCTGAAATTAATGCTTTAAATATGCATCCTATGACAATGAAAGATTGGACAAAAGAATTAGATGGTTTTTTAACAATGACACATAAGGAAATTTTAGAAGGAAAGGGGAGTGTATCACATGAAAAAGCGTTAAAAAAAGCACATCAAGAATATGATAAATATATGAAAACTCATTTAACCCAGGCTGAAAAAGATTATCTTGAAATTATGGGAGAGGATATAAAAAAATTACAATAGAATTTGCGGTCATAATGCCTTATTTCAGAAAAAGATAGGTACCAAAAGCAAATTGAGAAAGATAAAAAAGGATAACGTAAAGGAGAAAAATATATGTTATTAAAAAACAAACTAGGATTAAATAATGAAATAGAACTTGCTAGAGAAGAAGAGAGAATAACAAAATTAAAAGCAATTGAATTATTTGAAACGGGAAAACTAGAAGAGTTTGAAGTTGGAACTTTTCAAGGATTATCTCAAATTCACAGATATTTATTTGAGGATATATATGAATTTGCAGGAAAAGTTAGAACAGAAAATATTTCAAAAAGTAACTTTAGATTTGCTTCAGCAATGTATTTGGAAGAAGCACTAGAAAAAATAAATAAAATGCCACAATCAAATTTTGATGAAATTATAGAAAAATACGTTGAAATGAATATAGCACATCCGTTTAGAGAAGGAAACGGAAGAAGTACCAGAATTTGGTTAGATATGATTTTAAAGAAAGAGATTGGCAAAGTTGTTGATTGGAGCAAAATTGATAAAGAAGAATATTTGCTTGCAATGGAAAGAAGTCCAATAAAAAATACAGAACTTAAAATTTTATTACAAAATGCATTAACTGAAAAAATACACGATAGAAAAGTGTATATGAAAGGTATTGATGCAAGTTATAGATATGAAGGATATGATGTGTATAAGGCAGAAAATTTAAAAAATAATCAGTAGGTCGAGTCGCGTCAATGGTGACACAATAAATAGTGAGAACTTATCACTGTAGCTACAATCAATGAACATATATCAAATATAAGGAGGTGTAGCAAATGAGCAAAGGCAAGCGAATGGCAAGTAGGGCAGAAATGAAAGAAAACAAAAGAAAACGACGTCAAGCCAAAAAAGCAGGAAAAATGCTAAGAGCAAACAACAAACGCAATAGAAGATATGAGCCTAGAACTTCTATTCATAATAAACAACGCAGTCGAAGCAAAATAGCTACACCTAATCATCATCAACAAAAAAGAAGTAAAAGGGCTGCATCTAATTATCAGCAGCAAAATCAAAGCAGAGGAGTTACACCTAATCATAATCAGCAAAATAGAAATAAAAGAACTACAACTTCTACCAAAAATCGCCATAATGCAGGCAGATCAGTATATGGTTACAGTTATTACCAACAAAGAAATAAAAAGAGGAAAATAAACAAGTTTAGAGTTTTCATAGCATTGATAATTTTAATAGCAATAATCGCTACACCAATATATCTAATAATGAAAAACAAAGATCCAAAAGAAACGACTGTATCAAGCCAAGAGTCACCAGAAGCGGAACAATCATCGCAACCAACACAAGAACCATCAAGTGAGCCTTCACCAGAAACAACAGCAACTCAAGAAGGACAAGCAACAATGGAAGGAATAGTAGGAGTAGAAGATGAACAAATAAAAGAATTAATACAAAAAACTATGGCAGAAGAAGGATTAACAGAAAATAATTTTGCATTCTTTTATTACAACATAAATCAGGAAACATATTATTTTTATAATGAAAACAAATATATGACAGGTGCAAGTATGGTAAAAATGCCAGTTGCAATGGTGTATTACGATATGTTAAAAAGGGGAGAAATAACTCTAGAAGACACAATCAAATATCAAAAAGATTCGTATGAGCCAGGGGCAGGTGCTACAGCATCAATGTATAAGGTAGGAGAAAGTGTCCCTATAAAATATCTATTAGAGCAAAGTATAATAAATAGCGATAACACGGCAAACAATATATTAATCAGCAAGCTTGGATATGAAGAATATAGAAGAGCAGTTGCAGAATATGCAACTACAGATTTGCCAGATGAATTTTATGAAAAAAATATAATGTCATCGAGATATGCATATGATGTGTGCAGGCATTTATATGATAATATGCAAGACTATCAAGGACTGATTGAATACTTGAAAAAATCTTCAAATGGTTCATACTTGAAAAAATATTTAACAAATACGGATGTAGCACATAAATATGGAAGTTATGAAAATTGCGAGCACGATTATGGAATAGTATTTGGCAAAAATACATACCTAATAGGGGTGTTGACTGACGGAGTAAAAAACAGCGAAGAACTTATATCGAAGATTAGCTTGGACGTTTTCAATACAGAAGAAAGTTAAGTAAGGCGCCGGCTATAAAAATATAAAAGAAAGTTAAGCAAAGGCACCAACTATACAAATAATAGATGCCTAAGCAGAAAAATAAGGAGGAATGAAAATGATACCACAAAAATTAAAACCAGGAGATGAAGTACGTGTAATAGCGCCATCAAGAAGTATGGCGATTATAGGAGAAGATTGCAAAGAAATTGCAACTAAAAGATTGGAAGAATTAGGACTAAAAGTAACATTTGGAAAGTATATAGATGAAGTCGCAGATAGCGATTATTTAATAGCTTCAACAGAACATAGAGCAGAAGATTTAAACGACGCATTTGCAGATAAAAATGTAAAAGCTATTTTGACAGTAATAGGTGGTTTCAATTCAAATCAAATATTGGATTTAATTGATTATGAAACAATAAAACAAAATCCAAAAATCTTTTGCGGATTTTCAGATATAACTGTGTTATCAGAAGCAATATATGCAAGAACTGGATTGGTAACATATTCAGGTCCACATTATTCAAGCTTTGGTATGGAAAAAGGTTTTGAATATGAAATGGAATACTTCAAAAAAATGTTTTTCCAAGAGGACGAGTTCGAGCTAACATCATCAGAAGAATGGAGTGATGATGCGTGGTTTATGGACCAAGAAAACAGAGAATTTATAAAAAATGATGGAATGTTTGTAATAAACGACGGCCAAGCAGAAGGAGAAATGGTAGGAGGAAATCTATGTACATTAAATTTATTACAAGGTACTAAATATATGCCAAACATAGAAAACAAAATATTATTTTTAGAAGACGATGGTTCGGAAGCAGCAAACTTCCTAGTGACTTTTGATAGAGATTTACAATCCTTAATTCATACTCCTGAATTCAAAACTGTCAAAGCACTTGTATTAGGAAGAGCTCAAAAAGCTTCAAACATGACAAAAGAAAAATGGACAAAAATGATAAAAAATAAACCAGAATTGAAAAACATTCCAGTAATTGCGGGAGCAGATTTTGGACATACAACTCCGATATTTACTTTCCCAATTGGGGGTTATGCAAAATTGAAAGCAAAAGAAGGAAAAATAAAATTGACAGTAAAAGGTTAGTAAAACCAACTAGCATGCGTACGTATGCAAAATCAGGCAAAAGCGGAGGTAATGATGAGTAAGTTAGTTTTGATTGATGGAAACAGCATAATGAACAGGGCTTTTTATGGAATAATGGGAGGAAGGACCCTAATGACAAGCGATGGAATGTATACAAATGCATTGTATGGCTTTTTAGCAATTTTGTTCAAACTAATTGAAGATGTAAAACCAGAGTATATGGTAGTGGCGTTTGATTTAAAGGCACCAACGGCACGTCACAAATTATATAAGGGATATAAGGCAAACAGAAAAGGAATGCCGGATGAGTTAGCTGAGCAAATGCCAGTAATAAAAGAAATTCTAACAGCAATGAACATCGATATAGTAGAAAAAGAAGGCTATGAAGCAGACGACGTCCTAGGAACGTTGTCAAGATACGGAGAAAAGCAAGGTCTAGATGTTGTTATACTTTCTGGGGATAGAGATACCTTTCAGTTGGCAACAGACAAAGTAACAATAAGAATTCCAAGAACAAAAGGTGGAAGAACTGAAACAGAAGAATATGACAGGAAAAAAATAGTAGAAACATATGGAATAGAACCACCCCAACTAAAAGACGTAAAAGGCTTGCAAGGCGATACATCTGACAACATCCCAGGAGTTCCAGGAGTTGGAGAAAAAACTGCTTTATCATTGATACAAAGATATGGTTCAATTGAAAACTTGTATGAAAAAATAGACAAAAACGAAGATGATTTAAAAGGAAAGCAAAGAGAAAAAATAGTAGACAATAAAAAATTAGCCGAAATGTCTAAAGTGTTAGGAACAATAAACTTGGAAGTCCCAATAGATGATGACTTAACTGATTTTAAAGTGGAAGAATGGGACAGACCTAAAGTATTAGAAATATTTAAAAGACTAAAATTCAATAGATATATAGATAGATTCTCATTGCGTGGAGAAGAACAAACAGAAAAAATCGAAGAAAATCTTTTGAATATTGTAGAAAAAAATGTGGAAGAAATAAAAAAAGAAATAAAAGCTCAAAAAGAAATGACATTCTATTTGGAAACAGAAAATGATGATAATCCAGAAAAAATCATAAAAGAAAAAATTGTGGCACTAAGCATATACACTAATAATGCAGATGCCAATCAAACTGATAATAATAAACAAAATAGTAATGCCAGCCAAGATAGTAACACTAGCAAAAATGCTAGCCAAGGTTCATATTATATTCCTCTAAAACAAGAGAGCGACATCCAAGAATGGCAAGAAATTCTCGAGGACAAAAACATAAAAAAAACAGGTATGAACTTAACAAAAGAATATATACTATTGAAGCAAAATAATATAACATTAGGAGGAATTGACTTCGATATCCAAATAGCAGCATACATACTAAATCCATCAGATAACAAATTGGATATAGACAGATTGGCTATGGAATATTTGGGAGTAGATTTAATAGAATATATGCAAAATTTGGGTGTGGACGATAAAAAAGAAGACAAACAGATAAATCTATTTGATGCATTATCAACAACTACAACAGAGCAAGAACTAGAAGAAGGCAAAATGAAAAAAATAAAAAGTTCGGTTTATGTAGCAATAATTTCAAAACTAAGAGAAAAAACTTTGAAAAAATTGAACGAAATAAATGCAGTAGAATTATTCAGAAACATAGATATTCCAACAGTAGAAGTACTATCAGATATGCAATGGAATGGAATGTATGTAAACAAAAAAGAGTTAGAAAATTTTGGAAAAGAACTGACTGAAAAAATTGAAACAGTAACAAAAACAATATATGAAATGGCAGGAGAAGAATTTAATATAAATTCCACAAAGCAGTTGGGAGAAGTTCTATTTGAAAAAATGAAACTGCCAGTAATCAAAAAAACAAAAAGCGGATATTCAACAGATGTTGATGTATTAGAAAAATTAAAAAAGGAAGACCCGATAATCGGTCAAATTCTAGAATATAGACAATTAGTAAAATTAAACTCAACATATGTAGAAGGGCTAAAACCATATATAAATCCAAAAACAAATAGAATACACTCATTCTTCCATCAAACAATAACAGCAACAGGAAGAATAAGTTCAACAGAGCCAAATTTGCAAAACATACCAACAAGATTTGAATTAGGAAAACGAGTACGAAAAGTCTTTTTCCCAGAAGAAGGAAGCATATATTTAGATGCAGATTATTCACAAATAGAATTAAGAGTATTGGCACATGTTTCAGAAGATGAACATATGATACAAGCATTTAAAAATAATGAAGACATTCATAAACAAGCAGCATCAAAAGTATTTAGAACTCCGATAGACGAAGTAAGCAAAGAACAACGAAGCAATGCAAAAGCCGTAAACTTCGGAATAGTTTATGGAATCAGTGACTTCGGATTGGCAAACCAATTGGGAATACCAAGAAGAAAAGCAAAACAATATATAGATGAATATTTAGAGCAATATTCAGGAATCAAAAACTTCATGGACACAGTAACACAAAAAGCAAAAGAACGTGGATATGTAGAAACATTATTTTCAAGGAGAAGATATATACCAGAATTAAAATCAAACAACTACATGGTACGTCAATTTGGATCGCGTGCTGCAATGAATACACCAATTCAAGGTACAGCAGCAGACATTATGAAAATAGCAATGATAAATGTATATAAAAAACTAAAAGAAGAAAAACTAAAATCAAAAATTGTATTACAAGTTCATGATGAAATGTTAATAGAAACAAAAATTTCAGAAATAGAACAAGTAAAAGAAATAATGAAAAATGAAATGGAAAACGCAATACAACTAAAAGTTCCACTTATAGTAGAAATTTCAGAAGCAACAAACTGGTATGATTGTAAATAAAACAACAACCAAGCCGGATTATTCAAAATTGCAAATAAAACAACAACCAAGCCGGATTATTCAAAATTGCAAGTAGGCAGTTTCAAAATTACAATATTGATAAAAACCGAGGAAGGAAATATTAGGTGAAAAAAATAATCATAAGCATAATATTGTTAATAACAATGTTACTAATCATAATATTTAAAAATGATATTTTAAGATTAATCTATCCCAAAAAATATAATGAAACAGTAGTAACATATTCAGAAAAATATAATGTAGATAGCAACTTAATTTTCGCAGTAATAAAAACAGAAAGTGACTTTGATCAACAGGTAAAATCAAATAAAGGTGCAATAGGTTTAATGCAACTAATGAAACAAACAGCAATAGAAATTGCACCAACAATAGATTTAGAAATATCAGAAAACAAAATAGAAGAAAAACTTTTAGAGCCAGAAATAAATATTAATATAGGAACAAAATATTTGCAAAAACTATTAGAAAAATATAATAACACAGAAATAGCATTAACAGCATATAATGCAGGAACGGGAAATGTAGATAAATGGATAGAACAAGAAGTAATCAAAAGTGATGGTAGTGATATTGAAAAAGTACCATTTAAAGAAACTAGTAAATATGTAAGATGCATATTGAGAGATTACAGAATTTATCAAGAAATTTACGAATGAAAATAAAGCAACATAGAACTAGCAAATAAACAAGTGCAAATAAAGCAACATAGAATTAGCAAATAAATGCAAAATGGAGCAATAAAAAATAGTATATGAAAATAAACGACAGCAAAAGTTGTTGCAAAATGCAACTAAATGTGATATATTAATACATGTGGCTTTCATGTGAAAAGTTTAGCAATATGAATAAAGTTAAGGGGGAAAAACATTGAAAACTATAGGAATAATTTTAAGAGAATGGAATGCTACATATAAAAATAGACCGCTATATGCAGTAGGAAGAGATGTAATCAAATATTTAAGAAAATACAAAGATATAAATCTAATATGTATACCAATAAACTTTGAAGGAGAAAACGAATTTGAAAGGGTAAAAACAGTAGTAGATTTATGTAATGGAATAATATTCCCTGGAGGAGACGGAATAACACAAATAGATTGTGAAATAATGCAATATTTGTATAAAATAGACAAACCAACATTGGGAATATGCTTAGGAATGCAGATTATGGGAAAAGCTCTTGAAGGTAAAATACAACATAATAAGTTAGAAGGAAGACATAACAAAGAAGATAAATATGTGCATGATGTAGTAATAGATAAAAATAGTAACTTATATAAAATCCTAAAAGATGAGCAAATAACAGTAAATAGTAGACATTTTGATAATGTGGTATATACAAAATTAGATATTGTAGCAACTAGTGAAAAAGATGACATAATAGAAGCAATTGAAGACAAAAATAAGACCTTTTTCATAGGAGTGCAATGGCATCCTGAATCAATATTTGATGATAAATATAGTAGCAAACTATTTGATGATTTTGTAAGCAAGTTATAGTTTTACATATAGAAACAAAACCTTCATTATTTATTTTTATGATTACCAAAAGAATATTAAACAAAAGAAAGGGAAAACATAATATAAATTAAAAGAAAGAAGGGAAAAATTATGGAGAACACAAAAATAAAGCAACTACTAGAAGAATTAGAAAATTTAAAACAAAAATCAATAACAGTAATTCAAAAAGGATTTATATCAAATTGTATAAAAATTGAAAAAATGAATTATAACTTTGAATATGACATTATAAAAATACAAGATGAAAACAATGAAACATATATAAAAATAAATACAAATCAAATTTATGAAATAGATAAAAAAGAAAAAGAAATTTGTTTATCATTAGATAATGACATACAAATTGAGATAAGAACCTGACCCACTAAGCAATCAAAGATTGCAGCAGGTACCCAAAAACTTGTTATTTTCAAAAATAAAACAGCAATAGAGATGGAAAATAGCCATCTCTATTGCTTTCTCATCTTATCTAACTCAGCTTTATCTGTTTCATCTAAATTACTTAAACTAAATCCAAGTAATGAAATAACAACTTTATTAAAAGATAAATTTTTAAGATTTGCTAAATTTTGAACATCATCAACAATATTTTCTGGTAATCTAAGAGTCTTGCTAATACCACTATGGTTTTCTGGAATTTTCAATTTATTCATATTCTTGTTACCTCCTGCAAGTATTTTATAACAAACCAAAAAATAAATATGCACCTAATATTACTTGCAAGGACAAATATAATCTATAGGTACATTTGCAATAGTGTAATATTAGCTTGCTATACTCAATAAAATAAGTATAGCATAAAAAAATAAATCAAAAATAAAAATTATATTAAAAGGCAAAAATCAAATACAAAAAATTAAAAAAAGTATTTTCATAAAATATTTGGAAAATTGACTATTTTTCAAAAATGATATAAAATAATATCGCAAAAATTCACTACAGGAAGGATGATAAAAAATGAAGATTTATGAAAAATATAAAGAGCAAATAGAAAAAAATAAATATCCAGTAATTGGAAGTATAGTAAACAATGAATATAAAAATTTAGGAGATGAAATAAAAGGAAACGAAGAAGTAGAATTAATCGACATTTCATCAAAAGAAGGAATGAAAATATATAGGAGAACATTGGTATATATAGCAGCTAAAGCAACAGAGGAACTATATGCACCATTGCGTTTTCGTGTAAAATATCAATTAGCAAATTCAATGTTTTGCAAAATAGATGGAATGAAAAATACAAGTGAAGTAATAAAAAACTTACAACAAAAAATGAAACAAATAGTAAAAGAAAATTTAGAAATAAAAAAAGTAGTAATGAATAGAAAAGAAGCAAAAAAATTCTATGAAAACAAAGATGAAGTAAAAGGAAAATTACAATACGAATTAAGAGAAAATGAAAAAATAATAATGTACTATTGTGAAGATTACTACAATTATTGCTATGGAACATTAGCAAATAGAACAGGAATAACAAAATTATTTCAATTAGAAAGATATAAAGATGGATTTTTAATAAAATATCCAAGTTCAAAAAATCCAATGAAAGTACCACAACATCTAAGAGAAAGAAAATTAACATGGGCATTTGAAGAGTATGAAGAAATACATAATGTGCTAAACTTAGAAACTGCATATCGCTTGAATAAAGCAATAAGCAAAGGAGAAATAAAAGACACAATAATGTTAGCAGAAGCATTGCATGAGAAAAAAATAGCAGAAATAGCAGACAAAGTAGCAAAAGACAAAAAAATAAAAATGGTATTAATTGCAGGGCCATCATCGTCAGGAAAAACAACATTTGCACAAAGGCTAGGATTGCAATTAAGATTAAACAAATTGCAACCAGTCACAATTTCAGTAGACAATTATTTTGTAGAAAGAAAAGATAATCCAAGAGATGAAAACGGAGAATATGATTTTGAATGTATTGAAGCAGTAGATACAAAATTATTCAATGATCACCTAGTAAAATTGCTAAAAGGAGAAGAAATAGAAACACCAACCTTCAATTTCTACACAGGAGAAAAAGAATATAAAGGTAACAAAATCAAATTAGAAGAGAATCAAATTTTAGTAATCGAAGGAATTCATTGTTTAAATGATAAATTAACATCAGCAATTCCAAAAGAACAAAAATATAAAGTGTATGCAAGTGCACTAACTGTTTTAAATATTGATAGATACAACAGAATATCTACGACAGATACAAGATTAATAAGAAGAATAGTAAGAGATTACAAATTTAGAGGATATACAGCTGCACACACTATACATACATGGCCAGGAGTAAATAAAGGAGAAGAAAATAATATTTTTCCATATCAAGAAGAAGCGGACAGCATATTCAACACATCATTAGTATATGAACTTTCAGCATTAAAACCAATTGTAATGCCATTATTAGAAGAAATACCAAATACATGTAAAGAATATGCAGAAGCTCAAAGATTAATGGATATGCTAAAATATTTCAAATCAATACCAAACAAAATGATACCAACGAATTCTATATTAAAAGAATTTACAGGAGGCGGAAATTTCAAATATTAAAACCTTTTTATATAAGGAGAAAGTTTGAAAAATAATATATATCTTTTTGAACTTAATTCATGCCTTAGGAAGGAATAGTTATAAAAATGGAAAAGAAAACTTTTACAGAAATAGATGAAGAATTTGTATGTGATAATTGTGGCAAAAAAGTAGAAAAACTAAGTTATTCATGTAGAAACCATTGCCCATATTGTTTACACTCAAAACATGTTGATAAAAATCCAGGGGATAGAGAAGAAAAATGCCATGGAGATTTAGAGCCAATAGGTTTAGAAATAAGCCCTAAAAAAGGCTATGTTATAGTATTCAAATGTAAAAAATGTGGAGCAATACGAAAAAATAAAGCAGCAAAAGATGACAACATGGATTTAATAATACAGCTGAGCAACAAACCAATATAAAGATAAAAGCAACAATGCAAATGGTTAACAAATATAAGAATAGTAGCAAGATAGGATAAATATAGATTTGATTAATAAAACTAAAAATGGGGAGGGAGTTAAATGGTTGAACTGTTATCTCCAGCAGGAGATTTCGATTCATTGAAAGCAGCTGTTCAAAATGGAGCAGATGCCGTATACTTTGGTGCAGAAAACTTTAGCGCAAGAGCATATGCCAAAAACTTCAACGATGTTGATTTAAAAAAAGCAATCATCTATGCTAAAACACACGGAGTAAAAACACATTTAACCTTAAACACATTAATAAAAGACAATGAATTAAAAGAAAGTTTTGAACTTGCAAAAAAAGCATATGAATATGGAATAGATGCAATAATAGTACAAGACATAGGTATCGGAAAACTATTAATAGATGCATTTCCAGATTTAGATATACATGCAAGTACACAAATGTCGATACATAATCTACAAGGAGTACTGGAACTAGAAAGAATGGGATTTAAAAGAGTAGTTCTATCACGAGAGTTGTCAGTAAGTGAAATTACATACATATGTCGAAATTCAAAAATAGAAATAGAATGTTTCATTCATGGAGCAATCTGTATTTCATATTCAGGTCAATGTTTATTCTCAAGCATGATAGGAGGAAGGTCTGGAAACAGAGGAAGATGTGCACGGACCATGTAGATTGCCATATTCTTTATTAGAAAATGATAAAGAAATTGATAAAGGATATTTACTTAGTGCACGAGATTTATGCGGATTAGAATACATACCAGAATTAATAAGAGCTGGAGTAAAAAGTTTTAAAATTGAAGGAAGGATGAAATCACCAACATATATAGCAACAGTAACAAGAATATATAGAAAATACATCGATTTAGCAATGTCTAAAAAACCATATGAAATAGAAGCAATAGATAAAAAGCACTTATTACAAGTATTCAACCGCGGGCAAAGTTCATGCGGACACCTTGATAACAAACCAAACATGAACTTAGTATGCAAAGAAAAGCCAAACAACATGGGACTATTTTTGGGCAAAGTAGAAAAATACACAAAAAATAGATACATAACAGTAAAGCTAAAAGAAACCCTGGTAGTGGGTGATACCATAGCATTAGAAAATGAAACAGGAATATATACAATATCAGAATTAATGCAAAATGGAAAAAACATACCACGAGGAAATCCGGGAGACACAGTAGAAATCGGAAGAATGAGAGGATACATAAATTTAGGAGATAAAATCTACAAAATGACATCAAAGCAATTATCAGCAATGTCAAATGTAAGTTTAAAAGTTGAAAACAAAAAAACATATTTAAATTGTAAAGTTACGGTAAAGAAAAATCAAAATATAAAAATAAATATAACATCAGGAGATAATAATCCAATATACAAAAAATTAAACATAACAACAACTTTGGATGAGCAACCAATAGACGCAAAAAATCAACCATTAACAAAAGAAAGAATAAGTATACAAATAAACAAAACAACAAACACACCTTATGAATTTAAAAACATAAAAATTGACTTAGATGATAACATGTTTTTACCAAAAATAAGCAGCCTAAATGAGTTAAGAAGACTAGCATTAAAAGAAGTAGAGCAATATGCAATAAACAATATGCAAAGAAAGTGTGACACTGAAAAGATACACAAAATTTTTGGAATGTTGGACAAAAAGATAAAAAACATAAAAGGAACAAAAAAGAGATGCAAAGATGATTATGAAATATCATTAATGCTAAATGTACTAAACTTAGAATATGACTATTCAAAATTAAAAAATGTAGATAAATTATACATACCATTAAAATATTTTACACTAAAAAAATATCAACCAATACTAGAAACATTAGCACAAAAAAACAATATCTACATATGTTTGCCAACAATAATAAAATCAAATTATAGAAATATAATATACAATAATGTAGCAAAAAGCATAGAAAAATATCATATAAAAGGTTTTGTATTATCAAACATCTCCAACATAATATTTTTGGAAGACTTAAAAGGTATTGAAAAATTTGACCTAGTTGCGAATTACACATTCAACATATTTAATCACATAAGTGTAGAAGAAGTAAAAAAGATGGGACTGAATACATTTACAATATCACCAGAATTAAATATAAGATCAATATCTGAATTATGTGCATCAACAACAAATCTAAAAAAAGAATTAATTGTATATGGTAGAATTCCAGTATTAAACATGAATTACTGTGTACTAGGAGAGGCAACAAAATGTTACCCAGACTGTAAAGCAAAATGTAACACAACAAACAAATACTATTTGCAAGATAGGATGAAAGCAAAATTCCCACTAATACCGGACAATGTACAAGCAGTAACAACTGTATATAACTACAAAAATTTATCAATCTCACCATTAGATACAGATATAGATGTTGCTAGAATTGACATTTTATATGAAAACATTGAAGAAATCAATAAAATTATTGCTAATCTAAAATAAACAATATAAAAATATAAAAAAGTATAGAAAAACCATAAAAAAGGTTGCAAAAATACCACTAAAAATGATATAAATATAATAAAGCAAAAATCGATTAAAAATGATATAAACATAGCAGAACAAAAATTGATTAAAAGAATTCAATTAAAACTAAGGGGAGGAACATAAGATGAACAAAAATCTAAAAAGTAACACAGGTATAACAGTAATATCATTAGTAATAACAATAATTGTAATGTTAATATTAGCAAGAATAACAATAACAATGTTAACAGGAGATAATGGAATGCTACAAATGTCAAGAAAAGCAGGAGACGAATCTCAAGTTGGAGAAGATATAGAAAGAATAAAAGCATCATATTCAACATTAACAATGAGAAAGTTAAAATTGGCAGATGGAAGAAGAACGTATAAAATAACAGCAGAAGAATTACAAGAGCAAATAATAAGCGATTTAAATAGTTCAACAGAAACAACAGTTGAAGTAACAGGAGGAGAGTTAGTAATAAGTAAAAATGTACAAAGTAGCACAAGTACATCAACTGAACCAACAGAAACAACACCAACTACTGAAAGTTCACCAAGTGCAGAAACTTCAGGAGGAGAACTAACAGTAAAAATGACACATAAATTAAAAAATGGAAATGAAAGTGTAAATACATTCACAGTAAGTGCTGAAGGTGACGTTACACAAGTAACAGGATAATAAAATATATTAAATACAAAATACGAATTAGGTAAAGTGTGCCTAATTCGTTTTTGGGAAGAAAACAAAAAAGCATAAAGAAGTAGAGATAAAACAGGGAAAATCCTGGAAATAAAACTAGAAGAAAAGCAAAAAAAACCTATAAATAAAATCGGGAGGGAAGAAATGTCATTTATAGAAGAAATAAAAAGTAGAGCTAAGGCAAATATAAAAACAATTATATTGCCAGAAGCAAATGATGTAAGAGTACTACAAGGAGCAAGCATAGTATTAAAAGAAAAATATGCAAAAATCATATTACTAGGAGATGAAGGAAAAATAAAACAACTAACAGATGAAAACAACATAAACCTAGAAGGAGCTCAAATAATAAATCCACAAACATCAGAAAAAAGTGAAGAATACGCACACAAACTATATGAACTTAGGAAAGAAAAAGGAATGACATTAGAAAAAGCACAAGAATTAGTAAAAGATGAAACACATTTTGGAATGATGATGTTAAAAACAGAAGAAGCGGATGGCTTAGTATCAGGAGCAGCACATTCAACAGCAGACACATTAAGACCAGCATTACAAATACTAAAAACAGCACCAGGAACAAAACTAGTATCAGCATTTTTTATAATGGTAGTTCCAGATTGTGAATACGGAGAAAATGGAGTATTTGTATTTGGAGATAGCGGACTAAATCAAAATCCAACTGCTGACGAATTAAGTGAAATAGCAATAAGCTCAGCAAAAAGCTTTGAAGCATTAGTAGACAAACAATCAAAAGTAGCAATGCTATCATATTCAACATATGGAAGTGCAAAATCAGAATTAACTGAAAAAGTAATAGAAGCAACAAAAATAGCAAAAGAAAAAGAGCCAGAAATAATGCTAGATGGTGAACTACAATTAGATGCAGCAATAATTCCAGAAATAGCAAAATCTAAAGCACCAGAAAGTAATGTTGCAGGACAAGCCAATGTATTAATATTCCCAGACTTAAATGCAGGAAACATAGGATACAAATTAGTACAAAGGCTAGCAAAAGCAGAAGCTTATGGACCACTATGCCAAGGAATTGCCAAGCCGGTAAATGATTTATCAAGAGGTTGTAGCAGTGAAGATATAGCAGGAGTTATAGCAATTACAGCAGTACAAGCACAAAAATAAAAATATATAAGTTTGAAAATTCAAACAAAAGGAGGAAAAAATGAAAATTTTAGTATTAAACTCAGGAAGCTCATCATTAAAATATCAACTAATTGATATGGAAACAGAAAACACATTAACATCAGGATATTACGAAAGAGTAGGAAGCGAGCAAGCATTTTTAAAGTACAAAGTAAATGGAGAAAAAATAACAATAGAAAAACCAGCACTAAATCACACTGAAGCATTAAAAGTAGTTATGGAACAGCTATTAGACAATGAACACGGAGTAATAAAAAGTTTAGACGAAATTGATAGCATTGGTCATAGAGTAGTTCATGGAGGAGAAAAGTTTAATTCATCAGTATTAATAACAGATGAAGTGTTAAATGCAATCCAAGAATGTGCTGAACTAGCACCATTACACAATCCAGCAGGAATATTGGGAATAAAAGCATGTATGGAAGAAATGCCAGAAAAACCAAATGTAGCAATATTTGATACAGCATTTCATCAAACAATTCCAAAGGAAAGATATATATATCCAATACCATATGAATATTATGAAAAATACGGAATAAGAAAATATGGATTCCATGGAACATCACATAAATATGTAGCAAATAGAATTGCAGAAATATTAGATAAGCCAATTGAAGAATTAAAAATAATCAATTGCCACATTGGTCAAGGAGCAAGCATATGTGCAATACAAAATGGTAAATCAGTAGAAACAAGCATGGGCTTAACACCAGTAGCAGGAATACCAATGGGATCACGTTCAGGAGATTTAGATCCATCAGTATTAACATACATAATGAAAAAGGAAAATATGTCAGTAGATGAAGCAAATGATATGCTAAACAAAAAATCAGGGCTATTAGGAATTTCTGGAATTTCAGCAGATAACAGAGATATAGAAATGGAATTAGCGAAAGGAAACGAAAAGGCAAAATTAGCATTAGATAATTACCACTATTTAATAGCAAGCTATATTGCAAGATGTGCAGTAGCAATGAATGGAGTAGATGTAATAACATTTACAGCAGGAGTTGGAGAAAGAGGTCCAGAATCAAGAGATGAAATATGTAAGCAATTAGGATTTATGGGAGTGAAACTAGATGCAGAAGCAAACAAAGTAAGAATGGAAGAAATAAAAATTTCATCAGAAGATTCAAAAGTACTTGTATATGTTGTTCCAACAAATGAAGAATTAATGATTGCAAGGGAAACCAAAAGAGTAGTTTTAGCCAAATAAAGACAATTTTAGGAGGGTAATTAATAATGAAAATATTAGTATTAAATTGTGGTAGTTCATCACTGAAATACCAATTAATAAACATGGAAACAGAAGAAGTTCTAGCATCAGGAAAATATGAAAGAATAGGAGAGCAAGAGGCTTTTCTAACACACAAAGTAAATGGCAAAAAAATAACATTGGAAAAGCCAGCATTCAATCATACTGAGGCAATAGACTTTACATTACAACAATTAACAAACCCAGAATATAAAGTAATAGATGACCTAAATGAAATAAATGCAATTGGACACAGATTAGTACATGGAGGAGAAAAAATTGCAGATTCAGTAGTAATAAATGACGAAGTAGTAGAAGTATTAAATGAATGTAAAGACTTAGCACCATTACACAATCCAGCATGTATATTGGGAATAGAAGCATGCAAAAAAGTAATGCCAGGAAAACCAATGGTAGGAGTATTTGATACAGCATTTCATCAAACAATGACAAAGGAAAAATACATATATCCGATACCATATGAATATTACGAAAAATATGGAGTAAGAAAATACGGTTTCCATGGGACATCACATAAATTTGTATCACAAAGAATAACAGAAATTTTAGGAAGAGAAGATTTAAAAGTAGTAACATGCCATTTAGGACAAGGTTCTAGCTTATGTGCAATACAAAATGGAAAATCTGTAGAAACAAGTATGGGCTTAACACCAATAGCAGGAATACCAATGGTTACAAGAAGTGGAGACATGGACCCATCAGTATTAACATACATAATGAAAAAAGAAGGCTTAACAGCAGAGCAAATGGAAGATATATTAAATAAAAATTCAGGACTAGCAGGAATGTCAGGTTTAGTACCAGACTTTAGAGAAATTGAAAAAAAATCAACAAAAGGTGATGAGCAAGCAAAATTAGCAATAGATAAATTCAATTATTCAGTTGCAAGTTATGTAGCAAAATGTGCAGTAGCAATGAATGGAATAGATGTATTAATATTCACAGGCGGAGTAGGAGAAAACCAAATAAATATAAGAAAAGGAATATGCAAGCAATTAGAATTTATGGGAGTAGATATAGATGAAGACGCAAACAATATGAGAGGTGAGGAAAAGAAAATATCAAAACCAGAGTCAAAAGTACAAATATATGTAATCCCAACAAATGAAGAACTTATGATAGCAAAAGAAACCCAAAGATTAATTAAATAAAATAACAAGTGGCGCTATCAAGTGCCACCAAGTCGCAAAAAAATAACAAACAAAAAAGTAAGCAAGTTACTTTGAAATGTAACAAAAATGTAATGAAAACGTAATAAAACAAAAACAAAAGTCGAATAATCTAGAAAATCAGGTTATTCGGCTTTTTTGCGCAGAAAACAGCACGCAAACTGCAATTAGAAATACTTGCAAACACATACCAAATATGCTAATATTATTTTAGATTATATTTATAAGGGGGAATGAGCCTTGGCTAGTAAACAAAAGAATAAAAAATATACAAATAAACCGTTAATAGTCTTAATAATAGTTGCAATAGCAGCTGTTGTGTTTATGTATTGGATAATAAACAGAGGAAAAGATACAAAACCACAAACAACTGGAGAAACAACTGCACAGGCAGAGCAAGAAGAAGAGCCACAAGTACAGTCATTAATAAATTTTAATAATACAGAAAATGCAAAAATATCAGATGGAGAAAAAGAAAATATATCAGAAGAAATGACTAAAGAAAAAACATACCAAGGATTAACTATAAAAGATATAAAACTAAAAACAGAAAACGGTAGAGTGTCACAACTAACAGCAAATGTAGAAAACACTTCTGCAAGTGACTTTGCTGGAGGAAAAATAGTAATAGTCTACACAAAACAAGATGGTTCTGAATTAGAGAGAATCAATGGAGTATTACCTCCAATTGCAAGAGGAGAATCAAACACATTAAGTGCGGGAACAACTGAAGATGTAGTAAATGCATATAGCTTTAGAATAGAAGCATCAACAGAAAAAGATTAATAGATATTAATCAATTAAGTACAAAAATCTCTATATATCAAAGTTATATAGGGATTTTTATAAAATGAGGAAAGGAAATGGAAGGCATGAAAGATAAGTTGAAAACAAACCAAAAAGGTATAACACTTGTAGCACTAGCATTAACAGTAATCGTGTTAATGATATTAGCAACAGTAATTATAACAAGGTTAGGTTCAGAAGATGGTGTAATTGAAGAAGCCCAAAATGCAGCTATTCAAACTGAAGTTTCAAAATTGTCAGAAAGTACAGAAATGTATATAAAAAATAAAGAAACAGCCAGATTGAAAAATAAAAATTACGAAACACCTTCAACCTTAGAAGACTTACAAGGAACGGTAACAGAAGTAACAACAGCAGAAGGAATAGTGTTAGGAGTATACAATAACTTTAATGGATTAGAATTTTTAACAGATTATGGTAAAGGTGGAAAAAATATAGATTCAAGTTGGAATCAAAGTATATTAGAATTAAATGATACCTTTGCAATAAATCCAAAAACAAGCGAAGTGTATTATATAGATAAAGGACAAATATGGAGAGCAGGGGGAATAACAACAGCAGATGAAATAATAAAGAGAACAAATGAATATGAAAATCAAAATTCAGGTTCACAACCATCAGCAAGTCCAACATCTAGCCCAAGTACAAATCCTTCAACAAGCCCAAGTACAGATCCAACTACTAAGCCAAGTACAGAGCCTTCAACAGATCCTAGTCCGGCAGATCCAGAAAAACAAAAACATACAGTAACATATGATTATGAATCAAATGGAGGAAACAATATATCAGGTAGTGAAAAAACCGTAGAAGTACAAGAAGGAGAAACAGTAAGTTTATCACCAACAGCAACAAAAGATGGTGATTGGGAATTTGTAGGTTGGTCACAAACACAAGAATCACACGAAAAAGAACAAGGCGAAGTAAAGATGGGAGAGCAAGACATAACTTTATACGCAATATTCAAAAAAGAATTATCAGCAACATTTAACAGCCAAAACGCACAAAATCAAGAAAAAGTAACAGGAGAAATATATAATAATGAAACACAAACAACTATAACACCTCCAACACTTACAGAAGTAAACAAAGAACAAAAAACATATGTAGGAAAAGGTTGGACAACAACAGAAGAAGCAAACGAAGCTACAGAGGTGGAAGTAGAAGCAGGAGGAAGTGTAACATTACAAGACTCAGTACCAGAGCCAAAATATTATGCAATATATGCAGTCAAAGAAGGTACAGGAGATAAACAAGATGAAACTTCAATAACATTCCATTATTGGAATGGAGAACAAGATACAACTGAAGTTTTAGGAATACGTGATAGATTAAATTATAAAGGTGAGCCTATTGCAGTTCCAACAATAGAAGTACCAGCTAAAGTAAAACAAAGTACAGGACCTGAAAGTACAGTATATAAAACAGTAGTAACAACACCAAAAGTACTAGTAGGAGAAGAAACAGGCGAATTAACACCTTCAATTACATTGGAAAATAACGAGTATTATACAATATATTATAAAACAGTAAACATAACAACACATGAACATGGCGAAGGAGATGCAGGAGGAAAGAAAGAGCAAAAGGAAATGTTAGGATATCATGACGGAACAGTAAAAACAGCAGACTTCGAGTTGCCAACTGCGACATCAGTATCAGTAGAATCGGACAAATCAGCTGAACCACGCCATTGGTCAACAGATCCTGACGCAAAATCTGCTGCACCAAGTACAGGAGGACCAGATGCTAAAAATGAAACAGCGGTAGAGAATGGTGAAACAGTACACTTAACAGCAGATAATACTTACTATATGTCATACACATACACAATGAACATAAAAACAATAACTTTAAACTCAGAAGACCCAACAACTCAAACAGTGTACTTAGCATATAATGGAGATAAAAAAGGAAATACAGTAGAAGATTTAGATAAACCATCAAATCCTGATGACAAAACAAACTTTATAGGATGGGAAACAGAAAGCACCCCATCAGCAAATGTATTGTCAGGAGAAACTATATTAGACGAACAACAAACATATTATGCAACATATTCAAAGAAAATAGAAGTAACAAGAAATATATACAATAATACACATCCAGAAGATGACCCATTAACACAAACAACATATAAAAACAAAAATATTACAGTACCTGTGCCAATAGACTTAGGAACAGCAGATAATATTACAGACTATCAAGATGATGGAGCATCACCACCAGCACAAGTAGAAGCAACATTTAGAGGATGGATACAAAAAGTAGGAGAAGAAGAACCAGGTCCAGAAGGAAAAGTAGAAGAACATCCAGAAGCAGTTCAACTAACAGATGATGCAACATATAACGCATCATATAGCTTTAAAAGAACAATACAAGGAGAACCAACAAAAGAGCAAACAGTATACCTAGGACCTGACGGAACAACTGAAGAAGGGGCGACAGTAGTAACAGGGCAACCTTCACCTCCTACAGGAGATGATTGGGAACTAGCAGGATGGACACAAAGCGGAAACTTAGAAGACTTAGGAGACAATCCAGAAGAAAAAATAGTTCCAGAAGACGAAATAACACCAGAAATGGAGTTACACCCATTATGGAAAAGAAAAATAACAATAACAAAATGGACATATGACGATGATAACCCAACAAAAGGAAAATCAGAGCAATTAGCAAAACAACCAACAGTATATTCAAATGGAACACAATATAAGGGAGAAACAGTAGAATTAGGCACAGACGAAGTATCACACGGCAGTTACACCCCACGTGGTTGGTCAACAAAACCAGAAGCAAA
>CANQGP010000006.1 GCA_947623285.1 uncultured Clostridia bacterium | reverse complement strand
GAAATAATATGTCACGTTATAGTAAGAGAAAGACTAAAAACCGGATCAATAGAACAAGCAATAAAAAATACAATGAAGATAATAAAAGGAGCATATTCGCTTTTAGTAATATCATCAGGAAAGATGATAGCAGTTAGAGACTCTCAAGGATTTAGACCTTTGTGTATGGGACACATAGGAAAAGATATAATATTTGCTTCTGAAAGTTGTGCTTTAGATATAATGGGAGCAAAATTTGATAGAGACATTGAACCAGGAGAAATAATTAGTATTACAAACAACAAAATTAAAGCAGAAAAATATTTACCAAACGAAAAAAAGGGAATGTGTGTATTCGAATATATCTATTTTGGAAGGCCAGACTCAACAATAGATGGAATAAATGTACATATCTTTCGTGAAAATGCAGGTAGATGTTTAGCAAAACAAGCACCAGTAGATGCAGACATAGTAGCGGGAGTTCCAGACTCAGGAATAGATGCAGCATTAGGATATTCAAAACAATCCAAAATACCATATGACATAGTCTTTATAAAAAGTAAATACATAGGAAGAACTTTTATACAAAACACTCAAAACAAAAGGAAAAAAATGGTAAACTTAAAATTAAACCCATTAGAACATACAGTTAGAGGAAAGAAAATAGTGTTAATAGATGACTCAATAGTAAGAGGAAACACACTTGCAAGAATAATAAAAACATTAAAAAAAGAAGGAGCAAAAGAAGTTCATCTTAGGATAGCATCGCCAGCTTTTATAGATGTATGTTATTTTGGAACAGATATAGATAGTAAAGAAAACTTAATAGCAAATGGAAGGACAGTAGAAGAAATTAGGAAAAAAATAGGAGCAGACTCATTAGAATATTTGAGTTTAGAAAGTATAGATGAAATAACTAAAGATTGTAAAGTAGAAGAATTATGTACAGGATGTTTTACAGGAAAATATCCTATAGAAGTTCCAAAAGAAATAAGCAAAGAAACTTTTGAGTAAACACAAAATACTCTTATAATATTGAAATTAAAATACAAAATGTGATATACTTAGCCAAGAAAAGGAGGAAAATATGAATACAAATATAACAGATAAAATTAAATATATTGGTGTAGACGACAGAACACTAGATTTATTTGAAAGCCAATATATAATTCCTAACGGAGTATCATATAATTCATATGTAATTGAAGATGAAAAAACAACAATAATGGACACAGTAGATAAAAGAGCTGTAAAAGAATGGTTAGAAAATCTAGAGAAAGTATTAGGAGATACTAAACCGGAATACTTAGTGGTTTCTCATTTAGAGCCAGACCATTCAGCAGGAATTGAAATTATTGCAGATAAGTACCCAAATATAAAAATTGTGTTAAGTGAAAGAGCAGCAAATATGTTACCACAATTTTTGGATAAAGATTTATCAGAAAAATTGATAGTAGTTAAAGAGGGGGATTCTTTAGAGTTAGGCACTCATAAACTAAACTTTGTAATGGCTCCAATGGTACATTGGCCAGAAGTAATGTTTACATACGAAGAAACAGAAAAAGTGTTATTTTCAGCAGATGGATTTGGAAAATTCGGAGCATTAGATACAGATGAAGACTGGGCATGTGAAGCAAGAAGATATTACTTTAACATAGTAGGAAAATATGGCACACAAGTACAATTGGTTTTGAAAAAAGCAGCCGGTTTAGATATTCAAAAAATATGTCCTTTACATGGACCAATATTAACTGAGAATCTAGGATATTATATTAATAAATACGATATCTGGAGCAGCTACACTCCAGAAGATAAAGGTGTTTTAATAGCATATAACTCAATTCATGGAAATACAAAAAAAGCAGTTGAAAGGCTAGAAGAAATGTTAAAAGAAAATGGTGTAGAAAAAGTAGTAGCAAGTGATTTATCTAGAGATGATATGGCAGAAGTAATAGAGGATGCATTTAGATATGATAGAATGATAATTGCTACACCAACATATGATGCAGGATTATTTCCTACAACAGAAAAATTCTTAAGACATTTAAAACATAAAAATTATCAAAATAGAAAAGTAGGAATAATTGAAAATGGTTCATGGGCACCAATGGCAGGAAAATTAGTAAAAGAATTATTAAGTGAAATGAAAGATATAACAATATATGAACCAATTGTAACAATAAAAACAAGTATGAAAGATGCTACAATAGAACAAATGGAAAAATTAGCAAAAGAAGTAGCAGAGTAAAATTAATGTTGAAACGAAAAAATAGGAGGTGAATTATATGAAATACGAATGTACAATATGTGGATACATATATGATGAAAATGTAGAAGGAGTAAAATTCGAAGATTTACCAGATGATTGGAAATGTCCAATGTGCGGAGTAGGAAAAGAAATGTTTAAAAAAGTAGAAGAATAATTATTAAGAGGTACTTGTAAAAAAGTACCTCGTTAATAAAAGTGGGAGGAAAAAATGAGAAATTTAATTGATATAAAAGATTTGACAGAAAAAGAAATTGAAGAATTAATAAAAGTAGCTAAAGATATTATGCTAAATCCTGAAAAATATTCAGAAAAATGTAAGCATAAGAAATTAGCTACTTTATTTTTTGAGCCAAGTACAAGGACAAGACTAAGCTTTGAAGCAGCAATGATGGAATTAGGAGGAAATGTAATAGGATTTTCTTCAAGCTCATCAAGTTCAACAGCAAAAGGAGAAAGTGTTTCAGATACAATAAGAACGGTAGGAGCTTATAGTGATATTATTGCTATGCGTCATCCAAAAGAAGGGGCACCACTTGTTGCGTCGAAAAAGTCTATAGTTCCAATAATAAATGCAGGAGATGGAGGACATAATCATCCAACACAAACATTAACAGATTTATTAACTATATCATGTGAAAAGAAAAGACTAAATGATTTAACGATAGGATTATGCGGAGATTTAAAATTTGGAAGAACTGTACATTCATTGATAACAGCAATGTCAAGATATAAAGGGATAAAATTTGTACTAATTTCACCAGAAGAATTGAAAACACCAGAATATGTAAAAACAGATATATTAAAGAAAAACAACATTAAATTTATCGAAACAAATGATATAGAAGAATATATAAATGACTTAGATATTTTGTATATGACAAGAGTCCAAAAAGAAAGATTTTTCAACGAAGAAGATTATTTAAGACTTAAAGATTATTATATATTGAATAAAGAAAAATTGAAAAAAGCCAAAGAAGACTTATGTATAATGCATCCGCTACCAAGAGTAAATGAAATATCTACTGAAGTTGATGATGACCCAAGAGCTTGCTATTTTAAACAAGTAGCATATGGAAAATATATTAGAATGGCATTAATATTAAAAATGTTAGAAATAAAATAAGAATAGAAAAACATTGAAATCAATTATAATTTTATTTAAGTTTGAATTAATATCTATAGAAAGGAATGAGAATAGAAATGATAAATATAGATAGTATAAAAAACGGAATAGTAATAGACCATATAAAAGCAAAAAAAGGGTTAGAAATATATGATGCATTAAAATTAGGAGAATTAGATTGTTCAGTTGCTATAATAACAAATGCTAGAAGTGAAAAAATGGGAAGAAAAGATATTATAAAAATAGATCAAAGTATAGATTTGGATTTAAATATATTAGGATATATTGACCCTAATATTACAATAAATATAATCAAAAATGACAAAAGAGTTGATAAATATCATGTAAAATTACCAAAAGAAATAGTGAATGTAGTAAAATGTAAAAATCCTAGATGTATTACATCTATTGAGCAAGAGCTAGACCAAGTTTTTAAATTAACAGATGAAGAAAAAGGAATTTACAGATGTAAATATTGTGAAACAAAGATATCAAGAAAATAAGGAAATTAAATATTTGCTAAGAGAAGAGAAACAAAAAGACCGGAATAAAAAAAGATACTTTTAATAAATATTATTAAGGGTATTTTTTTTGTTAAAAACCTATACAAAAAAGTAAAATAGTTATATAATATGATAGAAAAAATATCATATAAGGAGAAAAATTATGATTTTAAGAAACTTATTAGTAGGTTTAGAAAATATTAAAGCAAGAGGAAATTTGGACATAGACATAAAAGAAATACAAAATGATTCACGAAAAGTAGAAAAAGGCGATTTATTTGTAGCAATAAAAGGATTTGTTTCAGATGGACATCAATATATAGATGAAGTAATAAAAAAAGGTGCAGTAGCAGTTATGGTACAAGAAGATTGTATTGATTTAACAAAAACCATAATACCAGAAGAAGTAACAATTGTAATGTTACCAGACACTAGAAGAGGATTAGCTATTAGTTCAACAAATTATTTTGGAAACCCTTCTAGCAAATTTAGATTAATAGGAGTAACAGGAACAAAAGGAAAAACAACAACAACATTTATGATTAAAGAAATATTAGAAAAAGCAGGGAAAAAAGTTGGATTAATGGGAACAATCGCAACATATATAAATGGTAAAAGACTTGAAGATAGTGATAGAACAACCCCTGAAAGTATAGAAATACAAAGGACTTTTAGCAAAATGGTAGAGCAAGGCGTAGAATATGTTGTTATGGAAGTATCTTCGCAAAGTTTAAAATTGCACAGAGTTGATGGATGTGAGTTTGATTTATGTTTGTTTACAAACCTTTCAGAAGACCATATCAGTGAAAAAGAACATCCAGATATGAAAGATTATTTTGAATCAAAATTAAAATTGTTTGAAATGTGTAAATTAGGAATTGTTAACACAGATGATTTATATGGCTCTAAAATACCAAGGTTATTCCCAAACAATAAAATAACAACTTATGGAATAGATAATTTTGCAAATTTATTAGCAAAAGATATAACAATAACAAATTCATATGTTGATTTTAGAGTTAAATTAACAACAAGAAATGAAAGAGTAAAAGTTGGAATACCGGGAAGGTTTAGTGTATATAATTCTTTAGCTGCAATTTGTGTAGCTCAGAAAATAGGAATAGATAGTGAAATTATAAAAGAAGCATTATTATCAGTTAGAGTACCAGGAAGGTCTGAACTAGTAGATAATAAATTAGAATTGCCAATTATGATAGATTATGCACATTCTCCAGAAAGTTTGCAAAATATTTTGCAGGCAGTAAAAAGTTATACAAGAGGAAGAGTTATTTCAGTATTTGGATGCGGAGGAGATAGAGATAAAGGGAAAAGACCAATAATGGGTGAGATATCAGGCAAAATAGCAGATTTTACTTTTATAACTTCTGATAATCCAAGAACAGAAAAACCAGAAGATATAATAAAGGAAATAGAAGAAGGAATAAAAAAGACAAAAGGTAAATATAAAGTAGTAGTAGATAGAACTAAAGCGATAGAACAAGCAATAAAAATGGCTTCGAAAAGAGATATCATAGTTCTTGCAGGAAAAGGTCATGAACCTTATCAAGAAATACAAGGTGTAAAGCATCCTTTTGATGAAAGGATAATTGTAAAAGATATAATAGATAAACTACAAAATACAAAAAAATAATAAAAAGGGTTTGATAAAAAATGAGTAGAGAAATAGTAATTTTATTACTATCATTCGTAACTTCTGTAATAGCTGGAATTATTATAATACCAATGTTAAAGAAGTTGAAAGTAGGTCAAATAGAAAGAGATGATGGACCAAAATCACATTTAAATAAACAAGGAACACCAACAATGGGTGGAATAGTAATAATCTTAACAATGATGATTATAGTTATAGGGGTAAGCATCTATTTAATGAAAACAGGGCAGTCAGAAATTACAAATAAACTGATTCCAATATTAATAGCAACCATAGGGTTTGGGTTAATAGGTTTTATAGATGATTTTAAAAAATTAGTACTGAAAAATACAACAGGATTAAAACCAAGTTATAAAATGTTAGGATTATTAATCATATCAGTTATTTATGTATTATATTTAACACAAATTATAGGAATAGGAACTAGCACATATATACCAATACTGAAAACTTATATAAATATGCCATTATTAATATATATACCTTTTTCAGTAATTGTATTATTGGCAACTACGAATGCAATAAATCTAACAGATGGAATAGATGGATTAGCATCAAGTGTTTCAACAATTATAATTACATGCTTAACAGTAATTGCTATAAAATTAGGAATAGGAGAAATATCTATTTTTGGAAGTATAGTAATTGGAGCAACCTTAGGATTTTTAATGTTTAATTTACATCCAGCAAAAGTATTTATGGGTGATACAGGGTCATTATTATTAGGAGGAATTATTTCATGCATGGCATTATATATGAGAATGCCACTATTGATTATAATAATAGCTTTAGTTCCAGTACTTGAGACTTTATCAGTTATGATACAAGTAACATATTTTAAAAAGACAGGAGGAAAAAGATTTTTCAAAATGGCACCATTACACCATCACTTTGAATTGTCAGGATGGAGAGAAAATAAAGTAGTAATAGTTTTTAGCATAGTGACATTACTGCTTTGTATAATTGGAATAAAATGCATATAAGAAGGGAAGAGATAAATGACTAAAAAGAAGAAAAATAAAAAAAGTTTTTCTAGCTTTTTAAATAATTCTATTGATTTTACTCTACTAGTATCAGTATTATTGTTGCTAGCATTAGGGCTAATTATGGTATTATCTGCAAGTTCTCCTTCAGCACTTTCGGAAAGTGGTAATAGTTATCAATATTTTTCAAAACAATTGCTATTTGCTGTTTTGGGATTATTTGCAATGGGGATTATATCTAAAATAGATTATAGATTTTATCAAAAGTTTTATAAACAGGCAATAATAATTGCAATTATTCTTTTAGGATTAGTATTAGTAGTAGGTAGAGAACTTAATGGAGCAAAAAGATGGATATATGTAACAGAAACTCTTTCTTTGCAACCATCAGAAGTAGTTAAGTTTTTAATGATAATTTTCTACGCAGGTTTTTTAACTAAAAGAAGAGATGAATTACAAAAATTTGGTAAAGGATTTGTAATAAGTTTACTACCATTAATACCAATAATAGGGTTATTATTATTAGAACCACACTTTAGTGCATCAATGGTAATAATAGGAATATGTTGTATGATGATGATTATGGCAGGTTGTAAATTTTGGCATTTTTTATTAACAGGATTAGTTGCAGGTATTCCTTCATTAATTTTCTTGATTATTACAGCCCCATATAGACTAACTAGGGTAGCAACATTTTTAGACCCTTGGAAAGATGCAACAGGAGATGGTTGGCAAATAATACAAAGTTTATATGCAATAGGTTCAGGAGGAATATTTGGAGTAGGATTAGGAGAATCAAAGCAAAAATTTTTATATATACCAGAGCCACATAATGATTTTATTTTTTCTATTTTAGGGGAAGAACTAGGATTTATTGGATGTGCTATTGTAATAATATTATTTGCAATATTTGTATGGAGAGGAATTGTTATTGCAATGAAAGCACCAGATATGTTTGGCAGTTTAGTAGCAATTGGAATAGTAGCATTAGTAGCAATACAAGTAATCATAAATATAGCAGTTGTTACTTCATCAATGCCTATAACAGGAATGCCTCTGCCGTTCTTTAGTTATGGAGGAACAGCATTGTTTATCTTACTTTGTGAAGTTGGAGTATTGCTGAATATATCTAGAGCAAGCGCAAAACAAAATTAAAATATACTTAATCTTTTTCAAACGATGTTGAAAGGAGAAGTAAAAATGAAAGTAATAATAGCAGCAGCTGGAACAGCGGGACATATTAATCCCGGTTTAGCAATAGCAAATAAAATAAAACAAGAAGAAAAAGATGCACAAATAATATTTGTTGGTACAACTAGAGGATTGGAAAATGATTTAGTACCAAGAGCTGGTTATGAATTAAAAACAATTGATGCCTATGGACTAAGTAAAAAAATTTCAATAGAGAATTTCAAAAAAATATGTAAAACTCTAAAAGGATTTGGGGAAGCTAAAAAAATAATAAAAGACTTTAAACCAGATATTGTAATAGGTACAGGAGGATATATTTGCGGGGCTACAATATCTATGGCACATAAATTAAAAATACCAACAATGTTACACGAAAGTAATGCGTTTCCAGGTAAAGCAGTTAAAATGTTAGCCAAAAAAACAGATAAAATATTAGTATCTTTTAAAGATGCGATACCTAGAATATCAAATGCAAATAAAATAATATATACAGGTACACCTATAAAAATTCAAAAAAAGGAATATACTTTAAAGCAAAAAGAAGAAATTTTAAATAAACTTAGACTTAGTTTATTAAAACCAGTAGTATTAATATTTGGAGGAAGTCAAGGAGCTCAAAAAATAAATGAAGCAATTGTTAATATTATAGAAAAAAAATTAAATAAAAAATATCAAATAATGTGGGCAACAGGACCAAAACAGTATGATATAATAAAAGAAAAATTAGAAAGTAAGCAAATAAATATTAATAACATAGAAAATGCGAAAATAGTTCCATATATATATAATATGGAAGAAATAATGAATATCTCAAACTTAATAATAGCTAGAAGTGGAGCAATGACAGTAACAGAAATAGCAAACTTAGGAAAGCCTTCAATATTGATACCATTACCAAATGTTAGTGGTGACCATCAATTATATAATGCGAAAGCATTAGAAAATGTTGAAGCAGCTAAAATTATATTAAATGATGAATTAGAAGGAATAAAATTAAATGAAAGCATTGAAGAAATAATATTAAATAAAAATACAGAGGAACAAATGTCAAAAAATGCTTTAAAAATATCAACAAAAGATGTAGAAGCAAAGATATACGAAGAAATAAAAAGTTTATTAAAGGAATGAAATAAAAATGGTTAAAAAGATACAATCGAGAATAATATTAATATATTTTTTAACAGGAATTGCAATAATAGCAAGTCTTGGAGGATATTTCTTGTATCAAACAATAACAACAAGAATATTGATGGAAAAATCATATTTAGCAGAATGGCAAATAGAAAAGTTTCTACTAATGCAACAACACACATTAATTGCACTAGGAATAGCTTTAGTAGGATTTATAATAGTAAATATAGCAATAAAAAAATACTTATCAAAATATGTAATTTATCCAAAAAATAAATTAATAAAGAGTGCTGAAAAAATAGCGACAACGGAAAAAGAAGAAGTAGAAAACAAACGTAAAAGGAAATCTGAAACAGAAAAAATTGATGATATACTAGAAATAATGACAAAAGAATTAAATGAAAAATTAAGAGAGGTATCAACACAAAAAAATCAAATAGAAACAATATTGTTACATATGACTGATGGTATAATTGCGTTCAACATGGAAGGAGAAATAATATTAATCAATCCAGCCGCAAAGAATTTTTTAAGTATAAGGCCAGAAGATAATTCATTTGAGGATATATTTAAAAAATTCAAATTAGATATCAACATGGAAAAAATAATTTACTTAGAAAATTGGACATCAACAGAACAAAGAATACAAGTAGAAGACAAATATATAAATGTATTTTTTGCACCATTTAAAAACGAAGAAGATAGACCTGACGGTGTTATTGCAGTTATTCAAGATATCACAGAACATGTTAAACTAGATGAAATGCGAAAAGAATTTGTTGCAGATGTATCACATGAGTTAAAAACACCAATAACTTCAATAATGGGATATTCAGATACATTATTAGAAGGAGAGTATGATAAAGAAACACAAACTAAATTCTTGGAAGTAATTGCATCTGAAGCAAGAAGAATGGCAAAACTAGTTACAGATTTATTAACTCTTTCTAGATATGATGACAATAATAAAAATACGCAAAAAGAACAATTCGATTTAGGAGATTTAGTAAAGAAATGTCAAGATAAATTAGCAATAGAAATAAAGAAAAAAGGACATAAAGTAGAAAGCTTTTTAACAGCAGATGTTCCACCTGTGTATGCAAATAAATATGATATAGAAAGAGTTATATTAAATATAATGACTAATAGCATAAAGTATACAAAAGAAGGTGGAGAAATAAAAATATATGTAGGATTTGTTTACAATGATGCATATATAAAGATTTTCGATAATGGTATTGGAATACCAGAAAAAGACTTAAATAGGATATTTGAAAGATTTTATAGAGTAGATAAAGCTCGTACTAGAGAAATGGGAGGAACAGGATTAGGCCTTTCTATAGCTAAAGAGATATTGGACAAAAATGGAGGAAGTATCGATATAAAAAGTGTAGTTGGACAAGGTACAGAAGTTGTAGTACGTATTCCAACAAAAAACGTTGCTAATCCAGCATAAATAGTGTATAATTAGTAAGAATTTGAAATGAAGGAGAATTTTACATTGGACGAAAACAAAGAAGATATAAAAGAAACATCAGAGGCAAAAAAAGATAAAAAAGAAGAAATAGAAAAATCAGAAAGTAAAGAAAAAGAAAATAAAAAGACTGTAGCAAAAGAGATCCTAGAATGGGTATATTGTATTATAATTGCAGTGGTATTAGCTGTAACATTTAGATATTTTATAGGAACACCAACAGTTGTAAAAATGGTATCAATGCAACCTACATTACAGCAAGACCAGAGGTTATGGTTAAATAGATGGGGAAGAACAACAAAAAAATTACCAAAACGTGGAGAAATAATAACTTTTGAAGAGCCATATAGACTTAGTTATAATGTTAATGAAATAGACGAAGAAAATCCTGTAGCACAATATATAGATAGAAAAGGATTTGATTGGTTTACTTATAACTTTTTAGAAATTGGTAAAAAAAGTTATATAAAAAGAGTTATAGCTTTGCCGGGTGAGCATGTAGAAATAAAAGAAGGTAAAGTATATATAAATGATGAAGTATTACAAGAAGATTATATACAAGACGGCATAGTAACTGATGTAACAGGAGTAGGATTTGAAGATTTCGTAGTTCCAGAAAATTGTGTATTTGCAATGGGTGATAATAGAAATCATAGCCAAGATTGTAGAGCATTTGGATGTATACCATTAGAAAAGATTGAAAGCACAGTAGCATTTAGAATTTGGCCTTTAAATCTATTTGGAAAAGTAGAATAGGAGATATAATGTTTGATAATATTATAGGAAATGAAAAAGTAAAAAGACTATTATTAGAAGTAATAAAAAATAAAAAAGCATCACATAGCTATTTATTTATAGGAATCGAAGGAATCGGAAAAAAACAAATAGCTATAGAATTTAGCAAAATGTTATTAGAAGCAGAAACAGAAAATAATCCAGATTTTACTTGTGTTGAACCAGAAGGAAATGTTATAAAAATTAATCAAATAAGAGAAATGCAAGCTAAAGTGCAAGAAAAACCAATAAAATGTGAACATAAAGTATACGTGATAAATGATGCAGATAAAATGACAACAGAAGCTCAAAATTGCTTATTAAAAACATTGGAAGAACCACCAAAATTTGTAACAATTATATTAATAGGAGCTAATGAAAGTGCTTTTTTAAATACTATAAAATCAAGATGTATGACAATACGTTTTGAGTCAATAAAAGATGAAGAGATAAAAAAATTTTTAGAAGAAAAATATAATATAAAAGTAACAGATGCAATGCTTCAAATGTTTCAAGGAAGTATTTCTAAAGCAATTGAATTAAAAGATAAAATAGAAACATATGAAAAAATAAATATTTTATTAGAAAATATGGACAAAATTGATTTAATAGAAACAATAGATAAAGCAGAAGTTTTATATCAATCAAAAGAAGAAATACAAAAGATGTTGGAATATATAAATACAATATTATTAAAATTAGCTATAACAAATAACAAATATGCAAATTGTATAAAAATAGTTGAAAACACAAAAAAAAGATTGAAACAAAATGGAAATTATGATATGAGTATAGACAATATGTTATGGAACATGTGGAGGGAAATAAATTGAAAAACATAGTAGGAGTAAGATTTAAAAAAGTAGGAAAAATATATTTTTTTAATCCAAAGAATCTAAAAATAAATAAAGGTGATAAAGTTATTGTTGATACAGTACAAGGAGAAGAACTTGGAACTGTTATGATTGCAAACAGAACAGTAGAAGATGATAAAATAGTAGCACCATTAAAGAAAGTTATACGAATAGCAAATAAAAAAGATATAAGACATTATGAAGAATGTAAAAAAATTGAAAAAGAAGCATACAAAGTTTTTATAAAAAAAATAAAAGAACATAAGTTGGACATGAATTTAGTAGATGTAGAATATAAATTTGATAATAGCAAAATATTATTCTATTTTACAGCTGATGAGAGAATTGACTTTAGAGAACTAGTAAAAGATTTAGCAGCAATATATAAAACAAGAATTGAATTACGACAAATTGGAGTAAGAGATCAAGTTAAAAGAATTGGCGGAAACGGTGTATGTGGAAGAGAATTATGCTGTTGTAGTTTTTTAAATGATTTTGAAACAGTATCAATAAAGATGGCGAAAGAACAAAATCTTTCATTAAATCAATATAAAATATCAGGAGCATGTGGAAGACTAATGTGTTGTTTAAAATATGAAAATGATGTTTATGAAGAAAAGCTAAAACGTCTTCCTAAAGTTGGTGCTATAGTTTCAACAGAAGAAGGAGAAGGACAAGTAGAAGCTATTGAAACATTAAAAGAACAAGTTAAAGTAAAAATAAAAGAAGAGGATGGAGACGGATATTTTTATAGAAAATATAATGCGAAAGATATAAAAGTTATAAAAGATGTTGAGGAAGAAAATCCAACTCAAGAAGAATTAGAAAATAAAGAAGAGTTGGAAGAATTAGAAAAGTTACAACAAGAAGACATAAAAGCGAAAGGTGGTGAAAAAAATGGCATATAAAATAACAGACAAATGTATATCATGTGGAGCATGTGCAGCACAATGCCCTGTTCAATGTATATCTCAAGGAGATACACAATATCAAATTGATGAATCAGTATGTATATCATGCGGAACATGTGCAGGTGTTTGCCCAGTAGAAGCACCTGAAGCAGAATAGGAGTAAAAAATTATGGACGAAGAAATAGAAGCAGTAGAAACAGTAGAAGCAAAACCAGCCAATAAAAAAATAACGATAATTAACTTCATTATAATAGCAGTAATATGTGTAGGACTATTCATTTATATGATAAAAGTAGACGGAATTGATAATATAAAAAACGTTTTACAACAGGTAGATTATAGATGGGTAGCAGGGGGAGTAGTATGCCTAATAATACACTGGTTTTGTGAAGCTTTGAATTTGCATTTACCATTAAAAAGAATGTATAAAGAGCAACCAATAACTAACTCCATAAAAGTATCAATGATAGGTTTACTATTTAATAATATAACACCATTTGCTACAGGAGGACAACCAATGCAAGCATATGAACTTACAAAAACAGGAAAACGTGTAAGTGATTCGGTTTCTGCATTGGCTATGAAATTTGCCATAACACAGACGGCACTAGTAGTAACTACAATTGTAGTAGCATTGTTCCAAATAGGATTTTTTATAAATATGATGAAAGAGTATTTATGGGTGACGATTTTAGGATTTGCTATAAATATATTGGCAATTGTAGCAGTTGTATTATTAGGTGTAAATAAAAAAATAATAACTAAAATAATTGTTGGAATAATAAAGTTTTTGGCAAAAATTCATATAATAAAAAATAGAGATGAAAAAATAGAAAAAATGGAAAAAAGTATAGACAATTTTTCAGAACAATTTCAGGTTATTAAAACAGAAAAAAAATTAGTTTTAAAAATGTTTTTAGTTGCAGTAGTACAAAGTTTAGCTTATTATTCAATAACATATATGGTATATAAAGCATTTGGGAATACTGGAATTAGTTTTTGGCAAATAATACCAATACAAGCATTTCTTCTATTAATAATGATGTTTGTTCCAACACCAGGTTCAGGGTTAGGAGCAGAAGGTGGATTTTTGTTATTATTCAATTCTGTATTTAAAGAAGGAACAATAAATATGTCTATATTATTTTGGAGAATATACACATTTTATTTACCAATATTAATAGGATTATTATTTTTAATACCAACTAAAGGAAAAACAACTGAAAGAACAATAGAAAGTTAACAGGAGGTGCTAGTTATGTCTGAAGAAAAAGATGAAAGAAAAGAATTAGAAGTTGTTTCTGGGGATGGATCTGAATTAGATATTTCTCCAGCATACGAGCATTTAAATGATTCAACAGTTAATAAGCCAGGAAACGAAAAACCCAAAAATATAGTAGTTCCAAAGGAAATAAATGATAAAAAGAAAGATGACGAAAAAGAAGGAAATGAGTAAAAACATTTCCTTCTTTTTACATCTTTTTTCTCTTGACATTAAATATTTTTATACATATAATTTAAATGTATAATATAAAAAGGAGTGAGATTAAAAATGAATAATCTAATAGAAATTAGATGGCACGGTAGAGGTGGACAAGGTGCAAAAACAGCATCTTTATTACTAGCAGATGCAGCATTTAATACAGGTAAATACATTCAAGGTTTTCCTGAATATGGACCTGAAAGAATGGGGGCACCTATTACAGCATATAACAGAATAAGTGATAAGCCAATAACAGTTCATAGTAACATATATAATCCTGATTATGTAGTTGTAGTAGATGACACACTATTAGAAAGTGTTGATGTTACAGCAGGATTAAAAGAAACAGGAGCAATAGTAATAAATACAACAAAAGAGGGAGAAGAAGTAAGAAAGTTTTTAAAAGGTTATACAGGAAATGTTTATGCCATTGATGCTAGAAAAATATCAGAAGAAGCATTAGGAAGATATTTTCCTAATACACCAATGCTTGCTGCAATAATCAAAGTAGCAGGAATAATGTCAGATGAAGCATTATTAAAAGATATGGAAGGCTCTTTTAAGCATAAATTTGCAAAAAAACCTGAAGTAATAGAAGGAAATATGAAAGCACTAGAATTAGCATTAAAACAAGTAAAAAAGATTTAAAATATATCAAACATAAATAGTGTAAAATAATTTATAAAAAATAAAAGAAAGGAAGATGGAATATGACAAATATAGACAACAATACTCCAATGGAAAAAATGACTATTGGTGGCGATATTTATGAATCTGGAAATGCTAAAGAATTTAAAACAGGAGATTGGAGAAGTTTATGTCCAGTATGGATAGAAGAAAAATGTACACAATGCGGATTATGTTTTCCAGTATGTCCAGATGATGCTATACCAGTTGGAGATGACCAAAAAAGAACAAACTTTAATTATGATTATTGTAAAGGATGTGGTGTGTGTGCACAAGTATGTCCTTTTAAAGCAATAGAAATGAAAGAGGAGGGAAAATAAATTATGGGAATAAGAGAACGTTTAAGTGGTAATGAAGCAGTTGCAGTTGCTATGAGACAAATCAATCCTGATGTAGTAGCAGCCTTCCCAATTACACCTTCAACAGAAATACCACAATATTTTTCAACATTTGTTGCAAATGGACAAGTTGATACAGAATTTGTAGCAGTTGAAAGTGAGCATAGTGCAATGAGTGCTTGTATAGGAGCTGAAGCAGCAGGTTCCAGAGCAATGACAGCTACTTCTGCAAATGGATTATCACTAATGTGGGAAATGATATATATAGCTTCAAGTTTACGATTACCAATAATTTTAAATTTAGTAAATAGAGCTGTATCAGGACCATTAAATATACACAATGATCATTCAGATGCAATGGGAGTTAGAGATGCAGGATGGATAATGCTATTTTCAGAAAATAACCAAGAAGCATATGATAATACTCTAATGGCACATAGAATAGCAGAACACCCAAAAGTAAAATTACCATTAATGGTATGTCAAGATGGTTTTATAACTTCACATTCAATAGAAAATATAGAGTTACTAGAAGATGATAAAGTAAAAGAATTTGTTGGTGAATATCATCCAGAACATTATTTATTAAATAAAAAAGAACCTATAGCAATAGGACCTTTAGATTTGCAAGCATACTTATTTGAACATAAAGCACAACAAGCAGAAGCAATGAACAATGCAAAAGAAGTAATTGCAGAGGTAGCAGCAGACTTTGAAAAATTAACAGGTAGAAAATATAGCTTTTTTGAAGAATATAAATTAGACGATGCAGAAATAGCAATAGTATGTATGAATTCTACTGCAGGAACAACAAAAGCAGTAGTAGATAAATTAAGAGAACAAGGTGTAAAAGCAGGATTACTAAAAATACGTATGTTTAGACCATTCCCAGCAGAAGAAGTTGCTAAAAGTTTAGAGCATTTAAAAGCAGTAGCTGTACTTGATAAATCAGACTCTCTAAACGGAATGGGAGGAGCATTATTTGAAGATGTAACATCTGGAATGTATGTAAGTGGAAAAAGTGTACCAACTATAAATTACGTGTATGGAATAGGTGGTAGAGATACAAAAGAAACAGATATAGAAAAAGTATATACAGATTTAGCAGAAATAGCAAAAAGTGGAAAAGCAGAAAATCCTTATCGCTATTTAGGACTAAGAAGGGAGGGTGAATAATATGGCATATAATTTAAAAGAAATAATAGCAACAAAACCTTCTAGATTCACATCAGGTCATAGAATGTGTGCAGGATGTGGAGCACCACCAGTGGCAAGAATGGTAATGAGAGCATTAAAACCAGAAGACCATGCAGTAGTAGCAAATGCTACAGGATGTATGGAAGTTTCAACATTCATATACCCATACACAGCATGGACAGATTCATTTATTCATACAGCATTTGAATGTGCAGGTGCGACATTAGCAGGAGTAGAAGCTGCATACCAATCAATGAAAAAACAAGGTAAATTGCAACAAGAAGGAGAAACAAAATTTATTGCATTTGGTGGAGATGGAGGAACCTATGACATAGGGTTACAAAGTTTATCAGGAGCTATGGAACGTGGACACGATATGGTTTATGTATGTTATGATAATGGTGCATATATGAACACAGGAATACAACGTTCTTCTGCAACACCTAAATTTGCAGACACAACAACTTCACCAGCTGGAAGTGTAATACCAGGAAAAATGCAATCAAGAAAAGATTTAGCAAAAATAATGGTAGGACATCACATACCATATGTAGGACAAACATTGGGATATATGAATTTTGCTGATTTATATCAAAAAGCAGAAAAAGCAATATATACAAAAGGACCAGCATTCTTAAATGTAATGGCACCATGCCCTCGTGGATGGGGATATCCAACAGAAGATTTAATGAAAATAAACAAATTAGCAGTAGATACATGTTATTGGCCACTATATGAAGTAATAGATGGGGTTTATCATATTTCATATAAGCCAGCAAAGAAATTACCAATAGAAGAATTTTTAAGACCACAAAAACGCTTTAGACATATGTTCAAACCAGGAAATGAATGGATGATAGAGGAATTCCAAAAAGAAGTTGATAATAGGTGGCAAGAATTATTAGACTTAGAAAAAATTACAAATGAATAAATAACAAATAATATAAAAATTAAAAGTTGACAAGGTGCACAGATAATTGAACTAGAATTTCTTGATGTTTTTTATGGAAAATGTTCGTGCTTGGCGTGAAAGGGTGCCAAAAAAGTTATCTAGAAATTCTGTGATATATTATCAAAGCCCTTGTCAACTTTTTATTTTTATATTATTTTGTTAGTCACTTTTATAATTACAACGAAAGTTTATATAACTAATTAATAATAAATTTGTCAAACTTTGCTGTCGCAATCTGCAAAATATAATTAATATGTAGATTGCTCCAAATCGCACTTCGCTAGCGCTACGTTTGGTCGCTACCGCAGTTTTACCAATTTATTATTAATTAGTTATAAAATTAGTAAGAAAAATTAAATTGAATATAATTCCAACAATTGCAAATAATAGATAATAAAATAAGCAAAATTCAAGGAGGCTAAATGTAAATGAAAAAAGAATTAAAGATAAAGGAAATTGATGCACTTGAAATATTAGACTCCAGAGGAAATCCAACAGTTCAAGCAACAGTTATTTTAGAAAATGGAGTAAAAGGTATAGCAAAAGTACCTTCAGGAGCATCAACTGGAAGTTTTGAAGCAATGGAATTACGAGATGGAGACAAGTCTAGATATAATGGAAAAGGTGTAACAAAAGCTGTTGAAAATATACAAAAAAAGATTGCAAAAAAAATAGTTGGAGAAAATGTTTATGAGCAGAAAAAAATTGATGACATTATGATAGAATTAGATAACACTCCTAATAAATCAAATTTAGGAGCAAATGCAATTTTAGGAGTATCACTAGCAGTAGCTAAGGCAGCGGCAAATTCTTTAAATATGGAACTATATCAATATTTAGGAGGGATTCAAGCACAGACAATGCCAATTCCTATGATGAATATTCTAAATGGAGGAAAACATTCTGATAATAATATAAACATCCAAGAATTTATGATTATGCCAATAGGACAAATTACATTTGCAGAGAGATTACGTAGAGGAACTGAAATATATCATGCATTAAAAAAGGTTTTAAAAGAAAAAGGATATAATGTAGGAGTAGGGGATGAAGGAGGATTTGCACCAAATTTAGAAAGTGATGAAAAAGCATTAGAAATGATAATTGAAGCAATAAAAACAGCTGGATATGAACCTAAAAAAGATATTGTTTTAGCTTTAGACATTGCAAGCACAGAAATGTATGATGAAGCAAGAAAAATTAACAAGGAAGGATACTTTTTTTGGAAAACTAAAGAATTAAAAACAAAAGAACAAATGGTGCAATATATTGAAAGTTTAGTTGAAAAATATCCAATAGTATCAGTTGAAGATGGATTAGCAGAAGAAGACTGGAGTAGTTGGAAAGTTATTACAAGCGAATTAGGGAATAAAATACAATTAGTCGGAGATGATTTATTTGTGACAAACAAAAAACGATTAATGAAAGGGATTAAAGAAAATGTAGCAAATTCTATATTAATAAAGCCTAATCAAATAGGAACTTTAACGGAAACATTAGAAACAATTGAGTTAGCAAAAGAAAAGGGATATTCAACAATCATTTCACATCGTTCAGGAGAAACCTCTGATACAACAATTGCAGATATAGCAGTTGCAACAAATAGTGGACAGATAAAAACAGGTGCACCATGCAGAACTGATAGAATAGTTAAATATAATAGATTATTAAAAATAGAAAAAGAACTCAACTTTTATTTGTAGTTGAGTTCTTAAATTTTATCATATTTTATTTCATTTTATTTTTAATCATATTGTATCTTACTAAGAAGAATAATGAAAGTCCTGTAGCAATTACTCCTAATACAATTATAGTAGTTTGACCAGCTTTTGGAAGTGGGATAGGTGCTACATCTGCAGGCTTTTCAACTGGTTTTTTAGGTTCAGTTAATTTGATTTGAGGTGATTCATCAGAATGTTGATGTTGAGGCTCACCATCTAAATCATAATCTAAATCTATACCATCATTTGTATTTAATAATACATCAAGAATTTGTGGGTCAAATTCTTCTTTTAGTTTTAATTTATATTGAACTGTTGCTGTTTCTCCTGCATCTAACTTTGGAATAGTCCAAGTAATACTTCTGTTTTCTGTATCTATTGCTTGAGATATATCTCCATGTGTTGCATCAGACACATAAGAGAAATCAAAGTTATCTACAATTTCTTGTGGGAAATAGTCAACAACCTTAATATTTGTTAAAGTTTTATAAATAGGTTTTAAAGCATCAAAAATTGAGTCTGTAATTGTTTGTTCTATTTCACTATCTTGTACATAGAAGAATGTACCAGTTGTTGGATTTGATTGAGTTCCAAAGATTTCTTCTATAATTTGTCCAAAATTTTTACCTGTTGCGCCACCAGGAGTATAACTAGGATCATCAACACCTGTAAGCATTGTAATTAAATTAATGTTTTGAGAATCTAATTGTTGTAAAGTTTCTTTTGTTTTTGTTATAGTCTCTTGAGAATAGTATGGGTTAATACTAGCTAATGAAAGATTAGGAACTCCATCAGTTAATACAACTATATATTTATTGTTTGATTCAGAAGAGAAGGAATTTTTAGCAAGAGTTAATCCTGCATCTAAGTCTGTTCTTGGACCATCATCTTGAATAGTATCAATTGCAGAACTTAAACCTGAAGCATCATTACTTAACTCTGAAACAACTTTAGCATCGTTTTCCAAAACACCATCATTTTGTTGAGTAGGATCAGAAGAGAAACTTACAACTCCTATTTTTAATTGATCATTTCCATCTAAAAGTTTAGAAATTAATGTTTTAGCAGAAGAGTGAATCAATTCAGCTCTTGTTTTATTTCCAATAGTATTTAACATACTATCAGAGTTATCAATAACTAACATTAATTCTCCTGTTGGAATTTCTGCTGGTTCGTTATTTACAACAGATAATTGTATTGTTACTTCTTTATTTTCTAAATCTGTTTCTACTACTTTCTTTTCAAAATAAGAATATTCAGTTATATCAATTCTAACTTCTCTATCTTTTTCTAATGTCATAGTAACATCAGAATAAGCTGCTAGTGAAAAATTTGAAATTAGTGCTATAACTGCAAATACCGAAATTAATATTTTAAATAATACTTTATTTTTCATATAAATGTTCCTTTCATGTTATTAATATTATATACACTATATATTTTAACACAAAAACATATAAAAAAACAAGTATAAAAACATAAAAAAGCTAGAAAAATAGTGAGAAATGTGATAAAATAGAAAAACAATGGAGGAAAACAATGTTAGAAAAAATTAATGGAGCAAACGATATAAAAAAATTAACAACAAAAGAAAAAGAAAAATTAGCAGAAGAAATAAGAGAATATTTGCTAGAAATTGTTTCAGAAAACGGCGGACACTTGGCATCAAATTTAGGAGTAGTAGAATTAACTATGGCATTGCATAGTATATTTGATGTCAACAAAGATAGAATAATATGGGATGTTGGGCATCAATCATATGTGCATAAAATTTTAACAGGAAGAAAAGAAGAATTAAAAACATTAAGACAATTTGAGGGAATAGCAGGATTTCCAAAAACTAATGAGTCAAAAACAGATTGTTTTAATACAGGACATAGTAGTACATCAATTTCAGCTGCATTAGGGATGGCTAGAGCTAGGGACATAAATAAAAAAGATTATTCAGTTATTGCAGTCATAGGAGATGGAGCATTAACAGGAGGAATGGCTTTAGAAGCATTAAATGATGCAGGAGTTAGTAAATCTAATATAACAGTTATACTAAATGATAATGAAATGAGTATATCAAAAAATATTGGTGGATTAAATAGATTTTTAGGGAAATTGCGTACTAAAAAACTATATGAAAAATCAAATGTATCTGTAAAAAATATTCTATTAAAAGTTCCAATAATTGGGAAACCAATAGTAAAGGTTTGTCAAAGATTAAAAAGAGCTGTAAAACAATTAATTATTCCGAAAATGTTTTTCGAAGACATAGGATTTTGCTATTTGGGACCAGTAGATGGACATAACATAAAAGAATTAGAAAATATTTTGAAATTAAGTAAACAAGTAAAAGGACCAGTTTTAATTCATGTATTAACTAAAAAAGGAAAAGGATATGAAATAGCAGAAAAAAATCCAGACAAATACCATGCAACAGATCCTTTTAATATAAAAACAGGAAAAAGTAAAAAAGCAAAAGTAACAAATTATTCAAAAGTATTTGGAAATACTTTAATCAAAATAGCAAAGAAAAAAGAAAATATAGTTGCAATCACAGCTGCTATGAAAGATGGAACAGGATTGAAAAAGTTCCAAGAAAAATTTCCAGAGAGATTTTTTGATGTAGGAATTGCAGAACAACATGCATTAGGATTAGCAGCAGGAATGGCAAAAGCAGGAGCAATACCAATTGTGCCAATATATTCTTCATTTTACCAAAGAGGATACGACCAAGTAATACATGATATTGCTATGCAAAATTTACCTGTAATAATGTGTGTTGATAGAGCAGGGATAGTAGGAGCAGATGGAGAAACTCACCAAGGATTATTAGATATGGCATTTTTTCGCTTAATTCCAAACTTAGTTATTATGGCACCAAAAAATTTTATAGAATTAGAAGAAATGTTAGAATTTGCAGTAGAACTAAAAAAACCAGTAGTTATACGTTATCCTAGAGGAGGAGAAGATACAAAAATTTGGGAAAAAGTAAAACAAAAACAAATTCAGTTAGGAAAAGCGGAACTACTTAAAACAGGAGAAGATGTTACAATTATTTCAATAGGAAAAACAGTAGCAAAGGCTATGAAAATAGCATCTGAATTAGCAAAAGAAGACATACAATCAGACGTTATAAATGCAAGATTTTTAAAACCATTAGATAAAGAAAGAATAATAAAATCAATAAAAAAGACTAAAAATGTAGTGACCCTAGAGGATGGTACTATTATAAACGGATTAGGTACGACAATAAAAGAGTTGATAATAGAAGAAAATATAGAAGATGTAAAAGTACATGTATTTGCATATCCGGATAAATTTATAGAACATGGTTCTGTTGAACAATTAGAGAAAAAATATGGGCAAGATACAGAAACAATTGTAAAAAAATTAAAAGAAGAATTATTATTACATAAATTATTTTAATAATAAAAGAGGTAAATAAAATGGTAGGAAGACAAGAAGACAAAATGTGTTTAGCGCAAGTAGAAGATAAAATAAAAAATTCAAAAAGAAAAAGTGCGATTGAAAGTACAGATTTTTTAGATATGTATCAATTATCATTAGTAAGGACTTATTTAAAGAAAAATAATATCACAAATTATAAGCTATATGGAGGCTATGAAGAAGCTGAAAGAAAAATATTATTAGTTTATCCTGAAAATGAAGATGAAATAGCAATATCAAAGCAAATTGAAGAATTGTTAAAAATAGTAAGAATCAAAGTATCAGAAGAAGAAAAAGGGAAATATTCGCATAGAAATTATTTAGGCGGAATTATAAAATTAGGATTAAAAAGAGAAAAAGTAGGAGACATTGTTGTTTCACCTGATGGAGCAGATATTATCGTAGTAAAAGAATTTGCTGAAATCTTATTAAAAGAGTTACCATCACTTACTCGATTTCAAAATAGCAAAATTTCAATCCATAATATAAAAGAATTACACAAACAAGAAATAAAAGTAGAAGATGTCAAAATAATAGTCCCATCATTACGATTAGATACAGTAGTATCTGATTTGGCAAGAACATCAAGAAGTAAAGCGGTTCAAATAATAAAACAAGAAAGAGTATTCATTAATGGACAAAACGAAACTAAAGTATCTAAACAACTTAAATTAGCAGATTTATTGACAATTAGAGGAAAAGGAAGATTTATTATAAAAGAGGTTACCGGAACAACAAGAAGTGGAAGACAAGTAGTAAGAGTAGAAAAATATGTTTAAAGAAAAAATTAACCCACTAATCAATATATTAATGGGTTAGTTTTTTAGGTTAGGTTTTTACTTTAATTCTACTATGGTAACTCCTGATTCACCTTCACCATATGTTCCAAGTCTAAAATTTTGCACATGGGCATTTTTACGTAAGAATTGATGAATACCATTTCTAAGTTTACCAGTTCCTTTTCCGTGAACAATTCGTACATTTTGAAGTTTAGCAAGAACTGCATCATCTAAAAATTTATCAACTATAGGAATAGCTTCTTCAACATTCATACCAATTATATTTAATTCTGTTGAAACATTTTTTGTTTTAGAAGAATCTGCATAATTTACACTAGAATTATTACCCGAAGAAAGGGGGTGCAAGCTAGTATTAGATTTGTTGCTTGAGATAGAAGTTTTTCTTTTCGAAGTAGTCCATTCTAAAGGTACGCTTAATCCTTTAATATCTTTATTTAAATCATTTCTTAAGTTGTTTAAATCTTTAGTTACATTTTTTGACTTATTTGCTTCTTTAATAATTTCATTTACTTCTTCTTTAGCATCTAATAAAATATCTCTTGCTTGGATTTTTGCTTTATCAATAATTTCTTTCTCTTTTTGTTTAAGATTCTTTTTAGTGGTTTCAAGTTCAAGTTTTAAGTCTAAAATCTTTTTTGAATTCTGATTAGCTTCAATAAGATCGTTTTCAATTTGAACTTTATTATCGTAAATATTTTTCAATAGTTCTTCAATATGGATGTCATCATTAGACATTAAAGATTGAGCTTTTTCAATAATAGATTCAGACAATCCTAATTTTTTGCTAATTTCAAAAGCATTACTTTTTCCAGGTATACCAATTAATAATTTATATGTTGGACTTAGTGTGGATAAATCAAATTCAACACATGCATTTTCAAAATTATCATGAACTAAAGCATAGTTTTTAAGCTCGGAATAATGTGTAGTTGCAACAACTAAAGAGTTTTTTTGTTGTAAATATTCTAGAATGCTTAAAGCAAGATTAGCACCTTCTAAAGGATCTGTACCAGAACCTAATTCGTCAACTAATACTAAAGATTCATTAGTAGCATTATTAACTATATCTATAATATTTAGCATATGTGAAGAAAAAGTACTTAAAGAATCTAAAATACTTTGGTTATCTCCAATATCTGCAAATATTTTATCGAAAACATAAATACTAGAACGTTCATCTGCAGGTATATTTAAACCACTACAAGCCATTAATTCGATCAATCCAACTGTTTTTAAACTTACAGTTTTTCCTCCTGTATTTGGACCTGTTATAACTAAACAATTAAAGTCATGTCCTAAGTTAATTGAAATAGGAACAACATTATTTTTCGGTATAAGAGGATGGCGAGCATTTATTAAATTAATTTCTTTATTTTTGTTAATTGAAGGAGTTATGCCACTTATAGATTTTGAATATTTTGCTTTTGCAAAAATAAAATCTAAAGCACCAATTAACTCTGCATTTTTTAGTAGTTCATTAATATATGGATACAATATTTCACTTAAACTTTTTAATATTTTTTCGATTTCAATTTCTTCCTCAATTTTCAAACTATTTAGTTCATTATTTAAATCAAAAATCACTGTTGGCTCAATAAAAACAGTAGAACCAGCATTTGAAATATCATGAACAAACCCTTTTATTTGAGAACGGTATTCTTCTTTTATAGGTATAACAAACCTATCATTTCTAATAGTAATAATAGATTCTTGAATATATTTAGAATAGCTAGGTTTGTGTATAAAGCTATTTAATTTATCTTTTATAGAAACTTCAAGATTTCTTTTTTTGCGACGAATACTACTTAATTCAGCTGAAGCTTTATCATCTATTGTTTTCTCATCAATGATAATATTAGAAATCTTTTTTGTAATTCCTTTATTAGTATATAAATCTTGAAAAAGATTTTGTAAATGTGGGAAATCAGAAGGAATAATGAAGTTTTGAGTAAAATATTTTTTTAAATCTTCTGCAAGCTTAAATATTTTATTAATTTCAAGAAGTGCAATGATGGATAAAACACCTTTTGATTCTAATATTTTTGTATAATTATTTATATTTTTAAAATTATAAAAAGAGGGAAGAGAAGCTTTATATATTAAATTTACAGCCTCCTTAGTTTCAGATAATTTATCATTTACCCAATTAATATTATTAGAAGGAACTAATGAAAAAGCTATGTTTTTTCCCACAGAGGTTTCACAAAAAGTGGATAATGTATTTATAATTTCATTAAATTCTAATTTGTTACAATATTTATCTAGTTGCATTTTAAGTATATCCCTTTCTTTATTATAATATATCAAAGTATATCATACTATCAGACTTTAAACAATATAAACTTTTCTCAGCTATAAAAAAAAAGACTCCTATTTAGGAGCCTAAAAAAATTATTTTTTAGAAATTTCTATTAAAGCTGATGTTATAAATGGCTTATTTAATGATAACAAAGCATTTTTGTCTTCATTAGTTAGCTCATTAGCTTTGCCAACAATTCGTAGGCAAACGGTTTTTTGAATCTCTGGATTATTTAAATCTATACAATTATTTTTTAAAGCATAAATAAAAGTATTCATACTTAAACATTTATTGTCTAAAACACCAAAGGTAATCTTTGGAACACCAATATCAATTAATGCCAGTTGTTCTTTCTCTGAAAAACTGAGATCAGAAGTTTTCTCATAAAGAAAATCCTCTCGTCCACCATCTTTAAGAAAGAAATCAATTACTTCTGTATCTTGGCAAACTTTTACAAAGATATCAGGAGTACAACAATCACTCCCTAATAAACCAATTTTTGCAGTTGTGAAATGACTATTAGCTATTTCTTGGAGAAATTTATTAGAAAATTCATTTCCGTTTAAAATTCCTATTACATCTGAAGGATCACTAGATGAAATAATTAAGTTTTTATAATAACTTTCATCTTCCTTGCTTATTTCTTTTTTTGACAATGAACAGGAAGTTAAAAAGACCAATAAGGTAAACAATATTAAAGTGAATTTAAATGAATTTTTCATTATCTTTCCTTTCTTAAAAAGAATGCTTGAATTGAAATAAGTGTTTTACCAAAAAACTCAAAAACCGAAATATTAAAAATACAATGTACGTTAATAATAAAAAATTATACAACAATTTACATAAAATGTCAAGAGGATATATGATTTAATAATTTTATTTGAAATAAATAATTATTGACTTTTAAAATATTGAAAAAAATATAAAGATATGATATAAAGAATATGGAGTAAAAGACAAAAAGGAAGTTGAGGTGAAAAAATGATAAAGGCATATGCTAAATCTGATATAGGCAAAATAAGAGAAATTAATCAAGATGCATATTATATTACGGATTCACCATTTGAAGATATCCAACTATTTATGTTAGCTGATGGAATGGGAGGATATAATGGAGGAGAAATTGCGAGTCAACTTGCAATAAAAACAGCTAGAAGTTATATTGAAAATAATTTTAAGCAAACTCCAAAAGATAGAGATAGTATAATCCAACTTTTAGGTAGTAGCATGGAATATGCAAATATGGTAGTATATGAAAAATCAAAAGAAGTAGAAGAATTAGGCGGAATGGGTACTACTTTAGAAATTTGCTTAATACATAATAATAAGGTATATATAGGTCATATTGGAGATAGTAGCATATACCGTATTAGAAAACAATTCACTAGAAAACTTACACAAGACCATAGCTATGTTCAAAAATTAGTAAAAGATGGAACGATTACTAAAGAAGAAGCAGTACATCATCCACAAAAAAATATGCTAATGAAAGCATTAGGATGTAATGCTTTTATAGAACCAGATGTTATGGTAAAAGGCTTTTTAAAACAAGATATAATAGTAATGGCGTCTGATGGATTAACTAATATGATAAGTCAACAAGATATATATGACGAAGTAAAAAAAGATATAGAAAGAGCACCAATAGAATTAGTAAAAAAAGCAAATAAAAATGGAGGATATGATAATATTACAGTAGTAGTTATAAAAAACATATAAAACATATTTAAGGAGAGAAATAATATGAGTTTAGAGGGAAAACTATTAGGAAACCGTTATGAAATCATAAAAAAAATAGGAAATGGTGGAATGGCAACAGTTTACAAAGCAAAGGACAAAATATTAAAACGTTTTGTAGCTGTAAAAATCTTAAGAGATGAATTTACAACAGACGAAGAATTCATAAAAAGATTTGAAGCCGAAGCACAATCAGCTGCTAGATTAACACATTCCAATATTGTTTCTATATATGATGTAGGAGTAGACAATAATTTATACTTTATTGTAATGGAATTAATAAAAGGAAAAACATTAAAAGAAATAATTATTGAAGAAGAGGGACCACTACCATGGAAATGGTCTGTAAATGTAGCAATTCAAATTGCGTCAGCACTTGAAGTAGCACATAGAAATCACATAATACATAGAGACATAAAACCACATAACATAATAATAACAGAAGATGGAGTTGCAAAAGTAACAGATTTCGGTATAGCTAAAGCAGTATCCAATTCAACAATAACCGCATTTGGTACAACAATTGGGTCTGTACATTATTTCTCACCAGAACATGCTAGAGGAGGAATGACAGATGCAAAATCTGATTTATATTCATTAGGTGTTGTATTATATGAAATGGTAACAGGAAAAGTTCCTTTCGATGCTGATACACCTGTATCAGTTGCATTAAAACATATGCAAGAAAATCCTGAAGAACCTAAAGAATTAAATCCTAATGTACCAAAAGCATTAAATCAAATTATTATGAAAGCTTTAAAGAAAGAATCTGAATTGCGTTATCAAAATAGTACAGAAATGTTGGAAGATTTAGAAGAATGTTTAAAAAATCCAGATGGAGATTTTGTAGAAGAATTAGAATATGATGCAACAGCAAAAACTCAAGTAATAGACACAGAAGAATTAGAAAATGCTGGAAAAGCTCAAGCAAAAGGTAAAGCCAAGCCTAAGGAAAAAGGTCTAAAAGGTTTTATAAAAAGACATAAAAAATTAAGTATAGTGATAGGATGCATATTGCTATTTGTATTAGCATTAGGGGGAACCTTAGGAATATTAAATATAACAAATCCTCCTGAAGTAGAAATGCCAAATGTTGTAGGATTAGAAAAAGGAGAAGCTCAAAGTAAAATAGAAGAAGCGGGATTAGTATATAAAGTAGACAAAGAAGAATATAACAAAGATGTAGAAAAAGACCATATTATTTCACAAGACCCTATATATATGGAAAAATATCATAATGTAAAAAAGGGAAGTGAAGTAAAAGTAGTAGTAAGTTTAGGAACAGAAAAAACTACAGTACCAGATTTAAAGGGAATGACAGAAGAAGAAGCTATTAAAGCATTAGAAGAAGCTAAACTAAAAGTAGAAATTGTAGAAGAAAGCAGTACAAAAATAGAAAAAGGTAAAGTTATTAGCCAAGAAACAGAAGCAGGAAAAGAGGTAGATGCAGGAGATACCATAAAAGTTCATGTAAGCACAGGAGTGGAACAATCTACAGTTCCAAGTGTAATTGGAATGACCCAAGCAGAGGCAACTAAAGCAATTGAAGCAGCAGGATTGAAAGCTTCAGTAACAACAGCAGAAGATAGTTCAAAAGAAAATGGAAAAGTAATAAAGCAAAGTGTTGATGCTGGAAAAACAGTAGATAAGGGAACAACAGTTACAATTACAGTAAATGAATTTGAAGAAGCAAAAACAATACCTGTAAATATTAATATTAAATCAATAATGGGAGAATATAGAGGTTCAGAAGAGAATGCAGAAGACAATTCTTCAGGAACAGTAACAATTGTAATAAAAGACGAAAAAGGAAATGAATTACTTAGAACAACTGCAGGAAGAAATGATACAAATAAATCAGCATCAATAACAGGAAAAGGTTCAGTAACTTTAACATTATCAATAACAGGCGAAAAGACCGAGAAAAGAACAAAAGCAGTTAACTTCAGCACGGCATCTTCAGTAGATTTTAGTTAGTAAAGGAAGAAAAATGCAAGGTATAATAGTTGAAAATAAATCAAATATTTATCAAGTAAGAGTAGATGGGGGAAACACCATCTATTCTTGCTATGCCAGAGGAAAATTAAAAAAAGAAGAAATTTCTCCTGTGGTAGGAGATAAAGTAAAAATTACAATTACAGATGAAAAAAATAAAAAAGCTGTAATAGATGAAATACAAAAAAGAAAAGTATATATTAGAAGACCTAAAATAAGTAATTTAACACAATTAGTTTTTGTAGTTTCAAGTAAAAACCCAAAACCAGATTTATTAATGCTTGATAAACAATTAGCCTTTGCAGAATATTTAAATGTAAAAGCAATTATAGTTTTAAATAAAGTAGATTTAGATAAGCAAAAAGAATTTAATCAAATAAAAGAAATATATAATAAGATAGGGTATACAATAATAGAAACACAAGCTAATAGCAAAATTGGGGTAGAAAAACTAAAAAAAGCAATAAAGGGAAATATTAATGCTTTTGCAGGAAATTCAGGAGTAGGAAAATCTACTTTAATAAATGCAATTTTCAATAAAAAAGTTACAGAAGAAGGAAAAGTAAGTAATAGAAATAAAAGAGGAAAAAATACAACTACGGCAACAAAATTATATGAAATAGATGAAAATACATATATTGCGGATACACCAGGATTTTCAACTTTTGAAATAAATGAAATAGAAGCAAAAAACTTATATAAATATTTTACGGAATTTAACAAATACATTGAAAATTGTGAATTTGTTGGATGTACACATATTAAAGAAGAATCGTGCGGAATAAAAAAAGCAGTAAAAGAAGGGAAAATAGATAATAGTAGATACGAAAGATTTTGCAAGATTTATCAACAATTGAAAGAAAGAGAGGAAAATAAATGGTAGAAGTTTCAACATCAATACTGTCAATGAAAGAAAAAGAAGAAATAAAAACAATAATGGGATTAGAAACAGCAAAAACAGATTATTTTCATATAGATGTTATGGATGGCAAATTTGTAGAAAAAAATACATATGAAAAAATGATAGAATATTCATCATATATAAAACGTATATCTAATTTACCATTAGATGTACATTTAATGGTAAAAGATATAAAAAAAGCAATATATGATTTTACTGCATTAGAGCCTAATATTATAACTTTCCATTATGAAGCATGTAAAAATAAAGAAGAGGTATTAGAAATAATTGATTTGATAAAAGATAATCATTGTAGAGTAGGAATAGCTGTAAAGCCTGATACAAAAATAGAAGAAATTTATGAAATTTTACCATATGTCCATATGTGTTTAATAATGACAGTAGAGCCAGGAAAAGGTGGACAAACATTAATAACAGACATGTTAGAAAAAATAAAAAAATTAAAAACATATGTGAAAGAAAAACAATTAGAAATAGATATTGAAGTAGATGGAGGAATAAATTTAAATACAGCAGAAAGAGTAAAAAATGTTGGTGCTAATATACTTGTGGCAGGTACAGCAATTTTAAAGGCAGTAGATTATAAAACAATTATAGAGGAATTGAAAAAATAATGTACAAAACAATTTTGTACATTGGGCATTGAAATCTTTGATTTCATTAATGCCCAATTTTTTTGTTATTGTCGTAGACAACAAGGTTCTGGGGAACCCACTTGCAATCTTTGATTATAAGTGGGTCAGGTTCTTATTTTCACAAAATTTATTTACGGGGCAAATATCACATTTTGGATTTCTAGCAACACAACAATTTCTTCCATGCCAGACAAATAAATGGTTTATATCTTTTAAATATTCTTCTGGGAAAATTTTTAATAAATCTTGTTCTACTTTTAAAGGGTCTTTTTCATTAGATAATCCAATTAAATTAGAAATTCTTTTAGCATGTGTATCAACAGCTATACCAGTAGCAATTCCAAAAACTTCTAAACGAATAACATTAGCACTTTTTCTTCCAATACCGGCAAGTGTTACTAAATCATCCATTTCTATTGGAACTTTTCCATCAAAATTTTCTAAAACTTGCTTAGCACACAATTTAATGTTTTTTGCTTTATTTTTGTAGAATCCGCATGAATGAATAAGTTCCTCTAATTCTTGTAAATCTATTTCTGCAAAATCTTTTATAGTAGGACATCTTTTGAATAATGCAGGGGTAACTTTATTAACTCGTTCATCTGTACATTGAGCAGAAAGAGCAACAGCGACAACTAACTCAAATGGAGTTGTAAAATCTAAACTGCATGTTGCATCTGGATATGCTTTTTTTAATGCTTCAACAAACTGTTTTACTTCATTTTTTTTCATAGCTCCACTCCTTAAATATTTTAATTTATATTTTTTATATATAGATAGTTATCATAAATATATAAAATTGCGTAAGCGACCAAACGTAGCGATAGCGAAGTGCGACTTGGAGCAATCTACATATATATTATTTAATTTTGGAGATTGCGACACCAAAATTTTAAATATTTATGATAACTATCTATAATATAAGATAATGATTATTATATAGATAGAAATGATTATCTATATATTAAGATAATAAACTTTTTAAAATGAATTGTCAACATAAAAGGAACAAATAAAAAGGTAACAAAATATAATATAAAAAAGGGAGGTAATAGATGTGAAAATTTTAAAAAAAGCATTTGGGATTTGTTGTATTGGATTAGGAGTTGGAATTTTATTAGTTTTATTACTTCCTGTAACAGGGTGGCTATTTTTAGTAGGAGTAGCTATAACTTCTATGGGATTTGCTTGGCTTGCATGCTAAACATGAAACAAAAAAGAGGAGGGATACATACATGAAAATTGTAGTAAAAAAAGTTCCTAAATTTTTACGAGGTTTTGTAAAATTTATATTTGGAATAAAAGAATAAAATATAATGAGAACTAAAAAAGTATAGGAGTAATTTCCTATACTTTAAAATTTATATTTCTTATGCTCTTTCTACTTTACCATCTCTTAAACATTTAGCACATACATGTATTCTTTTTATAGTACCATTATCATTAACTTTAACAGTTCTTAAATTAGGTTTAACAGTACGTGAATTTCTTTTACTTATATGAGAACGAGTAATACTAAGTTGGTTTCCGTATTGAGTTTTCTTATCGCAAATTGCACATTTTGCCATATCTAAATGCACCTCCTATATCCTAAAATAAATTTGTCTAATAACAAGTTTACCACAAAAAAAAGAAAAAAACAAGTATTTTTAAAAAAATTCCTTGCAAATTAGGAATTTTATGGTATAATATAAAAGCTATACATAAAAATGAAAGGATTGAAATAACAATGAAATGTAAAGTTGAAGAAACTAAAAATGCAAATGAAGTAAAATTAGAAATAACAATAGAAGCAAAAAAATTTGAAGATGCAATTAAGAAAGTATATTTTAAAAGTGCTAAATATTTTAATATACCAGGATTTAGAAAAGGAAAAGCACCAATTCAAATAGTAGAGAAATATTATGGAAAAGAAATCTTTTATGAAGATGCTTTTAATGAAGTAGCTCCAGAAGAATTAGAAGAAGCAGTTAAAGAAAATAAACTAGAAATAGTAAGTAGACCAGAAATAGATATAAAACAAATTGAAAAAGGAAAAGATTTAATTTTTACAGCTGTTTTACAAACAAAACCTGAACCAGAATTAGGAAAATATAAAGGTATAGAAATTGAAAAAGCTGAGTATACTGTATCAGAAGATGATATTAATCATGAATTAGGGCATATGCAAGAACATAATTCAAGAATTATCTCTATAGATGACAGACCAGTAGAAAAAGGAGATATAACAGTAATTGACTTTGAAGGTTTTGTAGACGGAAAAGCTTTTGAGGGTGGAAAAGCAGAAAAACATGAGTTAGAAATAGGAAGCAATCAATTTATTCCAGGATTTGAAGACCAAATTATAGGAATGAAAATTGATGAAGAAAAAGATATTAAAGTAAAATTCCCAGATGAATATTTTTCAAAAGACTTAGCAGGTAAAGATGCAACATTTAAAGTAAAATTACATGAAATAAAGAAAAAAGAATTACCTGAATTAGACGATGAATTTGCAAAAGATGTTAGTGAATTTGATACATTAAAGGAATTAAAAGAAGATATAAAAGCTAAAAAACAAAAACAATATGATGAAAGATCAAAATATGAAACAGAAGATAATGCAATCAAAGAAGTAGTAAAAGATATGAAAGTAGATATTCCTTCAGGAATGGTAGAAATGGAAATAGATAATATTTTAAAGGATATGGAGCAAAGACTTTCTTATCAAGGATTAAAGCTTGACCAATATTTACAAATGATGGGAAAAACACAAGCTGATGTACGTAAAGAATATGAAGCTCAAGCAATTGAATCAATCAAATCAAGATTAGCAATTGAAAAGATAGTTGAAATAGAAAAAATTGAAGCTACTGAAAAAGAAGTTCATGAAAAGCTAGAAGAAATGGCTAAAAACTATGGAAAAGATGTAAAAGAATTTGAAGAAAACGAAAACATAAAATCTTACATAGAAACAGGAGTAAGAACAGAAAAAGCATTAGAACTTATAGTAAAAAATGCAAAGTTTAAAAAAGCTAAAAAAGAAGAAAAAGATACAAACAAAAAAACTGAAACAAAGAAAAGTACGAAAAAAAGTACAAAAAAAGAAACAAAATAAATGTGAAAAGTTGGGGATATAACTAAAAGTTGTAGCTCTAGCTTTCTGCGTATTAGTGGAAAATAAGGGATGTATATAAAAATACAAGGGAGGAAAAAATATGTTAGAAAAAGATAGTTTGGTACCATATGTCATTGAACAAACAAGTAAAGGAGAAAGATCATACGATATTTTCTCAAGGTTATTAAAAGATAGAATAATATTTTTAGGAGAAGATGTTAACCCAACAACTTCAAGTTTAATTATTGCACAATTATTATTCTTAGAATCAGAAGACCCAGACAAAGAAATAAATTTATATATAAACTCACCAGGTGGTTCTATTACTGATGGAATGGGAATTATAGATACAATGAACTATATAACATGCCCAGTATCTACAATATGTATAGGAATGGCAGCAAGTATGGGAGCAGCTTTATTAGCAGCAGGAGAAAAGGGAAAAAGATATGCAACTCCAAATGCAGAAATATTAATACATCAACCACTAATCGGTGGAGGAGGACTTTCAGGTCAAACAACAGAAATAAAAATTCATGCAGATCATTTAGTAAGAACAAGAGAAAAATTAAATAAATTCTTAAGCGAAAGAACAGGTCAAACAGTAGAAACAATTCAAAAAGATACAGAAAGAGATAACTATATGACAGCAGAAGAAGCTTTGAAATACGGTTTGATAGATGGGATTATGGACAAAAGAAGATAATTAATAAAAAGGAGTAAATATTTATGGCAAAAAGTGATACACCAAGAAGTGTAAGATGTTCTTTTTGTGGAAAATCACAGGAGAATGTTAAAAAGATAGTAGCTGGACCAGGAGTTTATATTTGTGATGAATGTGTGGAATTATGTAATAGTATAATTGAAGCAGATTTATTTGAAGATGAAGAAACAGGGTATACTTTAAATGAAGCTGATGAAATTCCAAGTCCAAAAGAAATCAAAAAAATATTGGATGATTATGTTATAGGACAACAAAATGCAAAAAAAACATTATCAGTAGCTGTATATAATCATTATAAACGTATAGCTCATGAAGAAGCAAATAAAGATAAGGAAGAAGTTGAAATTCAAAAAAGTAATATATTATTGTTAGGACCAACAGGATGCGGAAAAACATTACTTGCAAAAACATTAGCGAACATATTAAAAGTGCCATTTGCAATAGCTGATGCGACAACTTTAACAGAAGCTGGATATGTTGGAGAAGATGTAGAAAATATACTATTAAAACTTATTCAAGCTGCTGAAGGAGATATAGAAAAAGCGGAAAAAGGTATAATATATATTGATGAAATAGATAAAATAACAAGAAAATCAGAAAACTTATCTATAACAAGAGATGTTAGTGGGGAAGGAGTGCAACAATCTTTATTAAAAATAATTGAAGGAACAGTTGCATCAGTACCACCTCAAGGAGGAAGAAAACATCCTAATCAAGAATTAATACAAATAAATACAGAAAATATATTATTTATTTGTGGAGGAGCATTTGAAGGATTAGAAGATATAATAAAGGAAAGAACTGGTAAAAAATCAATAGGGTTTGGAGCCAAAATAGAAAGCGAAAAAGAAGTAAGTAAATATGAAATATTTAAAGAATTATTGCCACAAGATTTATTAAAATTTGGATTAATACCAGAATTTATAGGAAGACTTCCAATTGTTGCAACATTAAAAGAATTAGATAAAAAGGCATTAATGAGAATATTGGTAGAACCTAAAAATGCATTAATCAAACAATTTGAAAAATTATTTGAAATTGACGAAGTAGAGCTAGTGTTTGAAGATGAAGCAATAGAAGCAATAGTAGAAAAAGCAATAGAAAGAAAAACAGGAGCAAGAGGATTACGTTCTATTATAGAAGAAATAATGAGAGACATTATGTTCGAAATACCTTCAAATGAAAAAATAGAAAAATGTGTAATTACACGAGAAACTGTTGAAAAAGGAAAAGATCCGGAAATAACAATAAATGAAAATAAAGTAAGACATGCACGAAGAAGAACAGATAGAAAAAGAAGAGAAATACCACAAAAACAACAAAAAGAAACAGCTTAAAAAGGGGAAGAGTTGATTTAAAACTCTTCTTTTTTATATATTATTTTGTATTGAAAAATGAAACTAAAAATGATAAGATATAGACAATAGAAGTAATCGAAGAAAGGAGACGATGTGAAAATGAAGAAAACTAAAATCTTATCTATAATAATGGTAACATTGATATTTTTAATTTGCATAGGTATAAAATCTTTTGCTTTGCCAAGTGAATATAAAGGATATAAAGTAATCGGAAAAATTGAAATACCTAAAACCGATATAAACTATCCGATACTTGAAAAAGTAACACAAAAATCTTTAGAAGAAGGTACAGCCTTTTTATATGGAGCAGGTATAAATAAAGAAGGTAATTCAGTAATAGTAGGACATAATTACAGAAATGAACAGTTTTTTTCACAAAACAAGATCTTAGAGGTAGGGGATGAAATATATATAACAGGAATGGACGATGTTAAAGAAAAATATGTAATATATAATAAGTTTGAAACTACTCCTGAAGATACATCATTCTATCAAATAGACACAAATGGAGATAAAGTAATAACTTTGTCAACAGCAACTGATGACACAAAAAATAGATTAATTATTCAAGCAAAATCAGAAGGTGTTACTGATTGGACAGCTGATAGCAACAATGATTCAGCAAATAACAACCAAATAACAGACGGAAGCGATTTAAGCAAATCTGATGATAATGTAAATACAAATGATGGTATTACGACTGATGAAGAAGGAATGACAGGATTATTAGATATTATATCAGGAAATAACGAAGAATACGAAATGCAACAAAAATCTAACAAGGTATTAATGTCAGTTATGGTTATGGGGGTAATGTCAATATTTTAATTATTGTTAAGTAGGGCAGATTCTTTATAATATTTAATAGGTTTATAGGTAGCCTAAAAAACCTAAATAATAATATTGAGGAAAAAGATGATTAAATTTACAAAAATGCATGGACTAGGAAATGACTATGTATATATTGATTGTACTAAAAATGAATTACTAGAAGATATTTCAGCACTTGCAAAGAAAATGAGTAACAGGCACTTTGGTATAGGATCAGATGGAATTATATTGATTTGCAACAGTAAAATAGCAGATTTTAAAATGAGAATGTTCAATTTTGATGGTTCAGAAGCCGAAATGTGTGGAAATGGGATAAGATGTGTTGGTAAGTTTGTATATGATAAAGGGTTAACCACAAAAGAGGAAATAAAAATAGAAACACTAGCGGGAATCAAAACTTTGAAATTAAATATAGAAAATAATAAAGTAAAAACCGTAAGAGTAGATATGGGAGAACCAATAATAGAACCAAATAAAATACCAGTACAAAATGAAACAAACAAAATAAAAATAGAAGTGTTGGGTAAGGAATTCAAATGTACATGTATTTCAATGGGAAATCCACATGCAATAACTGAAATAGAAAATGTTGAAAAATTTCCAATTGAAAAATATGGTCCTATAATGGAAGCAGATAAGAAATTTCCAAACAAAGCAAATATAGAATTTATCCAAATAATAGATAAAAATAATGTTAAAATGAGAGTTTGGGAAAGAGGAGCAGGAGAAACTTTAGCTTGTGGCACAGGAGCATGTGCAGTAGGAGTAGCGTGTTTCTTGAATGGAAAAACTAATAGAGAAATAGAAGTGCAACTATTAGGTGGAAAACTACAAATAAATTGGGAAAAAGAAAATAATCATGTATATATGACAGGACCAGCAGAAATTGTATTTGAAGGAATTTGGGAATAATTAGCGAATAATATAAAAAAGATTATAAAATTAAAAAATAATAAAGAAAGGAATGGTGATTATGGAAAAATCAAAAGTATATTTTACAAAGGAAATTACTCCAGAAAGTATAGTTAAAATCTATGAAACTGTTGGAAGAAAATTAACAGGAAAGGTAGCAGTTAAATTACATTCTGGAGAAAAAGGAAATCAAAATTTTATAAGACCAGAAATGGTAAAAGAAATGGTAGACCATGTAAATGGAACAGTTGTTGAATGTAATACTGCATATGCAGGAGCAAGAAATTCAACTGAAAAACATAAAAAATTATTAGAAGAACACGAATGGACAAAATATTTTGATGTAGACTTATTAGATGCAGAAGGACCAGATATGGTATTGCCAGTACCAAATGGAAAAGTAATTAAAGAAAATTATGTAGGAAAAGACTTAGAAAAATATAATTCAATGTTAGTTTTATCACATTTTAAAGGACATGCAATGGGAGGATATGGTGGAGCATTGAAACAACTATCTATAGGTTGTAGTTCGTCAGATGGAAAAACATGGATTCATACTGCAGGAAAAGTAAAACATCAAGAAGAATTATGGGGAAACTTACCAGAACAAGATAAATTTTTAGAAGCAATGGCTGATGCTGCATCATCAATAGTTGATTATTTTGGTGATAATATAGTATTTATTAATATTATGAAAAATATTTCAGTAGATTGTGACTGCGACGGAAATGCTGCACCTCCATGCATATCAGATATAGGAGTTTTAGCATCAACAGATCCAGTAGCAATAGATAGAGCCTGCCTAGACCTAGTGAAAAAATCAGGAGAAGCTGGTATAGAACAATTTTTTGAAAGAGTTAATTCAAGACATGGAGAACATACAATAGAAGTAGCAGAAGAATTAGGTATAGGAACAACAGATTATGAATTAATCGATATAGATAAAGAATAAATTAAAATTTAAATATAATGAAATTTAAAAGGTGTAGTTTAAAGAACTACACCTTTTAAAAGTAAAATATCTAAATTATCCTTATAAATCTCTTTAAATTGAGATATAGGCAATGGATTTTCACCTAACCCAGCCTCTATAGTATAACCAGGCCTTTTATAATTTTGAATAAACCAATCTTTATATCCAGCGAAGCTAGAATTATAGGGAGCATCTGTTAAAGTATATCCACTAAAAGCAGAAAATTTTTGACCAATAGAATATCCATTTTCAGGATTAATATTTTGAAAATTCCAATAAATTTCTTGACCTTGTGTATGATAAGCAATAGTTAAATCAAAATTATGAAGCAATGTAAAATTGTAAATACTTAAAGCTTCAGGCTCAGATAAAGAAGAGTAACCAACAAAATCGCGAGGAGAAGGCTTATTAAAACCTTGAGAATATTTTATTTTCTTAGCTTCATTCCAATCTGCAGGAAATTGTAAATTTAAATCCACACCTCTCGTGTTTAAAATATACCAAACACAAAGAAAATTTAATAAAATGCAGTAATCATCTATATTACAGAGTATTTCGGTATTAAAGAAATATTCTGTTTTTTATGCAAAATTACTGCTAGAATTTGACAAAATCAATAAAAAATGCTAAAATGTTACTAGGATATGAATAAAAACATATAATACTCATAAAATAGTAACAAGGAGGCAAAGGAAATGAATTGTCGTAATATAGTTATAAATTATATACAAAATTGTGAAAAGAATGAGCCTATCTTTATAGAAGATATAAAGGAATATATTATGCAATTCTATAAAGATGAAGAAAAAGAAAAAATTTTTAATAATATAAAAGAAATATTAAATAGATTAAACAAAGAAAATATAATCAAAACAGCATATAGAGGTATATATTACATTCCAAAAACTAATATTTTTGGAGAAGTACCACTTGGAAATAGCAAAATAGTTCAGTATAAATATTTAGTTGATAAATTTGGAAATGTAAAAGGATATATAACAGGTGCAAATCTATTTAATAAAGTCGGTTTAACAACGCAAGTTCCTAATGTTATTGATATTGTTACAAATGAATGTAAAAACAATAACAAATACACAAATAAAAATTTAAATGTAATAATTAGAAAACCTAAAATTGAAATAGATAATGAGAATTATAAATATTTACAGTTTATTGATTTGATAGAAAATAAAGATAATATTTATGTAGAAGTAGATAATATGGATGAAATAATATACAATTTTATTGAGGAAAATGAATTACAATTTGAGAAAATATTAAAATATGCAAGGGAAACCAATAGTAAAATGGTAATAGACAAAATAGTTGCACTTGCAAGATAGGAGAAGTATGAAATTACACTTAAATAAAGAATTATTTAGAGATTTAATAGATACTATAAATACTAGAACAGGAATAGCAATAGATATTATAGAAAAGGACTACTATGTTTGTATGATACTTGATGAGTTATCTAAAAAACAAAACGAATTACAAGCATATTTTAAAGGTGGAACAGCAGTATATAAAATACTAGACACAATGAATCGTTTTTCTGAAGATATAGACTTAACTGTAAAAGTATTATCAGATCAATCTAATACAAAAAATAGGAATCGTTTAAAAGAATCTGCTCTTGGATATAAAATAGATGGATTACAATTAATAAAAGAAGAATGTATTGACAATAAAGGTAGTGTTACTGGCATATATAAATATGAATCTGTATATGCAGACAATGAAATACCACTGCAAAGGGCAGGAAAAATACAAGTAGAATCTACATCTTTTACTGTAAGTGAGCCTACAGAAAAATATTATATTGAACCATTAATCTATAAATTAGCAAATGCTGATGAAAAGAAAATATTAGAAGAAAAATTCAATATTTCAAAAATTGAAATTGAAATAATAAAATTAGAAAGAATATTTATTGATAAGATTTTTGCAACAGAATTTTATTATATAAGAAATATGTATATGGATGTATCAAAACATTTATATGACATAACAGTTTTATTTAATAGTGATAAAATTCAAAAACTATTAAATAATAAAGAAGAATTATCAAAGTTAATAGAATATAAAAGACAAGAAGAGAAAGCAAGAATTGGTGGAATTGAAGAAAATACTGAAATAAAAGATTTTACTTATTTTAAACTAAATTTTAGCAATGACTTAATGCAAGCATTTGAAAGGATGCAAAATAAATATGTTTTAAATGATAAATATAAGGTTAGTATAGATGAAGTTAAAAATATATTAAGAAAAATGTATAAAAAATTTATTGATAATGAAAAGACTAATAATATATAAATAGATCATAAAAATATTTTATTGTCGAAGACAACAAGGTTCCTGGGAACCCAACACAATCTTTGATTGTGTTGGTGGGTAGGGTTCTTATTAAAACAGTTGATTTTAAGATAAAATAATAATAAAATATTGATAGTGATTATAAAGGAATGTGTGAGTTATGATTAATATTAGACCTGTGTCAGATTTAAGAAATAAATATCCAGAGATAGAGGAATTAGTTTTAAAAGAAGATGAACCAGTATATTTAACAAAGAATGGATATGGTTCAATGGTAGTATTAAGTTTAGAAAAATATACAGAAATGTTAAAAGTCTTAGACGAAGAAAAAGCTCTAGAAGCTAGGTTTGGAGTTATAGATATTGAAAAAGCTCTAGAAGAGGCAGAGAAAGAAGCTAATAATCCTAATACTAAATATTATTCTCATGAGGAAATGAAAAAAATGGCAAGGAGGATAATTGATAGCAAATAAAAAATATGTTTATAATAAAAACTTAACAGAAGAAATAAATAAAATTGTAAAATTTGATTGACAAATAAACAAATGTTTGATATAACTATAATGATAGTTTAGATAAAATTATGATATTATAAAAGTACAATTTATGAGGAGTATAATAGATGAAAAGAAAGTGTATAGAATTATTTGCTGGAGCAGGTGGCTTGGCATTAGGATTAGAAAAAGCAGGATTTGAAGAAATAGGGTTAGTAGAAATAGATAAAACTGCATGTGACACATTGAGATTAAATAGACCAAATTGGAATGTAATTGAAGAAGATATTGTTAAATTTTCTCAAAAAGATTTACTAAAAGAATTTAATTTAAAAAAAGGAGAATTAGATTTATTATCTGGAGGATATCCTTGTCAATCTTTTAGTTATGCAGGAAAAAAATTAGGTTTAGAAGATGTTAGAGGAACGATGTTTTTCTATTATGCTGAATTTTTAAGACAATTGCAACCCAAAATGTTTTTAGCAGAAAATGTAAAAGGTTTAACTACACATGATAAAGGAAGAACAATTCAAACAATGGTAGATGTTTTTGAAGATTTAGGATATACAGTTGAATGGAAAGTTTTAAATGCATGGGATTATGGAGTTGCTGAAAAAAGACAAAGGGTTGTTATAATAGGAATTAGAAATGATTTAAAAGAAAATGTCAAATTTGAATATCCAAAGCCCCATGATTATAAGCCTGTTTTAAGAGATGTACTACAAAATGTACCAGAATCAGTTGGAGCAAAATACCCAGAAAAGAAGAAAAAAGTATTTGATTTAGTACCACCTGGAGGATATTGGAGGGATTTACCAGATGATGTTGCAAGAGACTATATGAAATCATGTTATTTCATGGGTGGAGGAAGAACTGGGATTGCAAGAAGAATCTCATGGGACGAGCCATCGTTAACATTAACATGTTCTCCTATGATGAAACAAACTGATAGATGTCATCCTGATGAAAGCAGACCTTTTACTACTAGAGAATATGCAAGAATTCAATCTTTCCCAGATGAATGGAGCTTTTCAGGAAAAATGAATGATATATATAAACAAATAGGAAATGCTGTACCTGTGGAACTTGCAAAAGAAGTAGGAACATCAATTATGAATGCGTTAAATAAAGGGGTTGATGTGAATGTGGAAGCTTAATTTTATAACAAGACAAGATTTAAAACAGCATATAAAAAATACAATTTCTACATATGAAAAAACATTAGATGGAATTGATTTAAGTAAATTTAATTCTAATATAGTAGATCCTATTAAAATGGTATTTGATAGTAAAGTTTATAGAAAAGATTTTGAAGAAGTAATAAAAGATGAATTAGTAAGACAAAGAGATAAAACAAATTCGAATGCTATTGGGTACTTTCATCAAAATATGTTTAAATATATTAAAAATTGTGAAGTTCCAAAAGAAGGATTTGATGTTATCTATACAAAAGAAGATGGAACTAAAATATATGTAGAAATGAAGAATAAGCATAATACAATGAATTCTTCTTCATCACAAAAAACATATATGAGAATGTTAAATAAAATTGCTAGTGATAATAATGCTGAATGTTATCTTGTAGAAGTTATAGCAAAAAATAGTCAAAATATAGTTTGGAAGGTTTCTTTAGATGGAGAAAGGATGGAAAACGAAAGAATTAGACGAGTTTCAATGGATAGGTTTTATGAAATTGTTACAGGGGATAAAGAAGCATTTTATAAGATTTGTATAGAATTACCAAAATTAATAGACGAAATTATAGAAGAAAATAGAGAATTACAAGTTGGTACAGATACAGTAGTAAATGAGTTAAGAGAGAAAAATCTTGATTTATTAAAAGCATTGTATTTGTTGGCATTTAAAGAATATGAAGGATTTAATAAGATGCAATGAAATAAATAGGAAGGAGATAGATAGTGGAAAAGTTAAAAGTTTTTATGATAATGCCATTTCAGGAACAATTTTTAGTGATAAAATAAGAAAAAACAAAAGAGGTAAAATTTTATGGGAAGAAAAAAGCAAAATCAAAAAATAAATATTTGGCAATCTATTTTTGCATTAGTCATATTAATATGTATATTAATTTATGGATATATAAACCAAAATGCTACACAGAGTAATACAGTAAATGATTATGATATAAATAATCAAAATACAGCATTTGATTTATCTACGATTCCTGAATATTCATCAAGCCCATATGTTGAAATAAACAACAATGTACCGTATTTTACAGAAGAAGATTATACCACTGAGGCTTTTGAAAAATATAGTGATTTAGGAAATGGTAAAGCAGGCGTAGCCTATGCTAATATTTGCAAAGAGATTATGCCAAAAGAGGGAGAAGAACGTGGCGAAATAGGTAGCGTTAAAGAGCTTTCTGGATGGGTACAAAAAAGGTATGATAATTTAATAAAAGATAAATATTTATATAATCGTTGTCATTTAATTGGTTGGCAACTATCAGGAGAAAATGCTAATAAAAGTAACCTAATAACAGGGACAAGATACTTAAATACAGAAGGAATGTTACCATTTGAAAATAAAGTAGCTGAGTACATAAATAGAAATGAAAATAATCATGTTTTATATAGAGTAACACCTATTTTTGAAGGTAATAATCTTCTAGCAAGTGGAGTAGAAATGGAAGCATATTCAGTAGAAGATTCGGGTAAAGAAGTTAAATTTAATGTTTATTGTTATAATGTTCAGCCCGGAATAGTTATTGATTATGCTACAGGAGAAAGCCATGAGAAATAATAATTAAAAATTATTTGTACATAAAAAAACATAAATTTACATAAAACCATTGCAAATTTATGGGAAACAATATATAATTACTCTTACATTTAGTTCTCAATACTATTAAATCAAATAGTAATTTCCATTACAAAAACAAAAAACAAAGGAGTGATTATATATTGAACTTAGATTTAGTAAATGAGTTATTTAATAATTTAAAGGAGAATAAGTTTGTGAAAAACTTTATAAAAGAGTTATCAAATTATTTAGAAAATAATTTGGATTCTGGAAATGAGGAGATTCCAATAATAGAAGATATATTGTCTAAAAATAATTTTACAACAGGGAATAAAAATTCTATAAGATGGAGTTTAAATGATGTTATATCAAAATATGAACAAAAAAATTTAGATAATGATACAATATATTTTGTGAAAGATAAAAGAAATAACACTTATACGATATTAAAAGCAGAAAATGGTAACATAGATGAAGTAGAAATAAACAAAAAGGATATGCCAAGTGATGTAAAAATAAATGACGTTTTAAAAATTAGTAATGATAATTATATAATTGATGACATTTCTACTAAAGAATTGCAAGAAGAAATAAAGAATATGGCGAAAGAAATACTAGATAAACAGAACATAAATCTAAATAAACACAGAAAAGAAGGACATCTCTATATGGTAACTGAAGAATTAGGAAATAATCGTTTTTTATGGGATTTAACAGATGCACCTAAAACAGAATTTGAAGAAACGGATATTCCAAAAGATTTACTAAGCATAGCAACAGAAGGGATGGTTCTTAAATACACTAATGGAAAATATGAATACTATTCAGATGATGGATTTGAAAGAGCTGAAAAAATACATTCATCATCTTAATATTTTAATTTTATTTATAATCTTTTTTTTATAATTCTATTATGTTTAAAGTCTTGAAAAATCCCACATTTTATGATGTTAAATATAAGGGCGAAATAATAAAATTTATTATGAATAGGAGGGAAAAATTATTGGATTTAAATTTATTTGAAGACAGAAAAAACAATAATAATTTTGCAGAAAAATTTATAGAAGAATTAAAAAATTCATTAGAAAAAATAATGAAAAGAGACGAAAATATGAAAAATGAAAATAGTGATTTAGAAGAATATAACTTATTCGAAAAAAGAAAAATTTTTTTAGATAATAAAAGTAGAAAAGGTAATGATTTAGCATGGATTACTGATGAAAATTCTGTATGTATATCAGAAAATGGTGATGGTGGTTCATGTTTTATATCTGAAATAAATCTGCCAAAAAATGTAAATGTTCGGTGAAGTTTATGAAAAAATAGATGGAAAGTATGTTTATAATAAAAAATTAACAGAAGAAATAAATAGAATTTTGGAATGAGAAAGATTTAAATATAAATTTTAAATTTGAGAGCTATGAATAAAAATCATAGTTCTTTTTTCATAGTTTCGACAAAAATTTTCTCCCAGCAGGGAAAAAAGGTTTTAGGATTTTATCCTAACAAGCAATTTGTGGTCCAAAGGACCATGCTTGCGAATAGAGGGCATAAAAAAATGCCCATCCATTCGATGCAAAATAAATTTTGTTTTTTAGAAGATAAAGTGAAAAATATAAAAAAGCAAAAAAACGCACATTTTTGAAAAGAAAATACATGTATATATTAGAAGAATAGTTCTTTAAACGATAAAAGTAGAATATTGTATTTATTGACTTAAATTTGAATTATTCGCCTATCTTAGATAGGAACTTGTACATTAACAAATACGCTTATCTTAAGTGTCATATTGAGCCATTTTCTTTAATATTCTGTATTAGCAAGAAAGGATTTGAATAAGTATGGATGAAGATAAAAGCGATACAAAAGATAATAAATTAGAGTTTAATACATATTGTATTTTTACAGAAGAAAAGCAAGATGTAAATGAAACTATAGGATTAATGTTTAAAGACTATATAGAAAGTTTAAAAATTAAAGATAAGTAATTATTCAAAAGTATTTGCAAAATTAATTTAAGCACGTTACAATTAAAGCATAGATGATTACGGATAGGAGGTTAAATGCTAGAAATAAAGAAGAGTCAAAACTTCAAAGTACGGAATGTATATCAGACTATCTAGAGAAGATGGCGACAAGCAAGAAAGCGAAAGTATCGGTAATCAAAGAAAAATTTTGCAAAGATATATAAAGGAGAACAATTTAACACTTATTAAAGAATACATTGATGATGGTGTGTCAGGTACAACTTTTAATAGACCTGGGTTTAATGAATTATTGCAAGATATTGAAAACAAGAGTATTAATATGGTTATTACAAAAGACTTATCTAGACTTGGTAGGGACTATATAAAAACTGGAGAATACATTGAAAATTATTTTCCAGAAAAGAATATTAGATATGTTGCAATAACAGATGGAATAGACACTTATATTGATAGCACAAATAACGATATAACACCTTTTAAAGCAATTATGAATGATATGTATGCAAAAGATATTTCAAAGAAAATCAGAAGTGTTTATAAAGAAAAACAAAAGCAAGGTGAATATTTGTGCAGTATTCCAGCATATCGGCTATAAAAAGCATCCTAGTATTAAAAATAAATTAGTTATTGATGAAAATGTAGCTGACATTGTAAGAAAGATTTTTGATATGTATGCCAATAATCATGGAAGCGTGGAGATAGTAAATTATTTAAATAGCCATCACTACTTATCTCCAACTGGTTACAGAAAAACTGGAGTGGTACAAAATGAAAACGAAACAAACTATTGTGAAACAACAAGGTTCCGGGGAACCCACCCACAGCTTTAGCTGTGATGGTGGGTCGGGTTCTTATAGTTGGAACGAAGTGACTCTATGCAATATGTTAAAAAATGAAGTATATATTGGGAATACCATACAAAACAAAAAAACAGTTGTATCATATAAGGTAAAGAAAATCAGAACTGTAGAAAAAGAAAATCAAATACGAGTAAATAATACACATGAACCCATCATAGATGAAGATGTATTCGAAAAGGTAAATAGTATTTTAGAAAAAAGAGGAACAAATACAAAGCTTAAATACGACTACTTATTAAGAGGTCTGCTTTATTGTTATCATTGCAAAAGAAAATTGCAAATCGTGCTTAAAAAGAATTCAAGGAGAAATAGCAAATCACATCCATATATTACTTGCGTAGGTCATAAATCAAGAGGTTGTTACCCATTGAGTATCAATTATGAAAAGTTTGAAAAACATATTCTTTATATAGTAAAAAAGATTGCCAAAATCTATGCTGATAAAGAAGTTTTTTACTCGGTTTATGAAAAATATCAAAACAAAACTCTTGATATAAGAGAAGGCTTTAAGAAAAAAATAGAGAAAATAGAGAAAGCAGTATTTGAAATAAATAGCGACTTAGACAAGATGTATATGGACAAATTAAAAGGTGTTCTTTTAGAAGAAGATTATATAAGATATTCACAAAAATTCATTTTTGAAAGAACAAATCTAATGAAACAAAAGGAAGAATTACAACAAAGATTAATCCAAACAGAAGAAAAAATAAGTTATAAAAATAAAACAAAAGAAGAAAAAGAACTAGATGAATTAATAGAAAATTTTTTGAAATTAGAGCAAATTGATAAAATATATTTATATCGATTAATCAATAAAATTGAAATTGATAAAGATAAAAATGTGTACATATATTTTAATTTTTCAAAACTTAACTCTATTAATGAAAATCTAGATGAATTTATCAAAATTGAAGAAATAATAAATGAAAACAATCAAAAACGCAAAGTCGTGTAATCTAAGTAGTTACAAGATGTTTAGCAAACTGGTTGGTATATTTTTAAATCCACACCATTAATATTTGCTTTCCATCCATCAGGAAAAGGAATATTAGAAAAATTATTACTAATATTTTTAGCTTTAATAAAAGGATAAGAATCTTTTGAATATACACCATTAACTAAATTTACGCCATCAGGATTTAGCATTGGTACAATATAAATAGAAGTTGAATAGAAAAGGTTTGCTATTGAAACATTATTTATACTAGAATTAGTAAAAAAAGCATCACAATAATCTTCTATAAATTTCATCAAAAGCAAACTAGTAATCCATTCATTAGCATGAATAGAAGCAAAATACAAAACACTTTTACTTCCATTACCAAGTTGCACAGAATATAGGTTTTGACCTAATACACTTTTACCTATTATATCAACATTGATAAAAGGAAAGAGAGTTTTTAATAAAGATAGATTTTGTTGCATTATTAAGTAAGTATAAGGTTTGTTTGTAGTAACAATATTCAAATTAATCACCTATATTAATATATGAATAATAAACTAAAAGGTACATTATTAATTTATAAATCATGCCTTAAAATCCCAAAATATTTTTCATATTTATCCATTGCTGTATCAGGGTTATAAATACCAGTAAAAGATTTGATTGGTGCAAATTCTTCATTTGAATTAACTCTTAAAAGTAGCATATCATCAAAATATGAAAAAGCATCAAATATAAAATTTTCAAATTTAAAAGTATTAGGCGAGTCAGGTACTTGTTTCATTCCTTCTTCATTAACAAAAGCATTCTTTTTAAAAGCTCTGTGAAAAGGTAAATCAAAAGAACAAGATTTATCTACAGCATCAATTGACATTATATGTGAAAGCAAATTAGTCTCACGATATAAAAATGAACCATCTTTATTATGTGATTCTGAAAGTTCTAAAGTGATATCAGAATAATCAAGAATAGCAGGATGATTGCATTTTTTACAATATACAGCAGTAGGTTCTAAAGGTTGTTCTTTAAAAAGAGATTTAGATCCAATACCATAATTACTTTCAACGGTTAAACCTAAAAATAAAGGATCTGCATTTTTCAATAATATATTATCTATACCACCAAAAGAAATCCATTTAATTCCTTTTGATTTCATATCTTCAATGATATTATACTTCTTTAAACATTTAAAAACATTTCCATTTCCACAAGATGCAACCTTAGCAAGGTAAGGTTCCTGTAAAATTAATTTTCCATTTATATCAATTAAAGGCAATTGATCTTGAATGAAAAATCTAATAGAATCCTTAGGGTAATCAAAATAATTGTGTTCTTTAAAATATTGTTGTGTTGCATAATCATTTTCTCCACTAGTCATTATATACCATGGTAAAGTGATATTATATTTTGAATTAGTTCTTTTTAAATCATCACATATTATTTCAAATAAAGACTTTTTAAAAGTAGCAAATTTTAATTCATATGTACCTTTAGGTCCTTTATATCCAAGTCTAGATCCTTGACCACCAGCCATAGTGACAACTGCAAAATTATTATTTTTTAAAATATTTTCTCCAATTTCTGAATAATACTTAATTTTATCATTAGAAAGTTTATTTTTTTCGATATAGGGAAGAGGAGAAATTTCATTATAATCAACAGGATTGTTTATTTTAGAATTATTGTATAATCTTGTAATAAGTTCAAAATTAACAGAACTTAACTGATTTAAAAGAATGTTTTTTTCATCCTCAGTAAGTTCATCAAAAAAGATAAGTAGATGTTGTTGATTATATTTTTTTAAAATTTTTTTCACTTCTGTTAGTTTGTTAATCACTTCAAGAATCACTCCTTATTTAAGATTATTAGGCATAGCGGTAAGAAGACTTCTAACCAATATATCTTTATTTGGAATATCAGATTTATTAATCATTTCCACTTCCTTATTTATATCATAAGGTATTCTAACTAAATTAAAAGAAATTGGACTTAAGATTTTAGAGTTATAAGAACCTTCTATTATTATATAAGATGCTAAAGTCGAAAATTTGTTACTTTTGTCTTCTTCATTATCATTAAGCATTTCAACTGAAAAGCCGACACTTCCAGGATTGAACAAGGTTTTATTTTTAAAGCGAAGTAAACAAGGAGTATGACTATGTCCAAAACCAACTACATCAGGTTCTTTATCATGTGAAGATTTTCCTATAAATTTAGTATTTTTAAATAAAAGCTCAGGGTCTTTAATTTCAGTTCCAGAATATGAAGTACCTTCATTAGAAAACATAGGGTTGAAAATAGCATCTAAACGAAAAGGTGAAGAATGAAATATTCTAATTAAATGTCCACTCATATAAAAATCATAAAAAATAGGTAAGTTTGCAATATACTTTGCACGTTTTTCACCAATTTTATTTCTAGTCCAAAAATTTTTATTTTTAGATTCAGACTTACATATAGCATAATCACAGTTGCCCAATATATTTACCTCACATTTTTCTTTAATAGTATCAATTACAAGGTCAGGATTAGCACCTTTAACAATACAATCACCTAAAGAAAAAATGCGCTTAATATTTCTATTTTCAATATCAGTCAATACAGCATTTAACGCAGTAATATTAGCATGAATATCAGAAATTATTGCAATTTTATCTTGTGCCATTTAAACTCCTTTCTAAAAACCAATAATCTCATTATATATATCAATTGCGAAATTATCAGTCATACCAGAGATATAATAAAGTATTCCTTGATAATAATCTATTTGGTTTTCAATATTAAATATTATCTCATTTTTTAAATTTTCTTTTGAGCCTATGTTCCAGTAGGTATACAGCCAATCTGAAAAACTGTTAACAAGAGTAGGGTAGTATTTTTTGAATTTATTTAGTTCAGTTAAAGTATCTATACCCTTGTAAAATTTAGCTAAAGTTTCAAATATTTCAGTTAAAACTAGTTGAAAATATTTGTTAGAAGGCTTTAATAAATCAGAAAAATATATATTTTTATAATTAAAATCTTTTATCTTATCCATGAAATTAAGAGCTTCACTTGAAAAACATAAACCATTTTCAATAGAAGAATGTTCGCATAAATCATATACCAAAGCATTAATAATAAATGTATTATTAATAGTTTTATCAGGGACAGTAAATTGTAAAATATCATACAATTCATCAAGTTGATTATCTAGAATACCTAAAGTTATAGCATCTTCAATATCACGACCAATATATGAAATTTTATCAGAAACTTTTACAACGCAAGCTTCCCAAGAGTAAGGAGCATACTGATTAGGTTTAGTGTATTGTTCCAAATCAATATATTCATCTCTAGGCTTTATTCCATTTTCATTTACTTCACCACAATGCGATATAATTCCATCTCTAACAGCATAAGTAAGATTTAGATTTTTTTTATTCTTAGAATCATCTTCAAGTAATTCAATTTTATCTACAAACTCTAAACCATTTTTTTCATGCCAAAAATTCTTACCTATGTACTTTTGAGAAATTTCAGACAATATCTTTTCACCTTGATGACCAAAAGGACTATGACCTAAATCGTGTCCAACAGCGATTGCTCGAGTCAATTCAGTGTTGAGATGTAGATAATTGGAAATAGTGTAACTGATAGAATCCACATGATTAACATGTTCAATCCTTGTACAAATATGGTCATTTTCAGGAGAATAAAATACTTGTGTTTTATGTTTTAGTCTTCTATAAGCAGTAGAATGGATAATTCGAGTATAATCTCTTTCAAAATCACTACGTATATCATTACCTCTATTGTAAAGTGGCAATCTTCTAGCAATCATATATTTCCATTTAGAATTGTTAGGAGTTGCTGCTACACTTTCAAAATTCATATTTCCTCCTTTATATATTAACTATTTTTCAAAAATATTATACCATAATTAACTAAGAAAGGGAAGTTATAAAATTGAAAAAATAGCGGTTTTATGGTATAATTTAGGTAGAGGATTTTGTTGAAAATTAAACTTTTAACTTAAAGTTTGAATAAGGAGGAATTATGCAATTAATAGGAATAATAATAATTTTTATCACAGCAACGTTACTACATTTAGGCATGTTAAAAATAATAGAAGCAAATAAGAAGATAAAACCACGGAAATATACAGACAAGGAGCTTCAAGAAATCGGAGATAAAGCTTCGAGAGAAGCTTTACGAAAATTTCTAGAAGAATACCTTGATGATTACTTTTAAAAGTTAATTGTTAAAATCCTCTAAAAAGCTCTCAGATGAGAGCTTTTACTATTTTTAAGGCACTGGTGGAGATGACTAAAATAGAACAAGCTAAAAGTGCTTACATATTAGTGATTCTAAGGTACTTTGGCTTTTTTTAGTATGCAGTAAGTATGCAGTAGACTTTATTATTTGATTTTTTCAATATAATCTACATATTTGTTGACTTGTTCTTTTTTATATTTATTAAATATTGATGTATAAGTATTAATTGTTGTTTGTATATCCTTATGTCCTAAAAGTTTTTGTAATACTTCTGCTGGGACTCCTGCTTCAATGCATCTAGTTGCATAAGTGTGCCTTAGCATATGCTGATTATATGTGCTTGTTTTAGAATGTATAATTTTTTCTTTTTTTGTTTTAGCAGGTCGTTTAATTATATATTCTTTTACAGAAAGATTCGCATTTACGCATATTCTTTTAAATCTGTCATTTATACTTGAAACAGACATTAAGTTTCCATTAGGTTGAAGGAATATTAAATTATGTGCGTTCAAGCTCATATTTGATATTGCATGCCTTAATTCTTTTTCAAATAAAGATGTTATAGGTATAGTTCTGTTTCCAGAATAAGTTTTGGTTTTATTTCCTAATATTATTTTATCATTTTTGTTTCTAGTTAAGGTTCTGTTTATATGTATTTCATTGTGTTTAAAATCAATATCATCTATCTTTAAGGCAAGTATTTCTCCGCATTCTCATTCCTGTATATAAAGCTATTGTAAATATATCTTTATATTTTTCATTTGGAGTTAGCTGTTGTACAAATGCTTCTTGCTCTTCTATAGTAAGAGCTTCGATTTTTTTGTCTGTTTTTTGTGATTTTGATTTTTCAACTTTTAACATAGGATTTTTTATTATATAATCTTGTTTCATAGCCTCTACAAAGATTGAACCCAAATGCTGAAATATTTTATTTAGATAATTATTAGAATAAGAAGTAAGAGAATCAACGAACTTCTGTAAATCAAAGCTAGTTGCTTTTTGTATTTTTATATCTCCAATTTCTTTTTTTATTATTTGTAAAACTTCAAAACTAGTTCTATAAGTATTAGGGATAATTAGGTTTCGGTTTAATTTATTGTCTATAATTTGTTTTCCAAGTTCATATATTGTAATATTATTATTTTCAATGTATGAGCCATTATCTAATTTGATTTTTAATTCTCTAGCTCTTGCCTTAAAATCTCTCACACGTTCATTTTTCTTTTGTTTAATTGCCTTTTTTTGACCATTATGGAAATATTGAAAAATCCATTTTTGTTGTGATTCACTAAAATAAAGTGAGCCTTCTCCATTTCCTACAGTTCTTGTTCTTTGCATAAATAAAAACCTCCATTTTTCAAAAATATTTTTTAATAAACACTTGAAAAATGAAAGCCTTTATATTAAAATATAAATACATTCACTTTTCGAAGTGTATGTGCTTTCGGATAATGTGTGACGTGTCGCAACGAGAACATATTATCCGATTTTTTTAATTGACAATTAACAAAAATTAATGTTATATTATATATACCTTTCCTAAAGGTGGAAAGGAGGTGTCTTTTTTTGAAAGACTGGTTAAACGTGCTAAAACTCTATTTGATTTACTTAATTGTAAAACATTTGAGTGAGTAACACAGACAAAAAGACTAGGAAATTATCGAGGCTTCCTAGTCTTTTTTATATGTCTTTTTTTTACTAGACTGGTTAATTGCTAGCTAAATATATTATAACATCTATATTATAATATGTCAAATTTAACATTCTTATGCTAGAAGCCTATATTTAATTATTTTTGTTTAATAATCAGTAGAGAAATTATGATGTTTTGCTTTTACGAAGCCAAGAGCTTCAGCTTCTTCAACAGTAGAGACATAACATTCTCCTTTTGTTGTATCTATTTGAATACGGTCATATTGTTGGTCAAATGGGAAATGGTATATTTTTCTCTTATCTGTTTTATTAATGTTACATTTTATACAAGGGTATTCTCTGTTAAAATCCATATTTTCTCTAACAATAATTTTTAAAATTTTTGCAATTTCTTTTGCTTCAGGAGTAAGTGTAGTAGTTGTTGCAAATATTGGCTCAACCTTTTTATCAGGATTATAATATTTTTCGTATGCTACTGTACCATAAAAATACATAATGTCTTTTGGATAAATCTGTCTTTCTTTTCTCCAATATTTACATTGAATGACTAAAATTCTATTATCTTTTTTTGCTACAACATCTCTTCCAAGGTCATTGAACCCTTTTAATGCTCCAACATAATCGACTTTAAATTTTCTGCATTCACATAAATATCCTACATATCTTTCAAATGAAATACCAATTTCCCATAAAGATTTATTTTTTCTATGTAAGTATCTGTCTAAAGCTAATTGATTTTTTTCAGAAGAACTTAATTTTGCATATTCTTCTGGGGACAACCAATAAGAAGTTTTTTGATAAGGTAAAATTTTATTATCTTTTGTCTTTTTTATGTATTCAGAATATTCAATAGCATTTTTAACAGTTTCTTGAGTGGCTAGTTTTAACCAAGGATAGGTATCAGTTAGAAAGTTTAATTGATATGTTAGTTCTCTATTTTCTTTTCTTAAAGCATTTTTTTCCTTTTTTATTTGGTTAACAATTTCAGCAGATTTTAGTGCTGGTTTAGGTTTTTCAATTAGATACTTTTGAATATTAGTATCTTTCATTTCCCAAAAATCAGCATATTTTTGTGCAAGCCAAGGAGATGTTTGAGAATTGTCATCAGCTATTTTTCTTACAATATTTATTTCTTGTTGTATAGTTTCAGCAATGTTTTTTAGTTTTTCCTCTTGTAAATCTAAATCTTCTTTTTTCAATTTTAGACTTTTATAATATTCTACTTGTTTTTTTTGATTAATATAATTTTTATATTTATTTGAAATATAATCTATTATGAGGCAAAGTCCATAAAATGCAGATAGAACAACAATACCAAAAAAAATTTCCTCCATTTGTTTTCTCCTCTTCATTTGTATTTTATATATCTAAAAACAGTATTAACCTTTTTTATCTTTTTTAGATAAAACAAATTCAATAAAATCATTAACATCGCTTATATCTTTTTCGTTAAGTCCTCTTGATTTTAAATAATCAAGATATTCCATATAGTGAGGTAAAGGAGCTATCATTTTATTATATTTAGGAGCAGTTTCGTTTATTTTGAATTCCTGCTCATCATCTAAAAGTTTCAAAATTTCTTCAATAGAAATATTCATTCCTTTAGATAAAAACTTTACAGTGTCTAAAGTAGGGGCGATAGGTTTACCTGTTCTAGGGTCAATATTTTTTTCTAAAGCAGCTATATAGGTATGACTTAAACCACAACGTTGGGCAAAATCTCTTAAAGATAAATTATGTTCAGTTCTATATTCTTTTATTATTTTTCCTAAAATCATATTGCACCTCCAAGTGAATAGTATAAACTCATTGTACAATAAAATGTACGAAAAGTCAAGAAAAAAACAAAATTTGTACAACATACTTGACAACGAAAAAAATAGATAGTATAATATGTACAACAAGTTGGACAAACAAGGAGGGAATAGATTTGAAGAATATATTAAAAACAATAAGGGAAAAAGAAGGATTATCACAAGAAGAATTGTCAAGAAAGTCACATGTTTCACGTACTACTATATCAGAGCTTGAGAACGGAAAAACAGATGTTATAACTAATATAACTCTTGAAAGAATTGCTGAAGCATTAAATAGAAAAATTACAGATATTTTTTTTCAAGAATAAGTACAACATAATGAACAAAACTTCATAAGACAAACGGAGGTGAAAAATAAATATGACAAACAGAAACAGTTCTATATATGCAATAAGGTGTAAGGAGAACGGAAAAATCTATATAGGAGTAAGTGTTGAATGCAAAAAAAGAATTCTCGCTCATGTATTTTCTTTAAAAAATGGTACGCATAAAATAAAGCAATTACAAGAAGATTTTAACAAATATGGAATAAAGGCATTTGAATATTATGAGTTAGAAGATGGAATAGCTTGGGAGAAAAGGTCAGAAAAAGAAGATTATTATATAGACTATTACAATGCAACCAATAATCAATATGGATATAACACAAGAAAAAATAAAAGTGGGCTTACAGCGAAAGTAAAAATAAAGAGAAGTTTGCCACCGTTATTAAATAAGGAATAAAGGGACGGTGTTTCAACCTACATTTAACAATTGCATACTGCTTCCTATTTTATACTGTTTGTTTCAGTAGCATGAGTATACACCTGTATTAATTCACACAATAAAAGGACTATTGCTTTTATGACACTATGTATCTTTTAACGTATTGCTACCGTCAATCCTTGCTTCAACCGTATGCCAAAACGTCAGACGCAGGGAAAATCAAAAGTGCTTTCAAAATAATCAGCCCCTTCCCAATAGGATAGAGAAAATATAGCACAAAAAAAGATAAAAAACAAGTAAAGGAGATGAATTTTAATGGAAGAAAAATTAAGAGCATTAGAAGGAATTACCTATAGAGAATGGCAAAAATTAAAGCTTGTTATAGATAATAAGTTCGCAGAGATAAAATACGACAATATCCTTGATGTGAGCAAAGATACTGTCGAGGAATTAAAAAATATTAATTAGATAGTCTATGAAGGATATCTCTGTACATAGACTCATATTCTTCTAAAACTTGAGCAGGAGTATTTATTTTTCGATTAATGATAATAGCAACTGCTAAGTCATGAGCAATTTGCTCTTTAGACATGTATAACACCTCGCTTTCTGCAACTTAAAAATTTTTGTCATTGGTGTAGGTGGATTATATAACAAAAAAATAAGAAAAGTAAAGGAGGAATTTTAATGCACAAAACAAAAAAAGCGACACGTCACACAATTAAAAGAAAGGAGAAAAATTATGGAAGAAATATTGGAGAAGATTTTAAAAACTCAGGAGAGTCTATTAGAAGCACAAGAGGAAACTAATAAATTATTACACTATGGATATACAGGAAAAGACCCGAATGAATTTCTAACAAGAGAAGACGTTGTGAAACAATATGGAATTGGGTACAACAAAGTCGATAAGATTTTCAGGGACAAGAAATTACCCGTGCAACGATATTGTAAGCCTCAAAAAGTAACAAGACAAGCTTTTGAAAAGTATATCAATTCTAATCATGATTATTTATATGAGTGTAAATAATGAAAGGAGGGAAGATAAAGATGTTTCTGAAAAAAGCACTAGTAAAAACAGTAATAAATCAAGGAGAACGTATATGCGAGTTATCAAAGGAAAACGAAAGATTAAAGGATTTCAAAGAGAATGTAGTTAGTTTAATAGAAGAAGCTGATAGAAAGCAAGAAAACTATTTTATTACATTTGAAAAAATAAAAGAACTAGTTTGACCGATGACTTAATAAACTAGTTCAATTGGTATCCAACATATAAAAAATATGTGTTGACTTATATATACCATAAAGAAATAAAAAAATCAAGGGAGGATATGAAATGTTAGAAGAAAACAAATATATGGAATCAGAAGAAAAAGAGATAGATAAATTAGATAATATGTTAAATAGCATGCTTGGAGCTATGGCTTCAAGAGGTGCAGCAGATGCTGAGTGTCTGCTTGAAGGAAATAAACTGGAGAATAAAATTATGAAGATAGTAAGAAAAGTAACTATGAAAGAAATTGACAATGATAAGTTAAAACAAATAAGTAGCTTGTTTAAACAAACACAAAAACTTTTAGATGATATTTTGGAGGAGGAGTAAGATGAGTAATTTAAGTTTATATCAAATTACAAATGATTTTCAAGAATTAATGGACAAAGCAACAGAGGGAGAAATAACAGAAGAAGAATACAATGAAATAGGCGAAAAATTAGCCATGCAATTACAAGAAAAAAGTACAAATGTTATAGGGTATTACGAAACACAAAATAGTCTAATAGAAGGAATAGACAATCAAATAAAAAGATTGCAAAATTTAAAAAAGGCTAAAAAAAATAAAATGGATAAATATAAAGAGTATGTAAAAGGCTGCATGGAAAAACTTGGATTAATTAAAATTGAAACTGAATTAGGAGTTATATCAGTTGCAAAAAGCCCTATGTCTGTTGATATAACTGATGAAAGTAAAATACCAGAAGAATTTAAAGAGGAAGTAAAAACAATAAAAATTGATAAAACAAAAATAAAAAATAGTTATAAGACTACAGGGGAAATACCAGAAGGAGCAGTAATACATGACAACAATACATATTTAAAAATTAAATAGGAGGAAATATGGATAAATTTAGAGATTTAAAAGCTAACGAAATAGATTGTAGAATATCTACATTTAACGAAAATTATTTAACACTTCTTCTTTATAAAGATGCAAGAGTAGACCAAAATATTTTAGATGAACAAATTGGTGCTGAGAATTGGCAAAGAGAACACAAGGAATTAAAAAACAATATTTATTGTGGAATTTCTATTTGGAACGAAAAAAATAAACATTGGGTTACCAAATGGGATTGTGGCAAAGAAAGCTTCACGGAAGCAGAAAAAGGAGAAGCATCAGATAGTTTTAAAAGAGCAGGATTCAACTGGGGAATAGGCAGAGAATTATATACAGCACCAGCTATATACATACCTTTTAAAGACAAAGAAGGAAAAGAAAATTACGAAATAAAACAAAAAGGAAATAAAAAAACAACTTATACTAAATTTTATATTGAGAAAATACAAATTATAGACAAAGAAATTACAGGACTAGCAATAAAAAATGATAAAGGTAAAAGAGTCTTTGTTTATAAAAAGGAAGGTAAATAATGGATTTATATGAAGAAATAACAAGATTAATAGCTGAGCTTGATATAAGTGTTAGACAACTAAGAAAAAGTGGTACAAACCGAGCTGAGGCTGAAAGAAAATACAAAATTAAATTAAAAGAAGAGGCTTTAAAACTAAGAGCAGAAAAGAGTATGCCAGTTACTTTAATAAATCAAATTATCTACGGAATAAAAGAAGTTGCTGATTTAAGATTTGACAGAGATGTAAAAGAAGCTGTCTACCAGGCTAATTTAGAGAGTATAAATAGTACGAAATTAAAACTTAGAATATTAGAAAATCAATTAAATAGAGAATACAGTAATCCTAAAGCAGGGGTTGGTGGCAATTGATTGTAAAGAATTTGTCAAATAGTTTTAATCCTGTACCAAAGAACAAAAGAATTGTAAATAAGAAATTACTTAAGGATAAAAAGAAAATATGTAAAATCTGTGGTAGATATGGACAAACTGAAAAGCATCATATCAAGACTAAAGGAAGTGGTGGAGATGATGTTGAAGAGAATTTAATTGAAGTTTGTAGAATGTGTCACAGAAAAATACACGATGAAATTATAAGTAAAGAAGATATATTAAAAATAAAAAATAGGAGGAAATGAAAAATGGGTAAAGTTTATTTAATAGCAGGGACTATTAACTTAACAAAAGAAACATTGTATTGGATTGTAGAAGGAATTTTAACAAAAGACATTATAGGAGATTATGCAATTGTTGAGAATAGAGATGCTTACGATTTAGTTAAAATTGTAGGCATAGTAGAAACAACTGAAGAAAACGCAAGGAAATTTTTAAAACATGGTTATAAGCATATGAAAAAAGTAATTAAAATTTTAGAAAAAAGTCAAATAGAAGTAAACAAAAATGAAAAAGAATGAAAATCAAATTTATACAATAGGAGGAAATAAAAATGTTAGATATTTTATTAATAATAACGCTTGTTGCTATATACATAATCACATACAAAATAATTGGAGAGTGGGCAATAGCTAAAGTGAAAGCAAAAGAAACAATATATCAAATTGGATTTATAACAGCAATTTTATTGTCAATATTTACAGATATTATTTTTGATTTAATTAAATAAAGAAACAACAGGGTTAAGACTTAATGAGTTTTAACCCTTTAAAAAATACAAAAGGAGAAAAAATATGAACGAAAAAGAAAGTTTTGTGTTTTACAGAAGCTTTTTTGAGGCACTAAGTGATTTAAAAGATAAAGATAGACTAAGGTTATATGATGCAATTTGTGAGTTAGCACTTAATGAAAATGATACAGAATTAACAGGAATAGCAAAAACAATTTTTACCCTAATAAAGCCACAAATACTTGCAAATAGCGAAAGATACAAGAATGGAAAAAAACGGTGGGAGACCAAAAAAAGAAACCATAGGTTTTAATAATAAAAAAACCATAGGTTTTGAAAAAGAAGAAACCAAAACAAAACCTAATGTAAATGTAAATGAAAATGTAAATGATAATAAAAATGCAAATGTAAATGCAAACGACAGTCGTGTTGACGGTTTGCAAGATGTTATTAAATTTTACGAAAATAACATTGGGCTTATCACACCGTTTGGAATAAGTGTTTTAGAAGATTATTTAAAAGAGATGCCAAAAGAATTAGTTGTATTTGCTATGCAAAAAGCAGTAGAGGCAGACAAAAGAACAATTCAATATATTAAAGGAATATTAAATAATTGGAGCAAAAAGGGAATAAATACACTTCTACAAGCAAGAAAAGAAGATGAGAAATTCAAAAAAAATAAAGCTGAAAAAAAAGGAAACTCGCTTAATGCAAATTATATCAAACGAGATTATGATAATTTAGATTTTTTATATGCTAACAAAGGAGCTGATACTGCATGAGATGTATTGAGTGTGGGAAATATCCTTTTTGTGAGTTTATAGAAAATCCACAAGAAAAAGCTTGTGAAAAAAGTATTAAAAAACCATTAGAAAAAGGAGATGTAGTTTATGAACAGAAAAAGAGCATTAGAAATAGCAAGAGATAGGTTAGAATGTTTAGATAAGTTTCAACCAAAACTGAAAGCGAGTCAAAAACACTAAAAGAAACAAGAGAATTTTTAAAGTATGTTGAACACATACTGGAAGGAGGAGAAAATGTTAATAGTTAGTCAAGATAAAAAGAAGGTAAAAAAATATAACAATATAATAACAATTAGTTATGACAGTAGCTATGAAACATCAGAAAAATTATGGATAATCTCTATTGACGGAGAAGATGTAGCACACTACAAAACCGAAGAAAGAGCAAAAGAAGTATTACAGGAGATTGCAACAAAATATAGTTCATATCTAAAACTAGAAGGTGAACCAGCAATTTTGCAAGGACAAACAGATACCAAACCTAATATTTTTAACATTCCTAAAGTGTATGAAATGCCGGAGGAATAACTATGTACCCAAGATTAATTAAAAGTTGCGAGGAGGCTATAAAAAACGAATAGTGCCTAGGAGAGGAGAAAAAGTAGTGATGTCTGAAGAAGATATAATTAGAAATTGGAAAAGTGGTTTAACTGCTATTCAAATAGCAAAATCTTATATGAAAGGACATAATGAAAAGGCAAAAAGAAAAAATGAACCAAAAATAAAAATCATGGAAGCATTAGCAAAAGTAGAGCCAGTTATTTTTAATTATGAAACTAGAGAGTGGAGAAATGTAAAAAATATACGTTGATGTAGGAAAGGATAAATTTATGATTAAGATAGAAATACCGTTTAAGCTACCAAGTTTAAACCAGTATATAAATGAATGTAGAAAAAATCGTTATGCTGGAGCAAATATGAAGAGGCAAGTTGAAAATGACATAGGATATTTTATAAATAAACTACCTAAATTTGAAAAGCCAATAAAAATAAAGTTCACATGGGTAGAGGAAAACAAAAGACGTGATTTAGATAATGTTTGTTTTGCTAAGAAGTTTATTTTGGATTCGCTTGTAAAAGCTGGGAAATTAAAAGATGATAATAGAAACTATGTAGCAGGATTTACAGATGAATTTAAGTACGATAAAGAAGCAAAAGTGATTTTAGAAATAGAGGAGATTTGATAATGGATAAAATTGAAGTTGGCGAGTGGGTAAGAACTGTTGATGGAAAGTTTGGAATATTTGATAGATATAGTTCAAGAAAAAGTAGTAGTTTATATAAAAGTCCTTTTGATTGTTTTATAAAACTACAAAATCGAAAGACAAGTCTACAATGTCATAGAAATTATATAAAAACTCATTTCAAAAACATAACAGACTTAATAGAAGTAGGGGATATAGTTGAATTAGTTGATGTATTAAGCAAAGAAGTTATTTATATTTGTGATAACGAAATGCTTGAAGCAGTAAAAGAGGACATTAAGGAAGGACAATTTTTACAATCAATATTAACACATGAGGAATTTGAAAATAGAAAATATAATTTATGGGAGGAATAGAAATAAAAACCATATATGATATAAAAATAAGAACATTTAAAGATTTACAAGGCACTGTTTATACAATATATCAAAAAGTAAATAAACACTATTATTTAACAATACAAAAAGAAAATGAAAGAAGTGCGGATGTATTTGAAGGGACAAAAGAGGAAATATTTAGAAAATTACAGGAATATCACAAAAATAATAAATTTATGGAGGAAGAATAATGAAAGATTTAGATATACAAGTAGGGGATAGGCTTACATATAAAAGTATTGGAAAAATATTCATAGAATTAATTAAAAGTAGCAGAGATTTAAAAGAAATTCTATTTGAAATAGAAAACAAAGATACAGAAATCTTAAAAATAGAACGTATAGGAGAAAATGGTTGGTACACAGTTTATGAGAAGAAAGATTTATTGACAGATGAAGAAAGAGAGTTTTTGAAAAATATAATAAAATACTATGACGGCATTTCACGAATTGAGACTACTCTAAGTTCGATTAGTTTTGAAAATGATAATTTCCATATAATATGTATCATAGATTATCCAAAAAAATTAAAATTCGAAAATATAAAGAAAAATGAATATTACACCTTAAAAGATTTAGGACTGGAGGAAGAAGTATGCGAGAAATAGAGTTTAGAGGGAAAAGGTTAGATAATGGAGAATGGGTTTATGGCAGTTTAGTACATATAACTGAGACATATAAAGGGGAAGAAGATACACAAAATTGTGATATATATCAAATAGTTACTTATGATGGAGTTGCTTTTTGTGTAAATCCAGAAACAATAGGACAATATACAGGGCTTAGAGATAAAAATGGAAAGAAGATATTTGAGGGAGATATAGTAGAAACAAATAGAGATGTAATTGCAAAAGTATTATGGGATAATGATTATTTAGGATATTTCTTATATGTAAATGAACAGAATAGCATAGAAGATTTTGAAAATGGAGAACAACCTTTATATGATTATTTTGGAGATATAGAAGTAATAGGAAATGCAACAGATAACCCTGAATTGTTGGAGGTAGAAGATGAGTAAATCAGATAAAATGTTTGAAGAATTAGGATATACAAAAATCGAACAACTTAACAAAGTAAGAATTGTATATAAACATAAAAAACATAAAAAAAATATAGTTTTTTTTACTTTAAATAAAAGAATTGGAAAAGAAAATTCAAATAATGTTGGCGTGTCTGGTATGTATGAATGGTTTACAATGCAAGAATTACAAGCGATAAATCAATTCTGTAAAGAAAAGGGGTGGTTAGATGAGTAAAGAAATAAATTTAGTAGATATAGCGAAAGTTCAAAAATGGTATATAGATATTTTTGAACAAGAAGATAGCGACTATCCAGATTATAGAGTAATCGGTCAAAAGAATAGACATATACAAAGAATATTAAATAAAATTACATCTGATAAAGATGAACAAAGAAAAATATATGGCATTATAGTTCACGAAAGTTGGAATATGCAAGATAGAACATTTAAACCAATATGTGATGGAATAAGAGCATTAGGATATAAAGTTATAAGTAAGGAGGCACAAGAAAATGTTAAGTAAAGAAGAAATAGAAAACAAAGAAGAATTACTAAAAAGGATAAGTAAAGAAAAATATGGAGATGAATGGTTTATAGAAAAAGCAATATTAAGTTATAAAGCAAAAAAAGAAAAGACATATACATTTTTTAGAGATGATAAAGAAAAAGATTTGTTAAAAAAATATAATTGGTGTCAAAGACCATGTGGTAGCAATATGAGTTTGAATAGATTTATAACAAATGGGGAGATTGAAGGATATATGAGTGAAAGCCTGGCAGAAAATTTTGGATTAGTACAAGTTGATTTAAATGAATTTATACATAAATTTGTAAAATTAATAATTAAGGAAAATTTGCTATTAAAAAATAAAATAGACCAACTAGAAAGTGGAAATAAAACCTTAAAACAATGCTTAATAGATAGTAACACTAAAGATGTAAATGAGCATTTATATTTAGGAAACTCAAATATGTAGGAGGTATTTAAATGTTAAGTAAAGAAGAAATAGAGAAAGCAAAAAAAAGAAGTAAAACCTTTATCAATAGGAGATTTTGTAACTTGGTTTACAACTGATGGAATTATAAAAAAAGGAATAGCTATAAAAACACTTTTACAATACATAAACCAACTAGAACAAGAAAACAGTAAGAAAGACAAAATAATAGATGAAATGGCAGAACAACTTTCAGGATTAACAATATTGGATATTAAAAAAGATGAATATATTGTTTTAGGAGATAAAGAAGAAGTAAAGAAATATTTTGAAAAGAAAATAATGAAAGGATAAACAATATGGAATATCTAAAATAATAGCTACACTAGAAGATAGATATAAGGAGGAACTATGAAAGATAAAATTGATTTAGAAAAAGCAATAAAATATTTAAAAATCATGAAAGATAAAGATTTGTGCAAACAAGGTTATGTATATAGTAATGAAGCCATAGAAACAGTACTACAAGCATTAAAAGATAGAGAAAAATTAATACATAAACTAGATTCAGGGGAAGATTTTACTAGTGAACAAGTGAAATTTATTGAAAAGAAATTTATACCTAAAAAGAAAATAGAAAATAAAATAAAAGAATTAGAGAAAAAGAAAAAATATAAAGCAGAACCAGAACTTTTACCATATAAAAATTCGCTAGGAATGACACCACGTCATGCAGTAATGACAATGTTAACAATAGATGAAGTTATAAATATATTAAAAGAATTATTAGAGGAGGACTAGCTTATGGAATTTAATGTAATGCAATTAGAAGGAGCAATAAAAATATTACAGAAAACAGTCAAATCAAACAATGAAGTTGTAAAAGAAGCAAGAAAAAATGGAGATATTAATGTAATGCAATTAACCGCTGATTTAGACAACCAAAGTATAGCAACAAAAACAGTATTACAAGCATTAGAGAGTTATAAAAGAAAGTATGAATTGGCAATAGAACAGAATATAAAAGATTATAAAAATTCAATACCTAAAAAGAAAATAAAAGAAGTGAAAAAGAAGATAGAAAAAGCAATGAATTTAGCAAATGAATGTATTGAAGAAAGCATAGTTGTAGCAGACAGCGACAGCTTGAATTTTGGGAGAAAACAAGCACATAATTATGATATAGAACTTTTACAAGAACTATTAAAGGAGGATTAGAGCATGAACAAAGATAGTTATAACGAAATAATTAACGGAAAAGAAACATACAAAGAAATAGCAAAATTTTAAAAAAAGGACAACCAATAATAATAGGTTGGACAGATGAGTGTTCTACACATTATGATATTTTATTTACATATAAAGCAAACAAAGAATATGGGAATATTCTTCAACTTGGATTAAGACCAACAGACTTATTTGTATCTATAATGGGGTGGTCTAGTTTTGGCTTTGAAATAGATAATGAAAAAAGTCCAGGATATATAGCAGAAAAATTAGGAATAAGAGGAGATGAAACTATAGAAAAAATAGCAGAGCTAATAAATGGAGTAATAAAAGAGTTAGGAGGGATAAAATGAAAGGCAGACCATTAAAAGATTGGGAAATTGAAAAAGGAATAAAAATTAAGCCTAGAAAAAAATCATTAAGAAACAAATTATACAACAAAAATGGATTTAAAAAATTGATAAGAACAAATGAAATAAAAATAGCAACAAACAAAGGATTAGAATATTTAGAGGAAATGAACAAAAAGGAGGATATCAATGACTAGGCAAGAATACATATATGTACAAGAGATAGAAAAACTAAGAAAAAAGCTAAAACAATATGAAAAAAATAAAGTCAGAAGAGGAGATGTAGTTTATCTGAAATATAACAAAGAAGATTATCGCTTAAAGTATTCCTATATGGGAAGAAGACCATATTTAGTAGTATCTAATGACAAAGGAAATAAGGCAAGTCCTACTTGCATTGTTGTACCGATGACAAGTAAAGACAAAAGACCAGATTTATTAATACATTCATCTTGTAGTTATCATGGAAGTACGGTATGTTGCGAAGGTATAAAAGTTATAGATCAAGAAGAAGTAGAAGATATAAGATATCATTTAAGCGAAGAGGAAATGGACAATGTTAATAAATGCTTGAAGGTTTTGTTAAGTATATAAGAGGAAGTGTTGTTATGATAAAAAGTCAATGTGACTTATGCAAACAAAATAAAAATAATTTAAAAACTATAGTGCTACATAAAAAGACATTCGACTATTGTAAAGAATGTGAGAATAAGGCTAAAAAAATAAGAGAAGAGTTTAAAAAAGTAATAAAACTAGAATATATAAAGTATGAATCAAACTTAAAAAAAGCAGAAGATACATTTTTTAAAGATAGGATTAAAAAATAGGAGGAATACCTATGTTTAAATATGAAGATTTGAAAAATTATAAATATACAGAAGATTGGATAAAAGACAGAATAGAATACATAGAAAGTTGTAAGGAAACAATTAATAGATTGACAGCTGTATTATCTGGAGAGCCAAAAGGAACTAAAAAACATTATGATGCAGAAGCGGAAAAGTTGATACGATTAGAAGATTCGTTTAAAGAATTAATGGATAAAATTATAATAATACAAGAAAAACAAAAAAGAATAGTAGATGAAATTAATTTATTAGACTTTCCTTATGCTAATATATTATTTAAGCACTATGTACTAGGGAAGAAATTAAGAAGTGTTGCTAATGATTTAAGGTTTGATTATGAATACACTAAAAAAATGAATAGTAAGGGAGTAAAGACATTTCTAAAATTTTCCCCAAAAGGAACTGAAAAGCACCGTTGACTTATGGTATATATACAATAGGCATTGTAATATCAAAACCTCCTATAGTTTTGAAACATTCACAGTTAGAGAGATACTAACTCAATAGACCATGTGGAAAAATAATAATACTTTTATTAGACCTTTTGTTTGTTTTTTTCTATATAGAGCAAGAAAGACTTGCTCTATAAAATGGCGGAGTAATATCAATGGTAGATGGCTAGGCTCATATCCTAGAAGATGTAGGTTCAATTCCTATCTCCGCTCATGGAGATTTTAAAGCAAAAAAAATTTATGTATAGCAAAGCTAGATAGTTAAGAATTCCCCTTCCCCCTTCAAACTATCTAGTTTTTATATATAAATAGTATAAAGAGTATATGGGAAAAAGGCTTTCCCCATAAAAAGGTTTGATAAGAAATGAGTAATAGCATTCTTATTGGAGAGCTAAAAACTATTACTTTGTTTATATCTAGCTAGCATAGATATAACAAGACCTTCCATGTACTTTTTATAGTGTTTATAAAATTGAACAGTAATTGACTAGTAGTTGACTAGTAATTGAATAGTAGGAGAAAAAATATGAGTCCAGAAAATATATTTAAAAATTTCAGTAAACAAGTATGTAGTAATTGTATTAACAAAAAAGAATGTCAAGAAGAATTAAGGATTAAATTAGACGGCTCGGTTAAGTGTAATAAATATAAACCTAAGCCAATAGGAGTATTAATAAAAGCCATGAGAATAGGAGATTAAACATGAAATTTGAAATAAATAACAGTGAATGGGAAATAAAGACAGTAGATGAAGCGGTAATCAATAATGAGATGAAAAACGATTATACACTAGGAATTACGATATATAAAAAACAAGAAATACTATTATTAGAAAATCAAGTTAATATAATTAAAACATTAAAACATGAATTAGTGCATGTTTGGTTATGGGAATATGGACATAACCAACACGAAAAAGAATTTAATTACGAAGATGTTTGCGAGATTGTAACCTGCAGCAATGACTTCATAAATGAAATAGTAGAAAAATATAAACAAGTTATGTAAAGAACGCAAAAATACTGATAAATAAGCAAAGGGCATTTGAAAACAAAGTGTTTTGCCGAGGATTTTTAATACTTGTTTTACATAAGATAGAAAAATAAAATTATATTTTTCAAATATAGGAGGAAATAAATGAATATAATGTTATCAATAATAACAATCATACTAATTATTATTTTAAGTCCAGTTATATTATTAGCTGGACTTTATATATTAGCAGGAATTATAATTTTTGTAACCTTTATTATTTGCTTAATAATAGTGGCAATAGATGAAATAAGTGATTTTATACATGGAGTTATAGGGAAATGTAAAAAAAGATAGGAAGTGATTAGATGAGTGAAAGAAAATTTAAAACATCACAAGAGTTCGAAAATAAATTTAAAGAGTATATAGAATATTGTAAAGAAAAAAGTAAACTTCCGAATATAGCAGGATTTTGTGTTTTTGCTGATATGAATAGAGATACGTTTTATGCACAGCAAGAGTATTACTCCGACACATTTAAAAAAGTAAATGAAATATTAGAAGATGAAACCATTAACGCAGACATAAACGATACATTTAAAATATTTTACATGAAGAATAAATTTGATTATAGAGATAGAAAAGACCTAAAAGCAGATGTAGATACAAAAATATCAATAGAAGACTACCTAAAGAAGGTTGAAGGCGATGAGTATTAACACAAAAGCATATATAGAAGAATATATAAAAATTAGGGATAAATCAGGAAGAATAATAGATTTAAAACTAAATCAAGGACAATTAAAGTTATACGAAGCCATTAAAAAGCAAAGAAAAGAAGGAAAGCCAGTAAGGATTATAATCTTAAAAGCAAGGCAAATAGGTTTTAGCACATTAACAGAAGCAATTATATTCAAGGAAACGGCTACAAAGTTCAATATTAATTCAGGTATAATTACACATAAAGAAGAGGCAACAACAAATCTTTTTAATATGAGTAAAAGAATGTATGACAATTTGCCAACAGTAATGCAACCAGATTTAAAAGCAAGCAATGCAAAAGAGCTTGTTTTTGATAATAAAGAAGGAACAGGATTAAAAAGCAAAATAAAATGTATGACAGCAGGTAGTAGTGGTGTAGGAAGGTCAGATACATTTAATAATTTACATATATCAGAGCTAGCATTTTGGGGAGATAGAGCAAAAGAAACAGCATTAGGATTATTTCAAGCAGTACCAAATTTGCCTAATACAATGATAGTAATAGAAAGCACAGCAAATGGATATGAATATTTTAAAACGTTATGGGATTTAGCAGTTAGGGGTAAAAGTGATTTTATCCCTATTTTTGTTGGTTGGCACGAAATGGAAGAATACAAAATGCCATATACAGGATTTAAGTTAACAGAGAAAGAAAAAGAACTACAACAGATATATGGTGTAACATTAGAACAATTAACTTGGCGAAGATGGTGCATACAAAATAACTGTGCTGGAGATGAATCACAATTCATTCAAGAGTATCCTATAAATCCTCATGAAGCCTTTTTATCAACTGGAACATGTCCTTTTGATAAAGGGGCGATTATAAATAGATTAGAAACAATACCTAAGCCATTAAAAGTAGGATATTTCAAATATAACTATGATGGAATGAAGATAACAAACATTCAATGGATAAATGACCCGAATGGAAGTGTAAAAATATATAAAATTCCTAATGTACCAAAACAAACTAAATATTGTATAGGTGGAGATACAGCAGGAGATGGTTCAGATTATTATACAGGTCATGTATTAGATGCTAAGACAGGAGACCAAGTGGCAGTATTAAAGCAACAATTTGACCCAGACGAATATGTTAAACAAATGTATTGCTTAGGTTATTATTATTTAGCCCAGGTTGTTGTTGATAACGAGATTATAAAAGAACCTGCATTAATGGCAATAGAAGCTAATTTTGATAGTTTTCCAATAAAAGAATTAACAAGGCTAGGGTACACGAATCAATACGTAAGAGAAAAAGTAGATACATATACAGGTCAAAAGGAGAAACGTTTTGGATTTAAAACAACAGTATTGACACGACCAACAATAATATCTAATCTAATCGAGATAGTAAGAGAACATACAGATACAATTAACGATGAAGATACTTTACAAGAGTTATTAACAATTATCAGAAACGAAAAGGGAAGAATAGAAGCTCCAGAAGGTGGACACGATGACCAAATGATGGGCTTAGCAATAGCACATGAAGCAAGAACACAAGTAACATTTAATGTTGTTCCAATACCAAAAGAAATGAGATTTAATTTTAATATAGAAAAGCCAGTAACAGCAGATTATGGCGAAGAAATACAAGTTATTTAAGGAGTAGAAGAATGAATTTAATAATAATGTGGTCAACATGGTTAGCAACAATGCTAGCTTTTTATTTTGGCTTTAAGATTGGTCAAGGCAAACAAGAAACAAAAGAAATAAGTATAAATCTCATAAAAACACATAAGCAAAAAGCTATGCAAAGGGAGATTGAAAAGGAACAAGAAAAACAACAAGAAAAGTTTGATGTTATAAGGCAAAACATAGACAACTACGACGGAACACCAAACGGACAAAAGGATATTCCTATGTAAGGAGGATAAAAATGGATTTAAAAGAACTAAAGCAAACTGATATATGGAAATTATACGAGCAAGGTAGAAACTTCATGAGAATGAGAAATATATTCACTGATACAGATAAGAACTATAGATTTTATAATGGCAATCAATGGGAAGGTGCAAAAATAGAAGGAATAGAACAAGCACAGTTCAATTTCATAATGACAATAGTAGATCATAAAACATCATCAATTAATGCTAATCTATGGGCAATAAATTATTCAAGTGAGAATTATGAGAATAAAGAGTTTAGAAAAACAGCAGAGGATACCTGCGAAATGCTAAACAAAAAGGCAGCTAAAGTATGGGAAAAAGACAATATGGATTTAAAAGTTAGGGAAACGTCAGAAGATTCAGCTATCAACGATGAAGGTATAATCTACGTTAATTATGATAAAGAAAAACAAAATCCAGTAAATGAAATACTTAGTAAGAATGATGTTCAATATGGAAATGAAAACAATCCAGATATTCAAACACAACCATTTATTATAATTAAGCAACGTATGCCGTTAATTAATGCAATAAATATAGCAAAAGCAGATGGTGTTAGTGAAGATAAAATAGCATTAATTGGAGCAGATAAAGATTATTTTGAAGAAGCGGGAGATGACGCAAAATATGAAAGAGAAGATATGGTAACAGTTGTTACTAAAATGTGGAAAGAAAAAGGCACGATTCATTATGCTAAATCTGTAAAATATACAGAAATAAAGAAAGATACAGATACTAAGCTCACATATTATCCAATAGCACATTTCAACTGGAAACAAAAAAAGGGTAGTAGTAGAGGAGAGGGAGAAGTAAGATATTTAATACCAAATCAAATAGAACTTAATAAAACGTTAGCAAGAATGTTGTTAAGTGTGAAACAAAACTCGTATCCTCAAAAAGTCATTGCAATGGATAAAATCCAAAATCCTGGTGCAGTAAATCAGATAGGCGGAATAATTAAGACTAAAAATAATATGACAATTGATGATGTAAATAAAGTATTTGGAATTATACCACCTGCAGCAATGAGTGGAGATGTGCAAGGATTGATGACTAATTTAATTAATATAACAAGAGAATTAAGAAATGCAGGAGATATGGCAACAGGTGGAGTAGACCCAGAAAAAGCATCAGGTAAAGCAATACTTGCAGTCCAGCAAGCAATGCAACAACCATTAATCAAACAATTAGCAGGTTTAAAGAAATTCATAGAAGATTTAGCAAGAATATGGCTAGATATGTGGATAACATATACACCAGAAGGAATAACATTGGAACAAACAGAAAAAGACCCTCAAACAGGAGAAGAAGTTATATCATTAATTAAAGTACCTTCTAGTGTAATGGAAAAGTTGCAAGCAGATGTAAAAATAGATATTACACCTAAAGGAGCATTTGATAAATTTGCACAAGAGAGTTCAATTGAAAATCTATTTACAAAAGGTATGTTTAGTCCGCAAATGCTACCGCAATTGAAAATATACGCAAATGCATTATCAGACGATAGTGTAATGCCAAAACAGAAGCTATTAGATATTATAGAAGAACAAGAAGAAGAGCAAAGGAAGATAGCTGAGATAAATGCACAAGCACAATTATTAAAACAAAGGGCAGCAAACTTTATTAATGCAGACCCAGCAGGACAAGCAAGACTTATAGATGAGGCAACTCAAAATATTCAAGAACAACCGCAAGAAGCGGTAATACAAAATAGTTATTAAGTTATTAAATATCAACCAAACATTGAAGTTGTAAAAAGCTAAAGGTATCGTCGACGCAGACGTTAAATGGAGGTATTTAAAATGGAAAATGGAAAAGAAGTTGTAGAACAAACTACAAATGAAAATACTGTGACAGACACAGCAGAAGAAAAAGTGGTAGTAACAAATGAAGAAAAACCAAGGGAAAAATCATCTGAACATGAAGAAAAACCAAGGGAAAAATCATCTGAACATGAAGAAAAACCAAAGGAAAGAATGTTTACCCAAGAAGAGATGAACAAAATCTCACAAGATAGAGCTTATCGAACCGAGCAAAAAATTAGAGAAGAATACGAAAGGAAACTTTCAAGACTACAAAACACTCTAAATGCAGGTTTAGGAACAGCTAATTTAGACGAAGCAACAACAAAGCTAGAAGATTATTACAGAAGTAATGGTGTTGAAATACCAGAAGCACCAAAATATACAAAAAGAGAGGAAGAACTTTTAGCCAATGCAGAAGCTAAAGATATCATAGACCACGGTTACGATGAGATATCAGATGAGATTAATAGATTATCTGCTAAAGGTAATAACATGACAGAAAGGGAAAAGAAAATATTTGCTAAACTTGAAGAAGAAAAAAGAAATCAAGAATCAATAGAAGAGCTAAAAAGTATAGGGGTAGATGAAAAGATACTAAATGATGCAGAATTTAAAGATTTTGCAAGTAAACTAAATCCAAGCTTATCTATAAAGGAAAAGTATGAAATGTATAATAAATTTAGCCCTAAAAAACAAGTAGAAACTATAGGGAGCATGAAGTCAGAAGATTCCACCGATACAGGATTGAAAGATTTTTATACTAGAGAGGAAGCATTAAGCTTTACAAGAGAAGATTTAGACAAAAATCCTGGTCTAGTAGAAAGGATTGAAAAATCCATGAGTAAGTGGAAATAGTTATTACAATGTCATTTTAAAATTAAGGAGATGATTTAAAATGGCAGTAACAAACTTTATTCAAACTATATGGAGTAAAAAAATCCAAGATGATTTGGAATTAGCATGTAAATTAGTAGATAATTGCCTTAGAGATTATGAGGGCGATTGTAAATATGCGAGAAGTGTAAAAATTCTAGGAATAGGAGAACCAACAGTTGAAGATTACGATAGCAACACAGATTTAGAGTATGAAGAAATGTCTGATAAAGGTCAAGAGTTAGTAATTGACCAAGCTAAGAAATTCTCATTCTTAGTAGACGATATTAATCAAGCTCAATCTGTACCTGGATTAATGGAAGGTTATAGAGCTAAAGCAGTTCATAAATTAGCTGTTGCAAGAGATAGCTATATAGCAGACCTTATTTCTAAGGTAACAACAGAAGGACATGTAACTGAAATAGCTGAAATAACTGAGGAAGCTATTAAAACTGGTGTAGACGATGGTATCGTAGCATTGAGAGAAAGAAACTTTGACGAAGAAGGTGTAATAGAAATAACACCTAAAGTATATAACAAGTTCAAAAATGAATTAATTACATTATCAACAAACAACCCAGAGTATATCAAGAAAGGTATAGTTGGTGTTTATGATGGATTCTCTGTAATCATGTCAAACAATATGAAAAACGATGGTACACATACTTATTGCGATATCAGAGGTAAGAAAGCTATTGCCTTTGCTGGTCAAATAAACGAAGTTGAAGCATTAAGACACCCATTCAGATTTAAAGATATGGTAAGAGGATTAGACACATTCGGAGCTAAGGTAATTGATGAAGATAGAATCCAAGTATTAAAAATAGCAGATGCAAAAGCTTCATAACATGAGAGGGAGCAATCCCTCTTTTATATCGTGAGAAGAGATTTAAGGTAGGTGCAACTCCTACCCTTGCGAAATAAGGAGGAAAGAAGAATGCAAAAGTTCAAGAATTTAGTAGCAATACCAGATGTTTCAATATATAAAGGGTTGAAGGTGGATAAAGACACCCAACTAAAATATGAAAGAAAAGACGGAAAGTTAAAGACAGAAGTAAAAAATCTAAAATATACTAGATGGGAAAAAATTGAAGCAGAACAATTTACTAGAACAGAGAGAATAACAGTAAAACTAAAAAAAGGTATGGTAGTAATATTTGAAAGTCCAGAAAGAGGATTAGTAGTACCTCAAAACAATTTTGTAACAATATCGGAAGCAAAAGAAGATTACGAATGTATAGAAGATTTAGGAGATAAAGAATATACGATGAAAGAATTGTCAACAGATAAGGAGGAATAGTATGACCTTAGAAGAATTTAAAGCTAAAGTATACACCTTAATTGAAGAATATAGTGAAGAAGCAGACGACTATACAGAAGATACAGATCTAGCAGCTAAGATGAACCATGTAACAAATAATGTTATGCATGAAGTTGTACGATTCAAAAAGATATATGATTATACAACAATAAATATTGAATTCTCAGAAGGAGAAACAGAGTATTCAATAGATATGACTGATATAGATAATATGATATACCAAGTTGAAACTATACGAGGAGTAGAGAGTATCGTTATAGGAAAAAGAGTAATATTTACAACAGAAGGTACAGCAAAAATATATTATTCAAAATATCCAGAGCCGATAACAGAAGAAACAGAAGATAGTTACGAGTTTGAATTAGATACAGATGCATTAGAATGTATGGTTTTGGGAGTAGCAGGTAATCTATTAATGGCTGATGTTGCAAATGACCATGGTCAAATGTATCTACAAAGATATAGAGAATTGCTAGAAAGATTAGATTCAAGAAATGCACAAGGTGGTATTTATATAGATGGAGGAGTTGAAGTATAATGTCAACAACAAGTAGTCTAGCAAGCGGAAGCTTAGTTTATAGAAATTATGAAAAATTTAGAGGTGTTGATTTTAGCAATAGAAAAGATGAAATTAGTTTAAATCGTTCTCCAGATGCATTAAATGTATGGATAAATTATAAAAACAGTAATGGCAATTGTATAGAAACAAGACCAGATGTTGAATTAATAAAAGAAGTAGAAGATATTATCTATGGTGTTTTTTTCTTTAACGGAAAGATGATAATTCATAGTGGAGCAAAACTTTATGAAGATGATAAAGTCATTTATGAAAAAATGGCAGAGCAAGAAAGTAAATACTTTATATATAAGACAAACCTTTATATAAAAGACGGAGCGAATTATTTAGTGTATGACGGTAAAGAAGTAAAGGAAGTAGAAGGATATATTCCAACAACAACTATAAGTAAACAACCAGAAGGAAGAGGAGTAACCTACGAAGATGTAAACCTTTTATCAGATTATAGAAAAAATCAATTTTGTAGTGATGGAGAAAGCACAGATTATTACCTAGATGTTGAAAACTTTGATGAAGATTTTATTCCAGTTGTTTCAATAGATGGGAAAATAATAGAAAATACTGAATATACTTTTGATGCAAGTAAAGGATTAATTAAATTCAATGAAACACCACCAGAGCCATTAACAGATGGACAAGACAACATAGTAGTTCTATTTAAGAAAAGTGTTGAAGGATATAGAAAAAGAATAGAAGAATGTACCTTGTTAGAAGTTTTCGATAACAGGGTATTTTTTAGTGGTAATCCTAATTATCCTAATATGTTATGGCATTGTTCATTAGACAAACCAGAATATTGTAGTGATACAGATTATTATACAGAAGGAGTAGATGACAGTAAGATAAAAGCATTAGTAGCAGGAAACAATGCATTATGGGTAATGAAAGAGCCAAGCCAAACAAATACGACGGTGTTCTATCATAATCCAACAATAGATGAAACAGCAGGGAAAGTATATCCAAGCACACACTCTAGTATTTCAACAGGTTGCGTAGCAACAGGAATAAACTTTAATGATGATATAGTATTCTTTAGTGACAGAGGAATGGAAAGTATAACAGGAGATGTAACAACAGAGCAAGTTTTAAGACATAAGAGTACATTGGTAGATAATAAATTGTTAAATGAATTAAATTATAAAAATATGAAATTAGCAGAATGGGAAGGTTATTTAATCGTAGCAATAGATAATCATATCTATTTAGCAAATTCCAGAAGTAATTGGTCTAACAATAGAGTATATGAGTACGATTGGTTTTATTGGGAATTTAATGAGAACATAACTAACGTATTTGTAAAAAATGGAATACTTTATTTATGCACAGAAAAGAAGATTTATACTTTAACAAATAATGATGAAGATAGAAAAGTAAACTCATATTTTACGACATTAGCTGATGAAATGAGTTATCCTCATATGCTAAAGACTACTAATAAAAGAGGAACAGTAGTCGATGTAAAATGTAGGAATATGAAAATAGAAACAAAGGTAGATAATAAAGAGTTTGTTTCATTAGGAGTATTTAACAGCGAAGATAAAGGGAAAGAAAAAGGATATGTGAAACCTAGAATAAAAGCTAAAAAATTCAAGACGGTACAGTTGAAATTTAGTTCAACCGAACCGTTTTATTTATATTCATGTACTTTAGAAGCCTACTTAGGAAATGTAGTAAAAAGATAGGAAGTGAGATTAATGGCAGGAGTGAATACCGCTGACCAAAGATTATCAGATATATTAAATCAAAAAAATCAGTTTATGAATGAAGCACAAAGCAATTACGATAGAGCTTATGGCGAGAGTAAAGACAAATATAACGAATTAATACAAGCAGCTAAAGACTACGGTCAACAACAAGCAGATATTCAACAACAAAAGACAGACCAAACAATAGCTGAAATAGAACAAAATAAACAAAAAACGCAAAGAGATTATCTAAAAGAACAAAGAGGTGCTTATAGTGATTATACAAGGCAGACTAACGAATATGGTACAAATGCAGAGCAAATGGCAGCAGCAGGTTTAACAGGAAGTGGTTTCCAGGAAACATCAAGAGTAAGCATGTATAATGCATATCAAAATAGAATAGCTACAGCAAGACAAAGTTTTAACGATGCAACAGTCGCTTATGATAATCAAATTACACAAGCACAAATAGCAAATAGTGCAGCATTAGCAGAAATTGCTTATAACGCACTACAAACACAATTAAATTTATCAATACAAAGCATACAATACGGAAATGAATTATTGAACAACTTATTACAACAAAAGGTAAATATTGGTACAAGTTACGACCAATTATGGCAATCTATGTATAATACACTGCTTAATGAAAGTCAATTTAATGAACAAATGGCTTATCAGAAGCAACGTGATGCAATTGAAGATGCTCGCTACTATTCCTCGCTGAAGAAAAGTAGTTCAAGTTCAAGTAAAAAAAAATCTAGTAGTTCAGGAGGCAATACAACTGTGAATAGTGATTATACGGAAAATAGTCAAGGAAAAGAAAAATATTCATTAGAAGAAATAAAAGAAAGAACAAGATGGGTACCTCAACCAGGAGGACAAGATATATTATCTTTTGTAGTAGGTAAAGATGGAAACGGAAAAGATATAGTGGAATATTATAATAGTTTTGCTGATTTAATAAAGAAACGTGCCTAAACCTATAAGGAGGTATAAAATGGCAACATATTTAACAGAAGAACAGAAAAAAAGAGTAATAGATAAAATTAATAATGATAGAAAAATTGCTATGGCAGAGAGGCAACAAGCACAAATAGAAGCAAATAGAAAATTTGAAGAATATACAAGAAATAATGGTGTAAAAGATACAAATATACATACTTTTAAAGTTTCTGATTTGGCTCAAAATAGTCAACAAATAGCACAAAATATATTAAACCCTAATAAAAATCCAATTACTTTTGGAATTAAAAAGTTAGGATTTGGAACTGTAAGAGGAATAACAGGAGTAGGACAAGCAGGACTAACAGAAATGACAGCGAATCTAGAAAAAGGAAAAAACAAAACCATGAGTCAAAATATACTAAATCTTTTAGAAGGCATTTCTGCAATAGGAAATCCTGCACTTGGACTTAAAAAGATAGTAAAAGAAAATAATGAAAATTTATCAAAAATATGGCAAGACAAAGATAAAGGTATTGTAGATAAAATAATACAATCGGGAATAGAAAGTGCTTCAAAAGCAACAGACATCATTCCAGGCAAACAAGTTATAGATAGTACAACACAGCTGTTGGGGGAATTAAATCCAACATTAGAAAGTCAAGTAAAAAAAGTAAATGAAGAAATATCTAAGCCTATAGATGAAATAAGTCAAGATTTAGCAGAAGAAAGTAAAAATTATGGAAATGCTACTAATTTTATTGCTAATGCTGCTGAATCAGCAGGAAATATGATACCTGCAATAATAACAAGTGCATTAACTAAAAATCCGCAAGCAAGTTTAGCAGTTATGGGGATAAGTTCAAAAGGACAAGCAACGCAAGAAGCTTTAAATAAAGGAGCAGAATTAGATGAAGCAGTAAAAATTGGTAATACTAAAGCAATGATAGAAATAGGAACAGAAATGTTAACAGGTGGTGTTAATATTTTTGGAAAAGGAGCATTAGATAAAATAGTACAAAAAGGAATAGTAGATAAAGTAAAAAACAATGTAGCAAAGTTCTTAGTTCAACAAGGAGTAAATGCTAGTGGAGAAATTTTAGAAGAAACAATATCAGATGCATTAAATACAGTTATAGATAAAGGAACTGTTGACCCAAATGCTTCATATTCATTTAAAGATTGGACTGATACTGCAATAACAACAACATTAAGTACATTTATGATAAATCTTTTTTCTGGAGGATTAATAAACGACATAAATAACATAAAAACTAATAATACACAACAAAACAACGCACAAGAAACAACACAGAGCGAAAATATTGCGCCTATACAACAAATTACTCAACAAGAGCAACAAATTGCTCAAAATGGAACGTCAGGGCAAACACAACAAAACGTTCAAAATATGTCAAATTTAATGCAAACAGCAGTACAATATAACAAAGATACAAACGATACAAGCTTAAAATTAGTAGATGATATGTTAAATAGAAGAGGTATAACAGGAAAATTTGACGGAACGTTATTTAATAATGAAAATCAAAATGCTATATGGAGAGTAGTAGGAATAAATGAAGATGGAACACCGCAAAGAGAGGTTGTATTTAATCCTAATTCTACAAGTAATAAAGCATTTATAGAAGTAGCTGTTCACGAAATGTCACATGATCTAGAAGGAGATGCAGCATATCATAGAAAGCTAGTTAATAATTTATTAAAGTATGCTCAGAATAAAGAAGGATATCAAGAAGCTAGAAAAGCATTAGAAGAAACATATTCAAAAGTATATGACAGTAATAGTAGGGTATTTCAACAATTAATAGATGAGGAATTTGCTGCAGATATGTTAGCAAAGAATTTAGGAAATCAAGAGTTTATAAATCAATTAGTAAATCAAGATAGAACAACAATGCAAAAAGTATGGGATTGGATAAAGCAAAAAATAAACTCATTAAGAGGGAATACAAACGAAGCGGTATATTGGCAAGATATTGCTAACAAATTTGAAAAAGCATATAATCAAAAATACCAAGGAACAAATGAGATTGCAACGAAATATCATATTAGTGAAAATTTTAGCGATGAAATTGATAAAACTTTAAACAATACACTATCAGCTAATACACAAGTAAAAGCAAGAGATTTTACACCTAAAATTCTTGTGAACAATGGTGTAAAAGATTTGCCTATGTTGATAACACAGAAACACATAAAAAGTGTTGTTTATACACTAGAAGAAGCCAAAAAATTAGGACTGTCTACAAAAAACATAAATTATCATGGATTAGGTAAAGAACTATTGTTAAAAGCAATAGATAATTTGGATACTCCACAAGCTATATACAAAACGAGCAATAATAATTATTTTGTTGTAACAGAATTTAAGGATAATGATAATAGGGAAATTATTGTTCCTATACATATTGATGGAAAAGGAAATTACAACGATGTGTATATTGATGAAAACCAAATAAAAAGTGTTTATGGTAAAAATAATTTAGAAAGATATATAAAGAATAATAAATTTGAACAAATATATAAAAAAGAAGACCTAGATTTCAATGAAGGAGTCCAATACTCCAACATTGCTAGTTCTTCTACTAATATTATACCACAAAGCAACGAAAATATCAACCAAAATGAGGACTCTAATCAGAGTTCTTTTTCTATGCAAGAAGATAATAAAGGAAGAAAACTAACAAAAGAACAGCAAGAGTTTTTTAAAGACAGTAAAGTAGTAGATGAAAAAGGCAATTTAAAAACTGTATATCATGGTACTGAAAGAAAATTTAATACTTTCAACTATGATAATTTAGGGAAGAATACATCAAGTTTAGGAGCAGGTTTTTATTTTACAGACCAAGAAAAGACAGCAAGAGAATACACAAGAGGAACACATAATTTAAAAGAAGTTTACCTTGATATAAAAAAACCTATGAGTTATGGAAAAACAACAATAACAAAGAGCGAATATCAAAATTTTATAGAAGCAATCAATAAAGAAACAAAAGGACAGTATTTAGAAGATTATGAAGGTATAGAAAACACATTAATGGAATATGAATACGGTGGAGATGATATAGACCTTGTTAATGCAGTACATGAAGCTTCAGGATTAACATGGGAAAAGGTATATAAAATTTTAAAAGATACGACAGGCTTTGATGGAATAATCAGTGATAAAGGTTTTATAAATAAAGGAGAAACAATATATGTAGCATTTAATTCTAACCAAATAAAAAATGTAGACAATGTAAATCCAACAGACAGTTCAGACATAAGATATTCAACAGACAACAAAACCTTTGAACAATGGTTAAAAGATAATATACCAAGTAAAGGAACAAAAGGAAAGACAATACAAGAGTTAAATATAGCACCAATAAGGCAGGATATTGCAAATAACAATCAACAGGTATATAATAATACTGAAAGCGAGGTTGATACATATGCCAGAAAGAATGAGTCCAAGAGAGAAAGTAGTACAAGTAGCATTAAACAGAATGAAACAGAAGTGGAAAGACAACGCAGAAGCATACAAGAAAGAAAAAGAGCAGAAACAGAAATCAAAGCAGAACTAAAAAATCAATATGGATTTAATGATAAAATTACAAAAAAAATAACAAGTAATCTAATAGACAAAGACAATATTAAGAACTCTAACCAGAGTTCTTTTTCATTGGAAAAAGGAAAAGCAAAATCTAAAACTAATATCATAGAGCAAAAAGTTACAAATTATATAGAGCAAGTGAGAGATAATTTTATAACAAATGTAAATATAAATACAAAAATTATATCTCAGACAGATACAGCCCCTATAAATTATAAGCATGCAAAAGAAGTTGTTATAAAGAATAAAGCACAAAAACTTTTTGCTAGAATAAAAAGAAATGTGTTTAAAAATGGAAACGAAAATATATATGTAGATAAATCAGATATAAAAGAAAGCATACACCATACTTTGAAGGATAATACTCAAAAATCTTTACTTAAAGAGAATTTAGCGGTATATTCTAAATTAGATAAGATTATTGAAAATGGAAAACAAATAAGTAAAGAAAATGAGTTAAAAAATAGACCACAATTTAAAGATTGGAAATATTATGTATCTAATGTAAATATTAATGGAAATCCTTATGTAGTAGAATTTGATACTACAATGAAAGAAGGGCAAAGACATTTCAGAATTGAAAGGCTATATAAAATAAATGAAGTAGATGTTGCGACCAGTTCAGCTAAAAATAGCCCCCCTGGTTTGAATGCAACATCTACTTCTATTAATAATATTATACCACAAAGCGAGAAAAATAACAATATAGCAGAAAAAACAAGCAATAATTCAGAAATACCAATACCTATTGAAGACAATAGAGTACCAAGTCAAAATAATCCTATAGGGGATTATACAAGAACGAGAAAACATTACGAATCAGTAATGAGAAGCCCAAATACATCAGAACAAGCAAGAAAAGTAGCAAAAGGCTTGATGAGAATGGATACATACACACCAGATTCTAACGAAAAACAATTAAAAAGAGCAGATGAAAGAATAACCAAAAATTCTTATGGAGCAGACGGAGAATTACAATCGTTACTATCTAAAGCTACGACAGGAGGAAAGATAGATGCAACAGATGTAGCAGTAGGAGAAAGATTAATACAATATTATTCAAAGACAGGAGAAAAGAATAAACTACAAGATGCAATTCAAGCAACAGCTATGGCAGGTACGTCAGCAGGTCAAACAGTACAAGCCTTATCGCTTTTAAATCATCAAACACCAGAAGGACAAGCAATATGGATACAAAGGTCTGTAGATAAAATGAATAATGAATTGAAACGTAGAAGAGGAGATAAGGCAGCTCAATTTGATTTAACAGAAGATATGATTGATAAAATCGTAAACTCAAAGGATAAAACAGATCTACAGAAAAACGTAGATGAAGTATACGAGCAATTAGGAAATCAAGTATCTAAAACAGTATGGCAAAAAATAGATTCTTGGAGATACTTCGCAATGCTTGCAAATGTTAGAACTCATTTACGAAATATAGCAGGAAATGCAGCAATGGGAACAACGCAAATAGCAAAGAATAAAGTTGCAGGAGCAATCGAAGGAATAGTAAGTAAAGTTAATCCAGAAATGGAAAGAACGCATACATTGAAGCCAGCTAGCAAAGAAGTTAAAGAATTTGCTAAGAATGATATACCAAATATTGCTGATACTTTAGGGTTAAATGAAAATAAATACAACCCTAAAACTAGACTGGAAAATAGCATGAGGACTTTTAAAAGTGAAACTTTAGAGAATACAATAGGAAGATTATTTGATTTAAACGATAAAGCACTAGAGGCAGAAGATGGTTGGGGATTAAAAGCAGGATATGTAAGAGCTATGAGCGAGTATATGACAGCAAATGAGTTGACACCAGAAAATATAACAGATAAGCAATTGTCAAAAGCAAGAAATTATGCAATAAACCAAGCACAAGAGGCAACATTCCATCAAGCAAGTAAAGTAGCAAGTGCATTAAATCAAATTTCTAAGCATAATGCTTTTACAAAGTTTGCAGCAGATGCATTAGTACCTTTTAAAAAGACACCAGTAAACATAGCAAAAGCAGGATTAGAATATAGTCCAGTAGGATTGGCAAAAAGTATGATAGTAGATACAGTAAGACTAAGAAAAGGGAATATTACTGTAAATCAATATATAGATAACATTTCTAAGGGGTTAACAGGAAGTGGAATAGCATTTTTAGGTTATGTATTAGCTGATATAGGAATATTGAAAGCTAGTGGCGGAGATGATGATTCTAAAGAAAAATACGATGAACAAATGGGAAATCAAACATATTCAATCACAATAGGGGATAATACATATTCACTAGATTGGTTAGCACCTAGTGGAATACCTTTGTTTATTGGAGCAGAAATATTTCAGATAGCTAAATCGAAAACACAAACAAAAACATCTAGTACTGATGAAGATACAAAATATAGTCAAATATCAGAAAGTGGAAGTAATATTTTAAATGCATTTGCTAGTGCTATGAGTCCTATGGCAGAAATGTCAATGTTAAGTGGTTTGACGTCTACATTGCAAAGTTATGAACAAGGAAGTAGTCACGTTTTAACATCAATAGGTATTGGAATGGGTAAATCATACGTTAACCAATTTGTTCCAACATTATTTGGGCAGTTGGCTAAAACTTTAGATACATATGAAAGAAGTACAACATCTACAAAAACAGAGCCATTATCTAAGGCAATAGACCAAACTAAAAATCAAATTATGAATAAAATACCAGGACTAAGACAAATGTTACCTATAAAGACTGATATATGGGGCAATGAGATGAAACAGTCAGACAGTATAGTACAAAGAACTTTTGAAAATGGTATAGCACCTTGGACTAGAAAAAGTTTATCTTCAAGTAAAGTTGATAATGAACTTAATGATTTATACGATAGCATTGGAGAAAGTTCAATATTCCCTAAATATATTGATAAAAATCTAACAATCAATGGACAAAACTATAGACTAACAAGTGATGAATATAACAAATACCAAAAAGAATATGGACAGACTTCATACAAGTTGTTAGATAATTTAATGCAATCTAAAGAATATAGTAAATTGACATACTTGCAAAAACAAAAAGCTATAGAAGAAGTTTATAATTATGCTAAAGAAAAAAATAAAGTTGATTATGCAAAAAAAGTAAAACAAGAAGTAGAAACATCAACGACTTATAAAGTTTTAGAGCAATTAAAGGATAAAGGCTTAAATCAAACTAATTACTTGAATTATTTAGCAAATACATCAGAAGTAGAAGAAGATACTGAGAAACTTAAAATATTAACGAACTCAAATTATTCTAACGATACAAAGGATATAATTTACAGGAACACAATAGGAAAAAATAACACTACATATCCAATAGTATCTAATGCTAATATTAACTTTGATAATTATGCTAATGCAACTATGAAGATAGCTGAAATAAAAGATAAATATGCAAATACGGAAGACATGACATCTAAACAAAAAACAGCTCAATCAAAAACTAGAAAAGCTGCAGTTAAAGAGTACATTAATAGTTTAGATTTAACAATAAATCAAAAGTTGATATTACAGAAAACTCTAGGTGGATATAGCATAAAAGACTATAAGGATAGAATTACAAACTATGTTAATAGCTTAAATATTAATACAACCGATAAAACAGAGATGCTAAAGAAATTATTTAGTTAAGGAGTAAAAGCATGGAATTAAAAAAACAAGATAAAAACGGTGTTAGAACAGCAACAGACTTGGAACGAAGATATAATTTTAATAAAATACGTACTACCGAAGAAAGAGTAGAGGATATAGAAAAAGAGAAGGAGATAGACGATAAGCTATCTCTTTCTTCGACTAGAGCAGTACAAAATAAAGTTATAACTGAGAATATAAACAGATTAGAGGAAGAGAAACAACCTAAAGAGGAAGGCAAAGGTTTATCTAAGAATGATTTTACAGATGAAGACAAAGAATCTATACATAAGCACAATAACAAAGAAGTGCTAGATAACATTACACAAGGAGATATAGAGAAGTGGAATAGTACGTTAAGTTTTCAAATGTATAAAGTAGGGGATTTATTCTTTTCAACAAATGACCCTAATAAAATATTGGGCTATGGTACATGGGAACAATTAAGCTCTGAAACATATAACGGAGAAAAGGAGTACATTGTAGGAACATGGGTTAGAACAGCCTAGAAAGGAGGAAAAATGGTTAAGATAGATGAACAAGATAATAGAATAATTTATTTAACCAGAGGAGATAAAACAACAGGTAAAATTAATCGACTAGCAATTGCTCATGAAATAGAAAATTTAGAAACGGGAGAAAAAGAGTTATACGAGTTTCAATTAGATGACAAGATTAGTTTTATTGTAATGGATAAAAAAGGGTATTCAAAAAGTGAAATTCTAAGAAAAGAGTATACATTAAGAGATTTAGGTTATGTAGAGCCAGCAACATCAGTAGAAATACCCCTAGAGCCAGAAGATACAAAGAAATTTCCATTAAAGAATAAACCTAAAACTTATTGGTATGATGTAGTGCTTAATGATGACTTTACGATAGGCGGATATAGTGAAGATGGAGCAAGCAAAATAATAGTATATCCAGAAGGCGGAGAAATAGGAGAATAAGATATTACAATGTCATTTTTAAATAAGGAGGATTTAAAAATGATAACAGGATTCAAAGGAGAAAGAGGATATTCAGCTTATGAAGTGGCAGTAAGGAATGGATTTGTAGGTTCAGAAAAAACATGGTTAGCACAGCTAGGTACTTCAACAGGAGCAAAACAAGAATCAATTACATATGTGACAAAATCAGAAGAAGAAAAAACATTTAATTTACCAGAAAGTTATAATTCTAATTCAATTTTAGATGTGTACGTTGATGGTGTTAAAATGTCAACAGAAAACTATACAGTTAGTGATACATCTTTGACATTCAACACACCAATACAAAAGACAGGTGCAAGAGTAGAAATTACAGTTACAACAATGAGCATTACTAATTTGCCTTTAGTAGAAGAAATTAATGAATCTAGTACAAATAATACAGCAGTAGGAGCTAAAACAATTTTTGAATTAAAGAAAGAATTAGAAGATTTAATTGGAAAAGCTAATGACTTAATAGAAAAGAAAGTTCCAAAAGGTGGAAAAGAAGGACAAGTATTAGCAAAGAAAAGTGGAGATGATGACGATACAGAATGGGTTGAGTTGGATTGGTTAAATAAAACATATCCTATAGGCTCAATTTATATGAATGTTGATAATAAAAATCCTAATGATCTATTCGGGGGAAAATGGGAACGTTTGCCAGATAGATTTTTATTAGGAGCTGGTAATACTTATGTAGCAGGAAAGACAGGAGGAGAAGCAACTAACACACATCATCACTTCTCTTTAACGTCTTTTGACGGAAGAGAGTTTTATTCTACTGTAACAGATAGCGACCCAGAAAATACAAGAACAGTAAAGAAGAAACATGCTATAATCGTTCCAACAGAAATAAATGAAAAAATTTCAACAAGAGAAGATGCTACCTATGATGAAACAATAAGTATCATGCCACCATACCTAGTAGTTTATATGTGGAAACGTACAGCTTAGGAGGTGCAATATGGAAGGAATTAAATTTGAATTTTATAAAGGAAGAACGTATATAAGAGATTTTATAATCAAAGGTTGGACACCAGAAATAGACCAAGTGTATTTTACTGTAAAAGAAAACGTAAACGATAAAAATTATAAATTACAAAAGACTTTAAACGATGATATTATATGTACTAAAAAGTATGAAGAAGATGGAGTAAATTGTAGAGAATATAACTTAAGATTAAATGCTACAGATACAGATAGATTAGAAATAAATAAAAACTATGTATTTGATATAGCAATCATATCAGGAGAAGTTAAACAAACTGCAGCAACAGGAACATTAAGACTATTAGGCACAGCAACACAAACCCATAATGAGAAGGAGGGTGTATAATGGAGAATTTAGAATTTACCCTACATGATCTAAATTATGTAGGAGATTATAAACAATATGAAGAAGAAAGACAAGCTAACGAAAAAATCCGTATAGAGAATGAAAATGAACGTATAGCTAATGAAATAGAAAGAGTAAACCAAGAAGAAACAAGAAAACTAGCAGAAATAAGACGAAATGAAAAGGCAGAAGAACAACTAGCTAAGCTAAAAGAAACGGAAGAAGAGTTAATAAAAAAAGGAGAATCGGGAGAATTTAAAGGCGACAAAGGAGATAAAGGCGAAAAAGGCGAGACTGGCGAACAAGGTCTACCTGGATATTCTCCTGTTCGAGGTGTTGATTATTGGACTGATGAAGATATAAATACAATGAAATCAGATAATAGAGATTATATAGATTCTTTAATAGGCACACCCTTAGACTCAATCAATGGGGAGGTGGTTTAGTTGGGAACAATAAAAGAAAAACTAGATTATCTAAATGAAACTAAAAATTTAATGAAAGAGGCTCTAATTGAAAAAGGTCAAGAGGTTAAAGAAGAAGATACCTTTAGAAGCTATGTAGATAAAATTAAAAATATAAAGGGAGGAATTATACGTAATCCTGATGGCGACCATATATATGGGGTAAAACATTTATTGTATAGCAAAAAAAGTTATGAATCTACATGGATAAGAACAGATGATTCAATAGGCTTGTTTGTAGAGCCACCATTAACAACACATGCAGACAACCCTTTTAACCATTATTATCCATGGAGAGATATTATTTCATATAACTTTGATGCAGAAAATGGAATAGTCACAGCAGAATATGGCGATGAAAATTACAAAGAAGATGGGACGAACGGTCAAGTAATGACATACTTTCCAAAATTCTGGTGGAAAAGATGGCAAGATGAAGAATATGAATATATACAAATTGCTACTTATCCAGCAGAAGGATTTAACTATTCTCCACCATTTAGCCTAGGAAGATATTTATCAAGCTTTAATGAAAGTTTAGGTAAAATAGAGTCAAAAAGTGGTGCTTTACTATTTTTGAAAAACCCTACAATAATAAGAGATTATGCAAAATCTTTAGGTAAGGGCTGGGGATTAATGGATATATCAAGGTTAGCACTAATACAAATGCTGTTTTTAGTAAGATATGCAAACAACATATCGCCAGAAATATTAGGAAAAGGTAGACTTTATTCATATTCAACAAAAACAGGAGATTGTGATTCTTTGGGTATGCAATCTGGAACAACTGCCAACAGTTCAAGTCATTCAGTTATAGATATGGGACTAGAAGATATTTATACCCTTGGTGGTTCTAGTTACAGCTTCCAATTTATAGATGGTGTGAATGTTAAAGATTACCAAGCATATGTGTGTTACGATAGAGATAAATATAAATGTGATATGTTCGAAGAACCTTATAAAGCAATAAGTTATCTAAATAAAAAAACAAGTAGCACTGGTAATAATATGGGATATGACGAAGAAAATCCTTTGATTATGCTTCCAACAGATAAAGATAGTGTTTATTATAAAAACAACTATTGTTATACAAATTCTGGAGATGTGACTGTATGTTTAAACAATAAATATAGAGAAAACGAAGAAGCAAATGGATTATGGGCATATGCCATAGGCAGTAAAAGCTCTGTAAACTTAATGTGTAGATTAATGTATATGGAAGAATAGGAGGTAGTAAATGGAAAAAATTGTAGAATTAATATTAAATTGTGGAGGAACTGTTATTTTAGCAGCTCTTTTTGTTTATATGTTTTTAGAGGATAGAAAAGAACTAAAAGAAGAAAAAGATAATAACACAAAAGTTCTAAAAGAATTATCTATATCTAATAGCAATATAGCAGAAAGTTTGAATCTGTTAAAAACAAGTATAGATACAAATACAACAGAATATCGACAGCATGATGAAAGAGCAATAGCACAATTTAATAGCATAGATAAACATTTAACTCGAATAGAGGAAAAATTAAATAAATAGGAGATGATAAAAATGTTAAACAACAAATTATATGACATTTTAAAATACATAGCACAAATAGTATTGCCAGCAATAGGCACATTATACTTCGCATTAGCTCAAATATGGAAACTGCCATTAGGAGAGGAAATAGTTGGAAGTATAACAGCTATAGACACATTTCTAGGTGTATTACTAGGAATTAGTTCAATTCAATATAATAAGGAGGACAAGTAACATGAGTAGATTTGGAATAGATGTATCAGAACATAAAGGTACAATCAATTGGGACGCAGTAAAAAATCAAATAAGTTTTGCTATATTACGTTTAGGGTGGATAGGAAATAAAAATAATCATACTCTAGATAAGCAGTTTGAACGTAATTATAGTGAATGTAAAAGATTAGGTATTCCAATTGGTGTATATGTTTATTGTTATTGCAATAATGCAAATACAGCAAAACAAGGAGCAGAATGGACACTACAAAAATTAAGTGGTAAAAGCTTAGAATTACCAGTCTACATTGATATGGAAGATAGTTCAATTAAAGGTATGGGAAAAGGAGTATTAACAGATGTATGTATTGCTTTCAATTCTGTAATAGAAAGTGCAGGATTATGGGCTGGTGTATATGCTAATTTAGATTGGTTTAATAATTACTTAGATAAAGGAACGATAAAATCAAAATATACAACTTGGATAGCACATTATACAAGTGGAACTAATAAATACGAGGGAGAATACGACATATGGCAAAATGCATCAAATGGAAAAATAAACGGTATTAGTGGCAATGTAGATACCAATTATATGTATCGTGATTTAATAGCTGAAATTGGCGGTAAAACACCTAGTCAAACAACAAAATCCATAATTGATTTAGCAAATGAAGTCATAGCAGGTAAATATGGAAATGGGGAAGCAAGAAAGAACGCATTAGGCTCTTTATATAATGAAGTACAAGCTAAAGTTAATGAAATTTTAGGAGCAAATAAGCAAGTTACATATACTGTCAAAAAAGGAGATACTCTAAGCGGAATAGCAAAAAAATATGGAACAACATATCAAGCTATTGCTTCTAAAAATGGAATTAAGAATCCTAACCTAATATATCCAGGACAAGTATTAAAGATATAAAAGCATAAATAAACAAAACCTAAAAAATGGAAAAAAATGTAAATAAACTATTGACATAAAATGGTAAAATATGGTAATATGTAAACAGTAAAACGGAGAAACAATTAGGGGGAGTATTATGTTAGTAGTAGATAGGAAAAAGAAACTAAAGCATGATGTACTAAAGAATGTGAAGGAAGACCTTAATGTTGTTGAAAAAATAGAAGTAAATATTTTGAGCGATTTATCAGTAAAAATATATAGAAGGGGAAGAGTAGATGAATTTAATGAGATAAATAAGACAATACCATAGGTTAGTTTAAAGGCTAATCTATGGTATTTTTTAAGGGCTTTGAGTCGTAATGTTTGTATGCAGTAAAATATGCAGTAGGAAAAAATTACAACATATGTTCAACATTGAATAACATATGGATATATACTGTATATACTTATTTTTATAGGTTTTTATGGGTTTAGCATATGTTGAACATTGAAGTAAATATGTTTTTTTTGGTGGAGATGATGGGGGTCGAACCCATGTCCATAACATTTTCCATATAGATTTCTACAAGTTTATTTTGTCTTTTAAATTCATTTAGTTTACGCCGACAAACAGGCTTAAATTAAATATATCTTTTAAAAATACCTACTATTACAAAAGATAACTCATAGTTTCGTTTCCCGCAATCATGACACTTTATCTAAATAGGCGGGACTATTCAGTAAAGCGTAGCTGCAATTAGGCAGCTAATGCTAATTCTTCATTATCAGCGTTTATATTTAAAATTCCGTTTTTTAAAGTGGCCAACGGAGTCCACTACTTGCTATCTATACTTCTAATGTAATGTCGAAACCGATACATCCCCGTGTATTTATTATTATACACTATTTAGAGGAATATATCAATATTACCACTTTATTATAAATTTATTTAAAATTTAATTGCAAATTATATATATAATTGAAAATAAATAATAAGTATGTTAAAATCAAGACAGTAAAGAAAGAGGTGAAAAAATGATAAAAGCCGTCTTTGTAGATATAGATGCTACGTTAGCAGATTCAAATAGAAATATAAGTGAAACGAATAAAAAAGAGATACATAAGTGCATAGAAAAAGGAATAAAAATAATACTAACATCAGGAAGGTCTAGAAAAGAAACAATAAATAGGCAAAAAGAAGTAGGAACTAGTCCATATACAATTTCAGCTAATGGAGCAGATATATATGATATAAAAATGAAAAAAGAAATTTATTCAGAATCTATAAAAAAAGAAGAAATAAGAGAATTAATAAAATACTCATTAGAAAATAAATTTCAAGTTAGATTAATATATAATGATAAAGTTGCAATAAATAAAAAAATATTTCCAGATGAATTACACAAAGTTGTAAGTGAAGGAGAAATGAAAAAAATAGTTGAAGAAAACAAAATCATTCAATGTGTAATATGTAATAAAAATTTTGAAAAGCAATACAAATTAAAACAATATGTAGAAAATAATTTTTCAGAAATAAAAATAATAAATGAATCAAAAAAATTAACATATCCAGATGCAGATCCAACGGATATATATTATTGTGATATAACATCTAAAGCAGTCTCAAAAGGAAAAGCAGTAATGAAAGCTTGTGAATATTTCAAAATAAAACCAGAAGAGATAGTTACAATAGGAGATAGCAAAAATGATATATCTATGTTTAAAATAACACCAAATTCAGTAGCAATGAAAAATGCAACAGTAGATATAAAAGAGCAAGCAAAATACGTTACTTTATCAAATAATGAAAATGGGGTAGCAGCAGTATTGAGAAAAATTCAGAATAAAGAATAAATTGCAATAAAAAGAAGTTCATGTTATAATAACATTATAATAAGCGGGTATAATTTAGTGGTAGAATGTCATGCTTCCGACCTGATAGCCTGGGTTCGATTCCCAGTACCCGCTCCAGTTCCGAGTCTGCTCGAACTTTTATGAGTAGACAGTACAAATCAATCAGAAATGGTTGATTTTTTTTAATG